>NZ_NRQU01000075.1 GCF_004119495.1 Flavobacterium sp. YO12
AATATCGTGTTTTCTAATCTTTAATCAAACCACAACCTAAAACCAAAAAGTTTACTTCTCCATTGTAATATCGTGTTTTCTAATCTTTAATCAAACCACAACTCAACAAACCAAACTTCATCAACGCATAAAATATCGTGTTTTCTAATCTTTAATCAAACCACAACTGCGCTTTGCGGTATCTTTCAACCGCCCTAATATCGTGTTTTCTAATCTTTAATCAAACCACAACGGTTGATGTCATCCGTGTAATTCTTCTTATAATATCGTGTTTTCTAATCTTTAATCAAACCACAACTCATATTAACTTAACACGTAATTAAACAAAATATCGTGTTTTCTAATCTTTAATCAAACCACAACAAAGCTGTATTTTTTGAAAATGCGGATTCGAATATCGTGTTTTCTAATCTTTAATCAAACCACAA
The DNA here is from genome assembly GCF_004119495.1 of Flavobacterium sp. YO12. Classification (GTDB taxonomy): domain Bacteria; phylum Bacteroidota; class Bacteroidia; order Flavobacteriales; family Flavobacteriaceae; genus Flavobacterium. Next base: position 429 of record NZ_NRQU01000075.1, read on the forward strand.
CATTGTCTTTTAGGATTAAATCGATATTTTAATATCATATTTTCTAATCTTTAATCAAACCACAACTGCTTTCATCGCATTCCTGCTGGGCGAATGCCATACCTTTTCGTTGTGGTTTGGATGTTTAAGATTTGAATTATGTCAAAGAACTATTATCAAAATCTTGTCTTCCGATAATGGTAATAATCTCTATCTTTTCATCTCCTTTGATTTGATAGTATTTACACCATTTTTTAAAGTAAAATTATATTTTTGAAATTTTTCCTGAAACTGAAATTCTTACTTTTATTGGATTGTGAGTTAACCAACCTCCTATCCCTTCTCCATAACCTGTGATTCTTCTGTAAAATGGCAAAAAATTATTTTGAATTGACGCTTGCGAACCTTGTCGAAATTCATAGAACTTAGATGACAATTTCTGTACTCGATATAAATGTTCTTTTAGTAAATCAAAATCAGGGTTTTTCCAATTAATTTCATCTTCATTTACCCCCAATAAAAACATATCATTAATATGCAAAGTGGTAATTATTTTACTTCCATCTGCTGGCAATTGATAAGTTGGAAATCCTTTTCTTTTTCTTTCTACAACAGTCCAAAATGTAACTACTTCTTCTTTTAAATTCCCTTTTTCATCTTTATAAATAAGTACATGATGATTATTTCTAGGGTTTACCCATTGATTTATATTGTCTTTTAATTTTTCAGCTCCACTAATATTTTCTTTCATTCTGACTTTTAAAATTGGAACTGGACTACCATTTTTATTTGGCAGGAAAATTTGTGGTTGTTTAACTCCTTTTTCATCAACATTGAAAAAAGTATTAGCAGGAATGGTACCTTTTACGAATCCGCCCAGTTCCTGAATCTTTTTATGAATTAATTTTTTAACAACTTCATCAACCACTTTTTCTAATTGTTTCTCAGTTGTTAAACTATCAATTGATTTCCTAACATGAAATGCTTCATCCCCATTAAAATTTCGTTTACCAAAAACAGTTTCCTTATGCAATTGCCCTCGTGCTGCAACTCCCTTATTTATATATGTCTTTCCGTTTTTCTCCACTTTAGTATATCGAGTTGTAATATCATTAGAAATACGTTTATGCGAAATCAATATTTTATCAATTGCTTTCTCAGCATCAAATCGGAAAGTTTCCCAAGGCATAGGAAAATCTTTTAAATCATAATTTCTATTGTAACGGTTCCATTTTGACAATTCCTGTAAATAACTTGTCTTCCCACATGCCATAACCAAAGCATCAATAGCATGATGACGATGATCTTCCCGAGTTTTAGCATTTTCATCATTCAAAACCGTATTCAAACCCCATTTTTGACGTAAATTGGCTGTCATTTGACCTGGAGAAACATTTACCTTTTCACATATTTGTTTTAAATAAGACGATGCTTCTTTACTTATAAATCGTGTATCATTTAATTGTCTTGAAGAAAAATCATCATCAAATTTTTGCTGTACAAATCGCCTGAATTTTTGATAGGCATTGGGATACTCTTTAGTATCAGAAAACAATTTTAAAGCACGTTCTTTTCTAGCAATCCAATCCAGCTCATCGTTTCCATAAAATTCAAAAGGTGTTTTGTCTCCTTTTCGTCTATTTTCATCCGCATAGCACAATGTTTTATTATTGAAACTATCGTTTAACGAACGACTCCAAGGATGGATATGCTCTATTTGTATTTCTCCTGTAAAAAGTTTTGTAACTGGAATTACAACACCTGTATAAGGACAAGTCTGCTTGCATTCCTCCCAAAGCTTAAATCTTAGAATGTTATCATGAGAAACTCTTACATACTTTTCTACTTCCTTTTTTACCCTGTCATTTTCTCTCTCCAATCGTTTTTGATCTTTGCGTATCTTATTTCGCTGCGATTTTGATATTTTCAGGTCACGGGCCATTTCTACTTTTATTTCGTCAAGCTGCCCATGCTCTTCGATTAATTCATTGACCAATTTTCGTAATTCGAATAAAGCTGTAATTACAATTGGATTTCTAATAGCTTGAATATCCTTATCTGCCTGTTTCCCAGTTGGCAGTTTTCGTAATAATGCTACCTTATCAATTGCAGCAGAATGATGGTAAAGTTTTTTTAATTGTTTGTCATTAAATTCAAATTCTTTACGTAATAAATCCTTAATTGTATCTATAAATCCTCCTGAAATTTTAGACCTAACTATACCTTCAACATTATCAATCAAATCTAGTTGTTTTAGATTGTTTTCTACCGTGTCATTTTGCCATTTATCATCAAAAGCATTTTTAATTCCGCCCATAACAACTGCAATATCATAGGTATACCCTTGCTGCAAAAAAGGCAAAATATTTCCAATAGCTTTTCGACTCAAACTAGTATAGCCGTCTTTTACATTAAACCTTGAAATTGCAATTGCTTGTTCTTCACTAAAATTCCAATTCTTAACAGCATATTCTTTTAGGTTTGATTTACTATCAAAAAAATACAGAACATGCCAAATATCTTCTTGCTCTTTATCTGAAAAATCAAACCATCTTTTGCCAAAGAATTTCTTATTGGATAAATTAGAGATAGTATGTGTACCAGCAATTTTATCATCGTCTTTGTAATTAAACTTGAATTCCGCACTTTCTTTCCCAATAGCTTTTCGGAGTTTTTTAAATTCAATTTTATCGAATGAAAGCAATTGCTCAACTAGTTTGGCTTTTTCTTCTTCAGATATTTTCTTCCCATTATATTCGACTGTATTAACCCATTGCCAAATTCTAAACATTTCTACAGGAATAGCACTTATAGGGCATTTAGTTTTTGAAAGTTCAAAAGAACAGTTTCCAACTAAATGCTTTTGAGAACGCAAAGGTCTTTGATGAAATAAAATGCCGTCTTCTGTGTAATTATCTTGTTTTCTACCCCCTAAAATTGTTTTTAAATCATAATTTAAAACCGAATGAAATTCTGACTGTTTATGCCAAATCATTTCAAATTCGTCAATATACATTCTACGAGTTGTATATCTGTTTCTGATTCTTTCTAGTCCATCTTGAAAAGGCTGATTTTCTTTTGGATAAATCTCATATAAATATGAACCCAATGTTTTTCCTTCGATACTTTCTAAAGTATAATCAATTCCTATTTTTCCTTCTTTAGCATTTCCTTTAAAAATAGCTCCATCATCGCTTCCTCCTTTTCTACTATTACTTAAAAATCCTCTTCTTTGAATTAGATGATAAAAAATTCTACCTATTTCTTCCAAAGATAATTTCTCCTTCAATGCTTTTTGACGCAATTCATAAGGATTCATAGCAAACCAAGTTGCTAATTTTTCATTAGGGAACTGTTTAGTTTGTTTCCAATCTTCAAAATCTTTGGTGTTTATTGGACACATATTATTTTCAGAAAGTGATTTTAGTAACACTTTCTTTCTTAGCCTTCGTCTAAAAAACTGACGTCGAACTCCTCTTGCTCCTGTTCGACTTGCATTCTTAGACATTTCGTTATCGCCATCACCAAGATTTTCAACCCCCATTGGAAAAATTCTACTTCCAATCCCTAAAATTTTATTTAATTTATCGTCAATTAATGCCCAACCTATCGAGTTAGTTCCTAAATCTAATCCTAAAATCTTTGTCATATTTCTTAAATTTAATCTGCACGGAATTTACTATAAAAAAAATTAAGACAATTACGGTTTTTCTTTTTCTATAATAATACTTTTTATATATATTTGTAACTGATTAAAATTTCTAATCTTTAATCTTATCACAATAAGGCTATATGCCGTAGATAAAAATCTTTAGTCCTGCTTCGGTGGGACTTTTTTTATTCAAATTATTAATAAACTTCTACGTTTTAAACAAGAAAAGCTATCCCTATAACAGACTGCAAAACAGGCAAGCTGGTCACCAGACAAAATCAAAATACCAGCGTCAAGTTTTTGGGATGCTCACATTATCCTAACTGCAATCAGACCTATAAGAACCTAGAAATTTTATATGATCAATTCCTATGCTCCAGCTGCAAAAGTCGTTTTATGGTTAAGAGAGCAGGAACATATGGCAATTTTTTACGGTGCAGAAATTACCCTAGCTGCAGAAATACAATAAATTTAAATTAACTGCTAAATTTGTCCTAACCTAGGCAAATTATCTGCTGTACCATAGTTTAAGAACGCTAAATCATCTTCCCATTCAAATAAACCCTTTTTCCAACCAAATCCGCTTCGCCGGCCAAAACAAAAAACTAAAAACTAAAAACAATCTAACTAACTATAAACGGCACTAAATTACTAAAATCAAACCCTTAGCTGCCGAGGTTTCAATCCCAAGGCCTCCCTCTTTAAAATTAGAAACAATTAAATTATTCATAGAAATAGTCATACTGATATTATTCGTAACGCATTTGTTGATTGCTGTTCTGCTGGCACCAAGAATTGTTTTATTCCTCAGCTTAAATGAGCACTTTTTCATTGAGTATTGATAACCTTTTTCTTTTTGGAGGCCATAATGGATCAAAAAGCAGGTACACATAAGCCGGCTTTTTCAATATAATACCAATATAAACTGTAAACTTAACTTCCTATTTGGTTAAAAATTGTTCAGATAATACTGATAAATTCCTGCTAAATATTATCAATTTCGGGTGTAGCTGCAGATTTTTTTCCAACATTTGCAGTAATTAATAATAAACAAATTTTTATGACAAGAGGAATTTTAATAGGCGAAATAGTGGACAGCTTAAGCATCCTTAACAATCAAATTAGTCTCAGATGTTCTTTAGGCTTTACAGATCTAAACAAGGTCAGTGAAGATTTTTTTGCTAAGCTTCTTAATAGAATTTACAATTACAGCCTTATTAATTTGAATGAAAATCGAAGCAATGAGCCTGGTCTAGATATTGGAGATGAAAGCAATTCTATTGCCTACCAAGTCACATCACAGGTCGACAGCTCTAAAATTACCAGTACTTTAGAAAAATAACTGATGCGCAGAGACAGAAGTTTAAACTTATAAGAGTGCTGATAATCGGTGATAAACAAAAGACTTATACCGCAATTAAGCAGGATTTAATAGATAAATTCAGCTACAAAAAAAGCGGTAAGCCGGAACCAGAAGATTTTATAGAATTTAATATTTCAGACACCAAAACGCTCCTTCGTGATATCATTTCTTTAGACTTTAAGGATATCCATGCAATTTATAATTTTATCAAAGAGGAAATTCAAAGTGTAGTAATAGAACTTGAGGTTTCAAGAACTAATGGAAGTTATCCCACCTCTCTTTTGACACATAGAGAAATTAGCCCTGAAACTAGAGCAATTAATGCGCAAAAAATATTACGAGAAGAGGAGTTTTCAGAACTTACATTAGAAAAAATTAATGGCTATTTCAGTCAGCTTGCAGCTATTACACGAGTAACAAGAGAAATATATTTCTTCATAATTGATGAAGGGGAGTATAATAGTGACACTTTTTGCATCTATCAGGATGAAGCTATCAGAAAACTGAATATCAATCCGAAAAAATTACGAGAAGAATTAACAATATTAGAAAGAAAAAATTTAATATATAGTGTGGACGAAGAAGATCCTAAAATTATTCTAAAAATAATCGAACCAGACATTGCCTTTATGTTATCTTATATAAAAGAAAACTTGGATTTGCATAAAATAATTGTAAATCTCGATTTTACAAAGTTAGATATTTACGCACCCAAGAATCAACTATAAAAATTAGATTCAAAAAACCATAAAATCATTAAATGTGCTTTGTTTAAAATATATTTATGGAAGTAAAAGAGCTGCTTAGCACAGCTCTTTTTTAGATTTTCTGTAATTGTTAAATCAAAAACCAATCACCTCTTCTTCTTCACCACCAGATGCTTCAGCGCAGGATCATGCAGCAGCCTGTCCATCTCTGTATAGATGATCTCTTGCACATCTCTTTTGATCTGCGTAAAATTCTGCTGGATCATACCGTTATCGAGCTTTCTTACAGGCGGTATTTCTTTGTATCCCTGATCCTCTTTCCGCAATGTCTCATCGTCGTTTACGATTGAACAATGAAAAATCTTAAGCTCAATCTTAGAGTCCGGGTTGTCGGCTACCATCCCCACAAATTCCCCTGAACTCAATGAAAAAATCTTCGATGGAGGCACAGCTGAATCGAGCTGTCTGGAATGGCTTATCGGAGTATCGGAACTGTTTATTGACAAGCTCTCCCTGTCCTGCATGATCTTACCGAAACGCTCCGTTTGGCATCTGACCATCATGAAAAAGCCATTAGTCGTCCTCAAAAAAACTCTGAAAAGGAGCCTTTACAATCCGTATTTATCCCCTTTCCAGTAATGAATTTTATCCGTAACTATGCTTTCTGTAAAAGGAGTTATATATTCCTTACTCAATCGCTTTCATTTTTTTCGAATTTTAAAAAGAACTTAGCGATTGGCAGAACTTATAAATTGATAAATTAAAACAAATGTGCTTTAAAATTATAGCTGTCCAGCCGGGAAGCGGCATCAAGGACGATTATCTTAAAAATTTAAAAAAAGGCGAAATTTATTATCTGGATTCTGACTATACGATTCAGGAAAATGAGATCAACCACGCCGCCACGTATCCCGCTGATTTTTTTAATAAAAAAGCAGGGCTGAATATTGAAATTTCTGCAATTGTAGGGAGAAACGGTTCGGGCAAAAGTTCTCTGATTGATCTGCTCATTATGGGAATCAACAACATTTTTCATTTTTACAAAGCGGCAGAAAAAAAAAGAGACTACCACTATACCAAAAAACTCGACGGACTTTCCCTTTGCATCTATTACAGGTTAGCAGAGAGATTGATCAAGATCGACATACAGGATGAGGGCCTGCTTCTTTATAAATACTGCTACGATGAAGATTCACAGGCTTACAAGCAGAATCCTGTATCAATTGAACTTAACCTAGCTTCTATCGAAAATTTATTCTTCTATACAGAAGTCATAAATTATTCCCTATACAGCTTCAATTCCCAAACAAAAGACTATGGGTGGGTCAAGCACATTTTCCATAAAAATGATGGCTATCAGACTCCAATCGTCCTTAATCCGTTTCGAAAAAACGGCAATATCGACATAGACACTGAAAACTTCCTTTCCAGCCAAAGATTCCTCGCCAATATTTTTAGACCGGGATCCAAAAAGCAGTTGACTAACAACCTGTCGCTAAATAAGGTGTCGCTCAAGCTGAGAGAACCGATAAATCTATCCAAAATAGAATATAATGAGGCCTACTATGATCTGTCAGAAAATAATGTCGAGGATGTGTTTAAAAAGATCTCCTATTATTTCGGCGTTACCGAAGAGTCCAATCTGGCTCCAGAGCTTCTCAAGAAATCCAAGGAATATCTAGTTTACAAACTCGCTAATATTGCCCTTAAATATCAGGAATACAATTCCTACTTCACCACCAAAAAACGGGATAAAGAGAGCTCCACTACCATAGAAGATATGATCAAGAATTATCCTCACCATATCTTAACTTTTAAAAATTTAGATGCTTTCCTGATCAAACTGCCCGACGATACAAGCCACATCACCTTAAAGCTGAGACAGACCATTAATTTTATAAGGCACAATAACCTTTTGATAAATGCCCAAAATGAAATTGAAATCGGCTCAGCCTACAGGGATAAAGGTCTGATATCCGATGATTACCTGCCTTTTCTGCCGCCTCCCATCTATAGGGTTTTTATAAAATTAAAGGAAAAAACAAGCCAGAAGGAAGTTGATTTCATCAGCCTGAGTTCAGGTGAAAAACAGCTGATCTATTCGCTCAACAGCCTCTATTACCATCTGATCAATCTGGATTCGGTCACTAAAGTGAAGGACAAGTATAAAATCGCCTATCAAAATATCAATGTAATTCTCGATGAAATAGAACTTTACTTTCATCCCGAATACCAGCGCAAATACATTATGGAGCTCTTAAACGGGATTTCAAATCTAAAATTCAGACAGATCAAATCAATCAATTTTATCCTGGCCACGCACTCCCCTTTCATACTGTCAGACCTGCCCTCCGCCTGTGTCTTAAAGCTACAGGACGGAGCACCTTATGCCTCTGAAAAAGGAAGTACTTTCGGCGCCAATATCTATGATATGCTGAAAGATAGCTTCTTTCTGGAAAACGGCTTCATAGGAGATTTTGCACAGGAAAAAATTGGAAGCCTGCTGAAATATCTGCAGAGCAAAAATGGCGTTGATAAAGAATGGAATGCTCAGAAAGCCTTAAAGGTCATCGAATTTATTGGGGAGCCCTTAATCAGGGAAAGGCTGCAATTTTTATATGATAAAAAATTTCTGAAAAGGGCTGAAATTGAACAAAAAATACTAAAGCTACAACAGCAGCTGCAAAATACTAATTTATGATAGCAATCGGCGACTACAGAACAGTTGAATTTCTTAGAAAGGAAGAAGTAAAAACAAGGCTTAAAACCCTAAATAAAAATATCATCCACGCGTTGGACAAAATAGATCTGAAGGAGCTTAAAGAAGATGAGCTTGCATTCCTGAAGGACCTGCGCAGTTTCTATACTACAGACGGCTTCTGCTTCTTCTCCCTGAGGCCTGAAAACATAATAGGCGATCTCAATGCCTGTCCCACTTCCAGACTTAAGGATTCCATTTTTGACGCGCTGAACTACAAGTCCAGAAGAACGGACCTGCTGCCGGAATATTTCCATCATTTGGGAATCAAGGCCTGCATCTACTGCAACAGCCAGTCCGCTTTAACTTTTGAAAAAGAAGATGGCGAGTTTAAGTCGCTGCTGCAGGCCGACCACAGTCATCCTAAGGACAAATATCCTTATCTAGCTGTATCCTTATTCAATTTATATCCCTGCTGCTCTTCCTGCAACCTGCATAAAAGCAGCAATGAAATTGTTTTTGATTTATATTCGAATGAAAAGCATGAAAGCAGAATCCGATTCAGCCTGACTGACGAATCTTTAATCAGATTCACTGTGGAAAGGGACTACCGGAAAATTCAATTCCAAGTCGAAGGCGATAAGAATTTTATAGCTAAATTTCACTTAAATGAAATCTATGATGCGCATCAGGATATTGCCGAAGAACTTGTGGTAAAAGCTTTAGCGTATAACAGCGCCTATAAAAATGAGTTAAAAAAATTAGGCATTACCGACGAGGACATAAAAAGGCATCTGGTAGGAAACTATACCAATGACCATGAAATGTTTAAAAGGCCTCTCTCCAAGTTCATGGCAGATATTGCTCGAGACCTTAAAATGATTTAAAAATCAGCATATAAATTCACATATCAATGCCTTTTTTATTAAGCAGAATAGCCATATTATTGTAAAGCAAAGAAACCAGTAAGGCTTCAAGGTCCGAAAGCAGCAATCTAGCCTGACGATACCGGATGCTATTGCGGTTTTCTAAAAAAATAAGAGATTGATTCTGCCTTAAACAAGCGGTTACTCTTTTGATTTCCATCTGATAAAAATTACTTGCAGTATGCTAATAGGTCTTATAAAATGGTTTGACAGCCAGAAGGGTTTTGGAGTAATTGTGACGCCTGATAAAGGAGAGTTTTTTATCCAAGGCAAAGATTTTGAAAACCAGCCTGAAAAAATACTTACAGGAATGCCGTTGGCTTTTCTGCCCAACTATGACAGGGCCAAAAGAACTGCCCAGAAAATCCGACTGGCAGGATTAGCCGAAGACTGGAAGACCATTATGCAGCACTTAGGGAAAAACGACACCATCAATCTTGAAGTGAAAGTGACCGGCAGCAGCAGATGGGGAAATCCCTACAGCAGAAAAGAAACTCGGGAAGCAAGCCTAATGGGCCTCTCTCTAAAATATTTTTTCAGGGACAAAACCGATCTTGAAATCATAAATCAGATTATTTCCTTTTTTGACAATGGACTGCGCACCGAGCACTTCATTGCATACTGCGAGCTTATTGAAAGCAAATCGGCCCTAAATATGCCACCTCAGAATATGGCCGCTGTATTAAGCATCGCATTTGACTATTTTGGGAAAAATCTCAACGAAGAAATGCTTTTCGCTGTCTGGAAGCAGAAAAAATTCAAATACCTAGCGCGCACCGATAAGGATGACTACGAGATCCCTGAAGAGCTGCTTGTATCAAAAAGCTCCGAAATCGGGATTCCTGAACTTGACCGTATTTTAAACTACAGCTACGGCGCGGCATTCTGCTCTGATTTTATAAATGATAAACTCAACAGCATTTATAGTCTAACGTCTTCTAAAATAAAAGGCGTTTACGATTATCTGGATTTTTTGGTTCCAGATTACAAGGAAAAAATAAGACGTCAGCTTGATGCCCTGTATATTGAAAAATCTGCAGCTGAGCTGGTTCAGCAGGCGGAAAAGCTTCAAACCATAAGAAACGCAGAGGATTTTAAGTCCTACAGCCTACTTTTAGACCGTATTCCAAAAGAATTGAATGATGGGGAAAAAACATCAGTAAAGTATGCCATTGAAAGCATCATCATACAGAAATGCTCGGAAGAATATAAACCAGAACTCTGGATTAAGGGATTTGAGATAGAGCCCTCATTGGAAGTCATTGCCGGAATTTTTCTAAGCGAAGCCGCCCTCACGGAAAAACGCACAGCAGTTTTATCCAAACTAGACACTGATAAACAGTTTGAACTGCTTAAGCTTTATGCCGAAGCTTTCGATTTTGAAAAGGCCTTTAAATTAATCCAGTCATTTATCAGACAGGAAAATGATCTTGCCTATTATTTTGAGCTTTCTCCAATTCTTTTCGACAGCACATTCTGGAATGGCAAAAAGGGACAGGAACTCATCTCGCTTTTTAACGGGTATTTTGAGGAGCAAAGCGATGAAGAGCAGCGATATGATATGTTTTTTAGAGGCTTTTACACTGAGGTTCCGATCGAGTTGGTCTACCACAATATTGCCGGAATTGAAAAGGATAAACTCGAAAAGATACTGCAGAGCTCTTCTGCAGAAAAAAGTTCTGCAGAAGAGATTCTTCTATTAAAAGCGGCGGCTGGGGGATATCTCAATCTATACTGGCTCTATGATCTGGCTTCGCAGTATCTGAACGATCAATATTTTTCTTCATTTGACAGCGCAGTATTTCAAGCCGCTCCCCAGTCTGAATATTTCAAGGTATGGGAGACAGGACAAGCTAAAATATTTCCTGCTCAAAGTATCAATGCAATCCTTGACGACCAGTTTAGAAACTATTCCCGCATAGATTCCTGGATTGTAGGCAATGCAGTATCATCAAAAGAAATAGAAGATTATCTTTTATTGTATTTGAACAGCCAGGAAAATGTAACCGACCGTAAGATATTCTTGAGGCATCTCAACCATATAAAATATCTCGCCAATTCGGACAAAGCGGCTTTGGAGGCGGTCAAGCTCATTGGCAGCGGATTCTATAATATGCTTTTATGGTCTATCGATAAAATCGAGGAACTTGATTTTGAACAGCTAAGTCAAAAATTCATCTATTTTGCTCCAGATACGCAGGTTCGGATACTGCGCAAATTGTTTTTCCTTAAAACCCAGGGAAAATTTGATCTAACCATCGAAAAATTAAATGCCCTTAACAGATTTGATTACGATCTGTACAAAACCGCTCTGGATTCCAGTAGTGCCATTACGATAGACGTGTCAACCGATGCCGTCATCAAAGCCTTGTCCCTTTACAGCGAAAAAAAGCGGTTTATAGCTGAAAGCGAACTGATGGCGATACTTCTCGAAGATCTGAAACTGGATCAGACCATACGCTTCAAATTTTCAGAATATTTTGAAAAGTGCGGCGGCAGGCAGACTGCAGAATTCAACTGGTCAAGGGAAGGCGAAATACAAAAAGTATTATTCGGAGACGATAAACACTATTTTGCCGTGAGCTTTTCTCCTGGCGAAACAAAATGGGAAAGCAGCCGCTTCGGCGGCAGGGAAGTCTATTACCCCAATGCTAATTTTGAGGATTTGAAGCAAGCGGTCAAAAAAATTCCAGGAGCAAAATGGAATCCGACGGCAAAACATTGGGGAGTGCCAGCACAATATGAGACAGAAGTATTGGAATTTGCAAGACAGGAGCGCTTTTTCTTAAATTTTCAGGGCAGCACCTATACCAATAATATTCATCTGGCAGAATTTAAGAGAAGAGATATTCCCTCCGGAATTTCATTCTGCGAGGGCAGAGCTTCAAACAGACAACATGAAATGTTTAAAAAGGATTTCTGGTGGTGTGGCGGCCAGCCCTGCTTCAGCAAATGCGAAACAATCCATAAACCTGCTGAATGGGAACAATACACGCTGCTCGATTTCTGCGAAATACTGGAATTAGACACAGATGAAGTAAATAAAATAGGAGATGTAATTCCTAAAGGGCACCTGTATCAATTTAACGCTTTGATCAACCGCTTCAACAGACTGCTTGACCATCTATACTGCAAGAACTGCAGCCATATGCTGCATCCTTCCGATTTTGGAACCAGCCATTTCGCCGCGCATTCTCTGGTGAGATTTACATGCAGAAATGAAAAATGCTCCAATAACCAGGAAATCTATCTCAACCACTGCCTGAATGGAAAGTGCAACTGCGTCATTGACAGCAGGGTGTCCAAAAAATGCGGCAACGGCCTATTTATCTGCAGCACCTGCGGCAGCTGCTGTTCCCACGCAATGCTCCAAAGGCGGTTATCAAGCTTAGAACTGGCGGGAGGCTATATACATCATAATTTAGTGAAAGCTGTAAACGAAAAGCTGGGGCACCTGGAAAAAGCCAACTATTTCTGCTATAAATGTGGCAACGAAATGGCAGAGACCGCCAGTGAAGTTTTTCAATGCAAAGACTGCAGGGTAGCCTATAAAACGGGGCAATATAATATCAAAAGACCTCACATCCGCCTAAAAGCATCCAGAACTGCCGCAGATCCAGACCAAAATAGCAGTGAAAACAATGACAGTTCAGGCATGATTTTATAAGCGTCCGTAAATTTAATTCTCTGCCAGAAAATAGATCCAGCAGTCTTGCAAATCAAGATTGGAACGGTCTTAAATATTCCGTATTTTTAATCTGCGTCAGGATATTCCTTTTCTTCATAATATAAAACCTGCATAGAGGTAAACCAGCCCAGATCTGAAATTATGCTGTCATACAGTCTTGCCGTCTCAGCGGGAATAGGTGGGAAAGCCTGGAACATCCCGAACTTGTGCTGTTTTACCCCATCTGTTGCAGCGATGCAGATTATTTCCTTTTCCCTGTATGCGGTTTTATACGCGTATAAAGCCATGGCCAGCTGGATAAAACTATCCGTTTCCTCTTCCGGCACATCTGCAGGATAATAAATCAGCAAATGGCCAATGCCATTGTAGGCGGAATACCTGCGGGCAAAAGTATCTGGTTCCCCTTCATGCTTTTTCACCAGATCAAACAGAGATTTAGTAAGCATCCTTCTTTCGGTCCTGCCCAGATTCATCAGTTCTCTGGCCAATGTTTCACCCTCAGGAAGATGCAGTATATCCCTTTTAACCATCTTGTCTATAAAATAGCTGATTTCATCCGCCTTTCTTTTGCGCAGCAGCTGCTCGCTCTTTTCATATTTATTCCATGAACCGGAAAGATTCATTTGAATCTCCTTAACATGTTCTGCCTTGTAATTCATCTTAAAGCTACGTTTGTTCATAAGAAATTCAGCCAGCAGATCCTTTTCCGTACAGTTAATTGTAATGTTTTTTCCCGAAGCAAGCAGTTTTTCTCTCTCATCAAGATAGCCAATGAAATCCTTGATGGTATCAAGCTCTTCCATAATGGCTTCAAAGGTATCCTTATTTAGTATGCTAATGAATCCTTTCCTATCATCCTGATCGCTGAATTCATAGTGCTCAAACTGTTCTCCCACATTGACCGTGAGTCTATATATTTTTGAAAACTGGCCCGGATTAAATGGTTCAGGATCACGGTCGGGATGCTTGATATGGATCTGTCGGGAAGAACCGAACAATTTTCGAAATGCGCCATTAAGCTGGTTGGAAGATTTTTCCACGACCCTTTTTTTATAGCGCTCATAATTTCCGTCAAAACTATGGTTCTTGACCGAAAAAATGATTGCCGCTTCTCTGAATAGGATCAATAGGTCGCAGATTTCTTTTTTGTCCCCGTTCAAATCCTTAGGATTTGGATAGCACCAGTATTTCAGATAGGAACCATATGCAAGTTCATTCACATATTCTTCTCCTGCATCGCCTTTAAATTCGTGTTTCATATCTATATTATTTTTTTTTAAACAAAGATATTTTTTTAAACTCCCACTACTTAAAACACTTATAAATAATGATATCTATTTACATTCATACCGAAGGAAAAGAGCCGTAAAAAATTAAAATTGAATTGCAACAACTTTTTTATCATTCTCTCTGACAATGTTAAAAAAAGAATTTGAGTATAACAAAAAAAAGCGCCTATAAGGCACCTTCATCCGTGCCTGCAATACCTCGGGAGGACGCCTGGTAAACGCCAAGCACCCTGTTGGACTGGTTGAGCAGCATAACTTTGAACTGCTCGATGTATTCGATCTTGTCGGGATCCCAGCAGTCCATCAGGATCGTATAGGCGGATTTGGAGGAAGTGATCTTAGGTCTGTCGGCGCTCTTCACTTTTGTTCTATAAATCAGGTCTATTTCCGGTCGTAAATATTTAATTAAGATAGTCTAAAATTTGCTGATACAGCTAATTGAAATGTCCAAGAAGTTACATGATTACAATTATCTTTGATTGCAATTCTAAAACAGTTACTTCATTAAGCCCAATTAATGGTAATTTTCTAAATATTGAAAAAATAATTGATATGATTAATTACGTTTTTGAATATGAAAGAAATCCAGTATTAATAGAAATAATTACATAATTCTTCTCTTAAAACACAATACTCATCTTTACTGGTGCTTTTGATCTAGATGCGGATTCTCTTCATCGTCAACAAATTTACCTTAAATCATCTAAAATCTATTTTTAAAAATAGACGTTTTTAGTTTTGTGGCAAAATCGTGGCACATGGATATTTTGCAAACTATAAATCCAGCAAAATCAATATCTTAGAAGCTCAGGTTCAAAACTGTATTACGCTGTAAATTATCTTTTTTTTTTAGGCTCGAGCCCACTCTATCTCAAAGCTAGAGCTTCATAAAATTCTGAAAATTTTGTTTTTATTTTCTACTTTTCAATTGATTTTGTCACAAAACAAATTGTATTATCTGCCTATTTATTGTTGTTTAACTAAAACTAAAAATCGGTTTATTTCTTTTTTCAAAACTAACAAAAATGAATATTATAAGGTCTTTGTTATCCAAAATACTAATCCTGCAGACAGTTCATTTTAAATTGAATTTACACTTTTGATAAGCAGAAAAATTCGGAAAATAATCTAAAGCTGTTTTTTTTTGTACTTTTAGTATTTTTAAAATCCATTTTTAAATTCTCAGATTCTATTACGTTGGATTTTAAACTATTATTTTTTTTTAATATGAGAACGAAAGTCACTATTATATTATTTTTTGTTTTACAAAATATGTTTTCACAAGAAATCAAAAATGAACATAATAGTAATTTCTTTATTGGATATATTTACTCAAACACTGATTGTTTACCAATTGAAAAAGCAAACATAAGAATATCTGCAAAAAATAAGCTGAGCTATTCTACGACAGACAGGGACGGAAAATTTGAATTGTCAAGTAATTATGGCAATGCAGTTGATTTCATAGAGGTTTCCTCTATGGGTTTTAAAAAAGTTATTAAAAGTACTATTTCAGATACTATTTACTTAGAAAATGAAACAAATCAATTGTCCGAAATCATTATTAATTCAAAGCCTCATGTTAAGCAACAGCTTTCTTTTTTTGAAAAACTAAACACTTTTGAGGTTAATTTCAGCTGGGATTCTAAAGCTGCAGTTTACATTCCAAGAAATAATGAGAATAAAGAAATAAAAAATCTTTTGTTTGCTGTTTCTGATTATGGAGGTGTTAAAAATTTGAAATTTTTACCATTTAAAGTAAATCTATATACGGTCGATAGTTTAGGAAGGCCATATAAACCGATATTAGATAAAGACATACCGGTAATTAAACAAAATAATGATGATTTAACAAAAGTTGACATCTCTAAATATAAGATTACAATTCCAAACAGCGGTATTTTTGTTGCTTTTATAATTTTAGAAGAAAAAGAGTATTCAACACACTTTATTTATTCTAAGAGAGGATTGATCTCTGCTGTTCCCGCATTAAAAGCATATAAATACAATGATGCCTATATACGAAAATCATATCTCTTCAATAAATGTGACTATCCAGAAAAATGTAATATTTGGCTTCCTCAAAACAGGCATTATTTGATTGATGTTGAGTTCTAGCTGCACGGCAAAAAAAATTCCAGCTCAATACATAGATCATTTAAATTGTCTCCCCCCCTTCACCGGTCACAATAAAAAACATAAAAAGTCCGAGAAAAAAAAGAAAATCAAAAACTAACTAACTAACTAACTAACTAACTAACTAACTAACTAACTAACTAACTAACTAACTAACTAACTAACTTTTTAATAGTCTCCTCCATTTAATAAACAAACATTCCCAGTCCTCTTCCCCTTGCCAGCCAAAATCATGCTGGAAACAATCTTTAAAAAAGCTTAACTTTCAAATTGTAAAATCCAAAAATAAATCTTTAAGATAGCATTAAAAACAGCTAAACTTCTGCTGGAACAGATTGTACATCTGTTGAGTCTTTTCAGATGGGTTCTGAGCGTCAAATTCTTTCTTTCAATATGTTTTTTTTTCCAAAACGCTTTACAGAATGAATTTTCTCATTAATCAGATACTTGTAGTTTTTTAATCTGTCTGTAAATATCTTTTTAGCTTCTGATAATTTAAGGGTTTCCAAAACACGATTCAGAGTTTTATTGGTTCGTTTGCCTACATTAAAACACACCACATTTTTAGAATTCTTTTCCAAAGCATAAACCAGCCAGATATATTTTTTTCTTGTGTTTGATATAAATACATAGTTCATCTACTTCATAGATTTTGCCTCTGCTGATAATTGGTCTGATTATATTTCTCGCAATGGAGACAATTCTTTTCAATAATGTTGTGACTGATATTTCCATTATTCTTGCAGTGCTTCTTATTCCCAACCCCTCTTTGGTTAATTGAACAATCTTTTCATTAATATCTAATTTGCAAGCTTGATTTGTATAATCTTCTATAAAACGGTGAGAGCGCATTTTACAATAGTACTGCTATTTATTATTTTTTGTTCTCCCATTTTTAATAACCTTTTGCTCTTTACATTTTGGACAATTCATACCATCACTAACTTTGAAACACTATGTCGCATTTTTACTCATTTTAGCTCATTTAAGGCAATATTAAAACAAAAAAGATGAGCATTACTGCTCATCTTTAAATTATTTATCCTTAAAATTTATTCAATTTCAGAAGGTTAAAATTTCAAAATCTCATATCACTAACTTTGAAACACTACCAAAATTTCATGCACCCTGCCTTAAAAAATAGACCGTCAGCCCAAAAAGAACTGTTGAAAACAATGAATATAATTTGTACACAAGAAGCGAGAACATTGGATTTTTTGTTTTTAGATCCTCCTTCGTTTTACTATCCAATTTTGAATACCATAAAAAATTAAATGCCAGCAAACCTAAGCAGCCCCCTATCATAGCATATAAATAATATATCAATTCCAAATCAAGCAGTTTGCATATCAAACATAAAACAGTATTCAGATTCACAGACTGCACAAATGACACATGCATAAATATATCCACTACCGGATCTTTTTCATACTTCTTTAATTGATTATATCTAGAAACTGCATAACCAAGCCAAAATTCTTTATAAGCATTCATTCCGCAAATTGTTTTAAAAATATTTATTGTTCCAATACCATCCATTAGAGATACCACGGTAAATTATACTCTTTTTTGAAAACAAAATCTGACCAGTCCGGCATATCAACTTTTACTTCTTTTGAATGAATTGTTCCATTTACATCAAGCTTATTTATTGGATTTATGATCCCAATGCCGACATTACCGTTTTCAAAAGTCCAATTTGCATATCCCGAACCAGTAGAAAATGAACTGGTGAAATTAATCCTTTGCGAATTAGAAGTTGTTATATGCTGAAATAAAGCCCTGCTATTTGCAGTTCCATCATATGTAAAAAACGAAAATGCTTGTGTTTCAAATGAAGCATTATTTAGCAAAACAAAATCGGGTAAAATAACAAAATACTAACTGATTAATTTTACGGCTTTCCACATTTTAAAAGATTCTTTCACATATAATCTTAGATGTAAAGCGTTGACATTAATAATTATCGTTATAAATTTGAAATAGTACCTCTTTTGAGATGGTACTGACAGTATGGAGTTGCCTCCAATTTTACCACAAAAAATTAAGGAGGTTTTTAAATATATTCCACCAGTCTAAGCTTTGTTTCAGAATCATGAAAAATAGTATTTTTGAGACTTAGAAACTCAGCAAAACTAAGATCTAAGAAGCTTAGGTTCGAAACTGTATTACCACCTTTTTGTCAACACCTTTTGAAGTTATTATTGAAAAAGTGAAAACTGAAACATAAAATGAATTCAACTTTTTAGCCCCGATTGCTTCGCCAGTTCGCTTCGCTCGTGTGCAGTGGAAATCCTTTTGTGTCGGTGTTTGGCACAAAAGATTGGAACGTATAGCGGGAAAAGCTCCAAAAAAATATACTTAAACAGCTTCTATAATTAATCAGCATTTTCAGTCGCACGAAATTGAGCGGTGCTGCACAAAAAACTCTAACTAACTAACTAACTAACTAACTAACTAACTAACTAACTAACTAACTAACTAACTAACTAACTAACTAACTAACTAACTAACTAACTAACTAACTAACTAACTAACTAACTAACTAACTAACTAACTAACTAACTAACTAACTAACTAACTAACTAACTAACTAACTAACTAACTAACTAACTAACTAACTAACTAACTAACTAACTAACTAACTAACTAACTAACTAACTAACTAAC
>NZ_NRQU01000076.1 GCF_004119495.1 Flavobacterium sp. YO12
TGCAGGAAAAAAATTAAGTTACCAAGCTGAAAGTGGTCCAGCAACAGTAATTAATCTTGTTGATATGGTAGGAGATGCGCAAACTTTGACGTCACTTGCAGTAAATGGTACAACAGGTAATTTGGATTATAAAGATGAAAATAATTTTGTAACATCAATTAATTTGAGTGCTGCTGTAAAAGAGCCTTGGTTTAGTTCAACAACAAAAGCGGGAGCAACTACAAATACGGAGAATATTTATACACAAGGCTGGGTAGGTATCGGGTTTGATACGCCATCTGGTAAAGCAGGTGAAAAACTGAGAATAAACGGTTCTATTACAACGGTTAATAGTACATATGCCGATTACGTTTTTGAAGATTACTTCCAAGGATACTCTGATATTAAAGCAGATTATAAATTTAAGGGATTAGCTGAAATCGAGCAGTATATTAAAACGCATAAGCACCTTCCAGGTATTACGCCGATCAATGAATTGGAAAGAACTTCTGAAGGATATTCATTCAATATGTCTGAATTATCAATCCAATTATTGGAAAAAACAGAAGAGATCTACTTGCATATAATCGAGCAAAACAACGCAATTATTGCAAAAGACAAAGAAATTGCAAAAATGAACGAGCGTTTAGAAAGATTAGAAAAACTGATAGAAGAAAACACAACTTCAAGCAATTCAGCTCCTGTGAGTTCAAACTAAAACAAAGAAAAAACACCTCTTTTATGAATAGAATAACTGAGGTGTTTTATATCGTTTTTAGTATAATTTGTCACATTTAAGATTAACACTTTAAATTAAAAAGGATGACCAAATTTATTTTAAAAATAGTTACTGCAACATTATTTTTTACTATTGGTAAACTTAGTGCACAAACCACAAACATAGGAGAAATAGCAATTTTGTCAGGAACTGACTTTGCTACGGTAGCTGATTTTGATAACAAGTCTACCGGAGATTTTATTAATGATGGACAATTTACAGTTTATTCAAATTATAATAATGATGGATTAGTAACTTTTAGTCCAAAAGAAGCTTCTGGGTTAACTTATTTTAAAGGTTTGGCTGGAGCTCAGACGATTTCAGGCAGCGAGTTAAGTGAATTCAATAATGTAAGGTTTGAAAATCGAATGGTTCAGCCTGCATTTTTATTGTCAACAGAAATTAGTATTCATGGTGTTTCTGATTTTTACAAAGGAGTAGTTTCTAATAAAGATTCTGGTGGGATAGTCATTTTTGAAGCAAATGCAGTTCATAAAAATACAAATGATGATAGTTATGTTGATGGTTATGTGGACTATATTGGGAAAAATGAATTTCAATTTCCTATAGGTGATGGCGGTTATTTCAGACCATCTGCTTTCAGTCAAAATAGCATTTCCAAAGACTTCTTTAAAAGTAAGTATGTTTTCGAAAATTCAAATGAATTGCGTCCCCGTATGCAAAAAGAAGAGTCGATAACTCTGATTAATCCCAATGAATATTGGAAGGTTGAAAGCAATCAAGCTGTTATAGATTTAGCTTTAACATTAAAATGGAACACTAATACAACGCCAGACGAATTAACTAGAGAAGATTCTGGATATACACTGGCTATTGTAAACTGGGATGAAGCACAAGCAAAATGGGTGCACTATACATCTGCTGTTGATAATCAAAATGAAACCATTACAGCAGCCATAAATAAAACAGGGATTTTTACAATTGGAAAAGTAAAAACCACCACCACTACTGAAGTAATTGTTTATAATGCAATATCTCCTAATGGGGACGGAAAAAATGATTATTTCAACATTGAAGGACTGGAAAATTTCCCTGATAACTCTGTACAAATCTTTAATCGTTATGGAGTAAAAGTATTCGAAACTACAAATTACGGCGCCAATGGAAATTGGTTTAGAGGTATATCCGAAGGAAGAGTTACCACAGCTAAAAATGAAGGACTGCCAACAGGAACCTATTTCTATGTCCTAAAATATAAAACCAACAATGGTGACTACAAAGACAAAGCAGGATATTTATACATCAGTAATAATTAAACAGTGCTGAATTTTAATGCTTTAATAATCTAAATGCACTCCTTATTGATAATAAGGTTGTGTCTTTATGTATTGATTTTATGATTTTAGATGGCAGTTTCAAAAGATACAGCCGCTGTAAATTTGCCCGTATTTAAATCCTTAAATCAGTATAGGATTAAATACAATGAGCAAAGTATGAATTATTTAAATATTTTTATATGATACAAAATGCTAACAAAAGCAATGCAATTGGATTTTGTTTTTTTATACTCTTTACTCTTTTGTTATGGTTTCCTGCAAAGATTATAGCACAGGAAAAGCAGATGCGACGTGTAACAAGCAACATAACAATGCAGGCCGAAAATAGTGCATTTGTACCTCTGGTTGGAGGAACAAAAGTAACTCCTCTATCTGCAGATTCAGGTGTGAGTACTGCATTACCTATAGGCTTTACATTTAGTACTGGTCGTGAAGATCATACTACCTTTTATGCTAGTTCAAATGGGCATATTACTTTTAATACTGGTATTATGGCGGCATTCACCGCTGCGCCAACAGGAAATACTCTTGCTTTGGCTCCCTTAACGGCGGATTTAAGTGGGGTAGGAGGAACTTTTTCTTATCAAACGAGCGGTGTTGCACCAAATCGAGTGCTTACGGCCGAGTGGAAAGACTGGAAATGGAATTACAACAGCAGTCAAAAAGTAATAAGCTTTCAAGTAAAAATGTACGAAGGAACTAATACTATTGAGTACATATATGAAGAAGGGATTAATATGCCTAATAATGGTGTTGCCGCAATTGGGCTTTATTTTGGTAGAGATGATAATTATGGTGAAACTCCAGCGCAACTATGGCTTACTAATTCTAGTACAAATCCAGGAACGTCAGAAACTTTTGTAAAACCTATCACTAGTCGTCCTGCAAGTGGACAGTTGTATCGTTTTATTATTGCTAATACTTTAATTGGTTACTACGGACAAACGGTTATTAATGCTCCTGGAGGTACAAATAGCAATGATGGAATTAGGCTTAATATTTCTGGAGCAGGAAATATGCAGATTGTAAGAAAGGGTACGGGGCAAATATATCAGCCTGGTAATAGTTTATTAGTAGGTACAACAAAACCATTTGATATACCTGGTAGTACGCATGGTTTAGCGCTTTCTATTGGCAGGGATATTTTTAAAAGCGGGACTTTGAGTCCTCAAGGATCTGTAGGCGATAAATACCTTGTTCCTATTACCAGTACGCAGCAATCGCTTATAGAATCGACTCCCGGACATTTTGAAAATACGATTAAAATGAAAGCAGAAAAAAATGGATTAACCTATTTTCTGGATGTAAAATATACTTATAATTATCCCGATCCATCTGTTACTATTGATTACAAAGTTACTATACCGCCAGGTAATACAGATAAAGTACAATTGGCACACGGCTGGGACACCTATTTAAGTGGTGGAGATTCGGGACCAGGATTTGTTAAAGGAACAGCTCCTAACTATGTAATGGGAGTGTTTAAGCAAGCGTCTTCTTCGTATGAAGCCTTTCAATATAAAAGCGGTGTAGCATGGTCGGGGTATTTTTCAGCTGCATACGGTCTACTTGTTAGTCAATTGAACCGATCGACAGCTGCTTATATGGCTTTTGGTAATTTGATTAATCCAGCTGCTGGCACAGATAATGGTATTGGTATTTCGATCGATTTTGGTACAGCTCCAGGTACTTTTAATAGTGAAAATGCTTTAATTTTTGCCTGTGAGGCAGGAGATGTTGCACCTAAATTAAGCACTGCAACTGCTAAACCCTGTTTAGGAACTACATTTGACTTAAACAGTTACCTAACTTCTGAGCCACCTTTAGGTGTAGAAATACAATGGAAAAATGCATCAGGAGTACTAGTTGCAGATCCTACAAATGTAAGTACGGCAGGAACATATACAGTATCGTTTTACTCAGACCTTTATGGTTGTTCTTCTCCAAGTGCATCGCTTTCCGTGTCGTTTGATGCAACTTGCGCCGTTTGTTACAAACCAGCCGTTACTACAGGAACCGTACTGCCTATTAAAACAATTATATCAACATTGGACAGAGTTGATACACCTCGTAATTATGCTGATGCAAGAACAGGAAGTTTGATATTAGAATCAAAGGAAAAAGGTTTAGTATTAACGAGAATAGCCTCTCCAGAAACTGCAATTACAGCTCCTGTAGAAGGAATGATTGTTTACGATACCGTAAATAAAGTTATTAAACTATACAATGGCACATCTTGGAAAGCAATGTCACAACAAGCTTGTCCAGATTAAAAAGATTTTGATTCTTAAGAATAATAAAGAAAAATAATTATGAAAAAAATCAAGTATATAATCGGTGCGTTTTTGATAGGATTAACCGTAAATGCACAGGCAGTTATAGGAAAAACAACTCCGCAAGGTTCTGGAATTGTCGATTTCAATGTGGGTGATAAAGCAGGTATTGTATTGCCATGGGTAACAACATTGCCAACAGGTACAGCCTTAACAGGTGGTGTAATGTTGTTTGATGCCAACTTAAAAAAAGTAGTTTATTATAACGATACTGCATGGGTTGATTTATCAAGAAAAACAGGAGCAGTCGATTTGTCTATTCAATCATCTGTGCCTGAGGCTGCAACAAAAGGAACTGTTGTTGGAGCAGAAAGCAGCAGCGTTGAAGGAGTTCTAGTTTTAGAATCGGCAGATAAAGCTTTGATTCTGCCAAGAATAGTTTCGCCGCATCTTAATATAGTAAAACCTATGGCAGGTACTATTTGTTATGATACTGTAAAAAAGATGGTTTGCGTCTATAATGGAACAGAATGGACATTCTGGAAATAAAAAAGAATAAAGTTATATAGAATTTGTTGTAATTTTTACAACATAGTTTGATCTATAAAAATCAGTTTAGTTAGTATAAAATCCCCTAATCTTAGGGGATTTTTTTGTTGTGTAATTTTTTGAACATACAAATGAAGATCAGTAATTTAATGAAGATTAAAGAGCGATCTTCATTTTTATTTTATTCAAAATAGACAACGATTTTATTGTCTTGTAAGACAATACTTTTCTTTTGAAAAAACACAGCCCTTTTATATTTTCCATCTCTTCCCCAACTAACATTTAGAACATCAAATGTTAATACAATGTTTTATAATCAGGTTGTTTTATTAATATAACCGTAACCTTGTCGACCTACCCTCATTTCTAATTTTACAGACATATTATAAAACAAAATACTGTAGTAAATGTCATTTTTAAAAATTGGAATACTTCCCCAAAAAACAATTCAGTTTAGCGTCTGTAGAAACCATTTTTATTTGGCTGATAATGCAAAAACAAATGGTTATGTATAAAAAGTTTACTGATGAAGAACTTGTTGATTTATTGAAACAAGGAAAAGACAAAGCGTTTGATGAATTGTATTTTCGATATCGCGATTTACTCGTTCGGTTTGTTTATATCAGAATGAAATCAATTCCTATCTCAGAAGAAATCGTTCAAGAAGTTTTTACCACCATTTGGGAACGCCGAAAAACCTTATTAATTCAAAAGAAATTTGCTGCTTATATCTATACTTCAGTTCGATACATGACTTTAGATTATATAAAATCGCATACCATAACAGATCAATATATAAAAGAAGTTGCAGACAGCAGTAGCGTTTTGTACAACAGCACCAATACAACCGAAGATTCGATTTATTATGACGAATTACAGCAAGCGGTAGACAAAGCCGCAGCACTGCTTCCAAAAAAATCTAAAGAAGTTTTTATTCTAAGCCGAATAAAAAATTATTCGAACAAAGAAATTGCCGACGAACTCAACGTGTCGATTGATACCGTAAAATATCATATTACGTATGCATTGAAATTCATGCGTTCCTATTTAGGAGAGTTCAACTGAAGATTTTCTAACCATTAACAAACTTAGATTTTCTTAACAGAAGCGTAACCTAAAGCGCCTACCCGAAATTTCTATTTCAAAGACATACTATTAAAGAGACAAAGACATTATAATGCCTGAAAAATTACATCAAGATATAAAACAGTTTTTAAAAGGAAAGCCTTCTGTAAAGGGAGAGGAATTATGGAATAATTGGTACGACCATCCAGAGCATTTATCTGAAGAAAATGAACTTATTGTATCAGATCGTTCTAAGTTAAAAAGAGAATTAAAACAAATTAAGAAAACACCAAAAGTAATTTCACTTCAAAATAGAAACTGGGCAATTGCTGCATCATTAACCTTATTAATGAGTATATCTAGTTTTTTTTATTACACCTCAAAATCAAACGGAGAGATCAAACAATATGCTACAAAGTTGGGTGAACGTGCTAAAATAACTTTGGCAGACGGAACTCAAATATGGCTGAATGCAGGAAGTCTTTTAAAATATCCAACAGAATTTAATGGAGACACACGTGAAGTTTACTTAACAGGCGAAGCTTTTTTTGATGTCGCAAAAGACAAAGAACATCCATTTATAATTCATACCAACAAAATGGATACAAAAGTACTCGGAACCAGTTTCAACGTTCAGGCATATCCCGATCACACAACACAAGAAGTTGCAGTTTTAACCGGAAGAGTAAATGTGAAGTCGACGATTACAGATGAAAATGTTTATGTAACTCCGGGACAAAAAGTGATTTTTAAATCCAAAAGCAACAAACTGCAAGCTTTTAAAGATGTGCCCGTAAATACGATTTCGTTATGGCGAAAAAATATAATGGTTTTTGAAGAAACCCCTTTACCAGAAGTTATTGCAACCATAAATAGGAATTATAATATTCCGATAGAAGTTAAAAACAAGAACCTAAATACACTTAAGATAAACGGTTATTTCAAAGAGCTTTCAGCAAATGAAGTAATGGCATTAGTATGCAATATTATAAATGCCGAATACAAAGTAGAATCAGGAGTATATAAGATTGAGTAAAAAGAAAATATCTGACTAATAATCAGATTTAAAAATAAACTACGTAGAAACAAAAAATCCAAAAACAACTAAAACAACAAGTCATGAATGAAAAACGAATGCGATGCGTCGTAAAGTTTCAAAGTATTAAAAAAACCGCTTGGTTAAAAGCAATCCTGCTTATTGCCTTGTTTTTTGCAAGTTTTACAGCAAATGCAGACAATAACAATACAAATAAAAGAGTAACATTAAAGGTAGAAAATGAAAGCATAAAAAATGTTTTTCAAAAAATTGAAAATCAAATCGATGTACATTTTATGTACGAATCCAATCAAATTAATGCCAATCAAAAAATTAGTTTAAAACTATCGAATGTAACTTTAGAACAAGCATTAGATAAAATTTGCAGTAATTTTTTACTTCGATATGAAATTGTAAACAATAATATCGTTATCAAGAAAACACAAAAAGTAGCCGCTGCAGATCAAAATAAAATTATTGTTTCTGGAACAGTTTTCAGCGGAGATGACAATATGCCGCTGCCAGGTGTGGGAATTAAAGATAAAAATTCAAGTGCAGCAGCAACTACAGATTTTGATGGAACTTTTAAAATGGAAATTAATGCAGCTGAAGCTTTATTAGTCTTTTCATATGTTGGTTACATCAATAAAGAAGTTAAAGTATCCAAAAGCGAAACCATTACAGTAAAATTAGCGGCTGATGTAAAACAACTTCAGGAAGTAGTTGTAATGGGATATGGAAGTGTTAAAAAGAAAGAAGTTCTTGGAGCAGTAGGTTCAGTTTCGATGAAAGAAACTTCAAGCAGAACGTACAATAATGCAGCTGAATTATTACAAGGAACTGTTGCCGGAGTTACGGTTATTAATGATGGAGGTGATCCAACTGCTTCGCCAACAATTAATATTCGTGGAATTGGTTCTTTGAACGCTGAAACTCCTTTAATTGTCTTAGACGGAATTATTTACAGCGGATCATTAAATACGTTAAATCCAAATGATATTGCTTCGATCAGCGTTTTAAAAGATGCCGCTTCCGCAGCGATTTATGGTGCAAGAGCATCTGGAGGTGTAATCTTAATTACTTCTAAAAAAGGAATTTCAGACCGTATTAATGTGAATGTAAATTATCAGGGCGGTTTTCAGAATGTGGCTAAAAAACTGGACGTTTTAAATGCTGCTGAATATGCAGATGCTATGAATACTGCTAGAGATAACGCTGGTTTACCAAGAATTCCTGCTTTTGATCCTGCTTTTGAACCAACTGCAAGAACAACAAAAACAAACTGGATGGATGAAATTTTCCGCACAGGAGAAATTCAAGATTTGTCACTTTCTATAAATGGAAAAACAGAAAAATCAAATTTCTTTCTTTCTGGAAGTTATAGAAAAAATGAAGGTGTTTTACTGAATACATACGGAGAACGTTATACTGTTAGAGCAAATACATCTTTTAAACTCGCAGACAATTTTACAATTGGAGAAAATTTATCGTATTCATTAACAGATGGGCAAACGGCTAATACAGCAAATGCTTATACAGGAGCTATTTTGGCAGCAGTATTTTATCCGCCAAATGCAACTATTTATAGAGAAGACGGTTCTGGGCAATTTGGAGGAGTTCCAGAAAAATATATTGGTTCTTACGGAGACGTAATAAACCCTGTAGCTTATTTAAAAAGACTAGACAACAGAAATCCTGTTTCTACCATTTTGATAAATCCGTATGCAGAATGGGAAATTGTACCAGGTTTAAAAGTTAAATCGAATTGGGGTTATACTAGAATTCAAGATAACGCAACTGATTTTTCAACAAAAATTACAGAACCGGGAAAAATCTTTGACTTTAACCGTTTGACAAAAAAATCAGCGACGACTACTGATTTACTTAGCGAACAAACTGTTTCTTATGAAAAATCATTTGGAAAACACAATCTTAAAGCTTTAGCTGGATATACGTATCAAGAAACAAAAAGAGATTTTTATACGGTTGAAGGAACAGGTTTTGACAGCGAAGATCCATCACAACGTTATTTGTTAAACGCAAAATTAATTCAACAAACAGGAGCAGGTTTATCTGATGAAATTATCTCATCTTATGTGGGAAGAATTAATTACGACTTCAATCAAAAATACTTAATCTCAGGAATCGTTCGTCGTGACGGAACTTCAAAACTATTATCAGAAAACCGTTGGAAAGTATATCCATCAGTTTCCGGAGGATGGTTAATTTCTGAAGAAGGATTTATGAAAGGTATCAGTTCAACTGTGAGCAACTTAAAATTACGTGCAAGCTGGGGGCAAATTGGAAATTTAGGAAACCTTGGACCATACCAGTTTAGTGTGCCTTTAACGCAGACTCAAGCTTTAATAGGAGCAACTCCAACTATTAATTATGGTTATGCAGAAAGCGAATTATCAAACCCAAATTTAAGATGGGAAAGCTCAGAGCAAACCAATTTAGGTTTAGATTTTACCATGTTCAATAATACCTTATTAGGATCTGTAGATGCTTATGTAAAAACAAACAAAGACATGTTAGTTCGTGATCAGCTGCCGGGCGTTTCAGGAACTCCGTTAGGAAGAATTGTAAACTCAGGAGATGTTGAAAACAAAGGTATCGAAGCAAGTTTAACCTATCAAAAAACAAGAGGAGAGTTTAAGTTTGATATTACAGCAAATGCAGCATTTTTAAGCAATAAAATTGTTTCTATAAAAGACGATTTAACTTCGCTGGAACCTTTAAACTTAAGCCGAGTTCGTAGTTTGCCTTTAGCGAATATTTATCAAGTAGGAAGCCCGGTTGGTGCATTTTACGGATATGCTACAGACGGATTATTTCAAAGTAATGCCGAAGCAAAAGCATATGTAAACTCTAATAATGTAGCTTATCAGCCAAATGCTGTTGCCGGCGATATGAAATTTAAAGATGTAAACGGCGACGGAGTAATTAATAACAGCGATAGAGTAGTGCTTGGAAGCCCGTTTCCTAAAACCACTTTCAGTTTAAATACCAACTTTAGATATAAAGGTTTCGATATGAATATCTTTTTAAGCGGAGCTGCCGGAAATAGTGTTTTCAATGCTGTAAAACATACTGGTTTAAACGGTTCTTTTCCAGGTTACAATTTATTAGCGGAATCTAAAAATGCGTGGTCACCAACTAATACAGACACCAATATACCAGTATTGTCATCGACAGACAATAACAACAACTTCGGTCGTATTTCTGATTTTTATATTGAAGATGCTTCTTTCCTAAGACTAAGAAACCTTTCTATTGGTTATACAATCAAAGAAAATTGGTTAAACGGAAAAGCTAAACTAAGATTTTTTGTTTCAGGACAAAACCTATTTACAATTACAAACTATTCAGGAATGGATCCAGAAGTTGGTCTTAGAAATTTCGGGATGGACTTAGGGAAATATCCACTTTCTCGAATTTACATGACTGGTTTAAACGCTACTTTTTAAAAAAAATAAAAATAACAAAATGAAAAATTTAAGTCTTTTATTATTAAGTTTTGTGCTGTTAGTAAGCACTTCAGCTTGCGAAAGCGAACTTGATCTTGTACCACAAGGAGCGCCGTCAAGCGGAAATTTTTGGAAAACTCCGGCAGATGCAAAAGCGGGTGTAAATGCCATTTATGATTTGTATTCTAATGATAATATGTACGGTCGTGGTTTTTTCTGGCTTAACAATGCCAGTGATGATATAGGAACAAAACCAAGACAAAACGCAGAACGTATTAAAAACTTTATTGTTGATGGAGCAGAGTCTGACACAAAAGACATTTGGAGACTGCATTATGAAGTTATGAAACGTTGTAACGATGTAATTCGTAATATTCCGAATATTCCTTTGGATGAAAAAACAAAAAACGGAATGTTGGGTGAAGCTTATTTCAATCATGCCGTAATGCATTTAGAAGTGGCTTATCATTACGGAGACGATCGTGCTGGAATACCAATTCAAGACAGAGAAAATCCAACTAATGTATATGTGCCGCGCGCTAAAAACGTAGCCGAAAACTACGCTTACATTGCAGCAGATCTTATTAAAGCAGCAGATTTATTGCCTTATTTTAATGAATTAACACCAGATAATTATGGTCGTGCACACAAAACAGCAGCTTGGGGTTATTTAGTTCGTACGTATTTGTATGCAAAAGATTGGGATAACGCCATAAAATATGCCAATATGATTGTTGCAAGCGGTAAACACAAACTGCTTGATAATTTTGAAGATGTATTTAAAATTAAAAACAACTGGTCTACAGAATACATCTGGTCAGTAACTTCAAGTTCTGAAAATACTTCTTTAGGTTCTATTTTTCCAGGCGTTTGTTTGGAAGATAAAGGATGGGGAGTTTACAATGGATGGGGAAATTTTTATCCAACAAAAGAACTGTTTGATACTTATGTTCCAACAGATAAAAGACGCAGTGCCACTATTTTACAAAAAGGAGATAAATTCACTTATTTTGGAGAAGTAGTTACTTTTAATGAAGGAAAAAATATTGTAAGTTCTAGTAATAGAACTGGTTATCAGTTCAAGAAATATATGGAGCCGTTTAGTTATCCAAAAACAACATCAGGCGGGATTGATATTCGTTATGTAAATGCAAATGGAGACAAACCTTCAACGGCACTTAACGTTCCGCTTTTACGATATGCAGATGTGCTTTTGATGCTTGCAGAAGCCAAATTAATGAAAGGTCAAAATGCAGATACAGAAATCAACATGATTCGTCATCGTGCAGGACTTGGAGATATCGCTGGAGCTACAATGGTCGATTTAAAAAGAGAAAGACGTTGTGAATTAGCAGGTGAATGGACAGATCGCCATTTTGATTTAGTACGTTGGGGCGATGCAAAAGAAACTTATGCTAAACCACTGCATCATTATAACGGAAGTGTAATTTATCCTGCACGTAATTTTAATCCTGCGATACACCATGTTTGGCCAATACCGCCAGATGAAATCGCAGTAAGTAAAGGAGCATTGACCCAAAATCAAGGCTGGTAAGTAGTAGTTTCATTTTGTTTAGTTTTTTTTACACTGCAGGCTTGTTGTGTAGTCTGCAGTTTGTAAAAAAGTACAATCAAATTTTAAATAGTGTAGACCAGTCTTTTCCCAAAGAGACTGGTTTGTATTTAAGTAAAACTTGTTATTCCCAGCAGATATAAATAATGCACTTTCAAATTACAACAACTTAATTTCTAATAAAGTTACCTACAGCTTTAAAAGAATAAAAACATTTTCAATGAAAAAAATATTCACCCTTTTTTGCCTTTCCTTTTTCCTCTTTGCACAAGCACAAGAGTACAGTTCATCAAACATACATTCGCATAATGATTATGCCGGTGCGTTGCCATTTTATGGAGCGTATTCTAACGAAACAGGTGTTATTGAAGCCGATGTTTTTTTAGTAAACAATGAACTTTTTGTATCGCATACTTCAAAAGAAATTGCGGCGCACAATACACTTAAAAGTTTATATCTAGAACCGTTATCTTCAAAACTAAAAAGTTTAGAAGGAAAAGTTTATCAAAGCGGTAAGCCATTAATTTTAATGATCGATATAAAATCTGATGCCGATTCGACTTTAAAATTAATCGTGCAGCAATTAAAGGCTTACCCTGAAATCATTTCAAATAAAAATATAAAAGTCGTAATTTCAGGAAACAGACCGCTGCCATCACAATACGCCAATCATCCTGAGTTTATTTATTTTGACGGAAGACTGAATGAAAATTATACTGCCGAACAATTGGCACGTATAGAAATGATCAGTGAAGATTTGAAGGAGTTTACGGTTTGGAATGGAAAAGGTGTTTTGACACAGGATGATTTAGAAAAAATTCAGTCAACAATTAAAAAAGTACACAGCCAAAATAAAAAAGTAAGATTCTGGGGAACGCAGGACAATGTAAATACTTGGATGACTTTAATGAATTTAAAAGTTGATTTTATTGGCACAGATAATGTTTCAGAATTGACGCATTTTATCAATAATATTAAATCGACATTTTATCAAAATACCGAATTTCACCAAGCTTACATTCCTAAAAATACTTCGGCTTTCGCCAAAAAGAAACCCAAAAATGTGATTCTTTTAATTGGCGACGGAATGGGTTTGACGCAAATTTATGCGGGTTATACAGCGAACAAAGGGCAGTTAAGTCTTTTTAATATTCCAACACAAGGATTTTCTATAACCAAAGCTTCAAATAGTTATATTACAGATTCGGCTGCAGGAGCAACTGCAATGGCAACGGGACATAAAACCAATAATAGATTTATAAGTGTTGATGAAAACGGAAAACCATTAGAATTAATCACGCAGCAATTAGCAGCAAGAAATTATAAAACGGCTGTTATCTCTGCAGGAAATATTACAGATGCAACGCCGGCAGCATTTTATGCACATCAGCCAGAAAGAAGTTACAGCGAACCTATCGCAAATGACTTCTTATCAAATCCTTCAGATATTTTAATTGGAGGCGGAAAAAATGAATTTAAATCTAGAAAAGACGGAAAAGATTTATCTAAAATATTGACTGAAAGAGGATATACTTTTTTAGATAAATTCAATAGTTTAGATACAATTAAAAACAGCAAATTTATAGTTTTAGACGATGCTGCAGTAGTTTCTATGAAAGACGGACGAGGAGATTTCCTGACTAAATCTTTTGCAAAAGCCACAAACACTTTATTAAAATCAAAAAATCCATTTTTTATAATGGCAGAAGGCGCACAGATCGATTACGGAGGGCACAGAAATAATGTTGAATATGTAGTTCGCGAAATGCTTGATTTTGATAAACTAGTAGGGCAGGCAATGGAATTTGTAGATAATAATCCCGAAACATTATTAATTGTAACAGCTGATCATGAAACGGGCGGACTTTCGTTAATCGACGGAAGTATTGAGAAAGGGTATGTGCACGGAAGCTTCAGTACAAATGATCATACAGCAGTTCCAGTTCCCGTTTTTGCATACGGTGCAGGAGCACAAAATTTTATGGGTGTTTATCAAAATACCGAAATCTACAGCCGAATAATAAAAGCGCTAAGTATAAAATAGCTGTTGTTAACTTCGTTTAGAATAGTGTAATAAAAAACAAAACCAGTAAATTTAACTTTACTGGTTTTTGTTTTTTTAGTGATAGAGGTAAGGTCAATTTGATCTTAAAATAAATTGAATCTTATCCTGTTTTTCTTCTCCTAAAATGTTTTCCAAATTACTATTCGAACTAAATAAACCATTTCGATCGTTGAGGTTTTGAAATTGAAATTCTTTCGCCTGCATTTTGGTTTTTATTGCTTCAATATTATTTGGCGCTTTTGTTTCTAATCGTATAAAAACAGATTGTGTTTCATAGCTGTCTTTTTGAACAAATTGAAAATGTGTAATTTCATCATCAGGACCAAGTATATCACTTATAAAATCTTTTAATACTTCATTTCGCTGTGGAGATTGAATCATAAAATAATGTACTAAACCGTCATATAATAAAGAACGTTCTTTTATCTCGGCCTCTTTTTCTGTACTTTTTAAACCACCGTTTATTATACAAACCACGTTTTTTCCTTTTATCTTGTCAGCATAAAAATCCAGCGCAGCAATACTTAATACACCTTCATGTTCTATATTCGTATCTTTATTATTGGCTAATTTTAAAATAGTAGAACAGATTTTCCCTTCTGGAATTTTTATTACATCTGTTAGAGTTTCTGTACAGATGTTAGAAGTCAGATCGTCTTGCTTTTTAATAGAAGCAGTGTTTAAATTGGAGTTCTTATTATCAAAAGAAAGATCGCTTTCATTTGTAATTTCAAGCGAAGGATTTTCTTGAGTTGTGACTCCAATGATTTTAGTATTAGGACTTAACATTTTAAATGCAGAGGAAATTCCTGCAGCTAAACCATCTCCTTCTAAAGGAACAAAAACGTAATCAATAGGATTTTGATATTCCTCAAGAATTTCCAGTCCCGCCGTTGCTTGACCAGCGATTACTTTTAAGTCGTCAAAAGGATGTATAAAGGCTTTGCGGTGTATCGAAGCATCTCCCAAAGCAATCGAATAAGCTTCTTCAAAATAATCACCGGTTAGAACTATTTTGATGTACTCTTTTCCAAATTTCTGAATTTGTTCCAGTTTTTGTTTAGAGGTATTTTTGGGCAGATATATTTTTCCCATTATTTTTAACAACTCACAGCAATAGGCAACTCCTTGCGCATGATTTCCGTCGCTGGCACAAACAATTCCGCGCTCTTTCTCTGTAATAGATAAAGAATTAATTTTATTATAAACTCCTCTGATTTTAAAAGAATAATCAGCTTGATGGTCTTCACGTTTTAATAAAACAACGGCATTATATTGCTTCGAGAGACTCAAGTTTTCTAATAGAGGAGTAGGAACAATTACAGCAGCTAATTGTTTTTGTGCGAGCTGTATTTCTTTAAATAAATTCATCTTAGCGTTGTGTTGTTTTTCGACTTAGTAGTTTTCCATCTCCAATAATTCTTTAGCAAATCCTTCACTGTCTTTAATCAAAGCAATTTTTGAACTTTTTACAAATTCGACAAGTTCATATTGATTAAGAATAGTCGTTAAATTATCTATTTCATTTTCCCGTGCCGTCACTTCAAATACAGTGTGTTTTTTTTCGATCGATAAAAAAGAAGCATTGTATTTTTTAAATAAAAGATCAAGACTTTCATTGTTTATCATCCTATCTGTTGGCAGCTTGTACAATGCTGTTTGTGTAGAAAAAACTTCCTCTGCAGTATTACAGTAACATCTAAAAACATCGATGATTTTTTCTATTTGATGTACCAAGTTTTGCACGATTTCTGAGGCTGCATTAATAACAATTGTAAACCGATGCATTTTATCAATTTCACATTCTGAGATATTCAGACTCACCAAATTAATTTTCTTTCTTAAAAACATTACGGCAATTCTATTGATTAGCTCTAGTTGATTTTCGGTATAAACTGTCAAAGTATATTTCTCTTCCATTTTGTTTGTGCTGCTGCTGTATTTAGTTGAATTTTTATTTAATAATTTTTATAAAAGCATTTTAGTTATTTCTTTTTAGCGCAAAAAAAAAACCTTTCTCGTTTGACGGAGAAAGGTTCGTATTACACAATATAATCCTAACTCGTCATGAGAGACAAATAATGATAATTGCGATAATAATTATAGCTGCTAAATTTTTCATGTTTGTTTTAAATAAAAAAACCTCCCGGTTTAGGGAGGTTTTAAAATCGTATGATGTATACTTCTTTATATAAAATCCCTTTACTAATATCAAATGATAATAATAGAATTGATAATAATAAAGATGTTAATTTGCGTGTTCATTTTTTATTTGTAAAGCGCAAATGTAGTATAAAAAAATATACGGGTTTTACTTTTTTTATTTTTTTAAAAATTACTAAAGATTAAAAAACAGTAAACGAAACAATTATAGAACTTTCTTTTCATTGTAAAATAGGAACTTTTGCAATTTTTGTTTTAGCATGATTCGTTATTTTATTTGAAATAAGAAAAGAAATTCTAAATCAATTCTGGATTACTTCCATAGAAACTCTTCTGTTTTTAATTCTATTTTCTTCAGAAGTGTTAGGAACTAATGGATCTGTTTGCCCTTTTGATTTTAAATGTATACGACTGTTTTCAATTCCTTTTCCTTGAAGATAATCTGCAACAGATTTAGCTCTTAACATTCCTATTTCTTGATTTCTTTCATCGCTTCCAATGTTACAAGTGTAGCCTGTTACCTCTAATACAGCCGTTTTATCTTTTTTCAGAATTACTGCTATCTCATCAAGATGAGGAATTACAGCAGGAGACAAATCAGTATTTCCAACGGTGGTGAAACCTACAGGCTCTTCAATTAAAATTATATTTTCGGCAGTAATTACTTCCTTCTTTTCTGGAACAGTTTCAACTACGACAGCTTCTGTTTTTTGTTCTACTTTTGGTTCTGCTGTAGTTTGTACGGCTGTCGGAGTACTTTCAGGCGCTGCAGGTAATTGTTTTTTCGTTTTAAGTGAAAAACCTAATTTAACCTGAATTCCTGCCGCTAAATAGTTGGTTTTTTGTACTACTTTTTCATTCTTAATTACACCATTCGGTTCAATCATATTTACATCCTTAGCACTATAAGTTACCAAATTAGAATCTGATTTACTTTTGGCTAGCTCGTTTAATCCGTAATCGAAGTAAACTCCAGTATAAAGATTTAAGTTCTCTTTTAATTTGAAGCTTAAGCCGCTCTCTGCACTCAATAAAATAGAGTTTGCAAGACTTGTACGAGTACTGCCTTCCCAGTTCGCTATTTTACCAAAACCGTGTGATGGTAAATTGTCTATAATAAGGTCTAAATCTGGATAATAACCTGACATCTGAATCTCAGAAGCACTAGCATTAGTTTTTAGTTTTCCTGGGAATAAAGCTTTTGCTCCAACTCCTAAATAGAATCCTGTTTTAGCCGATATATCTGTTCGATATTGCAAAAGGATAGGCACAACAATAGAGAAAAAACTTTGGTCTTCAGCATAATTCTTTGGACTTACGCGGTATTCAAAAGCTGATCCTTGATCATCTACTTCATACGAAGTAAACGTTGTTCCTTCATTTAAATTAAAAGAATTCTGACTGTATTGTCCTTCTATTCCTGTTGTAATTCCCCAATGCTTATTTAGGTAATACGTATAGCCTAAACCTATTCCAAATCCGGTTTTAAGTTTTGCATCACCCAAAGCACTGTCGTAAAGAATTCCAGATGGACCGCCATTAATTTTAATATTAAATTCTTGTCCTTTTACAGTACAACTAAATAAGGTTAAAAACAGTATTGTTAGTTTATATTGAATTTTCATTTTCTAAGTTTTTGATTTTTAACGTACCAATAAATTAATTGTTTTATGCTGACCGTTTGCCAATGACAATACCACCACATAAATTCCTGTTGATGAAGGTGCCGTAACGACCACCTTTGGACTAACATTATTTATCGTAGTTACTAATTTTCCGGATAAGTCAAAAATATTAATACGTGAGTCTTTTAATTCTTCTGCTGAATAGTCAGATTCAATTGTTAATTCGCTTAAGCTTCGAACTGGATTAGGATACAGTTTTATAGCTTTTGAAAAAGTTTGCCCATCAATTGTTATTGGACAGAATTTGATAACATTTCCATCTTTATCTTTGGCTTGTACTGAATAAGTACCTTTTAAAGGTTTCTCACTATAATACTGACTAGTTGCTCCCGGAATAAGCACTCCGTTTTTATACCATTGAAATGATGAGTAGTTTTTAGTTGAGTTATCAAATAACAAAGTATCCTCCCAGTATTGACTTATATTTCCAGACTGATTTACTTCGATCAATTTTGTAATTTGTACAGCTGGATTGTGGTTTTGATCTCCTTCTTGAGAAACTTTGATTGATGTTGTTCCAGCACGATTAATTTTTAAGACACCACCTT
Organism: Flavobacterium sp. YO12; assembly: GCF_004119495.1. GTDB lineage: Bacteria > Bacteroidota > Bacteroidia > Flavobacteriales > Flavobacteriaceae > Flavobacterium. Next base: position 18,483 of record NZ_NRQU01000076.1, read on the forward strand.
GAATAGCCGCAATTGATGAATTTTCTACTACATAAGATACTGGAAGTCCGCTATCTGAAGAGGCAGTAAGTTGTACTTGGTCTGTTGTGTTGCATCCAAAATCCAATTCTTGATTCCACTCAATTACCTGATTTGCTTTAGTAATTTTAAAATCAGAAGTTTTAAAATCAATTGTATAATTCGCCCCAGCACTTAAAGTTCCAAGTGTAATAGGATAAGATCCAGCATTCTCACCAGCAGTTCTAGAAAGTAAACCTGTAATAATTGAGTTGCTATCTCCATTAACAAATCCAGTTGCTTGGTAAGTTAGTTTTGGTTCTGCGTTTCCATATACTTTTGTTTGATCTGAAACTGCCACAACTTTTAAAATATTTTTTTGAGTAGTGAAGCTAATTTCATTTCCGTAGTTTACATAGCCAAATTTGCCAATAGAGTATGCTCGTACATAATATACTTTATTTCCTAACAAGCCTTCTACAGTTTTTGTAAATGTTCCTGGATTACTGCCTAGAACAATTTTAGAATCAGTGATTTTAGGATTAGCAACAGCAGCGAATACAAGTCCTATTTCTGAAGTACATTCTCCTAGATCACCATCAATTCCATTTTGACTGGCATTTACGTTTAAAGTAACACTAGAAGCAGTAAACTCAGTTGGAATAGAAGTAATTAAACCTATTGGACTTGAAGGCTGCGTAATAGTAAAATTCTGAGTCACACTGCAATTATTACTATCTGTTATAGTACAAACATAATCACCTTTTACAAGATTTTGTGCAGTTTGACTAGTACTGTCAGAGTTACTCCATTTATAAGAATACGGCGCAATTCCTCCTGAAATTGTAACAGCAGCCTCTCCGTTATCAGCGTTATAACAAGTAACATTTTTTTGAGTACTTGTAACTTTTAATACTG
>NZ_NRQU01000077.1 GCF_004119495.1 Flavobacterium sp. YO12
TATATTTACTTACTCAGTGTAAGATTTTTTTTAAATCAACGGTCTGAAATTAGAAATAGCAGTAGATTTTTTTAAAGAATTATCAAAATAAGAAACCGCATTAAAACAAAAAAACCTCCAAAATGATCATTTTGGAGGTTCAGTATTTCTACAATTTTAATTGGGAATTATGCCTTAGCAAAAAAAGAATGACATAAAACTCATCATAGAGAATATAAAATCGAAACTAAAAAATCTAACTCAAAAAAAATCCAAATCCCAATTTTACATTGGAATTTGGATTTTATATTTTGAAATTTTATAAGTCTTAGTCTAAAACAAAACTTACGCTGACATTTGCAGTAACTTCGATTTCTCCAATTGCTAAAGTTTCGTTTGAAGCACCTGCAGAATCCATAGCTTCTGCTGATTTCATTGCTGCATACATTGGTCTTGGGTAATACACCTGAGAGTTATCAGAGATTGTATAAGCTTTACCCACTTTTTGTCCTAAAACAGAAACATAATCTTCTGCCTTTGCTTTTGCATCTTTCATCGCTAGCTTACGAGCTTCTGATTGAAGTTGAACTAATTTAGAAGTTTCAAAAGAAACTTTGTCTAAACGGTTAATTCCCTGCTGTACTAAACCTTCCATCAACTCATCGTATTTTGATAAATCTTTCAATACAATTTCAACAGTTTGTGTTGCATTATAACTAGTTTTCTTTTTCTCGTAGTCGTATTGCGGATTTAGCGCCACTTGTTTCGTTTTGAAATCAGCTGTTGGCACATTCATTTTTTTGATGAATTTTAAAACAGCATCCATTTTTTCGTCATTTTGCTTTTTAACATCTTTAGCATTATTCCCTTTTGTTTCAACTGTAGCTGAAATACAAACCTGATCAGGGGCTACTTTTACTTTTCCTTCACCATTTACATTGATTTGAGGAATTTGCTTTGTTTCTTGAGCGTAAGACATAGTCATAAACATGATTGTTAAAAATAATACTACTTTCTTCATTTTTGTTATATTTAAGTTATTTGAAATTGATCTTTCAAAAGTTGTGCCAGTCCTTATAACTTGCCCATTTTTGCCATACCAAAAAGGATCAAAATAGGAATTGCTAATAAAACAACCATCAAACTATGATCTACAATTAATGAAGGTACTTTTATCAATGTAATCAAATAACCGCCCATAGCACCTCCAAAGTGTGCTGTGTGTCCAATATTGTCATTTTTGGCACGCATTCCATAAATCGAATACAATAAATATAAAATTCCAAAAAGATATGCCGGCATTGGTATGACAAAAAATATTCCGAGCATCATATCTGGTTGCAATAAAATTGCTGAATATAAAACTCCCGTAACTGCACCCGAAGCTCCTACTGCACGATAATTATAATCGTTTTTATGAAATAACATTGTAAGCAGACTGCCAAAAATCAAACTTCCAAAATAAACTAAAACAAAAGAAAAGGTTCCAAGCCATTGCAAAACAACCGGTGCAAAAAACCAAAGTGTAAGCATATTAAAAATTAAATGCATCATATCGACGTGCAAAAAACCAGATGACAGCATTCGTATCTGCTCTCCTGCTCTTATACTTCCAACATGAAATTCGTATTTTCTAAAAAAAGAAAGATCATTAAATCCTTTATAGCTAATTAGTACATTCGCCACAATAATTCCAATCAAAATGGTATTCATAAACAATATTTAATATGAAATGTAAATATAGTCATTCTCATAGATAACTCCGTCACAAACCAAAATATCGGTGGTTATTCATTTTTAAATTATATTTGTAAAAAAATATTACATGCAATTTATCGTTTATATACTGGCCTATCCTTTACTTTGGCTTATCTCTATACTTCCTTTTCGCTTATTTTATTTACTTTCAGATTGTATCTACTTTTTGATATACTATGTTGTAGGTTACAGACGAAAAGTGGTTAAAGCAAATTTAGCACTTACTTTACCTCATTTGAGCGATGAAGAACGAAAAAAAATCGAGAAAAAATTCTATCAGCATATGTGTGATATGTTCCTCGAGATGATTAAAACAATGAGTATTTCTGCTGATGAAATGGAAAAAAGATTTAAGGTAACTAATCTTGATCTAGTTCATGAATATGCTGAAAGAGGAAAAAGCGTTATTTTAGTAGCTTCACATTATGCCAGCTACGAATGGCTTTTGACTATAAATCGTAAAATTGCTTTTCAGGGAGTTGCTGTTTATAAAAAAGTAGCCAATCCTTATTTTGATAAATTGGTGCGAAAAATACGTTCGAAATACGATACAGAATTAGTTGAAACCAAAAAAGCGATTCCAACAATGGCACAAAATCAACGTGACGGAATATTAAGTATGTATGGTTTAGCAAGTGATCAGTCGCCAAAATTAGACCGAATTTTTCATTCGATGAAATTTATGGGAATTGAAGTTCCTGTACATACGGGTGCCGAAATGCTGGCTAAAAAATATGATTTGAGCGTAGTTTTTGTAAAAGTAAATAAAATAGCAAGAGGTTATTATGAAGCTACTTTCGTGTCATTGGCAGACAATCCAAACGACTACGAAAACTTCGAAATTACCGAAAAGTACTTAAAAGAAGTTGAAAAACAAATATATGAAGCTCCAGAATATTATTTATGGACGCATAAAAGATGGAAACACAGAATTGAGAAGTAATTCTAAATACATCTCAAATTAAAGCATAAAAAAACACCTCTTTCTAAATAAATGAAAGAGGTGTTTTTATTTATACTCCGAAATTAAATTCCAGCGATTTCTTTTATTTCATCAATAATTCGAAGAGCCAAAACATCAGCTTCTTTTTGTGAAGGTGCTTCGGTATAAATTCGGATAATTGGTTCTGTATTCGATTTTCTTAAATGTACCCACTCAGTTGCAAAATCAATCTTTACACCGTCGATTGTAGAAATATCTTCATTTTTATATTTCTCAGTCATAGCAGTCAAAATCGCATCAACATCAATCTGCGGTGTTAATTCGATTTTGTTTTTACTCATATAATATTCCGGATAAGAAGCTCTCAATGCCGAAACAGATATTTTTTTGTTTGCTAAATGAGTTAAGAACAAAGCAACTCCTACCAAACTATCTCTTCCGTAATGCAATTCAGGATAAATAATTCCGCCATTACCTTCACCGCCAATAATTGCGTTATTTTTTTTCATTAACTCAACCACATTCACTTCACCTACAGCACTTGCTTCATAGTTTCCGTTGTGTGCTTTTGTTACATCGCGCAAAGCACGAGACGATGACATATTCGAAACTGTATTTCCAGGTGTTTTACTCAAAACGTAATCAGCACAAGCTACCAAAGTATATTCTTCACCAAACATTTCTCCGTCTTCGCTGATAAAAGCTAAACGATCAACATCAGGATCTACAACAACTCCTAAATGCGCTTTTTCTTTTACCACCAATTCTGAAATATCAGTCAAATGTTCTTTTAAAGGCTCAGGATTATGAGGAAAATGTCCGTTTGGTTCACAGTATAATTTTACTACTTCAACACCCATTAATTCTAATAGTTTTGGAATAATAATTCCTCCAGATGAATTTACTCCATCAACAACTACTTTAAATTTTGCCGCTTTTACCGCTTCCACATCAACCAAAGGCAAATTTAAAACCTCGTCGATATGAATATCCATATAAGCATCATTTGGTGTAATCTCGCCTAAATTATCAACATCCGAAAAATCGAAAGCTTCAGCCTCAGCAATTTCAAGGATCTTAGCTCCTTCTGCTCCGCTTAAAAATTCTCCTTTTTCATTCAATAATTTTAAAGCATTCCATTGCTTTGGATTATGAGAAGCCGTTAAAATAATTCCGCCATCAGCTTTTTCAAGCGGTACAGCCACTTCAACAGTTGGTGTAGTCGAAAGACCAAGATCAATTACATTAATTCCTAAACCTATTAAAGTGTTTACAACAAGATTATGAATCATTGGTCCAGAAATTCTGGCATCGCGACCAATTACAACAGTTAATTTTTCTTTTGAAGTATTGTTTTTTAGAAAAGTACCGTATGCCGATGCAAATTTTACTGCATCAACAGGAGTCAGGTTATCTCCTACTTTTCCTCCAATTGTTCCTCGTATTCCTGAAATTGATTTTATTAAAGTCATTTTTCTGCGTTATGGTTATTTTATTACAAATATAGAAAAGTTACTAAGCTTCTAAGTTGCCAAGGTGCTAAGATTTTTTAAATACTATAAAATTTTAGTAAAATAACATCTCCATTTAATAGAAGTAACTAATGTCGCAGGCACTTAAGAAGCCAAGATTTCTAAAGCGATATAACCTTATCATAAAATGATGGACAATTTTATAACAAAATCATTTAAAAAAGTTTTTATACTTTTACAAGAGCGAACTTAGAAACTAAGCGCCTTAGAACCTTAGCACCTCACAAAAATGAACTTCCTAGCCCACATATATCTTTCTGGCGAAAATGACTTAATCAAAATTGGCAATTTTATGGCCGATGGCATTCGTGGGAAACAATTTCAACATTTTCCTGAAGATGTACAAAAAGGAATTCTTCTGCATAGATTTATCGACACTTATACGGATTCGCACGATACCTTCAGACAAAGTACTAAGCGACTTCATGAAAAATACCATCATTATTCAGGGGTAATTGTTGATATTATGTACGATCATTTTTTAGCTAAAAACTGGGAAAAATATTCAGATGAAAAACTGGATCATTTCATTAATCGTTTTTACAAGTCATTACATGAAAATTATCCAATTCTTACTGAAAAAACACAGAACTTAATGCCAACAATGATTCGGGAAAATTGGCTTTGGAGTTATCAAACTATAGATGGTATTCAGCATATTTTAACACAAATGGATCGAAGATCAAAAAATCAGTCCAAAATGCAATTTGCCAGCCAGGAGCTCAAAGAATTCTATCCAGAATTTGAACATGAATTTGATCTTTTCTTTAAAGATGTACAAGTTCAATCTAAACAAAAATTACTTTCATTATAAAATCGAATTGATCTTATAAAAACTCTTATTTAGCCATGAAAAAAATCACTTTTATATTATATTTTATTTCTATTTGCAGTTTTGCCCAAACTTCAAAACAAACTGGATTAGTTGTATCTAAAGCTATGGTAGTTTCTGCTCGAGAAGAAGCTTCTAAAATAGGCGCTGCAATTATGAAAAAGGGAGGAAATGCTTTTGATGCTATGGCAGCAACAGAACTTGCATTGGCAGTTGCATACCCATATGCAGGAAATATTGGCGGTGGTGGTTTTATGGTTTACCGCAAAGCAAATGGCGAAGTTGGGAGTTTAGATTATCGTGAAAAAGCACCTCTGGCAGCAACAAAAGATATGTTTCTAGACAAGGATGGAAATGTTATAAAAGGTAAAAGTACCGAAACTGCATTGGCAATTGGTGTACCTGGAACTATCGCTGGAGTATTTGCTGTACATAAAAAACTTGGTTCTCTGCCAATGTCTGAAATTTTAAAGCCAGTAATTGCTTTAGCCGAAAGAGGTGTTGTAGTAACTCAAAAACAACAAAAACAGCTTGAAAATTATCATGATGCCATTGTAAAAGCAAATGGTCCAAATACGCTTATGGCGAAAGAATTTAAAGAAAAAGACACCATCAAATATCCTGCACTTGCTAATACTTTAAAACGAATTCTAAAAAATGGAAAAGATGAATTCTATAAAGGAAAAACGGCTCAGATATTAGTAGATTATATTCAAAAAAACGGCGGTATTATCACGCTTAAAGATTTAGCAAGTTATGAAGCGAAATGGAGAAAACCTTTGCAATTTAATTACAAGGAATTAAAAATTACTTCAATGTCACCGCCAAGCAGCGGCGGTATTTGTCTGGCTCAAATTATGAAAATGATTGCTCCATATGACTTGTCAAAAATGGGACACAATTCTGAGCAGGCAATTCAGGTTATTGTAGAAGCCGAAAGAAGAGCTTATGCTGATAGAAGTCAGTTTTTAGGAGATCCTGATTTTGTAAAAATACCTGTTAAGGAACTTTTGGCTGATTCGTATTTAAAAGAGCGTATGTCGACTTTTAGTTTTGACAAAGCTAGTTTATCATCAGAAATAAGAGAAGGCGAAATTAAGTACAGCGAAAGCACCGAAACAACACATTACTCTATTGTAGATCAATTTGGAAATGCTGTTGCTGCAACCACAACTATAAACGATGGCTTTGGATCAAAATACTATTGCGACGAATTAGGCTTTTTCTTAAATAATGAAATGGATGATTTTAGTGCAAAACCTGGATCACCAAATATGTTTGGATTAGTTGGAAATGATGCCAACAGTATTGCACCGCAAAAACGAATGCTGAGTTCAATGACACCAACCATTGTTGAAAAAAACGGGAAATTGTTTATGGTTGTAGGTACGCCCGGCGGCTCTACTATTATAACTTCTGTACTGCAAACTATTTTAAATGTTTACGAATTTGGTTTGGGTATGCAGGAAGCTGTAAATGCGCCTCGTTTTCATCATCAATGGCTTCCAGATATTATTACTTTCGAGCCTCATACTTTCAGTACAAAAACATTCGAAAGTTTAACTGCAAAAGGTTATCTGATTAATGAAAAAACAACTCCTGTAATTGGCAAGGTTGATGCTATTTTGGTTTTACCAAATAAAAAACTTGAAGGAGGTGCAGATTTTAGAGGAGATGATAAAGCCGCTGGTTTTTAGTCTGAAAAAGATTTAAGCAGAAAGATTACGCAAATTTGAATGTTTAAAACTAAATTTGCACTTCACCTGAAATTTTAAAAACAATAATGATAAAAAGACTTTTTCGAAGACTAGAAAGTATAATTGCTTTGTCGCAATCTGTTATGACACCAAAGCAGTTCATTTTTTTATCAAGTGTTTTGGTAGGTATTTCATGTGCATTTGCTGTAATTGTTTTAAAGACATTTGCTCACAGTGTTTTTTCGTTTGCAACATACATCAACGGAACTTTAAAACTGAGTTTCATCAATAGTATCCTGCCTATAATTGGTATTTTACTTACCGTTTTTGTAATTAACAAAGTCCTTAATGGAACTATCCAAAAGGGAACATCACAAATTTTATACGCGGTTGCCAAAAAAGCAAGTATTATTCCGAAAAAACAAATGTATGCCCAAATTATTACAAGCTCGTTAACAGTTGGTTTAGGAGGTTCTGCAGGTTTAGAAAGCCCTATTGTTGTAACTGGTGCCGCTTTTGGTTCAAATTATGCTCAGAATTATAAATTAGCTTATAAAGACCGAACTTTACTAATTGGCTGTGGTGTTGCCGCAGGAATTGCTGCCGCGTTTAACGCCCCAATTGCAGGAGTTCTTTTTGCTATTGAGGTTTTATTGGTGGATGTAAGTATTTCTGCCTTTACGCCTATTATGATTTCGGCTGCTACTGGAGCTTTAGTTTCTGCAATTGTATTAGATGAGAGCATATTATTATCTTTTAAAAAGCAAGAAACATTCGATTTTCATAACATTCCCTTTTATATCATTTTAGGATTATTAACCGGTTTTATGGCTGTTTATTATTCTCGAAATTTTCAAAAAATAGAGCATTATTTTGCCGAACTAAAAATTGGACCATATAAAAAAGCATTAATTGGTTCTTCAATCTTAGCCCTTTTAATCTTTATTTTCCCAACACTATTTGGTGAAGGTTACGAAAGTATCAAAACTTTATCTGAAACTGACCCAGGAAAACTATTAGACAATACTTTGTTCGAGAGTTTTAGAAACAATCAATGGGTTTTTCTTTTGTTTGTGGGCTGCACCATGATGGTAAAAGTATTCGCTTCTGGACTTACAATTGGAAGCGGCGGTAATGGAGGAAACTTCGCACCTTCATTATTCTTAGGTTCTTATTTAGGATATTTCTTTTCAAAATTTATAAGTTTAATCGGTTTATCACATTTACCAATCAGCAACTTTACAATGGTTGGAATGGCTGGTATTTTGAGCGGTTTATTTCATGCACCATTAACTGCAATTTTCTTGATTGCCGAGATAACTGGAGGTTACGGCCTGATGATTCCGCTTATGATTGTTTCCTCTATTAGTTTTGCTATTTCTAAACGTTTTGAAAAATATTCGCTTGACGTAAAAAATTTAGCAAAAAAAGGACATGCCTTTACCAGCAACAAAGATTCTAACATTCTTTCGACTTTAGACATTGATTCTATTATACAATGCGATTATTTAACAGTGCATCCTGAAGACCATTTAAGCAAATTAGTTGATCTAATTTCACATTCAAATCAAGTCGTTTTTGCAGTTGTAAATAATGAGAAAGAACTCGTAGGAGTTGTACATTTTAATGACATTCGCGAAATTATATTTAATGCATATCGTGTAAAATACACTTTGATTAAAGATGTGATGAAAACACCAGCTGCAACAATTTCATCGTATGACAGTATGGAAATTGTAATGAGCAAATTCGAAAAATCTAAATCAGCATTTTTACCCGTTTTACGAAATGACAAATACTTTGGCTTTATTTCCAAATCTATAGCACTTGAAGCCTATAGAACAAAATTAAAATCCATGACAATAGAATAACCTTAATATCGGATACGTTAAAAATTTCATATATCCGATATTAAGAAGTATATTTGTCGCATAATGTGGAATATAGACCTAACATACAGAACAGAATTTCAATCAACATTTGATCGATTGTACCAAAAAAGGCAAGAACTGCAAACCAGCAGACCACTGCCTAACATTGCTTTGCATAAAATTCGCGAAAGCTTATCTTTAGAATGGACCTATAATTCAAACAGTATCGAAGGAAACACAATGAGTTTGCGAGAAACCCAAATGGTAATTCAAGAAGGAATTACCATAAAAGGAAAATCACTTCGAGAACATTTTGAAACCCACAATCATGACAAAGCAATTGATTATTTGTACTCGATTGTCGACGATAATTACAAACTTCGAAGCATTGATATTCTTTCTATTCATGGTTTAGTTTTGCGTTCAATCGAAGATGATTTTGCAGGTCGTATCCGCAATGGCGGCGTTCGAATTTCAGGAGCTAATTTTATGCCTCCAAACGCCAACAAAGTTTCTGATTATTTAGATGAATTGATCGATTTTATCAACGCAAATCCATTAGGTTTAAACGACATAGAACTGGCAACAATTTATCATCATAAATTAGTTTGGATTCATCCTTTTTTTGATGGAAATGGCCGTACTGTTCGATTAAGTATGAATTTATTATTGATGCGCTGCGGTTTTCCCCCTGCCATTATACTTAAAAATGACAGAAAAAAATATTACGAAGCGCTAAATCAAGCCAATAATGGCAATTATCAAAAACTAACACTTTTGATGTGTCGGGCATTAGAACGCACTTTAAATATTTATTTAAATGCAATGCCAGGAAGCAGTTATGATTATCAGCCAATCGTAAATATAGTAAGCGAACCCGAAACTCCATACGGTCAGGAATACGTAAGTTTACTTGCCCGAACAGGAAAAATAGACGCTTATAAAGAAGGCCGCAATTGGTACACAACCAAAGAAGCTATCGAAGAATATATGGCAACCCGAAAACGAAAACGCTAGTTTACACCAGCGTTTTTTTGTTACTAATTGTAACATAAAGTTTTGCAGTCTAGTACAAAAAGAACAAATCAAAGTGGTAACTTTGCGTTTTGCTCAAAATTATGCTAGATAAAGACAACACTATTGAAGTTCTTGGTGCAAGAGTTCATAATCTAAAAAATATCGATATTTCTATTCCGCGTGAAAAACTTGTTGTTATAACAGGCCTTTCTGGTTCGGGAAAATCTTCTTTGGCATTTGACACCATTTATGCCGAAGGACAGCGTCGTTATGTCGAAACTTTTTCGGCTTACGCCCGTCAATTTCTTGGCGGATTAGAACGTCCTGATGTAGATAAAATTGACGGACTTTCGCCAGTTATTGCAATTGAACAAAAAACAACCAGTAAAAGTCCGCGTTCAACCGTTGGAACGATTACTGAGATATACGATTTTCTTCGACTTCTTTATGCTCGTGGTGCTGACGCATATAGTTATAACACTGGCGAGAAAATGGTTTCTTATTCTGATGAGCAAATTAAAGATTTGATAATTCACGACTTTAATGGAAAACGAATTAATATTCTCGCACCAATTATTAGAGCCAGAAAAGGACATTATGCTGAATTGTTCCAGCAAATTACCAAACAAGGATTCTTGAAAGTTCGTGTCAATGGCGAAGTACAAGATTTAGTTTCAGGTATGAAATTAGATCGTTACAAAACGCACGATATTGAAATAGTTGTGGATAGAATGGTCATCGAAAATACGGAAGACAATCAGAAACGATTAGCTGAAAGTATTAATACTGCCATGCATCATGGCGAAAACGTATTGATGATTTTAGATCAGGACTCTAACGAAGTTCGTTATTTCAGCAGGAATTTAATGTGTCCTTCAACTGGAATTTCGTATCAAAATCCAGAACCGAATTTATTTTCATTTAACTCACCAAAAGGTGCTTGTCCGCATTGTAATGGATTAGGAACTGTTCATGAAATCAACGTTAAAAAGATAATTCCAAATCCGAAATTATCAATTAAAAGCGGTGGTTTTGCTCCGCTTGGCGAATATAAATCTTCATGGATCTTTAAGCAGTTAGAGACTATTGGAGAAAAATTTGGATTTAAAATCACCGATCCAATCGAAAAAATTCCTGAAGAAGCCATGACAATGATTCTTTATGGCGGAAAAGATAAATTTACTATAAACTCAAAAGACCTAGGTGTTACACGAGATTATAAAATTGATTTTGAAGGAATTTCAAACTTCATCAAAAATCAATATGACGAAAGCGCAACGACCAGCATAAAACGTTGGGCAAAAGATTTTATGGACGAAATAAATTGTCCAGTTTGCGAAGGCTCCCGTTTAAAAAAAGAAGCACAGTTCTTTAGAGTCAATGAAAAAAATATTACAGAATTATGTAATATGGATATTTCTGATTTAACGGCTTGGTTTCAAGACTTAAACAGCCATTTATCTGAAAAACAACTCTTAATAGCTTCTGAAGTTGTAAAAGAAATCAAAGATCGTTTAAACTTCTTGATGAATGTTGGTTTAAATTATTTGGCTTTAAGCCGAAGTTCAAAATCCCTTTCAGGCGGTGAAGCACAGCGTATACGATTGGCAACACAAATTGGTTCACAATTGGTTGGTGTTTTATATATTTTGGACGAACCAAGTATTGGTTTGCACCAAAGAGACAATGAAAAATTAATCAAATCCCTAGAACAATTACGCGATATTGGAAACTCAGTTATTGTAGTAGAACATGACAAAGACATGATCGAAACTGCTGATTATGTTATTGACATTGGCCCAAAGGCAGGAAAATACGGCGGTGAAATCATTAGTATTGGAACTCCGAAAGAAACTTTGGCTTCTAACACTATTACCGCTCAATATTTGAACGGTAAAATGAAGTTGGAAATTCCGAAAAAGCGTCGTGAAGGAAACGGAAAGTTTTTAAAACTGACTGGAGCAACAGGAAATAACCTAAAAAATGTTTCAATAGAAATACCTTTAGGTCAATTAACTTGTGTTACAGGAGTTTCAGGAAGCGGAAAATCGACTTTAATCAATGAAACTCTTTACCCTATTTTGAACGCTTATTATTTTAATGGCGTAAAAAAACCACAGCCTTATAAAAAAATAGAAGGTTTAGAACATATTGATAAAGTTATCGATATTGACCAAAGTCCAATTGGAAGAACGCCACGTTCAAATCCAGCCACTTACACTGAGGTTTTTACAGAAATTAGAAACTTATTCACTATGACTTCTGAAAGTATGATTCGCGGTTATAAAGCGGGACGTTTCAGTTTTAATGTAAAAGGCGGACGTTGTGAAACCTGTGAGGGTTCAGGCGTAAGAACTATAGAAATGAATTTTTTACCTGATGTTTATGTAGAATGCGAAACTTGTCAAGGCAAACGTTTCAATAGAGAAACGTTGGAAATTAGATATAAAGGAAAATCTATTTCAGATGTTTTGGATATGACAGTTGATGAAGCCGTTCCGTTCTTTGAAAACATTCCGAAGATTTACAGAAAAGTAAAAACAATTCAAGATGTTGGTTTAGGATATATCACTCTCGGACAGCAAAGTACAACGCTTTCTGGCGGTGAAGCACAACGTATTAAATTAGCTGGAGAATTGTCTAAAAAAGATACGGGAAATACGTTTTATATTCTAGATGAACCTACAACCGGTTTGCATTTTGAAGATATTCGTGTTTTGATGGATGTTATAAACAAACTGGTTGATAAAGGAAATACAATTCTAGTTATCGAACATAACATGGACGTTATTAAACTTGCAGATTACATTATTGATATTGGTCCCGAAGGAGGAAAAGGCGGCGGACAATTAGTAGCCAAAGGAACTCCTGAAGAAGTGGCTAAAAATAAAAAAAGTTATACGGCTAAGTTTTTGAAAAAGGAATTGGAATAAAGTGATTTTCACAATCTTGTCATTTCTCGTTCCTCGAAATGACAAGATTGTGGTTAAGCTACAATACAGTTCCGATGGAGCTTTAAATAACTACATAAATTAGTCATAAATATTACGCTCCCCTAGAGCTTATAAAATTTATTTTATAGGTAATAAACTGATAATGAAACAAAAACTCAAATTTCATTATTACCGAAACATTACCTTTAGATTATAAACTTCACTTTTTGTAACAATTCTAAAAAAAAGAGTTAATTTAGTAACCGCTTTTTTTCAAAATTTCAAGTATTTGAAGAAAGATATTTCAATTAAACCAACTGTTTATTTGAAACCAACTGCCCTAGCCCTGATGGGAACGGCATCTTCCGATTTAGAAAAACAAGGCTTTTTAGCCGTAGTTTTTGTTTATCGGGAATATAGCGGACAGCAGGAATGAGCTCCTTCCTTTGACCGTGCAAAAAAACAAATAGAATAATAAATTAAAATACCTAAAATGAGATTAGAAGATTTTGATAATGACGAGGACAAAGTAATTCAAGACCGTTTGAAACAAAAAACGTGGAATGAAATTAGAACAAATGACAGCTGGGCGATTTTTAAAATCATGGCCGAATTTGTAAACGGTTACGAAAGCATGGGACGTATTGGTCCGTGTGTATCTATTTTTGGTTCTGCGAGAACAAAACCAGACGATAAATATTATTTATTGGCTGAGAAAATTGCTTATAAAATTAGTAAAGCCGGATATGGCGTAATTACCGGCGGAGGGCCTGGAATTATGGAAGCTGGAAACAAAGGCGCGCATTTAGGCGGCGGAACTTCGGTTGGTTTAAACATCGAATTGCCTTTTGAGCAACATTTTAACCCCTATATCGACCACGACAAAAACCTGAATTTCGATTATTTCTTTGTGAGAAAAGTTATGTTCGTAAAATATTCACAAGGTTTTGTGGTTATGCCAGGAGGTTTTGGAACTTTGGATGAAATGTTTGAAGCAATTACCTTAATTCAGACTAAAAAAATTGGAAAATTCCCAATTATATTAGTTGGAGTTGAATTTTGGTCTGGTTTGATCGAATGGGTAAAAACTGTTTTAGTCGAAAAAATGCATACAGTAAGCCCTGAAGATTTGAACTTATTTAAAATCGTAGACACTGAAGATGAAGTCGTTGACGTTTTAGATAAATTCTACAAGAAATACGATTTGAGTCCAAACTTCTAATGTTTGAATTCTATATTATTATAAAAAAGAGAAGCTGTTTTTTAAAACAGCTTTTTTTATGCTATTTTTACATAAAACCAAAATAACAGAACACACGTACATTAAAGATACAGTCCAAAATTTTACGCCAAATTCTTGAAATCATTATCTAAAATTATAATCCTTATTTTTGTTTTATTCAGTTCAGTAAAACAATACGGCCAACATCAATCTAAGATGGAAGTTGCGGTAAATCTTGAACTTAAAACACTAAATATCAAGCAGGATATTACGTATCGAAATACTTCTAACGATACTTTAGTTTCGATAGTTTTGAATGACTGGAACAACGCGTTTTCAGACAAAAACACTCCGCTAGCCAAACGTTTTTCGGATGAATTTTACAGAGGTTTTCATGTGGCTAAAACAACAGAAAGGGGAAATACAACAATTTTAAACCTGACTGATACTGATTTTATGGCACTTGAATGGGAACGAACTGCCAAAAATCCCGATTTTATTGTGGTCAGATTAAACCGCAAGCTGCGTCCGGGAGAACAAATCGATCTTCATATTACCTATATTGCTAAAATTCCGAGCGACAAATTTACACATTACGGTTTTGATCAAAATGGCGGAATGAACTTAAAAAACTGGTTCCTAAGCCCTGCCCGATTTGAAAATCACCGTTTTACAAAATACAATAATTTCAACCTCGATGACATTGCAAATGCCGTTACAGATTATCAGGTTGAAATAAAAGTACCAGCCAATTATTCCATTACTACCGATTTAAATTCGATTTCAAAAGATGTTTCAAATCCTTTGTTCAGCACGTATTCTTATTCTGGGAATAATAGAATAGATTTCAATTTAATAATCGAAAAACAAAATAATTTCAAAAGCTACAGCAATGGTTCTTTGGAAGTTCTTTCGGATTTAAGTAATAAAAAGATCAGCGAAACTCAAAAAGCAATTGTCATTAATAGAGTTACCGCTTTTGCTAACGAGTTTATCGGGAAATATCCACATGAAAAAATCACTGTTTCGCAGGCTGATTACAATCGAAATCCGTTTTACGGACTCAATCAGCTTCCTTCCTTTATAAGTCCGTTTACAGATGAGTTTATGTTCGAAATTACTTTTTTCAAAACCTACCTCAACAATTATCTAAAAAACAGTCTTCGTCTTGACCCTAGAAAAGACAACTGGATTTTTGACGGAATCCAGATTTACGCCATGATAAAATACATGGAAGAGAATCATTTGGATCAAAAAATGCTGGGCAAGCTTTCTAAAATGAAACTGTTTAACAGCTATAACATCACCAATTTAACTTTTAATGAGCAATACAGCTATTATTATATGCTGATGGCTCGTAAAAATCTAGATCAGCCTCTTGGAGATCCCAAAAACACTTTAATAAAGTTTAACGAACAAATTGCGAGTAAATACAGAGCCGGTCTAAGTTTAAGTTATTTAGATGATTATTTAAACCATAATATTGTACCAGAAAGTGTGCAAGAATTTTACAATCTGAACAAAGAAGAACAGACAAATAGATATGATTTTGAAAAAATATTAATTAATAAAAGTCCTAAAAAAATCGATTGGTTTTTTAAAACAATTATCGATTCTCGTGATATTATTGATTACAAATTTTCGAGTGTTTCTAGAACAGCAGACAGCATTGCTTTTTCGGTTAAAAACAGAACGGGTATTTATGCTCCAATTCCTATTTTTGGACTTAAAAAAAATGAAGTTGTTTTTAAACAATGGATTGAACCTCTAGAAAATGATTCTATTTATCATTTTGATCGTAAAAATGCGGACAAAATTGTCATAAACTACGAGAATGAAGTTCCTGAGTTTAACCAGAGAAACAACTGGAAGTCGTTAAAAACGCTTGCCATTACCAATCGTCCGATAAAATTTAATTTTGCAAAAGATCTAGAAGATCCGTATTACAATCAGATCTTATATATCCCTACGCTGTCATACAACTTATACGATGGTTTTACGCCCGGAATGCGTTTTCATAATAAAACCATTCTTGACAAACCGTTTACATTTGACATTACTCCTGCCTATTCGATTAAAGCCGGAACTCTCTCAGGATCATCGGCTTTTGTTTGGAGCGAAAATTATCGTCACAGCACCTTGTACAATATTCGTTATTCTATTAGTCAAAACTATTATCATTACGCTCCAGACGCCACTTATTTGCGTTTGAATCCAATGGTTCAATTTAGAATTCGTGAAGAAAATTTTAGAGATAATAGAAAACAGCTTTTTATGTTTAGACAAGTAATTGTAAATCGAGAAGCAAGTACCTACATTACAGACAATTCTAAACCAAACTACTCTATTTTCAATGCTAGATATTCTAATACAAAAACAGAACTGATTAATCATTTTAGTTATATGAATGATATTCAATTTTCAGGAGATTTTGGAAAACTTTCTGGAGAAGTAGAATACAGACGTTTATTTGAAAACAATCATAAATTAAATTTAAGATTATACGCGGGAACTTTCCTTTACAACACAACAAATTCAGATTATTTTAGTTTTGGTTTAGACAGACCTACAGATTACCTTTTTGACTATAACTTTTTCGGAAGATCAGAAACTACAGGATTTTTTAGTCAGCAATATGTTATGGCCGAAGGAGGTTTTAAGTCTAAAATTGCACCAGCATATGCTAACCAATGGATGACAACTCTAAATGCCAGCTATGCAATCTGGAATTGGATTGAAGTTTATGGTGATATAGGCTTGATGAAAAACAAACATCAAAGTGAATATTTTGCTTATGACAGCGGTATTCGGTTAAATTTAGTTCCAGACTATTTTGAATTATATTTTCCAGTTTATTCTAATAATGGATGGGAAATCACCCAAAATAAATACAATGAAAAAATTCGATTCATAATTACCTTCTCGCCAAAAACATTAGTTAATCTTTTCACCCGAAAATGGTTTTAATTGAATTAATTTTAAACAAAAACATAAATAATTATCATTAAAATAACGAAAACAATAAAAATAACATAAATAAAATACGTAGTTTTTTGAATTTAAATACAAATAATTAAATTATATTTATTTTAAAGAATTATGATTATTAATTGTTTTTAAGTAATTTCGCAGTCTCAACATGACCCACAAGATTATGATAAAAGAAAAAAGCAATACTACTTTAACGTTTGAAGATTTCAAAACTGAAGTATTGAACGACTACAGAATTGCAGTTACAAGTCGTGAATGTAGCCTTTTAGGTCGTAAGGAAGTTTTAACAGGAAAAGCCAAATTTGGAATTTTTGGTGACGGAAAAGAAGTGCCGCAGCTAGCAATGGCAAAAGCTTTTAAAAATGGAGATTTCCGTTCTGGTTATTACCGCGATCAAACTTTTATGATGGCCATTGGAGAATTAACTCCACAACAGTTTTTTGCTGGTTTATATGGTCACACTGATTTAAATTTTGATCCAATGTCTGCGGGAAGACAAATGGGCGGACACTTTGTTACGCACAGTTTAAATGAAGACGGATCTTGGAAAAACCTGACTAAACAAAAAAATTCAAGCTCAGATATATCACCTACAGCTGGACAGATGCCAAGATTATTGGGATTAGCTCAGGCTTCAAAAATTTACAGAAATGTTGACGGTATCACCATCAAAGATAACTTCTCGGTAAACGGAAATGAAGTAGCTTGGGGAACTATTGGAAATGCAAGTACATCTGAAGGTTTGTTTTTTGAAACCATAAATGCTGCAGGAGTATTACAAGTTCCTATGGTAATGAGTGTTTGGGATGATGAATATGGTATTTCTGTTCATGCAAGACATCAAACTACAAAAGAAAACATCTCTGAAATCTTAAAAGGATATCAACGTGATGAAGATTCTAAAGGATATGAAATTTTTAGAGTAAAAGGCTGGGATTATGCTGAATTAGTTTCTACATACGAAAGAGCTGGCGCTATTGCTCGTGAAGAACATATTCCAGTTTTAATTCACGTTAACGAATTAACGCAGCCACAAGGGCACTCTACATCAGGTTCTCACGAACGTTACAAAAATGGTGAACGATTAGCTTGGGAAAGAGATTTCGATTGTATTCGTCAGATGCGTTTATGGATGATTGCAATCAATATTGCATCTCCAGAAGAACTAGCAGAAATTGATTTTGAATTGAAAAAAGAAGTTCTAGAAGCCAAAAAAGAAGCTTGGAACTCTTTCATCAATCCAATTATTGAAGATCAAAAAAATCTTTTGGCTTTATTGGAACAAATTGCAGAAGCAAGCATCAACCATAAAGACAGAATTAAAAAATACATTTCAGAATTAAGTGCGATAAAAGCACCTTTAAAAAAGGAAATTTTAGTTTTTGCTAGAAAAATTCTTCGCTTTGTTGAAGTACCAAACAGTAAAATGCTTTTATCAAACTGGATTACTAATTATATAGCAGTTACTCAAGAAAAATTCAGCAGTAATTTACATTCTGAATCTGAGCAAAATGTATTCTCAGTACAAAAAGTGTTACCTGAATATGGAGAAAATGCTAAACCAGATTCTGACGGCCGAATGATTCTGCGTGATAATTTCGACGCATTATTCTCTAAATATCCAGAAACTTTGATTTTTGGTGAAGATGTTGGAAACATCGGTGATGTTAACCAAGGTCTTGAAGGAATGCAGGAAAAATACGGAGAACTTCGTGTTGCCGATGTTGGAATTCGTGAAGCTACTATCCTTGGACAAGGAATTGGTATGGCTTTAAGAGGTTTACGTCCAATTGCTGAAATTCAGTATTTAGATTATCTGTTGTATGCTATACAAATCATGAGCGATGATTTGGCTACATTACAATATAGAACCGTTGGAAAACAAAAAGCACCGTTAATTATCAGAACTCGCGGACACCGCTTAGAAGGTATTTGGCATTCTGGTTCTCCTATGGGAATGATTATAAATGCAATTCGTGGAATTCACGTTTTAGTTCCAAGAGACATGACTCAAGCTGCAGGATTCTACAATACTCTTTTAGAGTGTGACGAACCGGCTTTAGTAATTGAGTGTCTTAATGGTTACCGTTTAAAAGAAAAAACACCTTTGAACTTTGGTGAATTCAAAACTCCAATTGGTGTTGTTGAAACCTTAAAAGAAGGTTCTGATATTACTTTAGTTTCTTACGGATCAACTTTAAGATTGGTACAACAAGTTGCAACAGAATTATTAGACTTAGGAATTGACTGTGAAGTAATTGATATTCAATCTTTACTTCCGTTTGATATCAATAAAGACATTGTAAAAAGTATCGCTAAAACAAATCGTCTATTAATAATCGACGAAGATGTTCCAGGCGGAGCTTCAGCTTTTATCCTGCAACAAATTTTAGAAGAGCAAGACGCTTACAATTATCTTGACAGCAAACCGCAAACACTTGCTGCAAAAGCACACAGACCTGCTTACGGAACTGATGGCGATTATTTCTCTAAACCTTCAGCCGAAGATATTTTTGAAAAAGTATACAGCATGATGAACGAAGTTAATCCTTCTAAATATCCTAGTTTGTACTAAGAATTTTAGAATGTTTTAGATAAAAAAAA
>NZ_NRQU01000078.1 GCF_004119495.1 Flavobacterium sp. YO12
TAACTGATAACAGATTACTTACAGATCAACTTTTTTTCAATACTTGTGCGGTTTTTCCTCGTTTCACTGCACTTTCTTTATTTTTCGACCTTTTTCCAACTCCTATTTTGAGGAGTTTTCAGTCTTAAAGGCACTTTACTGAAGAGAAATCAAAGCCTGAAAGCACCGCTTCCGCCCTTTTTAATCCCCGGGAGCCTGGTTTTTCTTCTGCGATTTCGTTTTTTCCTCATATTTTCTTCTGAAAACTGCCCCCATAGCCCCGATAGAAGTGAAAATCCTTTTTGCGGCAGGGTTTGCCGTAAAAAGATTGTAACGGATAGCGGGATTAAGCTCCTTATTAAAATTTTAAACTTAAAAGAACTTCAACTTCGCTCAGCCTGACATTACTATATAGATTATAAAATATTATGTCTTCGGTGCGCATAAGATACACAGCTGTGCGTCTCTACAGAAAATTGGAATTTGATTAATCCTATACATATATATGTGTAAAAAACAAACCCGACAAATTCTTAGAATTTGTCGGGTTTGTTTTCTAAAGCCAATTAGGAACTAGTCATACCGAATAGCTTTTACAGGAGAAATCTTTGTAATCAAATACGAAGGCACTATTAATACAAGAAAACAAACTGAAATCGTCAACAAGTTTAACAATACAATATATCCCCAATTTAAATACACCGGTGCCTGATTCACGTAATAGTTCTCTGGATTAAGCTGAACAACCCCGAACTGCTGCTGAATTAACAACAGGGCAATTCCAATTAAATTACCCCAAAACAATCCTCTAACTATTAAGTAAAACGCATTGTACAGAAAAACTCTTCGAACAACCCAGTTATTCGCACCTAAAGCTTTTAAAATTCCAATCATTTGTGTGCGCTCCAAAATAAGAACCAACAATGCTACAACCATATTTATAGTCGCCACCAAAATCATTATACCAAGAATGACAACTATGTTAAAATCGAACAACTGAAGCCAATCAAAAATATAACTATATTTATCTGTTATTGTTTTCGCATCTAAGTTTGGCGGTATTTGTTCATAGATTTGATTACCGGTTTCTTTAATTTTACTAAAATCTTTCACAAAAACTTCAAATGCTCCTATCTGGTTGGGCGACCATTTATTAATTCGCTGAATATGTCGAATATCTCCTAATATATAAGTAGCGTCAAAATCCTGAAATCCCGAAGTAAATATACCCACAATTTTAAATCGACGACTGTTTGGCAATTTTCCCTCTTCTTCTTTTATAAAAAAGGTATTAAAACTATCTCCTAATTTTAAATTAAGCCTGTTAGCCAAAAACTTCGAAATAATAACGTCTTCATTTATTTCTTTTGAAAAATCCGGCAAATGTCCTTCAACCAAATATTCTTTTAAGTTCTCCCATTTATAATCTGCTCCAACGCCTTTAAAAATAATTCCTTCAAAAGCATTTTCTGTTCTAATAATTCCAGCTTTACTGGCCACGGCTTGAATATGACTAACCTCCGGAACCGATTTAAAATTTGGATAAAAACTCTGAGTCTTTAAAATTGGGGTCAAGGTTGCTTCAGAGTTATTATTATCTAAATTAGAAATTATTATCTGCCCATTAAACATTGAAACTTTTTCACGTATCTTCTGCTGCAAACCAATTCCTGTCGCGACAGAAATAATCATCATGATCATTCCAATTGCAATAGCAGAAATAGCAATCTTAATAATAGGTGCCGATATACTGCTTTTATAATCTTTGGCAGTTATAAGTCTTTTGGCTATAAAATATTCTAAATTCAATTTATCAGTTCGTATTTAAACGTTTAATTTTTTTCTTATTCTAATTATTCAAAAATACGTTTAAAAAAACGAAAATGAATAATTCAAAAACACTAAACAACTTCCTACTCTTTACAGCGGAAGTTTTTTCTTCATTTCCTCTACAATATTGTAGGCCGCGGGACAAATAGCAACATTTTTTAATGTAAGATCTGAGATTTGATGAAACTTTTTACGATCTGTATGCGGAAATTCTCTACATGCTTTTGGTCGAACATCATATATCATACAATAATTTTCATTATCTAAAAAAGTACAGGGAACACTTTTCAAAACATAGTCTTTATCTTCATCAATTCGAAGGTATTGATCAATAAACTGCTGTGGCTTTTGTCTAAATGATTTTGAGATTCTTTCAATATCAGCCAAAGTAAATAAAGGCCCCGTTGTTTTACAACAATTAGCACACTGTAAACAATCCGTTTTTTTAAACTCTGCATCATGCAAATCCTGCATTACATAATCTAAATTCTTCGGCTGCTTCTTTTTAAGCTTATCGAAATACTTTTTGTTTTCGATATGCTTATCTTTGGCTAACTTATTTAAGTTATTTAAAATTTGTTTCAAGTTTAAAATTTAAAGTTGATCGGCAAAATTAAACAACTTTAAACTTGAAACCTCAAACTTTGAACTAAAATACAATGAAAGATCTTTTTGGGAAAGCGATCTACGATTTCCAAACCAATAATTCTCCGGAAGATATTATAACTGAAACTTCAATTTCTGAAGAAGACGAAATGAGCATTGAATATTTATTCCGTTCTTATAACGAAATGCCGAAATTAGAACAAAAAGCATTGCAATTAGCTTATGGAAAAACATTAGACGTAGGATGCGGTGCCGGAAGCCATAGTTTGTCATTACAAAATGACCGCAATTTAGATGTTACTTCCATCGATATTTCGGAAAAAGCAATTGAGACTTGCAAATTACGCGGATTAAGAAATGCTCATGTTCAAAATATTCTAGATTTTGAAGGAGAAAAATTTGACACGATTATTTTATTAATGAATGGAACCGGCATTTTTGGAAAATTAGAAAATTGCAACAATTACTTAAACAAGTTAAAATCGCTCTTAAATCCGTCTGGACAAATTTTACTTGACAGTTCAGATATTATATATATGTTTGACGAAGATGAAGACGGAGGAAAATGGATCCCTTCAAATAATGATTATTACGGAGAACTGACTTTTAATATATCTTATAAGGGAGAAAAAGAAGATACTTTTGACTGGCTGTACTTAGATTACAACACACTTCAAAATGCCGCCAATGCAAATGGACTAAAATGCGAATTAGTTTTGGAAGGAGATCATTACGACTATTTAGCTAAACTTACTCTATAACTTAAACGATTTTGACCAATGGAAAATTTAGATCTAGAAAAATTAAAATATCCTATAGGTAAATTTACAATTCCCGACACTTATACACCTGAATATATTTCTCATAAAATTGAGGAAATTGCAACTTTTCCCGAAAGATTAAAACAAGAAACGATTCATCTAAACGACGAACAACTGGATACGCCATATCGACCTGAAGGATGGACTGTTCGCCAAGTAATTCATCATTGTGCAGAAAGCCATATGAATTGCTATATTAGAATCAAATGGGCTTTAACAGAAAACAATCCTGTTATAAAAGCTTATGATGAAACGCTGTGGTCTGATCTGCCCGACAGCAAGACGATGCCTATCGAACCATCATTAAATTTACTGCAAGCATTACACTATAGATTGACCTATATCATGAAAAACTTATCGGAACTTGATCTTGAAAAATCCTTCATTCATCCTGAAAACAATTCTGAATATAGAATCAAGCAAATTATTGGAATGTATGCCTGGCACGGAAACCATCATTTAAATCATATCATAGCATTGAAAAAACACAAAAACTGGAATTAAGTAATTATTTACTTTTTCAATAGACAAAACAATAATCATTGTAAAGCAAAAAAAATCTCTTCATGCGAAGAGATTTTTCTATTTATGGTATATTTAGATACTTATGCGTTTGTAATGAAACTCTCCATTTTGGATTATTCATAACATAATCTACAATAAGAGGTGTCATTTCTTCTTTCTTACTCCATTCTGGCTGTAAAAACAAGATTGCATTATCATTTACCAGCTCAGCTTGTTCTTCTGCAAAAATAAAATCATGCTTATTATAAATAATCACCTTTAACTCATGAGCATTTTCATAAACATCTTGAGTTGGCAGTTTATTCTTTTTAGGCGAAAGACAAATCCAATCCCAAGTTCCTGATAACGGATACGCTCCAGAAGTTTCAATATGAACTCTAAGATTTTTCTCCTTCAGCTTACTCGTCAACAATGTCATATCCCAAGTCAAAGGCTCTCCACCAGTCACAACAACCGTGTTTGCATATGTAGAAGCATTATTAACAATTACATCAATACCTGTTGGCGGATGTAATTCTGCATTCCAACTTTCTTTTACATCACACCAATGACACCCAACATCACAACCTCCAATTCTAATGAAGTAAGCAGCAGTACCGGTATGAAATCCTTCTCCTTGAATGGTATAAAATTCTTCCATCAAAGGCAGCATTGCTCCTTTATTTACTTCTAATTGTATTTCTTTTGATAACATTATTCTAATTTAAAGTGCAAAGATAGTCAATTAAATACGGAACAAAAAAACCCGATAGTCCACTTTGAACTATCGGGTTTTATAAATTACTTTAAAGCTATATTATTTTAAAGCTTTCACTGATTGCGAAGCGTAAGCGTTTGCAGGATCTAAAACTAAAGTTTTATTGAAATATTCAACTGCTTTTACTTTATCAGTATTAGCATAACTTGCACCAATGCTGTTGTAAGCCTCAATCATTTTTTTCACTGTAGCAGGTTTTGCTAATTCATCAGCTCCTTTTGCAGTAGTTCTTGTGATATATTCTTCGTAGTTTTTGATAATTAAATCATCTTTCTCTAACAAGTTGTTGATTCTACCTTTATATAAGTAAGCTTCATCATAAGTTGGAGAAGCAACTAAAATTCTATCAAAAGCTTCTTCTGCTTTAGCTAATTGAGCTGCATCAGCTGCTCCATTAGTTTTATTTGCGTTTGCATAGTAAACTGAAATACCATAATAAACATTATCATCTAAATAATTTTTAGATTCTTTATTAAGAGCACCAAATTCAAAAATAGCTGCTGCTTGTGCAAATTGTTTTTTACCAAACAATCCTTTTCCTAATTCGTTTAGTTCTTCAACTACTAATGGCTCTAATTCAACTGCCTTTTTAATATCAGCAATACCAGCATCAAATGAAGCCTGATCTACTGCACCTTCAGCATTTGTTCCTTTTTTAATTTTAGACAAACCTAAATACATATAATCACTTCCAATAACTTTATTGGTAGGAACTTTAACGTAGTCTTCTAGAGATTTAATTGCCACTTCAACATTTCCGTTTTCATAAGCTGCATAACCTAAATATCTAAAAATTCTAGGATTAACTTTGTCTTCAGCGATCATTTTATTAGCAACAGTTTCTAAGCTTTTATAATCTTTTACCAAGATTAAGAAATCTGCGTGACGCATTTTAGAATCTAAAGAATAATCTGTTAAGCTTAAGTATTTCTCATAGTTTGTTATTGCATGCTGTAAGTTAACTTTTGCTGTAGAAGGTTTATTTCTTCCCCATTTGTAGTAAGTCTCTGCTAACTCTCTATAAACTGGACCATAATTTGGATTCAAAGCGATAACTTCATTAAAAGATTTAATCGCTTCATCGTATGATTTTGCTCCTTTTAATAAAACTCCTAATTGCATTTTAGCTCTCAAAAGTGTAGGATCTGCTGTAAAAGCATCACGGTAAGCTTTGTAAGCTTCATTTTGATTATTAGCTCCATAATAAGCATCACCAATAGCCAAAAGTGCACTTGCATTTTGAGGATCGATCAACAATGCTTTTTTCAAACTAGCAACAGCGTTTGTATAATCAGGATTAACTGAATTAGTATATGCTTTACCAATGTAGATAAACTCATCTACATCTTTACGTTTCATATCTTTAGTAGCCAATGTAAAATTAGCTTGAGCTCCAGCAGTATTTTTATTATCTAGTTCTAATTGCCCTAAACCAATATAGTTTAAGTTTTTCTTATCTGATGCTTCAATTCCTTTTGAATAATAAATTTTAGCAGAATCAGCAACTCCTTGATTTAAGTATACGTTTCCTAAAATGAAATCTGCTTCACCATCAGACGGTTTATCTTTGATAATTGATTTAAGCAATGATTTTGCTTTTTGAAATTGCTCAGCATCAACTGCCTTCTTAGCTTCTTTAACATCTTGCGCTTTTACAACAGAAGCTGATGCAACAAATGCAAGACTGAAAATTTTAAATTTATTCATCTTTAGTGTAATTAATTTATTCGTTATCTTTTAAAAGTTCATTTCTTATTTGAAGTTTTCTACCAGGTGTTTTTATCGGTAACAATCCTGATTTTAAAACTATTCGCTGTCCAATATCTCCGGCAATAAACGAACCAAAGCCCATTCCTAAGCCATTATATCCTTGACAGTTTATAATAAACAATTCACGTGCCAAAGGATACTTTACTTCCGCAAGATCATTTTGTGTTGGACTGTAATATTCATTACTGTTTAATCCTTTTACGCTTAAAACATTAATCTTTTTCACAATGTCAACCATACTTGGAGACGGCTGTGACAACCAATTAACTCCCACTACACCAATCATTCCGTCATTTTCAGAAACAAACTTAATTACTTCCTCATTTGTTTTGAATGAAAAAACGTTTTGTGAAGGAACATTTTTAACTTTAGCCAATTCTTTCATAAATCGAACTGTACTAGAATTTGGATTATCAAATACAAGACCTTTAATTCCTGTATTAGAATTACCCTGCATAAAATCAATTACCGTTTTCAACGCAATTAATGTATCATTATTGTTTTTGCTCTTAATAAAAGCGATTGCATCAGTTGCAAAAGGAGTTACACGAGGTTTTATTTTACTTTTTTCAAACCTTGCAAGTTCTTCTTGGGACAAATTTCTTGCCGTTACTGCAACTTTAGTTTTCTGATTTAACAAATCATTTATTACCTCTGCTTCAGATTCTGGCTTAACATTGATTTTAGCGCCATAATAAGTACCTTCAAAAACAGCCACCTGATCATCAACGATCGGCTTCACCGTTTCGTCAACTGCAATATCTAACGACCCTTTCAAAATTGTTTCTTTACCAGACTCATTCTTACTTTTTTGGTTGCACATGGCAAACAAAAAAACAAAAACCACCAGACCTAAAAACTTACTATATTTCAGCATAATTATTCTGCGTTTGAATTAATTAATCTTAAAAAACGTATTGCTGAATAAACGATAAGCAATCCGCCAAAAGCATATCTGTATTTTGGTTCCATGTCTAAAGGAAGTTTTTCCCAAAACATGATCATTAAACCAAGCACAAGATATATTAAAAAAAACAGTATTCCTAAAACAAGAAGAAATCGCTCTTTGAGCGATTTCTTCTGAATATTATTAAGCATATCTTTTAACATTATTCTGCAGATTGAATAGTAATAGGCAGAGAGTAAAGAACCCTAACTTTTTTACCATTTTGCTCGCCAGGAGTCCATTTTGGACATTTTTTAAGAACACGAATTGCTTCTGCTCCTGTACCGTAACCGATATCCCTTAAAACTTTAATGTCGGTTAATGAACCGTCTTTTTCAACTACAAAAGTAACGTAAACTTTACCTTTTAAACCTTCTTCTTCTGGAGTTTTATAATTGTTTCCTACGAATTTGTAGAATTTCTCCATTCCTCCAGGGAAATCAGGTTTTACTTCGATACCAGCTGTGTTATATACACTGTTATCTTCTTCTACTACCTGAGAAACTGGACCTTTACCTACTGGCTCATCAACAGTTAAAACTGCGTCTGGATCTCCTTTGATAGTTTCTGCTCCAACTTTTTTGTCTTTAAGTTCCTCAATTTTTGGAGGATCTTCAGTTACTTCATTCGCTTTAGCAACAACCGGCTTCACAAACTTAACCTGATCCACTTTTGGTGGTGGTGGTGGTGGTGGCGGTTCATTTGGTTTTACCTCTTCTTTTTTCTTAGGAGGTAATTTTACTGTTGCAATTTTAATATCTGTATTCGCATCTTCTGTACTAGAATCTGGCAAAAAGCTAGCAATAAGAGGAGCAGCAACAGCTAAACTGAAAATAACAGAACCTATGATAAGTGCTTTTACCGTAGTTTTACCGTTTGCTTTTCTTAGCTCATATGCACCATATATCTTATTACGTCCTTCGAATACGATATCAAGCCACTGATTTTTTATAATATCTAATTTCATTTTTCTTGATTATTAGGATGTTCAAACAAGACAACAATTATTGTTTATCTATCAATTTTGTTTCCTCTGGCGTAAACTCTGGAACAATAGCATAAGTATCAACTCCTGTAATAGCCATCTCATCTAACATATCAACCAAATTACGATAATTTGATTTTTTAGTTGGTTTGATGATTACTATAATTCCATTCTTAGGTTTTCCTAAAGCTGCAGAATAAGCTAATACTTCTTTCTTTTGCTTTAATAATTCTCTACGAATACCGTCTTTACCGTATGCAATATCTTTTGGACCAACTTTAGGAGTTGCCAATAATCCCATATAATAAACCATTTTATTGTTCTCACCTAACATTACTGTCATCGTACGATTTTCATCTACTTTAACAGGAGGTGTTTTATCATCCGGATCTTTATCTGGCAGAGACAAATCCATCGATTGAGGTTTTGACAACGATGTGGTTAACATAAAGAATGTGATCAATAAGAATGCCAAATCCACCATTGCCGTTAAATCGACTTTTGAATTCTGCTTTTTACTTCTTACTTTACCACCTTTTCCGCCACCACCGTCGCCGGTATTTAATTCAGCCATTTTAGTGTATCTTTTTTAATTAAAAGTCTTTTCCTCTCATACCTGTAACTAAGTTAAAGGAATTGATTTTTTGATCTTGTAAAATATCCATAATCTTTTTGATTTTAGGATACTCTTCTTTTGCATCTCCTTTAATTGCAATCTGCAATTCTTTATCATCAAGATCAATTGCAGCTCTTCTTGAAACAAGAAGCCACTCTTTTAATTGATTATCCAAAGAATCGATTGGAATTCCAGGTTGATTTGCTTTCGTTCTATCAGCAGCTTTCATGTCGATGATTTGCTTTAAACTTGCTAAAGGAACACCAAAGTCATCCATTAAAGCAAATTTCTCTTTATCATCTTCTGAAAAAGTCACGCCTAATTTTGCACCCATACCTTCAAGACTTCTTTTACGAAGCTCTCTTCCTTTGATATCAAAGAACACTTTGCTCTTTCCGTCTGCTCCTTTACCAATGGTAATAATTGCCAAATCAGAATCTGGTAATTTACTTTGTACAGTAGAAGAAGGCATATCAACAGGCAATGCTTCAGGCACCTTAGCAGTAGCGGTCAAAATAAAGAACGTAAGCAAAAGGAACGCAACATCACACATGGCAGTCATATCTGTCGATGATGACTTTTTTTTCATTTTTATTTTAGCCATTCTCTTTTATTTTATTGTGAAATAATTAATTGTAATTATAGTAATAATTAAAAACTAATTATTGCTTCAAGCTTCCTCTGAATTTTCTGTAAGTGTTTACGATTGTAGTACCTGCCTCATCGATAGAGTAAGTTAAATCGTCAATTTTAGCTGTAAAGAAGTTGTAAGAAACAATTGCAAAGATAGAAGTCGAGATACCTGTTGCAGTGTTGATAAGTGCCTCAGAGATACCTGTTGCAAGAGCAGCTTGATCTGGAGTTCCAGCAGAAGCTAACGCACCAAACGCTTTAATCATACCAGATACTGTTCCTAATAATCCTCCTAAAGTTCCTAATGATACTAAAGTAGAGATGATAGTCATGTTTTTCTCTAACATTGGCATTTCTAATGAAGTTGCCTCTTCGATTTCTTTGTGGATTACTTCTGAAGCTTCTTCGCTGTTGAATCCTTCTTTTTTAACATCTTGATATTTAATCAAAGCAGATTTAATTGCATTTGCAACTGAACCTTGTTGTTTGTCACATGAAGCGATAGCAGCCTCGATGTTTCCTTCTTTAATACTTCCTTGAACGCTTTTCATAAATTTATCTAAGTTAGCTTTTCCAGCTGCTTTACCGATAACAATGAATCTTTCAATAGAAAAAACAACAACCATTAAAAGCATACCTAATAATACTGGTACAATGAAACCTCCTTTGTATACCATACCTAGAGTATTGATTGGGTGACCTGTCTCTGGGTTACCTCCCTCGAAGTTAGCAGGGCTACCCATGATTACTTTCCAAATAAACACCCCAACTAAAATACACGCTACAATAATGATTCCAGTAATCATTCCTCCTCCGTTTGAAGTGCTTTCTTTTTTAACTTTAACGTTTGCCATTTTTTTTAATTTTAATAGTTTTAAATAATTTTTATTTTTTAGTTATATTTAACTTGTAGAGGAGCAAATTTATATTTTTAGTTTAAATAAAAAAACTTTTTTTAATTTTATTGAAGCAAATTTAACGTCAAAACAAAAAATATCGCATTAATTTGCAGGCATTGTTTTTATGATAAAACAAAAAAAAGGGCGAATTATAAAAAAATTACAACGTTTTAGTAAATATTCAAACATTCCTTTAAAATCTTCTTAAAAAACTGCGAAATTATTTTTTATGTACTTTTCAATCAAAAACCGCTTTTTCTTACTAAAAAAACCGCGTTTAAACTGTTAAAACACAAACAAAACCTTTATAATCATCTAAATTACAAATAAAAACATGAATAAAAAAGATAATTTCATTCAAGAAATAAATAGCGGTTATTCAGCAAAAGGCGATACAATCACACTTGGAGGCGCCATTTTAGACGGAGAAGCGATAGCAGAAGCTCATGTCAAGATCCCTTTAAAGACTTTAAACCGCCACGGACTAATTGCAGGTGCAACTGGAACAGGAAAAACTAAAACAATCCAGGTTTTCTCTGAACAGTTATCAAATGCTGGAATACCTGTTTTAATGATGGATATTAAAGGTGATTTCAGTGGTATTGCTAAAGAAGGAAAAGAAGAAGGTTTTATTACGGAACGTCATGCCAAAATAAATGTACCTTATAATGTAGCGGCATTTCCTGTTGAATTAATGTCATTATCTAAACAAGACGGAGTTCGTTTACGTGCTACGGTATCTGAATTTGGACCTGTTTTATTCTCAAGGATTTTAGATTTAAATGATACTCAGGCAGGCGTTGTCGCAGTAATCTTTAAATATTGCGATGATAACCAAATGCCTTTATTGGATTTAAAGGACATTAAAAAAGTAATCAATTATATCACGGAAGAGGGTAAAGATGAAATCGCAGCAAATTATGGCAAGATTTCAACGGCAACAACTGGAACAATTCTACGCAAGATAATTGAACTGGAACAACAAGGCGGTGATTTGTTTTTTGGGGAATTGTCTTTTGAGACTGACGATTTAATGCGAATAGATGAAAACGGTAAAGGTTACGTAAATATCATTCGTTTAACGGATATTCAGGATAAACCAAAATTGTTCTCGACTTTCATGTTAAGTCTTTTAGCTGAAATTTATCAAAAAATGCCAGAAAAAGGAGATTCAGAACAACCTGAATTAGTCATTTTTATCGATGAAGCACATTTAATTTTCAATGAAGCAAGCAAAGCACTTCTAGAACAAATCGAAACTATTGTAAAGTTAATTCGTTCTAAAGGTGTTGGTGTTTATTTTGTTACACAAAACCCAATGGACGTTCCAAGCGGAGTTTTGGCACAATTAGGATTAAAGATTCAGCATGCACTTAGGGCTTTTACAGCAAATGATCGCCAAGCGATAAAAAAGACTGCCGATAATTATCCAACTTCGGACTATTATAAAACGGATGAATTATTGACAAGTTTGGGAATTGGAGAGGCTTTAGTTACCGCTTTGAACGAAAAAGGTATTCCGACGCCGCTTGTTGCAACTATGATGCGCGCACCAATGAGCCGAATGGATATATTATCTGCGGAGGAAATCGAAGAAATAAACGCCAAATCTAAACTCGTTAAGAAATATAGTGAAGAAATTGACCGCGAAAGTGCTTATGAAATTCTAACCAAAAAAATTGAAGACGCAACTCAAGCTGCTGCCGAACAAGAAGAGCAAACACCAACAAAATCTTCAAAAGCAGGACCAAGCACTACAGAAGTAGTTACAAAATCTGTTTTGAAAGTTGTAACCAGTGCTACCTTTATAAGAGGTGTTTTTGGCGTTTTGAGTAAAATCTTTAAAAAGTAAAAATATTAAACCATATAAGTGATGTAAGTTCATTTAATTTATAGGTCGAACTCATTGAGTATATAAAAATCAAACCCGACAGGTTTTAAAAACCTGTCGGGTTTACTATATGTAATGCATTACATTAACTTATATCACTTATATGGTTTAAAAAATTATCCGTTTTGCAACAGCTCCAGAATTTTATTCTCAACCTCAGGAGTGTTCCAGATATTTTCGATATTATCGAGTTTTAAAACTTCTTCCATAATTCCGTTTTGGAAATCTCCTATTGCCAAAGCTTCAGCATAAGGGCGATCACTAAAAGTAACTCGGCTGTAAAGCGGAATCCATTTTTCTGGGTGTTTATCTGAAAAGACTTTTTCAATCTTCTTTTGCAATAAGAATTTTTCATCTGCCGTTTTGGTACTCATCTCCATGAAATTTCGGTATGAAAGTTCGGCAATGGCATCTGCATTTGGTTTTCTTGAAATTTGATATTCTGAGAAAATCTTTTTCCAGTCGTCTCCAAATTTTTCCATCATCTCATTCAAAACCGTAATATCCTCAAAACCAGCATTCATACCTTGTCCGTAAAACGGAACAATAGCGTGACAGGCATCTCCAATCAAAGCGATTTTATCTTCGTATGTCCACGGAAAACATTTCATGGTTACCAAAGTACTGGTTGGATTTTTAAAGAAATCATTTGCCAGTTCTGGAATTACTTCGATTGAATCTGGAAAGTTTTTCTCAAAGAAATCTTCTACCATTTTGCGATCTGTTAATGATGCAAATGAGTTTTCACCTTCAAAAGGCATAAATAAAGTACAAGTAAAACTTCCGTCAAGATTAGGAAGCGCAATCAACATATACTCGCCTCGCGGCCAAATATGAAAAGAATTTTTATCTAATTTGTGTGTTCCATCAGCATTTGCTGGAATATTCAATTCTTTATAACCCATATTTAAAAATTCTTGCGAATAATTAAACATGCTTTGACGCTGCATTCTGTGGCGGATTCTCGAAAAAGCACCATCGGCACCAAAAACCATATCATATTTTCGCTCTTCCCACTCGCCTCTTTCACTTTCGCCAATATGCAAAGTTGCATCACTCAGCGTTACATCCCATATTTTTTGCTCAAAATGAAATTCAGCTCCAGCATTTTCGGCCAAATCAATCATTTCGCGATTTAGTTTCCCTCTTGAGATCGAATAAATTGATTCGCCTTCTTGACCGTAATTCTGAAAATTGAGTTTATCAACCAAATGAATTGCACGTTTGTCCATCGGAATTGCAATTTCTCGAACTGCATCACCAACTCCTACTGCATCGAGCGCTTTCCAACCACGGTTAGACATTGCCAGATTAATAGAACGACCAGAGAAATTTATTTTGCGAATGTCAGGGCTTCGATCATAGACATGAACGGTGTGACCTGCTTTTTTAAGATAAATTGCCAACAGCGATCCAACAAGTCCAGAACCTACAACAGCAATTTTTAGTGAAGTTTGCATCAGGGAAAATCTAATATATAAGGCCGTAAAAATAAGTAATAATTGTACATAAGCTTTAAAATAAATGAATTATTTGCTCTCGCACTACTTGATAAGAGTTTTTAAAATCTTTTATTTAAAAAAAGTGAATCTATCCATTTGATTACGTCATTATAAAAACCTCATCTCCGATTGACTTTAAAAATATAACAAAATGTTATTTTACTTGATTTATTAGAAAAAATTAAACAATTACTTTAGCTCCTGCTTTTTAACATCAATCTTTTAAAATTAAAACCATGAACAGCGAAATCTTACAATCAGAGATTATTCTAGAAAACGAAAGAGTATTATTAATTCCGTTTGAGAATGAAAGAAACATCGAACTGAAAGAGATTATTTTTAATGATGAAATATGGAAATACATGGGAATGTATGTTAGAAATGATCAAGATTTCGAGAGTTACATTCGAAACACTTTAAAACAAAAGGCTGATGGAATTTGCTGCCCATTCCTTATTATAGATAAAGCTTCAAATAGAGTTGCTGGAAGTACACGTTACGGTTATTTAAATCACGTAAGCCAAAAATGTGAAATTGGCTGGACTTGGTACGGACCAGATTTTCAGGGAACTGGTTTAAACAAAGCCTGCAAATACGAACTGCTAAATTTTGGTTTTGAAGAAATTCAATTTAAAAGAATACAATTCAGCGCAGATCTAGAAAACGAAAAGTCACAAAGAGCTATCGAAAAACTAGGTGCTTTAAAAGAAGGCTTGTTTAGAAATAATTATATCGACTCTGAAGGAAACAGCAAAGACGATGTTTATTACAGTATTATTTTGGAGGAATGGAAAAATACTAAGCGTGATTATTTTGGGGAGTTTATTTAAATATATGGTAATAGAAAAAATCTTATTTTAGTCTTCGATTTTTAAGATGATAAATACCATATAGACAAATCCTAAAATGCAATTATACTCCGAACATTACGTAAGTCAAAAAGCTGAAAGGTTTGTCAATAAAGTTTGGTGTTTGGATAACAGCATCGGCGAAAGCCTGATCGAGAACAAACTTGTTTTACCAAACGGCTGTTTTAATCTTGCATTTGTAACTGGAAATGTAATTGAGGTTCACACTAGTAAAAACAAATACGAAATGAGCGAAGGAATTTACTTTTGCTCGCAAATGACCAATAAAGTTTTAGTTCATATTCAGCCCAAAACAAAAGTTACCATTGTTCAGCTTCATACTTGGGCGCTTTCGATGTTTCCAAAATATGATTTAACTAATTCTGCCGATTCTATTGTCAAAATTAATGCAGAAGAATTGCCTTTTGAAGTTAAAACAAACTTTGATATTGCCGCATTTTTAAAAATTTTAAATCTTTATTTTGAAGAATTAAATGCTTTGCATCCTAACAAAAATGCAATTGAAAAAATCTGCGAATTTGTAAAAAGTAAAGAAGAAGACATTTCGGTTTCGGAAATCAGTCAAGAGCTAAAATCTTCCCAGCGTTTATTACAAATTAAGTTTAAAACGGCAACCGGGCTTACTATTAAAAAATACATTCAGATTTTGAAGTTCCGAAAATCAGTAGATCAAATGATAAATATTGATGTACAAAAACTGAGTTTGACCGAAGTTGCACTTTATAATAAGTATTTTGATCAGTCGCATTTTATAAAAAAGTTTAAGGATGTAACGAAAACAACTCCAAAAATGTTTAAGCCTGATTCTTATTTTTTATCACAAAAAAGATAAGTTTTCGCATTTGTACAATTTTGTGAACTCGAGTTTGAATTATTTTTGCCAAATCATTAATCATCAATCAATCACAAAATGAAAATCAAACGCACTTTATTTCAATTAAAAATTCTTTTAGCTGGAATTTTACTTTTTCAAATCCAAATTGGGCTTGCCCAAGAAGATAAAACTTCGGGGTTGTACAAAACTATTATGTCAAAAGACAGTCTTTTGTTTAATGTTGGTTTTAATACTTGCGATGTAAAACAGTTTGAAAATCTTTATACTGAAGATTTTGAGTTTTATCACGATAAAGACAGCATTTCGGATAAGGCTCGTTTTTTAAAAACTTTTAAAAATGGCATCTGTTCCCCAACAAGAAAATACAATTATCGAAGAGAATTAATTGACGGAAGTACTGAGGTTTATCCGTTGTTTAAAAATGGCATTTTATATGGCGCTATACAAATGGGAACGCATCGCTTTTATGAATATACTGCAGGAAAACCAGAGCAAGCAGGTAGTTTTGCCAAATTCACACATCTTTGGCTGTTGAAAAACAAAGAATGGAAACTAGCAAGATCATTGAGTTATAACCATCAAATGACAAGCTCTACAGCAGGTAAAACTAATCTTTTTGACAATGAACAGGAAACTGAAAAATGGCTCAAAGAAAATAATATTCCAGCTTTAGGAATTGGAGTTATTACAGAGGGAAAACTGAAACAGATTAAGGTTTTTGGCGAACTTAAAAAAGATATTTCGGCACCTTATAATACCATTTGGAATGTTG
The DNA here is from genome assembly GCF_004119495.1 of Flavobacterium sp. YO12. Taxonomy (GTDB): domain Bacteria; phylum Bacteroidota; class Bacteroidia; order Flavobacteriales; family Flavobacteriaceae; genus Flavobacterium. The sequence goes on from NZ_NRQU01000078.1 coordinate 16,237, forward strand.
CCTCTTTAACTAAACCTATCACTGCAATTGTAACTCTAAAATTAGTAAGTTCAGGTAAATGGGATTTAGATGAACCGCTTTATAAATATTGGACGGATCCTGATATTGCAAAAGATCCGAACACAAAACTTTTAACTACGAGAATTATCTTAAGCCATCGAACGGGTTTTCCGAATTGGAGATTTATGAACGAATCTGGCAAGCTGGATTTTAAATTTAAGCCCGGAACTAAATACCAATATTCTGGCGAAGGATTAGAATATTTACGAAAAGCTCTTGAAAAAAAGTTTCACAAAACACTAGATCAGTTAGCGGATGAATTACTATTTCAGCCTCTAAAAATGACAGACACGCAATTGGTTTGGAATGATAAAGTAGATCTTTCTAGATATGCTATTGGCTATGATAATAAAGGAAATGCTTACGAACCAACCCAAAACAAAACAGCAAATGCTGCCGATGATTTATTAACGACTATTGAAGATTATGGTAAATTTTTATGCAGCGTAATGAATAGTGAGGGTTTGAGTAAAAAGGTCTTTGACGACATGACTTCACATCAGGTTGAAACGAAGAAAAACAAATACTTCGGACTTGGTTTTGAAATCTACGATTTAGGAAATAATGATTATGCTTTATCACATGGCGGGGCTGACAAAGGTGTTCAGACTATTTTTATTTTGCTTCCAAAAACAAAACAGGGTTTAATCATTTTTACCAATGTTGATGATGGTTACAAAGTTTATGAGAAAATAGTAAATCATTATTTGGGTGAAAATGGTCAAAAAATAATTGATATCGAAACGAAGTAATGCTTTAATTCTAAAATGTTATGATCAAACTACTTATTCTTATAGTACTGCTGATAAGCAAAATCATATAATTAAAATTCTCTGGATGTAATTACCTCATCTGACCCTAAATGCTTTTTTTAAAAACGTAGAAACATCGATTTTCTGTCTAGAAAAAGAATCCAAACAGAAATACATTTCTTTTACATAAGCATGATATGTTCATTTCAATTAAGTGAAGCGCTTTTTATAAGAAACCAAAAGCTATGTGTTAAAATTAACTACACTCAAGAGATCAATTTAAATAAGTTCAAAATAATTAATGGTAGGTAAAACGAATTGTTAGTTAGGAGCATAAACCTCTAATAGCATCTTTATGTTTATGCTCAAAATTCGTCTTGATTTGAAATAAAATAAAAAAAATGATTGATGTTGAAACCAAAATCTAAATCAATCGTCTAACCTTTTAACGGCATCTGTTTTATTTGAAAAATGTTGTAACAAAAACACAACTTACTAAAATAAAACACGTTACAAAGTTTCAATCATCAATCAAAAACGAATTATTCATTAATCTTAATCCTTATCATTAATTATGAAACAATCAATCAAATCAATCGCAGTCTTTGCTTTGCTGCTTCTTTTTACAGTAAGCCTTTTTGCTCAGAATAAAGCACAGCAAATCGAGCAACTTTTAGCAAAATATAATGAGTACGGACAATTTAACGGTTCGGCTTTAGTAGCTGAAAACGGAAAAATAATCTTTAAGAAAGGTTTTGGTTCTGCGAATATGGAATGGAATATTCCAAATCAAACTGACACTAAATTTAGACTGGGTTCTATCAGTAAACAATTTACGGCACTTTTAATTGTAAAACTGGCCGAAGATGAAAAAATAAAACTAGATGTTCCTATTACAACGTATTTACCAGATTACCCAAAAGCAAACGGCGACAAAATAACAATTCATCAGTTGCTTACGCATACCTCTGGAATCCCAAATTATACATCGCTTCCTAATTTCTTTAAAGATAAAAGCCGAAATCCATATACTCCTGAAGAGTTTGTAAAAACGTTTTCTAGTCTTCCGCTTGATTTTACTCCTGGCGAAAAATTCAATTACAGTAATTCCGGCTATTTTTTATTGGGTTATATTATCGAGAAAATTTCAGGAAAAACATACGAGCAATATTTACAAGAAATCATTTTTACACCTTTAAAAATGGTTAATTCTGGTTACGATCACAGTGATATTATTTTAAAAAACAGGGCGGCTGGTTATGAAAAGCAAGGAAAAGCAATTAGAAATGCACCTTATATTGATATGAGTCTTCCGTACGCTGCCGGGTCGCTGTACTCAACTGTAGAAGATTTATTTTTATGGGATCAGGCTCTTTACACAAATAAACTGCTTACCCCAAAAAGCATGGAATCTTTATTTAAACCTTATATTAAAGCTTGGAATGGTTTTTACGGATACGGATGGTCTACTTATGAAGTGCCAAATGGAGAAAACAGTAAATTAAGCATTATTGAGCATGGCGGCGGAATTAACGGATTTAACACTATTATTTCGCGAATTCCTGCAGATAAAAATTTGGTTGTTTTATTGAATAATACGGGAGGAACTGCTTTGGGCGAAATGAATAAAGCTATTCGTGCTATTTTGTACAATCAGTCCTTTAATCAGCCTAAAAAATCACTGGCACTAGATTTATTAGATATTTATAATGAAAAGGGAGCTGCAAGTGGAACTGAAACTTATAAAAAACTAAAAAATGATCCTTCGTATGCTGTTAAAGAAGGCGACATGAACCAAGTTGGATATGAATTGTTACAATCTGGAAAAAAGAAAGAAGCGATAGAAGTTTTTAAAATCAATGCAGAAACTTTTCCAAAATCAGGAAATACTTATGATAGTTTAGGCGAAGCTTATTTAGCCGATGGCGATAAAAAAGCAGCCATTGCTAATTATAAAAAAGCGGTAGAGCTTGACCCAACAAACGAAAATGGAAAAAAGATATTAGCAGATCTTTTAAAATAATAGAATTATAAAAAAAATCTTCCCATAAAAACTGTTTT
>NZ_NRQU01000079.1 GCF_004119495.1 Flavobacterium sp. YO12
TAAATTTCACTTTCCCTTTATAAAGTAAAGTATTATGTTTAAAAAAGTTTTAGTAGCAGAAGATCTAGATAGTATAAGCATAGCGGTTATTCAAGCGCTTGAAGATTTACAAATACCTATAATTCATCATGTAAAATACTGTGATGACGGATTATTAAAAATAAAGAAAGGTTTAAAAGATAAAGAACCTTATGATTTACTAATTACTGATTTATCTTTTAAAATAGATCATCGCGAAACTATTCTAGAAAGCGGAGATGATCTGATAGAAGCAATTAATGCAATACAACCCAGCATAAAAAAGATTGTATTCTCAATAGAAGATAAACCATACAGAATTAAAACCCTTTTTAATGATTTAGGGATTAATGCTTATGTTTCAAAAGGAAGAAATAGCATTCATGAATTAAGAAATGCAATTGAGAAGACCTATAATGAAGAGGAGAAAATACTATCCTCAGATTTAAATTTTAGTTTTAATGATAAATCGTTGATAGAAATTGAGTCTTATGACATTTCAATTTTAAAACTTCTAGCTCAAGGTCATATATTAGAAAGTATTTCAAATGAGTTTAAAGTAAATGCAATAACTCCTAATGGAACGAGCAGCATAGAAAAACGAATAAATAAATTAAAAATCTACTTCAAAGCAAATAACAATGTGCATTTAATTGCTATTGCAAAGGATTTTGGACTGGTTTAATTTTTCTATTCTTTTACGGATTCCCGTAAGGAAATGCACATTTATAGACATAAGTTTGCTATAACCTACGAATCTACCTAATGAAGTTAAAATACAAATTCAATTTATTTGCAAAAATAAATACAACCAATAATAAAATTATTATGAAAACTATGATCTTGTGCCTATTTCTTTCCCTGACTTTTGCTCTAGTTTCTGAGAAAACAGGATGGCTTGAAGTTGATTGGAAAATTGTTTTTATTCCTGCTCTTCTTGTTTTACAAATTATTATTATTGGAACGGCATTGAAAAACAGATATAAAAAACACTAAGCTGATTAGAACAAAATAATATCTAACAATGAAGTTATAAAAAGAGAGAGAAAAACCCAATTGCTTATCTTTGATTTTTTTTATAAGCAGATGAAAAATACAATAATTTACGTTCTCTTACTATTTACAGCTCATTCATTTTCACAAACCAAATTTCTTTCTTGGAATTTGGAAAATTTTGGCAAATCAAAAACTCAATCCAGCTTAAATTTTATAGCTGCTACTGTTCAAGACTATGATATTGTTGCGATTCAAGAAATTGTAGCAGGATATGGCGGCGCGCAAACTGTTGCAAAACTTTCACAATTATTAAATGAAAAAGGATCAAAATGGGATTATACCATTAGTGAACCAACCAGCGGTACGAGCTACAAAACAGAACGTTATGCTTTTCTCTGGAAAACCAGCAAAGCTAAACTAAAAGGAAAACCTTGGCTTGAAAAAAAATATTCGTTAGAGATTGACCGAGAGCCTTATTTTGCAACATTTGAAATAGATAAAAAAACGGTAACTCTAGTTAATTTTCATGCCATTACAAAAAAGAAACAGCCTGAAACTGAAATTAAGTATTTTAAATTTCTTCCTAAAGAATATCCAGATTTAAACTTAGTTTTTGCAGGTGATTTTAATTGTCCAGAATCGCATACTGTTTTCAATCCGCTAAAAAAAGTTGGATATATATCTATACTGCAAAAACAAAAAACCACTTTAAAGCAAAAATGCAAATATGACGAATGTTTATCGTCTGAATTTGACAATATTTTCTACAATCCTGCTAAGTTTAAAAATACTCGATCTGGAGTAATTTTATTTTACAAAAAATTTGATTCTCTTCAAGAAGCTAGAAAAATATCAGATCACATCCCTATTTGGTTTGAATTTTCACTCAATTAAGTTTTCAGTTTTTTCTTTTTTGCAGCAGGAAATAAAACATTATTTAAAATTAAACGATAACCCGGAGAATTTGGATGTAAATCTAAAACAGTAGGCGGATCACCAACTTGATGCTGATAATCTTCTGGATCATGACCTCCAAAAAAAGTAAACATCCCTTTTCCCTTTTCACCATGAATGTACCTGGCTTCGCCATTTATTTCGCAAGTTCCCATTACAAGAACATTTGATTTCACCAAAGTTTCATTAAACGAAGTTGTCTGTCCCATAAATCCTTTTACCAATTGAGTATGATTCTGACATAACATACTTGGAATTGGATCCCACTTTGCAGAAAATTCCATTAAAGTAAAATAATCTTTATCCATAGGAACTCGGCGTACAGATGTCATATCAATATCTGAAAATTCATAAACTTCTGGTCTTCGTTCTAAAATAAAGTTTTTAAACGCAAATGAATTTCCATAATTCAATTTTGACTGATAATTAGATTCACTTGGATCTCCATCAAACATGGTTTCACAAATATCAACGCCGTCAGCGGCAAGAGCAATATCAAAACTATCAGTAGCTGAACACATTGCAAACATAAAACCGCCGCCAACTACAAAATCTCTAATTTTTTTTGCAACTGCTCCTTTTTCTATTGAAACTTTAGGATAGCCCAATTTCGAAGCTAAAGCTTCGGCATCTTTCTTTTGTTCAATATACCATGGCGTATTTTTATAAGCGGTATAAAATTTTCCATATTGCCCAGTAAAATCTTCATGATGTAAATGAAGCCAATCATAAAGCAATAATTGATCACTTAAAACTTCCTCGTCATAAATAGGTGTAAATGGAATTTCGGCATAAGTCAAAACCAGCGTCACAGCATCATCCCATGGTTGCTTCCCTTTTGGAGTGTAAACTGCAATTTTTGGCGCTTTTTCAAGAATAACAGATTCCATATTTTGAGACGGGCTGGAAATATCGTTTAATAAAGAAGCTTCTTCACTATCAGAAAGTATCTCAAAACTTACTCCTCTAATTTTACATTCTTTGCGAATTTCCTCAGCATCAGGCAGTAAAAATGAACCGCCGCGATAATTAAGCAGCCAGCTTGCTTTATAATCTTTACTTAAACACCAATATGTTATCCCGTATGCCTTTAAATGATTCTGCTGAGTGGTCTCATCCATTGGAAGCAGTATAAACGAAGCTTTAGCTTGAAATGAGAGCAATACAATAAATATATATAAGAAGTATTTTTTCATCAGAAAATTATTTTAGTAAAGATATAAGGATACCTGCAAAAACACAAAAGATATAAATGTTTTATAATTAAATAAAACGTTAAAAGTCAATATACATAAATGAATCACGGTAATAGAAAAACACGTATAAACACGTACTCTTTAAATGAAAAAACTACTTACATTTGAAATCCCAAATCATCAAACTAATCAATGTAAAACCATAGCCATGAAGTTTAATGATAGTAACAACCAACCAAAAGGTCTTAATGTAATACAAAAAATAGGTCTTTGCTTACTTGTATTTACGATAATACTATATTACGTATTATCCATTCATTTTTTAACCAGCTAAATTTATAGGGTCAAAACTGCGATTTCGTTTTGAATAGCATACACTACTAAACCAGCAATATTTCTAGATTCTGTTTTTAGCAGTAAATTATTGCGATGCCCTTCGACTGTTCTCGGACTTAAAAAAAGATGTTCCGCAATTTCTGTAGTTGTTTTTTGCTGACAAATAAGCTGAAGAATTTCAATTTCACGAGGCGAAAGAAAACTCGTTTCTAAACTTCCTTTAGAGTTTTTTGAAGATACAATGGTTTCTTGAATTGTTTTTAAAACACTTTCGTTATAATAAAACCCCTTTGTATAAACTTCATTAATGGTTTTAATTAAATCTTTTGGAGTTGTATTTTTAATTAAATAAGCAACGGCTCCAACCTGAATCATATTTGCAATAAATGATTTAGAGTCGTAACTAGTAAGTGCAATAATTTTTATTTGAGGAAAAGATTTTCGAATAATTTTTGTTGCTTCAACACCATTTAAAACAGGCATTTTCAAATCCATGATAATAATATCTGGTATATTATCATTTTCTTGCAGCTTTGAAACTAATTCTTCGCCATTTGAGGATTCAAAAACAATTTCAATATTAGCTTCTCTTTGCAATAAAAAAGCTATTCCTTTTCGAAACAATACTTCGTCATCGACTAAAGCAATTTTTATAACGGGATTCATTTTTTATGTTTTTGGTCATTTGGTTTCCCGAAATTACGAAATTTGAACCAAAAAAACCTCAAAACTCCTGTTAAATTGGTTAAAATCTAGTTTTTAAACACTACACTCTGCTAAAAAGTAAAAACAACAGCAAGTCCTTTGCCAATTTCAGACTTTAACTTAATTGTTCCGTTCAAAAAAGATATTCGAGAATCAATATTTTTCCAACCAAGTCCTTTTTGATTTTCGGCATTTTTACTGTCAAACCCTACTCCATTATCTTCATAATAACAAGTTGGAGTTTCATCAACTAACCTAAAGCTAATCCAAATTTCAGCAGCTTTTCCGTGGCGAACAGAATTATTCATCAACTCTTGAAGAATTCTAAAAACATGCAAATGACGATCAATATCATTCTCGTCAAAATCAAGCTCATTTTCATAATGTGTCTGCACCGATTTTCCGCTTTCAAATTCTTCACATAACTCTTCGATTCCTGCATTAAGTCCAAATTTTTCAAAAACTGGCGGCAACAAATTATGTGCAATTTTTCTTGAATTCTCAAGTGCTTTTGCAGTAAGTGAAATAATATTTTCGGTTATTTCACCTACCTCCTGTTCAGTTAAATTTGAAGAAGTCAGCAAATGACTATTTAGTGAAACTATATTCAGCTTAGAACTAATATCGTCATGCAAATCCTGAGCAATTCGCTTTCGCTCCTCTTCTTGAGTAACAATTATAGCATGAAGCTGATCCTTTTGATGTTGAATTTCAAGATTTTTATTCTCAATTTCCTTTTGAATTATTTTCTTTCTAGAGAAATAAAAGAATATTATTAAAACAACTGCTACTACAATAAAAAAAAGTGAAATATATAAAATTATGGCAACAAGTTCTTTTTCAGGAATTGAGTTCGTTCTCATATTAAGTTAATCTTTATCGCAAATTTTTCAATTAAACTAATGAACCTTTTTTTGGATTGGTTTTAATCCAATCGTATAAAATAAAAAGCTGATACACTACGATTAAAAAAGCATTCAACATCCACGTTACGTATTTTAGATCAGCACTTAATTCGGGCGAAAGATTACCTACTAAAAACAGCACCGTACTGGTTAGCAAATAAAAAACAATGCCAATGCTTATATAATAATATTCTTTATTTTCTGTAAGCATATTATAGAAATGAATTAGAGCAAAAACAACAATCAACAAGGATGTTAATGTAATTTCAAATAAATTAAATTTAAAAAATTGATTTGGATCCATAATACACTGTGCTCCTAAAACCATTAAAGCAATTATCACACTGGTTTTTACAAATAACTTTTGGCCTTTTATGTGCATCAATGAATTATAGAACAACCCTAATAAAATCATTTGTCCTACAAAGAATATATTAATAGCCAGCAAATTATTACCTCTTAGGAAATAAATAATCTCCATATAGATCTGCAGTAAAAAGGAAAAAGCTAAGTAAGAAACAAAAAAAACATTAGCTTTTTCCTTTCGGAAAAAGCTATATGAATATAATATAAGATTTAATAATAAAATCAAATAAGCTGAATAAATTAAAAAATCATCCACTTTGTAGTTTTTTTAAAATCAATATGGAGGACAAGGACGAGCACCATCATAAGCATCTTCATCTTCACCCGGATCTGCATCTTCAGCATTTTTTGGCTGAACAGGCGGCCCATAAACATCTACATAAGTATCTGTTTCTTTATCATATCTTGCTCCAACAAAAATTAACGTTCTTTCGTTTTGGTCATTAATTCCAATATGTGCACGAACAGCAACAGTATTAAGCTTTAATACCATTTCTAAACTTTCTCTTGGTATTAAAAAAGCTTTTACTTTTTTAGTACTGTCTTCAATTGTGGTATCTTTTTGATATTTTTCCTCCCATTTTACAGCAGTCGCTTTTGTAATTTTAATAGGTCCTGGAAAGTCTTCTTCTTTCATGGTTTTTTGATTTAAATTGGTTAATAGTATTTAATTTGTTAATTGGATTTGCTAAACTACCGAATTAATTTTATATAAGAAATATTATTACGCAAAATTGCAGATAGTTAAGGAACTGCTGAACAAAAAAAAATCTTCGTAAGTATTTAACTTACAAAGATTTATTTATTTTACTATCTCTTTTTTACAATTAAAAAGGAACATCACTATCATCATCATCGTCATTCAAATTACTGCCAAAAGCTTCATTTGCCGAAGGTAAATTCTTCGTAATAAACGGATTATCATCATGGTTCATTTTTGATGGTAAATCATCATAACCACCTGAAAAATCATCAAGATTATCAAATTTTCCTAAGTGTCCTATAAATTTCAATCGAATGTTTTCAATACCACCATTACGGTGTTTCGCGATCATAATTTCGGCCTGACCTGCTGTTGGCGAAGCTTCATCATCATCCCATTCTTCGATTTTGTAATATTCTGGTCGGTATAAAAACGAAACAATATCCGCATCCTGCTCAATAGCTCCAGATTCACGAAGATCCGATAGTAACGGACGCTTACTTGATCCACGTGTTTCAACGGCACGCGACAACTGCGAAAGTGCAATTACTGGAACATTTAACTCTTTTGCTAAGGCTTTTAAGTTTCGAGAAATTGTCGAAATTTCCTGCTCACGATTTCCTCCTCCCTTATTATTTCCTCCAGCAGTCATCAACTGCAAATAATCAATGATTATAATTTTGATACTATGCTGCGAAACTAAACGACGACATTTTGCACGTAAATCGAATATCGAAAGTGATGGTGTATCGTCAATAAACAATGGGGCTTTTTCTAAATCTTTTACTTTAGTACTCAGCTGCTCCCATTCGTGTTTTTCTAATTTTCCTGTTCTTAATTTTTCAGAAGACAATCCTGTTTCAGAAGAGATAAGCCTCGTAATCAACTGAACTGATGCCATCTCCAAAGAGAACAAAGCTACCCCATGTCCATATTGAATCGCGATATTTCTTGCCATCGAAAGTACAAAGGCTGTTTTTCCCATCGCAGGTCTCGCTGCAATAATAATTAAATCGCTGGGCTGCCATCCAGAAGTTAATTTATCTAGATTATGAAAACCAGTTTCAACACCACTCAAACCTTCTTTACCAGCAATTTCCTCAATTTTTTTCTTAGCTTGTAAAACTAAACTCTGAGCAGTTTCAGAACTACGTTTAATATTTCCTTGTGTAACTTCGTATAATTTTGACTCGGCTTTATCCAGCAAATCAAATACGTCTGTACTTTCGTCATATGATTCTTCGATAATCTCAGACGAAATTCGAATCAAACTTCTTTGAATAAATTTTTGAAGAATAATACGAGAGTGAAATTCGATATGGGCAGAAGACGCAATCTTTTGAGTAAGCTGAATTAAATAAAAATCTCCGCCTGCTATTTCTAATTTTCCATTTTTCTTTAATTGACTTGAAACTGTCAACAAATCTATTGGCTGCGTTTCTGTAAAAAGCTGTAAAATTGCCTCAAAAATATGTTTGTGTGATTCTTTGTAAAAAGCATCAGGCTGCAAAATATCAATTACATCATCAACCCCTTTTTTATCGATCATCATTGCCCCAAGAACAGCCTCTTCCATCTCTATTACTTGTGGAGGTAATTTACCTTTCTCCAGATTAATAATAGTGGTTTTATCGACTTTTATAGGGTTTACGTTTTTGAAATTTTCCATATAGCGAAAGTAACAAATTTAAAAAAAAATTGTTATCGAGTTATAACTATTGTGTGTTTATAAATAAGTTTTTTTTGTTGATAACCAAAAAAAAATCCGAAACCGCAGGGCTTCGGATTTAAAATAATATTTTATGAATTTACTCTTTAAACTCGCCCATATTGCTGTATTTGTCCATTCTTTGGGCAATTAGCTCAGCTGTTGATAAGTCTTTCAATTCGTTATATCCTTTGGTAATATATTCCGCAACTGTTTTAAAAGTAGTTTCTCTGTCATAGTGTGCTCCACCAAGTGGTTCAGGGATAACATCATCAACTAATTTTTGTTTTTTCATATCAGATGAAGTCAATTTCAAAGCTTCAGCAGCACGTTCTTTGTACTCCCAGCTTTTCCATAAAATAGAAGAACATGATTCTGGTGAAATTACAGAATACCACGTATTTTCTAACATATAAACTTTGTCTCCAACACCAATTCCTAAAGCACCTCCAGAAGCACCTTCACCAACAATAATTGTGATAATTGGCACTTGTAAACGAACCATTTCGAAAATGTTTCTAGCGATAGCTTCTCCTTGCCCGCGTTCTTCTGCTTCAAGTCCTGGATAAGCACCCGGAGTATCTACTAAAGTCACAACTGGAATCCCAAATTTCTCTGCCATTTTCATTAAACGCAAAGCTTTACGGTATCCTTCAGGGTTTGCCATACCAAAATTACGATACTGACGTGTTTTAGTATTTGTTCCTTTTTGCTGACCAATGATCATATACGACTGTCCGTTTATTTTACCAAGACCGCCAACCATTGCTTTATCATCTTTAAAGTTTCTGTCTCCATGAAGCTCTAAAAAAGTATCACCGCAAATTGCTCTGATATAATCTAAAGTATATGGCCTATTTGGATGTCTTGACAATTGTACACGCTGCCAAGCCGTAAGGTTTTTGTATATTTCTTTCTTAGTCTCTACTAATTTCTTGTTGATTTCTTTACAAGTAGGCGTAACATCAACATCAGATTCTTTTCCAATTATAACGCACTTTTCTAACTGTTCTTCAAGTTCTTTTATTGGAAGCTCAAAATCTAAATATTCCATGGATTTTTGAATTTTGTTTTTAAATCGAACCGCAAATATAAAAATATTATATCATTGGCGTAGTTAATTGTTATTAAAGTATCAAATTGTAATTTAAAAATAAGTAAAACTTTACAGTTTTTTCTTGTTTTGGTAATGTTTAAAAACGCCGTTTAAAATAACTGTAATCACAATTATTAAAGCGCCAATATAAAATTCTGTACTCATTTTTTCTTTTCCGCCAAGAATAAAATAAGCCAGCATAATTCCGTAAACGGGTTCTAAATTAGTCGTTAACATAACTGTATAAGGCGTTAATCGCTGCATCACTTTCACCGAAGCTGTAAATGCATAAGCCGTGCAGACAGAAGCTAAAACCAATAACAAAACCCAATTGTTTAATGACATCACAAAAAAGTCAGCATTGAATTTTCCTAAAACCAAAAAATAAATTGTGATAAAAAAAACTCCTGCTCCAAATTCATAAAATGTAATTAAAGATGGTTCATGATCTGATATAAGTTTACCATTCATCAAAGTGAATAAAACTCCTAAAATTATTGATATTAAAGCGTAATAAACTCCCGTCAGGTACTTTATTTCTACTTGAAGTATCAAGGCTAAACCTGCGATAATAACTAATCCAAAGAAAACCTCATACCACAGAATTTTGCGCCCATAAAACAGTGGCTCTAATAAAGAAGCAAAAAAAGCTCCGAGCGAAAAAATAGATAATGTTATCGAAACATTAGAGACATGAATCGCTTTGAAGAAAAAAATCCAGTGAAGCGCTATCAATAATCCAACAAAAATGAGTTTAGCGAAAGATTGTGCAGATATAGCAAAAGACTGTTTTTTGTAGACAATAAATCCACCAAGAAAAATTCCCGCTATCAACATTCTGAACCAAACTAAATTTTCGGCGTCAATTGTAATTAAAGCACCCAAAATAGCCGTAAAACCCCAGATAAAAACAATTAAATGAAGATTTAAGTAACTTTTTAAATTATCGTTTCGCATTACGTAATAAGTAAACCGCTAGAATTCCAAAAACAATATTTGGAAACCAAACAGCTAAAAATGGTGAGAAAGTAGATTTTTCGGCAAGTGTACCAAATATTTTATCAAAAAACACAAATGAAAAGGCAATCGCAATTCCAATCGCTAAATTTGTTCCCATACCGCCTCGACGTTTCATAGAAGAAACCGCAACCGCAATAATGGTTAAGATAAAAGCCGAAACCGGCACGCTGTATTTTTTATAAAGAACTACTAAATAAGTATTAATATTACCTGAACCTCTCTTTTTCTCTTTATCGATAAAGTCGATTAACTTGCCCAAAGTAAGCGTTTCTGCTATATACACAACAGGTGTTAAATCAGCTAGTTCAAATTTAAACTTGACATTCTTTTCGGGAACCTTTTCGATTACATCATTCAATTCGCCTAAAGTTCTTTTTGTATAATCATACAAAATATACGTTTTCAATTTTGGATCCCACTTAATACGACTTGCAGTAATTTTATAGGTTAACTTCTCTTTTTCAAAGTGTTCTAATGTAAAATTAAATGCTGTTTTTGTTTCCTCATTAAAACTATTTACAAAGATAAAATCATGATCATTTATCTGTCTGTAAACATTTGTATTTTCACCCCGCATAAGTTCTTTACCATTTCCTTTAAGATACGTATATCTAAAATTATTATAGCCTTCACTCGCCGCTGGAACAATGAAAAACCCCATTAATAAAACAAAAATAGAAACAATTGTAGCGCCAATAATATAAGGACGCAAGAATCTGGTATACGAAATACCCGAACTTAAAATCGCAATAATTTCTGTATTATTTGCCAGTTTTGATGTAAACCAAATTACTGACAAAAACAGGAATATCGGAAATAAGGAATTTATAAAATAAATAGTAAAATTGTAATAATAGAGCGCAATATCCATAAATGGAATCTTGTTTTCCAGCATCTTATTAACTTTCTCAGATACATCAATTACGATTCCAATTGGCGCAAACAAAAGCAGCATCACAGAAAAAGTTCCAAGGTATCTTTTTAAGATGTATTTATCTATTATTGTTAACATATAAATTTTGTTTCAAATTTAAAAACTTCAGGTTTCACGTTTTAAGCTTCAGATTACTATTGGCAACTTGAAACTTAAAACTAATAAAACTTGAAGCTCTTTTTTTATAGTCTTTGACTCATATTTTTAACCATCATTTCTTTCCATGGTCTAAAATCGCCAGCTAAGATATGTTTTCTAGCTTCACGAACCAACCACATATAAAAACCAAGATTATGAATCGTTGCAATTTGTTTCCCTAAATACTCGTTGGCTGCAAATAAGTGGCGTAAATATGCTTTTGAGTATTCTGTATCTACAAAAGTATGTCCCATTTCGTCGATAGGAGAAAAATCAGCCTCCCACTTTTTATTTTTAATATTGATTGTTCCATTTGCAGTAAACAACATTCCGTTTCTTGCATTACGTGTAGGCATAACACAATCAAACATATCAATACCCAACGCAATATTTTCTAATATATTTATAGGAGTTCCAACACCCATTAAATATCGTGGTTTATCTTCTGGAAGAATTTCGCAAACTACTTCAGTCATTGCGTACATTTCCTCAGCAGGTTCTCCAACTGACAATCCGCCAATTGCATTTCCTTGCTGTCCTGCGTTTGCAATATATTCAGCTGACTGACGACGTAAATCTTTATATGTACTTCCTTGAACAATTGGAAAAAACGTTTGTTCGTAACCGTATTTGTAAGGAACTTTTTCTAAATGATTGATACAACGATCTAACCAACGGTGCGTCATGTGCATAGAACGCTGTGCATATCTGTAGTCACAAGGATATGGCGTACACTCGTCAAAAGCCATAATAATATCGGCTCCAATTGTACGCTGAATTTCCATTACATTTTCTGGCGTAAAAAAGTGATACGAACCATCAATATGCGATTTAAACTTTACTCCTTCTTCCTTAATTTTTCTATTTGAAGAAAGAGAATACACTTGATACCCGCCAGAATCAGTCAAAATATTACGATCCCAATTCATGAATTTATGCAATCCACCAGCTTTTTCAAGAATTTCTGTCTGCGGACGTAAATATAAATGATATGTATTTCCAAGAATAATATCTGGATTAATATCATCTTTCAATTCACGCTGATGCACTCCTTTTACAGAAGCCACCGTTCCAACAGGCATAAAAATAGGCGTTTCGATTACGCCGTGATCAGTAGTTATACTTCCCGCTCTTGCTTTAGACTGCGGATCTTTTTGTAATAAATCGAACTTCATTTGTTTCTTTTTTCAGTCGGCAAAGATAAGCTAATTTCAGGGAAATTTAATTAATTCGATAATTTGTCAATTATAAAATTGAGTTAATTCCAAAACAATATAAAACCTAAACTCCAGAAATTTTTAAATTTGAATAAAATCAATTAAATGAACCTAGCTCAAAAACTTGGATATCCAGAAAACGCCAAACTATTAATTATTCACGCCGATGATGCCGGATTATCACATTCAGAAAATCAAGCAACGATAAAAGCTCTCCAAAACGGATCTGTAAACTCATATAGCATAATGGTTCCTTGTCCGTGGTTTTTTGAAATGGCAACCTTCGCTAAAGAAAATCCAAATTACGACTGCGGAATTCATTTGACTTTGACTTGCGAATGGGAAAATTACAAATTCGGCCCAATTCTTCCTGTGTCAGAAGTTTCAAGTTTAGTCGATCAAAACGGTTATTTCTACAAAACAAGAAAAGATTTCAGGAACAATGCAAAACCTTCTGAAATTAAAAAGGAGCTTACTGCCCAAATCGAAAGAGCTTTGCAATTTAATATTCAACCAACGCATCTCGATTCACACATGTGCAGTATTGGTGTAACTCCAGAAATTTTAGAAATTTATAAAGAGCTGGGAAGAACATACAATTTACCAGTTTTCATTAATAAAGGTTTTGTTGAATCCATTAGTCTGTCTGATGAAAAATATGATTTTACAAATACTCTTTTAGCTGACAATCTTCTAATTGGCTATTATACCGATTTCGAAAAAGGAGAACTTAAAAAATCATATGAAAAAGCTTTAGACAATGTAATTCCAGGATTCAATGTTTTCTTGCTTCACCCCGCTTTTGATGATTTTTGAAATGCAAGGCATTACAATTAATCATCCCAATTTTGGATCAGAGTGGCGCCAAATTGATTTTGATTTTTTTACCAGTGATTCATGCAAATTAAAGCTTAAAGAAAATAACATTCAATTAGTCACATGGAAAGAGATTAGTCGATCCATATAGTTTATCAACTTTTACTCCTTATAAAAACATTTCCATCTGTATTGATAATTTGATGCAATATCTGCAGGAATTTTCTATTTCATACAATATCTGGAGAAAAGCGGCATAATTTAACAATTGCGACAAACTAAAGCAAAAAATCATTTGTCAGCCCGCAAAATAAAAATTACTTTTGCTCCAGTTTAACTTTTACATATAAAATGAAGCCTAACACACAACAATTAAGCGATTTAACGATCCAAGTAAGAAGAGACATTCTTAGAATGGTACATGCTGTCAACTCAGGTCACCCAGGTGGTTCATTAGGTTGTACTGAATTTTTGGTAACACTATACCAAAACATTATGGATCGTAAAGAAGGTTTTGACATGGATGGAATTGGAGAAGACATCTTCTTTTTATCAAACGGTCACATTTCGCCAGTATTTTACAGCGTTTTAGCTCGAAGCGGTTATTTCCCTGTTTCAGAACTTGCTACTTTCAGATTATTAAACTCTCGTTTACAAGGACACCCAACGACTCACGAAGGATTACCTGGAGTTCGTATGGCTTCTGGATCATTAGGACAAGGTTTATCTGTAGCTCTTGGTGCTGCTCAGGCTAAAAAATTAAATAACGACAATCATTTAATCTATACTCTTCACGGAGACGGAGAATTACAAGAAGGTCAAAACTGGGAAGCTATCATGTATGCTTCTGCTAAAAAAGTTGACAACCTTATTACAACAATCGACGTTAACGGAAAACAAATTGACGGAACAACTGATGAAGTTCTAGCAATGGGAAGTCTTCGTGCTAAATTCGAAGCTTTTGACTGGGACGTTCTTGAAATCAAAGAAGGAAACAATATTGATGCAATTATCGCTGGTTTAACTGATGCTAAATCTAGAACAGGAAAAGGAAAACCAGTTTGTATTTTATTACATACAGAAATGGGTAACGGGGTTGACTTTATGATGCACACTCATGCATGGCATGGAAAAGCACCAAACAATGATCAATTGGCAAGTGCTTTAGCTCAAAACATTTCAACTTTAGCAGACTATTAAAAAAAGCTTTAAGCTTTAAGCAGTAAGCTTTACGCCTATTGCCTATAGCCTATTGCGTACAGCAAAAAAACAAAAATGAAAAAATACGAAAATACAGGAAGTAAAGATACTCGTTCTGGTTTTGGAGCGGGAATGACTGAATTAGGTCAGAAAAACGAGAACGTTGTAGCACTATGTGCTGATTTAATTGGATCATTAAAATTTGATGATTTCAAGAAAAATCACCCTGAGCGTTTTTTCCAAATTGGAATCGCAGAAGCTAACATGATCGGAATTGCTGCTGGTTTAACAATTGGAGGTAAAATTCCATTTACAGGAACTTTCGCTAACTTCTCAACAGGAAGAGTTTACGATCAAATTCGTCAATCTGTTGCTTACTCTGATAAAAATGTAAAAATCTGTGCATCTCACGCTGGTTTAACATTAGGAGAAGACGGTGCAACTCACCAAATTTTAGAAGATATTGGATTAATGAAAATGCTACCAGGAATGACTGTAATCAATACTTGCGATTACAATCAAACTAAAGCCGCTACTATTGCATTAGCAGATCACCACGGCCCAGCTTACTTACGTTTTGGACGTCCAGTTGTAGCTAACTTTACTCCTGCTGACGAGCCTTTTGTAATTGGAAAAGCAATTTTATTAAACGAAGGAACTGATGTAACAATTGTTGCAACGGGACACTTAGTTTGGGAAGCTCTTATTGCCGCTGAAGCTTTAGAAGCAAAAGGAATCTCTGCTGAAGTAATCAACATTCATACAATCAAACCTCTTGACGAAGAAGCTATTCTTAAATCGGTTGCTAAAACAAAATGTATAGTTACGGCAGAAGAGCACAACTACCTTGGAGGTCTTGGAGAAAGCATTTCAGGAGTATTAGCTTTAAACAATCCTACTCCACAGGAATTTGTAGCAGTACAAGATAGTTTCGGTGAATCTGGAACTCCAGAACAATTAATGGAAAAATACAAACTAAACAATCAAGCAATTGTTGAAGCTGTAGAAAGAGTTATCAAAAGAAAATAATTTTCAATTTTCTTACTTTATAAAAAACCTCGAAATGTAAATTTCGAGGTTTTTTTATACACTTTTCACAGATTCAATCCCTATAACATTATACAATTTTATCTAAACAAATTCTTACTCTTAGATTCAGATTCACATTATAATTATCTTCAATAAATTTTCTAAGATTATTAACTAACCGAAACATATCCTCAACTGCGTGAACATAAAAAACCTCGAAATTCACATTTCGAGGTTTTCTTTTTACATTATAACAAATCTAATTCTTTTGATAAGGATACGTTTTATCTAAATAAATTCTTAATCTTGGATTTGCTTTATAATCGTCTTCAATAAACTTTCTAGGATTATTAATTGATTCCGGTTTCGAAGGATCTGTAAGCGCTCCAGTAGGTCTTCTAGGAATACCATACAACTCAGTCTCATCTATATTTGGAGTAGCAGGATTATCTCCAATTGGATCCCAAGGGTAATATTTACTTATACCTGTATTAGGAGCATCAGCTGGTTTTGTTACTTCAAACCTAGTACTAAAACCGTCACCATCATCATCAAAATCCAAAAAGTCTGCAATTCCATCACCATCCGTATCATCAATTAAACTAGCTGGTGGATTTGGATACTTAGTTGTATTTCTAAAATCATAAAGATAACCATCACCATTAACATCTTCTAAATAATCTGGAACACCGTCTCCCATAAACACTCGCGCTCCCGTACTAGAATTAAAAGTATACTCGTTATCCATTCTCTGAAGATCGTACAATTTAATAGTAAACACTAAAGGAGAATATGACGGAATATCATTTTTCACCTGTTCATAATACCCTAATCCAGACGGCAAAAATATAATCCCAGCTCCAAAATCCTGATACGTTACACTTCCATCTGGCGCTGTTGTAGAAACACCCGTTTTAAACTTTGGAAACATTTCTGACCACCCCTCAATCACAGTAACCTCTTCTGCAGTTGAAATAGCATATGGAAACAATAAAAATTTTCTTCCAACCCCATAAGACTGGTCAAAAACCTTCCCATTTAATAAATTACCTTTATAAGCAGCTACAATTTTATCAGTATTAGTAGGGGATTGCCCCGATCCTTTTCTTAAAGTTAAATAATAAACATTATAGGTGATATTATTACTATAGACATTTCTAGTCTCTAACGGATATACCTTTTGATCCCAAATAGATGTTTCAGTTCCTCCTGCAGGAATTTTTTCAATAACAACATCAAAATTAGGAGTTACTTCCTTGATATAATTAGTCTTTAAATATTTAATAATAGAATCATTATCTGCTTTATACTGTTCTGCATAATCTCTTACTGGCACCACCACTACATCCTCATCATCGTCCTTTTTAGAACAGGAAACCAAAGAAATACCTGCAAGCAATAAAATAAAATAATATTTAAATTTGTTCATTATTGTCCTTTTTTTAGGTGCGCAAGATACAATATTGATTTATTTTTGTAAAGAATTTAACTTTGATTTTAGAAAAATTATGCGAATAGATAAATACCTGTGGTGTGTTCGGTATTACAAAACCAGAAATATGGTAACCGAAGCCTGCAAAAAGAACCATATTACTGTAAATGGGCAGGTTGCAAAGCCTTCTAAAGAGGTTTTTCCTACTGACCGAATTACCTTTAGAAAGGATCAAATTACTCAAATTATAACCGTACTTGATATTCCTGAAAATCGTGTTGGAGCAAAACTAGTCGATATATATCGTAAAAACGAAACTCCGCCCGAAGCTTATGCTCATCTTGAATTATTAAAACTTTCGAAAGAGCATTATCGAAAAAGCGGTACTGGAAGACCAACCAAAAAAGACCGAAGAGATATTGACGAATATGGAAATGACATCATTGATGAAGACGATGAAAATTAAATTCTAAATCATCAAAAAATCAAAACCTCAACATTGGAATTTAAAATTTGTAATTTAGCCAAAAAATTAAATCATGAGCAACAACATCATCTTAACCAATCAGGAAATCGAACACAAAATAAAACGTATCGCTTATCAAATCTACGAGACATTTGTCGATGAGAACGAAGTTGTTATTGCCGGAATCGCATCAAACGGATCTATTTTTGCTCAAAAAATTGCTTTGGCTTTAAGTGAAATTTCAACACTAAAAGTTTCTCTTTGCGAAGTTAAGATCAATAAACAAAATCCGCAATTACCTATTCATACGTCTTTACCAAAAGAAGATTACGAAAACAAAGGACTGGTATTAGTTGATGACGTTTTAAATTCAGGCACAACTTTAATCTATGCTGTTCGCCACTTTTTAGACGTTCCATTAAAAAAATTCAAAACAGCGGTCCTAGTTGATCGTAATCACAAAAAGTATCCTGTAAAAGCAGACTTCAAAGGCATATCACTATCTACTTCTTTATTAGAGCACGTTCAGGTGGTTTTTGATGAAAGCAATGGCGATTCAGCCTTTTTAAGCTAGAATCTTCAAAATATCCTCAACAGTTTCGTCGACAGTTTTATCATCAACCACAACCTTAAATTGCGCGTGGTTGTAGTAAAAACTTCTGTCGAACAAATGTTTTGCGATAAACTCTTTCATTTCTTCCTCATTCATATCAGCTATCAAAGGGCGTTTACTTTTATTATGTACTAATCTATTATATAAAGTATCAATAGACGCCTTTAAATAAACTGAAACAAGATCCTCATTTTGCAATAATAAATGATTATTAGCATAACATGGAGTCCCTCCACCCAAACCTATAATATAATTTTCTGGAGATTGCAGCAATTCTAAGAACATTTCATGCTCTAATTTTCGAAAATAAATTTCTCCATGCTGCTCAAAAATGTCTTTTATAGACAAATTTGCTTTTTTTTCGATGCAAACATCCAAATCTAAAAACGGAATTTCAGTAATTTTTGATAAGTTTTGGGCAATTGTTGACTTTCCGCAACCCATATATCCTAATAATACAATCTTTTTCATTTTAATAATAACCTATAAATTAAGGCGTTGTAAATTTTGATTAAAAAAAGACAAATTTATAATAAAAATGCTTGCAAATAATAAAATAAACTCCTTATATTTGCACCCGCATTCAAGGAAAGAATATGACTCGATAGCTCAGTCGGTAGAGCACATCACTTTTAATGATGGGGTCCTGGGTTCGAGCCCCAGTCGGGTCACAAATTTTGTGATTTAACAAACACTTTCCTTGATAGCAATGACTCGATAGCTCAGTCGGTAGAGCACATCACTTTTAATGATGGGGTCCTGGGTTCGAGCCCCAGTCGGGTCACAAAAAAGGTCGAGTATTAATTTACTCGACCTTTTTTCATTTTAGGCCATGTGGAGAAACGGTAGACTCGCCATCTTGAGGGGGTGGTGCTCGCAAGGGCGTGAGGGTTCAAATCCCTCCATGGTCACTAAAAGGACAGAGCATAATTTTACACATTTTCCTTATTTTTGTTTACACAGTCTGCTTTAATTTTATTAAATT
>NZ_NRQU01000080.1 GCF_004119495.1 Flavobacterium sp. YO12
ATCATAGAATTGTTAAAACTTTATTTTGTAGAATATTTTTTGAAGTAAAAAAACGTCAGATTTCAATCAAAAAGCCTTCAATAAAAATGAATTATTGAAGGCTTTAATACTGTTTTTTTGATTGGTTAATTATAATCTCCGGTTGCCCATTTTTTACTTGGAGCAATCCAGTTATCTGAAGCTTTGTATAAAAAGCCATGTTTTAAATTGGTATTCAGTTCGATTTCCTTAAAGTGATTTATTTTAAGCTTAGAAGTTTCTTTTCGTTTAATTGCTGAAACGCCATAAATATCTGATTTTTCATAAATCGTTAAAATGTTGCCGCAGAAATTAATATCCGGAATTTGTTCTATGTCAGAATCTTGAAAACACCCAATAAAAACAAAATTCACATCAGGATTTGCTAGATAAGTGGAAACGTATTGTGCAATATAACCACCTTTTGAAGTTCCAATGACAGTTATTTTATTTGGAGAAATTCCTTTTTTTATAAGTGCTTTAATTTGCTTTACGATTTTTTCTGCATAATCGGCAGCATTTGTGTTTTTCTTTCTTTTTTCACTATAAACAATAAAATTGTCTTTTCTAAAAGATGCTAAAATTTCATTGTATTCTGCTTTTCCGTATTCAGGATGGGCTGTATTTAAATCATTTTCTTCAACAAATTTATTGTGTAAGAAGAAAATGTACCGTTGGTCTTTTTTTGTTATTCCCGATTGTCCGAAACTTGTAATGCTGGAGAGAAAAGCTAATAAAAAAGTAAACAATAACTTTGGTAATGGTTTCATAGATTGGTTTGTTTTTTTGATGAGTCTTTTAACAAATATAGAAAACAAAACGGCAGATTTATTCTTTTTAGTATGTACTATCTTAATAAAGAAAAACGCCAATTGACTTAATAGAAAATTGGCGTTTTAAGATTTATTTTGATTGAAAGTATTACAATTTCAAATCATCAACATCATTATAATGTACTTTTTGAATAATTGTACCGTTTTGTAAAACTACTATACTAGGATTTGCTCTTTCAACCGTTTTTAAAGCGGTTGCATCACAGAAATAGAAATCAACATCTAAGTTGTATTGCTTTTTGGCTTTTGCAATTTCATCAGCTCCAGATGCTGTCATGGCAATTACTTTGTAACCTTTTGCCTTTGCATCAGCAGTAACTTTTGCTAATTTTTTCATTCCAGACGGTTCAGATAAAGTCAAATCATAAGTTACAAAAATTACTAATTTCGGTTCTTTTAAGAATTCATCTTTATAATCAGAATCGTCTTTTGTCATTGTAAAATCGTGAATTGGCGGTACATAACCTTCAGAAATTACTTTGTCTTTACGGTCAACAAATGTTGCACCTTCTGGAATATTCATTAAATCTTTCTCTGTAAATTCTTTGTCAACTCCGTTTACTTTGTAGATAAAAATCATCTCAACTACAGACTTTGGAGCTCCTTCTGGAATTTCCATTCCTTTTTCGATGTTAGTTCCCACTTTGTACGGACGGAAATCTTTTATAGGATTGTGGTTTAAAACCCAAACAGCCATTAACGAACATAAAAGCACACTTACGTAAACTGCAAAATTGGTTTTTGGAGTTGAAAACAATGGTTTTATTAATTTTTGATTGATGAATAAAATCAAAATAAAGAATAATAAAACAATGTCTTTTGTAAAGGATTGCCAAGGCGTTAAATGCAAAGCATCACCAAAACAACCGCAATCTTTTACTACATCAAAATAGGCAGAGTAGAAGGTAAGGAATGTAAAGAATACAATTAGAAGCAGTAATGCCCAAATCGTCAATGTTGCTCTATAGCCAACTAATAACATTACACCTAAAACTACTTCTAAAATCACTAGAAAAATAGCTAAACCTAAAGCAAAAGGCTCTAAGAATGGCATGTTGAAAACAGGTTCGCTAAAATATTCGGCCAGTTTGTATGAGAAGCCAACTGGGTCATTTAGTTTTATTAATCCCGAAATGATAAATAATACACCTACAAATATGCGGGAGAACTGAGTAATAATGTTTTTCATGGCAAATATTTAAAATTTAAATTCCTCCCGATGATTATCGGGACCAAATACCAAGTCAAAGATTGGAATTTGGGATTTTATTTTTTTGTAATTTGATTTACTTGATTGGGTTTAAGATTAAAGCAAAAACGGCATAATTAATCATATCCTGATAATTAGCGTCAATGCCTTCAGAAACTAAAGTTGCACCTTTGTTATCTTCAATTTGTTTTACGCGAAGCAGTTTCTGAAGAATTAAATCAG
Source organism: Flavobacterium sp. YO12 (assembly GCF_004119495.1). Lineage (GTDB taxonomy): Bacteria > Bacteroidota > Bacteroidia > Flavobacteriales > Flavobacteriaceae > Flavobacterium. The sequence continues at coordinate 2,284 of NZ_NRQU01000080.1, forward strand.
TTAAAGAGCTTACACGCATATCACGCCATGCTTCTCCATAATCATGATTTTTGGCTTCCATTAAATCTTTCGTAAGTTTTACTTTAGCATCATACAATTCAGTTGCTTTTTCAACATCAAGATCAGGCTGGTCAACAACTCCTAATTCTAACTGAATTAAAGCCATAATAGAATAATTGATGATTCCGATAAATTCTCCTTTTTCATCTTCATCAACTTTGCGAACATCGTTTTCTTGTAAGCTTCTGATTCTTTGCGCTTTTATGAAAATTTGATCCGTTAGCGAAGGCAATCTTAAAATTCGCCACGCACTGCCGTAATCTTTCATTTTATTGATAAACAAGGTTCGGCAAACCGTGATTACATTATCAAATTCTTGAGAAGTATTCTTCATTTATTGCTGTATATTTGCTAAAATTTTTCCAAAAATAAGGATTAAATTAAAGAGTTTCAAGTTTAGTGTTTTCTTTGTTTCAAGTTTTTTCTAAACAAAGTGTTAACGGTAATAACTTGAAACCTGAAACTTGAAACAAAACAAACAATGACGATTAATTGCAAAGGCGAACTTATAGATTTAACGATTCCTAAAGTAATGGGAATTTTGAATGTTACGCCGAATTCTTTCTTTGATGGAGGAAAATATAAAAATGAAGACGATATTATTTCGCAGGTTGACAAAATGCTTTCTTATGGTGCTGCGTTTATTGATATTGGCGCTTATTCAAGTAAACCTAGTGCCGAATTTGTTTCGGAACAAGAAGAAATCGATAGAATCGTTCCAGCTATAGAATTAATTTTAAAACATTTTCCAAAGGCATTATTATCAATAGATACTTTTAGAGCCGAAGTGGCAAAAGCAAGTATAGAAAGCGGTGCCGCAATTATAAACGATATTGCCGCTGGAGAACTAGATGATAAAATGTTTGATGTAATTGCAAAATATAACGTTCCATACATTATGATGCATATGCGCGGCAATCCGCAGACGATGCAGAGTTTGACGCAATATGAAGACATTGTAAAAGAAATGCTGTTTTATTTTTCAGAAAAAGTACAAAAAGCAAGAAGTTTAGGAATTAATGATTTGATTCTAGATCCAGGATTTGGTTTTGCCAAAACAACCGATCAGAATTATGAGGTGATGCAAAAAATGGAACTTTTTAATCTTCTAGAATTGCCTGTTTTAGCAGGAATTTCAAGAAAGTCAATGATTTATAAAACACTTGATATTACACCGCAAGAAGCTTTAAACGGAACTACGTTTTTAAATACGATTGCTTTAACAAAAGGAGCAAAAATTTTGCGTGTGCATGATGTTAAAGAGGCAGTGGAATGTGTTACTTTGTTTAATAAATTAGATTTATAATTGAAATAATCACCGAGTTTGTCATTTCGACGAAGGAGAAATCTTCGTTGTTAGATCGACAAAGATTGGCGAATTTCTCTCAGGAAATACTAGTGTGATTTCTCTTTCGTCGAAATGACATACTTTGAGTTTAAAAACAAACAAATATGAAATACTTTACTATAATTATTGCTTTCCTACTTTTCTCCTGTGGAAAAAAAGAAGACGTTTTACTTCCAAAAGCAAATGTTTCAATTGTAAAAGACGTGCAAGATCATTCGCCGATTTACATTTTTTTTAAAACGGAAGGAAAGGATACGATTGCTGATTTAAATAGAAAAAGTGCTATTATTTCGACCAATTGGATTTTCAATATCGATAAGCGTTTGCCTTTGAAAATGGTAATTCCGCAGGTTATGAAAATGCAGGAAAAGAAAAGAGCGGACAGTGCTCACAAAAATGAAAATGCTGAAAACTATTATTCTTACGCTGATTCTATCGGAAAGAATTTAGCTTTTCTGCCTTTCACGAAAGTGTATTATAAAATGGAAATTGCGAATAATAGAAGTCAGCTGTATTTTAAAAAGAACGGAAAGATACAATACAGCGGAAGAAAAACGTATGATTTTCCTAAAAGTAATTTAAAGCCATTTTTGGATAGTTTGGTTATAAATCCAAAAGCTCAAATTACATTTTCATATGATAAAAACATGAGTTATGGAGATTATATTCAATCTAAAATTCTTGTAAAAACAATTATTGATAAAAAGATACCGTTTGTTTTTATAAACGAAGATGAAGAGTTTGTTTTCTAGAAACTGCGATTAAACCATTAAACAAATCAACGATTAACCGTTATTGATGATGATAAGGTTCGTTACGTAAAATCGTAAATCCGCGGTACAATTGTTCGATAAAAAATAAACGAACCATTTGGTGTGAAAACGTCATTAGCGAAAGTGAAACCTTTCCTTGTGCTTTTTTATAAACCGTTTCCGAAAATCCGTAAGGACCTCCAATTACGAAAACTAGTGTTTTTACGCCAGAATTCATTTTCTTTTGCAATTCTTCAGAAAAACCAACGCTGGAGAAGTTTTTTCCGTTTTCATCTAATAAAATTAATTGATCGGTTGGGGAAAGTTTTGACAGAATTAATTCGCCTTCTTTTTCTTTTTGCTGACTTTCAGATAAGTTTTTACGTTTTTGATATCGGGAATAATTTCCAAATCAAATTTGATGTAAAATGACAAACGTTTGGTGTAATCGTCAATCAAAGTTTGAAGCGATTTATTGTCTGTTTTGCCTATTGCGATTAGTTTGATGTTCATTGTTTTTTTCTTTTGCCACGAATTACAGTAATTGTCGCGAATTTATTTTTTAGCCACAGATTTCACAGATTAAAAGGATTTTTTATTAAATTTTAATCTGCTTGATCTGCGAGAAAAAAAAATATCCTCTCGCAGATTTAACAGATTTGGCTTATTTTATTTTTAATATTTTGGTTTGAAAAAAACTGCGTTTATCAGCTTAAATCTGCAAAATCTGCGTGAAATTTTCCACAGATTAGTTTTTAGAAAACTTAGCTTCAAAAGTTTTAAAACGAGTATCTAAATCTTTTATTAATTGTTTTTTTACTGCTGCATCTTGAATAAAACTGTAATTGATGCTGTTGTAAACGTATTTTTTAATCGTTTCGTAATTCACATCAGGATACCTTTTTGCTAATAAAACATATTGTTCGGTCATATTAGTTCTTAAAATTCCTGCATCATCTGTACTGATTACGATAGGTACATTAAATTCTTTATAAAGAGTAAATGGATGTCTGTTTTCTTTTACTTTCAAAATAAACTCATTGCTGGCTAAATTGATCTCAATAGGAATATTGTTTTTAGACATATATTTCAATAAGTCGTATGAATTTGCTTCGTAAGCAATGTCAACTCCGTGACCAATTCTGTTAGCGCCCGCGATATAAATCGCATCATTTATATGCCAAGTTAAATCTTCTGGCTGAACCAAACCTAAAGTCAATTCGCCTGCGTGAAGTGTATATTTTACTTCTGGAAATTTTGAATGACAATATTTAAACATCACCATGTGAAGCCAGTAATCTTTCATAGAATTTTGTCCGTGTTCTGGAGAAACGATGTTTACACCCGCAGTCAGTTTGCTTTCGTTAGAAGAAATAAAAGCAATAACTAAGTTTTTAAACAAGTCTACCGGATCCATAAAACGCAGTACAAAGTTTTGATAACGCATTGTGAATTTTTCGTCATCCATTTTTAAGTCTTTATGCAGTTTTGCGATAAAATTGTTGTTAAAATCTAAAGCATATTTTTTGGCATCTTTTTGCTGAAGCGATTTATACAATTCATCTAAAAGTTTTAAAACCGCTTTTTCATCTTTTGCATTTGCGGCAAGGCGAAGTTTTGTATTGAAATCGTTTAGATCAGAAACATTCATATTGCACGGAATCGTTGATAATTGCGTTTCAATGTAACTTACATTTTCTGAAATAGCACGCTTTTTTAATTCAAGCATTCCTTCTGCAAAATGACCAGCGATAGTTGGTTCGAATTTCATAAAAGAATCAAAAAACTGATCGTCAGACGGTACAGAACCATTATAATCCTTAATAGACCAAGTCTGCATAATTTGCTGTTCGTAATAGTCTAGTTTTCCTTTTTCTTTAAGAGAAGAGAAGCTTTCCCAGTTTCCTTTTGCAGGTTTGGTTTTAGAAACTTCCATAGTTTCTACATTCAAATAAAAGTTTTCTGCAATCGCTCTTTCTAAAAGAGGTTCTGCATAAATTGATCCTGAAAAATGGTGGTGTAAATCGCCTCCTTTTGGCATTTGTTGAAAGAAAGCTGTTAAGAGAGCTTCATTATTTCTGATTTTTTCTAAATAACTTTCAGCTGTTTGAGAAAAGCCGATTTGTGCTATAAAAATACAGAAAAGCGTAATTATCCTTGTCATACTCTAAGTTTAAATTACGCGCAAATATACGAGTTTCTGCGGAGATTTGAAAATTTCTTTTGAAGTGACAAAGGTTCAGAGTGACAAAGTGACAAAGTTTTTTTTTAAATGTCTTTTAAGTATTAACAAAAAAGACGTACAAAAGTACGTCTCTATAAAATCTTTGAAACTATGTTCCTATGTTTCTTTGTCACTTTAAGAAAAAAGTACATCACGAATTTCTTCGACTTTATCAAAAATACTTTTTGCAAAAGGACAAAGCGGAATAATTTTTAAATTATTAGTTCTGGCATATTCTACGGCAGCCATAACAAGTTTTTTGCCAACTCCTTTTCCGTTAAAATCTGGGTTTACTTCAGTATGATCGATAATAAATTTTGTGTCTCCTGCCCAAGTATAAGTCATTTTTCCAGCTTCTTGTCCGTCTTCTACAGCTTCAAAGTAGCCTCTTCTTGTATCGTTTATTTGTTGAATTTCCATGATGATTATATTAAAGTGGTTTTAATTTCGATTGAGTTTGTTAATGTTTTATGTATTGGACAGCTATTCGCAATAGTCTCTAAACGTTGTTTTTGTTTTTCGTCTACTTCGCCTGTAACTTCAATTTTTCTTGTAAATACAGAAATGTTTTGATGACTGTCTCTTTCAAAATCTACTTTTACATTGAGTTCAGAAACATCCCATTGTTTGCGATTAATATACATTCGCAAAGTAATCAAAGTACAAGACGCTAATGCAGATGCTAAAAGCTCTGATGGACTAAAGCCAAGATTTTTTCCTCCAACTTCTTGAGGTTCATCGGCGATTACTATATTTCCGCTGGATGATGTTATTTCGGTGCGATACAAACGAGTATCTATTTGTGCTGATATTGTTTTCATAATTTATTTGATTCTTGGTTCAGGTAACGGAACGAATTCTGTTTCGCCTGGAACTTTTGGAAAAGTCTGTGCTGTCCAGTCTTGTTTGGCTTTTTCGATGAGGTTTTTATCTGATGAAACGAAGTTCCAAAAGATAAAATGTTCTTCAGGAAACGGCTGTCCGCCAAAGATATAAACAGTTGAATTTTCGGCAATTTCAAACTCACAAAGTGTACTGTCGTTTGTAATTAAAATTTGTTTTGGGTCGTAAATATGTTCTCCGCTTTTGATGCTTCCTTCAAGAATGTACAAACCACTTTCGCCAAATAGATGACTTCCAATATTGATTTTTTTAGCTTCTTTACTTTTGATCTCAATAAAATAAAGCGGACTATAAACAGGAACTGGAGATTTTTTCCCAAAAGCTTCACCGGCAATTAATTTGTATGAAACGCCATCTTCTTCCCAAGCTGGAATGTCATCTGCTTCAACATGCGTGAAATTAGGATCCATTTGTTCCAATTCTTTTGGAAGCGCTACCCAAATCTGCAATCCGTGAAGCATTTTGTCTGAATGTCTTAAATATTCTGGAGTTCTTTCAGAGTGAACAATTCCTTTTCCGGCTGTCATCCAGTTTACGGCGCCAGGTTTTATTTCCAATTCGGTTCCTAAGCTGTCACGATGCATAATGCTTCCTTCAAACAAGAATGTCAAAGTCGAAAGTCCAATATGTGGGTGTGGAGGAACATCCATATTTTCATGATCACTTAAATGCGCAGGTCCCATATGATCGATAAATACAAATGGACCAACAGCTCTTTTTTCACGGAAAGGCAACAAACGACCTACCATAAAGTTGCCAATATTGGCAGCACGTTCTTCGATAATTAAACTGATATTTGACATGTGGTATTTTTTATTTGATTTGAAAACAAAATTAAAGTAACGACGCTTGTCTGTAGCTTAATTTAGATTAAGAAAAGTTTGTTTTGGTTTTTTTTGCGAATTATAAAAGTAAGGAAAATGTAGAATAATTCAAATGCTTCTTTTTATTTAGTTCTGTTTGTCATTCCGAGGAACGAGGAATCACACAAAAAACTCAGCAAAATAATGAGCCAATCTTTGTCGAATCTCTAGTGTGATTCCTCGTTCCTCGGAATGACAAAGATGCGAGAATGCGTTATGATTATTCTATCAATTCAAATTCTAAAACTTCACTTTCCGTTCCATTAATAATAATCGACAATTGATGCGTTCCTGTATGAAAAACTCTTGTTGTAATTAATTTGAAAGATTGGTTTCTTTCAATTTTGGTTAATTGATTCGGATGGTAAACTTTCTCACTGATTTTAAATACTTTTTTAGCCAAATGTCCTTTTGCTTTTTTGTAATGAACGGCATATTCTAAACGAATCGTTTTTGGGTCTTCGTTTTTATTGTTTAAGTGAAAATGAAATTGCAGATAATCACCAATTTTTACAACAGGTGTTTTAACTTCAAATGATGATAGTTCGATATTCGTGCTTTCTAAACCATAATGACTTAAAATTTCAGGATGTCCTTGTTTTAATAATGTTCTACAGCCGTGTTTGATAATTCCATCAGTTTCTTTGTTTTGACCTTTCCATCTAGAAGCGATTTCTAATACAATTTGCGGATTATCTTTTGCAATATCATTTAAGTTATTAGCAACACTTCTTCGGACATATTCGGAAGGATCGTTTTTTAGGTTTTCTAAAATAGGCAGGATAGAAGAAGGATCATTTTTCAAGAACGGAATTGCCATTGCCCACGGTAATCTTGGGCGCGAGCCTTCGCTGGCTAAACGACGTACGTGATGATTTTCGTGCTGTGACCATTTTACCATTTCGTCGATCATTTGCTCTTTGTATTTTAGAATAAAAGGACGAACAGCAAATTCACAGCTTATAAATTGTGTTATAGAAACAAAGGCTTTCGTCGAAGTTTTAAAATCGTCTAAACCGTAAATTTCGATATAATCGGCAAAGAAGATAAAAGCCAGATTGCTGTCTGTGAAATTATTTTTCTTTAAATTCTCAATGATTTTGTCAATTAGAGAAACAGCTTCTGGGAAATTTTGCGGCATAAATTGATGAAATACAACTGTGGTATGTTTCATTCTTTCTTTCCATTCTTTTTGAGCAAAATCACCTTCATAAATTGCTTCAATAAATTTTTGTTTGTTGAATGTTGGATGCACTTCGGCTACAGCCTGACTAAATTTTTCGTAGAAAGAAACCGAGTAAATATCTTTAATTAATCCCATAAATTTTGTTTGCTTGAACCTCAAAGATATTTAATGTTTTTAATTGTGGATGCGGATTTTAGTTGAAAAAAATATAAACTTTAAATATTTCCACTAAAGATTTATGTGATAGATTAAAAAGATTAGCGCAGATTTTTTGAAATCATTTTAATTTTAATAATCCGCAGCTGATAAAAAAAAGTTAATAAGAAACTTTTCGTACAATGGAAACTTTTAATTCCATAAAATAAGTCATAATTTAGCCTATTATAAAAAATAGAAAAATGATAAGTGAAGCTCAATTTCAATCAGAATTAGAACTTTTGATTCGTAATGCGATTAGAGAAGATGTAGGATCAGGCGATTATAGTTCTCTTGCTTGTATTCCTGATACTGCTCATGGTCAAGCAAGATTATTGGTAAAAGATCAGGGAATTATTGCTGGTGTTGCACTTGCGAAAATGATATTTGATTATGTTGATCCAAAATTAAAGGTAAAAACTTTTATTGAAGATGGAACGCATGTAGAATATGGTGAAATTGTTTTTGAAGTTTCTGGAAGTTCTCAATCTATTTTGAAGGCCGAAAGAGTAGTTTTAAATACTATGCAGAGAATGTCTGCAATTGCAACCAAAACAAATCATTGTGTACAGCTTTTAGAAGGAACGGGAGCTAAAATATTAGATACTCGCAAAACGACTCCAAATTTTAGAGCAGCAGAAAAATGGGCGGTGAAAATTGGAGGTGGAGAAAACCATCGTTATGCTTTATATGATATGGTAATGTTGAAGGATAATCATATTGATTTTGCCGGCGGTATTACGCTTGCTATAAAAAAAACGAAAGAGTATTTGAAAGAGAATAATCTAGATTTAAAAATTATTGTTGAGGCTAGAAATCTTGATGAAATTCGTGAAATTTTGTTGAGTGACGGTGTTCACAGAATTTTAATTGATAATTTTAATTATGAAGATACTAAAACTGCTGTAGCTTTGATTGGTTCAAAATGTCAGACAGAATCTTCAGGAAATATCAGTGAAAAAACGATTCGTGAATACGGGCTTTGCGGTGTAGATTATATTTCGTCTGGAGCATTAACTCATTCTGTTTATAATATGGACTTGAGTTTAAAAGCTTTTTAATTGAGTAAAGTGTTTTAAGGTGTAACTTTTGTAATCTAAAATCCAACTCAACAATCTAAAATCTAAAATAGTATGTCTCAAGAAATAGAAGATCGGATTGAAAAAGTACCTGTAATACGTTCTATAGCCCGATTTTTTAAGAAGATAAAATTGCCTTGGCTGGAAGGTTTTTCGCTGTATGATTTGCTTGAAATGTATACCTTAGGAATTATTGAAGGTGCATTTTCGTATCATGCCAGTGCTGTTTCTTTTAGCTTTTTTATGGCTTTATTTCCTTTTGCGTTATTTATTTTAAACTTAATTCCTTTTATTCCGATAGAAGGTTTTCAGGCCGATTTTTTACAGTTTGTGCAGCAGGGAGTTCCTCCAAATACTTACGATGCTATTAGTAAAATTATTAGTGATATTTTAAATAATAGTCACTCTGGATTGTTATCATCGGGATTTTTGCTTTCGATTTTTTTAATGGCAAATGGTATTAACGGAATTTTAAGCGGCTTCGAGTCTTCTAAACATGTTTTTGATAAGCGTGGCTTTTTAAAACAATATTTGGTTGCATTGGCCATTTCGCTTGTTATGACTATTATACTGTTTGTAACGGTGGCTACTATTGTTGTTTTTGAGGTTTTTATTCAAAAAACAATTATTCAGGATGTTTTGAGTGATCGTATTCCGTTGATCATTTTAAGTAGATATTTATTTATTATGCTGATGATTTTGATAACATCTTCAATATTATTGCGTTATGGTACAAAGCAGTATAATAAAGTGCCTTTTATAAGTATAGGATCGGTTTTTACAACAATCTTAATTGTTATATCTTCGTTCTTTTTTGGGATTTGGGTTATAAAATTCTCAAAATATAACGAACTTTATGGTTCAATTGGAACATTATTAATTCTAATGTTTTACATTTGGATAAACTGTATGATTCTGCTTTTGGGTTTTGAACTGAATGCCTCAATCAGAAAATTAAAACAAAAAAAAATAAATAGGTATGAAAAATTGGATCTTAACAATTGGTGTTTTTTTCTTCGCATTAAGTACAATGCAATCTCAAAGTGTTATCGGAAAATGGAAAACTATTGACGATGAAACGGGTGAGGCAAAATCTATAGTAGAGGTTTATGAAAAATCTGGAAAAATTTACGGTAAAATAGTTGAAATTCTTCGTGCTGATCATAAAAAGGATGTTTGTACTAAATGTGATGGTGCTGAGAAGAATAAACCTATTTTAGGAATGGTTATTATGAATGGTCTTAAAAAAGATGGTTCTGAATATAACGGAGGAACTATTTTAGATCCTACAAATGGTAAAAAATACAAATGTTATATTTCATTAGAATCTGCAGATAAATTGAAACTTCGCGGTTATGTTGGAATTTCTTTAATGGGAAGAACACAATATTGGACACGAGTGAAAAATTAACTTTTAAAATATGCGAAAATTAGCTTCGATAGTTTTATTCTTAGTCTTAGCTTCAAATAGTTTTGGACAATCTAAGAACTCGCCATTACAAATAAGTCATCTTACGGGTGACTTTTATGTTTATAAAACATTTCATGATTATAAAGGAACAAAGATTTCTGCCAATGCTTTGTATTTGGTTACAAGTAAAGGTGTGGTTTTGTTTGATGCCCCTTGGGATAAAACGCAGTTTCAGCCTTTATTAGATACGATAAAAGCAAGACATAATAAAAAGGTTATAATGCATTTTGCAACGCATTCTCACGAAGATCGTGCTGGAGGATTGGATTTTTATAGAAAGAAGGGAATTAAAACCTATACAATCAAATTAACAGATGATATTCTTAAAAAGAATAACGAAGGCAGGGCAGAATTTATAATTCCGAATGATACCACATTTACAGTCGGTCAGCATACTTTTGAGGTTTATTATCCAGGAAAAGGCCATGCTTCTGATAATGTTGTTGTATGGTTTAATAAAGAGAAAGTACTTTACGGAGGTTGTTTTGTAAAAAGTATATCTGCTGTTGATCTTGGTTATTTAGGAGATGCGGATGTAAAAGAATGGCAGAAATCGATGCATAAAGTGCAAACCAAATTCAAGAAGCCTGTTTATGTTATTCCGGGTCATGACGATGGAACTACTGCAAAATCTCTAAATCATACTTTGAAATTGGTTAATGATTATTTAGCTAAACCTTCAGGAAAATAATAAATTTCCAAATCATATAAAATTAGTGCATGTTTTTTATCGAAGTTGTTTTACCGCTTTCTTTAGCTAAAACTTTTACCTATCGCGTTTCTGAAGCTGAATATCATTTTATAAAAAAGGGTATGAGGGTGGCAGTGCCATTTGGTAAAAGTAAAATTTATACGGCGTTGGTGATCGACATACACGAAAACGCACCAACATTATATGAGGCAAAAGAAATTCATCAGATTTTAGATGAAAAACCTATTGCGACCGAAACGCAGATTAAACATTGGCTTTGGGTTGCTAATTATTATATGTGCGGCATTGGCGATGTTTATCGCGGTGCTTTTCCAACTGGATTATTATTAGAAAGTGAAACTATTGTTTCGCACAAACCAGAAGTTGTTGTAAATGATTCAGAACTTTCAGATGATGAGTTTTTAGTTTATGAAGCGCTGCAGCATCAAAGTTCACTTAAAGTTCAGGAGATTGTTTCGATTTTAAATAAGAAAAATATTCTGCCAATTCTTCAAAAATTAATTGCAAAGGATATTATTGTTTTAGAAGAAGAAATAAAAGAAAGTTATAAACCAAAGCTGATTCGTTATGTAAAATTACATTCACAATATGAATCAGATAATGGTTTAGGAGAACTGCTTGAGGTTTTAAAAAGTGCTAATAAGCAAAAAGAAATTGTATTGGCTTATTTTCAGATAAGCGCTTCAGAAAAGAAACCAATTACGGTAAAGAAATTGATTGAAGTTTCAAATTCTACTTCGGCTGTTGTAAAAGTTTTAATCGAGAAAGAAATTTTTGAAGAGTATTATTTACAGCACGATCGTGTTTCATTTAATGGAGAAAAATCGGAAAAAGAACTTCAATTAAGCGAAGCTCAGGAAAATGCTTTTACTGCAATTAAAAATAGTTTTTTAGAAAAAGAAGTTTGTCTTCTGCATGGTGTTACATCAAGTGGAAAGACAGAAATTTACATTAAGCTGATTGAAGAATATTTAGAAACGGGTAAACAGATTTTGTACTTGCTGCCGGAAATTGCACTTACAACACAATTAGTTTCTCGATTGAGGCTTCATTTTGGAGATAAAATTGCTGTTTTTCATTCAAAATACAGCAATAATGAACGAGTTGAGGTTTGGAAACAAACGCTTGAAAATTCTGAAAAAGCACAGATTGTAATAGGAGCGAGGTCTGCCTTGTTTCTGCCTTTTAATAGTTTGGGTTTACTTATTGTTGATGAAGAACATGAGCAGACTTTTAAGCAAACTGATCCTGCACCAAGATATCATGCACGCGACTCTGCAATTGTTTTGGCAAATTTTCATAATGCCAAAGTACTATTAGGATCTGCGACCCCGAGTATAGAAACTTATTTTAATACTCAAACAGATAAATATGGCTTGGTAACTTTAACCGAGCGCTACAAAAATGTTCGAATGCCTGAAGTGGTTTTGGTTGATTTAAAAGACAAACATTTCAGAAAAAGAATGACGGGGCATTTTAGTGATCTTTTAATTGAAGAAATTGCCGAAGCTTTGTCTTTAGGTGAACAGGTAATTTTATTTCAAAACAGAAGAGGTTATTCACCTATAATAGAATGTATGACTTGTGGTCATGTACCGCATTGTCAGCAATGTGATGTTAGTTTGACATTTCATAAATTTAAAAATCAATTGCGTTGTCATTATTGTGGTTATTCAATTGCAAAGCCAACACATTGTCATAGCTGTTCGAGTATAGATTTGACAACTAAAGGTTTTGGGACGGAACAAATTGAACAGGAATTGATTTCTCTTTTTCCAAAAGCTAAAACAGCCAGAATGGATCAAGATACAACGCGAGGTAAATTTGGCTTTGAAAAAATTATCGATACTTTCAAAAATAGGGAGGTGGATATTTTGGTTGGAACACAAATGCTTGCCAAAGGTCTTGATTTTGATAATGTGAGTTTGGTTGGAATTATGAATGCTGATAATATGCTGCATCATCCAGATTTTAGAGCTTTTGAACGCAGTTTTCAAATGATGACGCAGGTTGCAGGAAGGGCAGGGAGATCTGAAAAACAGGGCAAAGTGGTGATTCAAACATACAATCCAAATCATAACACGATTCAACAAGTTACAAATCATAATTATATGGGTATGTATAAGGAGCAATTGTATGATAGGATGATTTATAAATACCCGCCTTATTTCAGGATTATTAAACTTACTTTAAAACATCGTGAGTTTGAAAAGCTAAAAGAGGGTTCTATGTGGTTGTATCAGGTTTTAAGTCAGAACTTAAAAATGCCGGTTTTGGGTCCTGAAGAGCCTGCAATAAATAGAATCCGAAACGAGTATATTCGAACTATTTTGATTAAAATTCCACAGGAAATTCCATTAGGGAGTACAAAAAAAACTATCCAAAAAATATTGAATAGTTTTGAGGCTGTTGCTCAGTACAGAGCAGTAAAGGTTGTTGTTAATGTCGATTTTTATTAAAAATTACGACGTTGATAATGCTTTTACTAAGTCTTCTTTTTTGTTGCGGCTAAGCGGAATTTTAGTAATCCCGATCTCGGCAAACTTGCTGTTAAAACGTTCTACTTTATCTATATTAATGATGTACGATTTGTGTACACGAATAAATTTATCTTTTGATAAGTCATTTTCAAAAGACTTCATAGTTGAAAGTACCAAATTACTGTCGTCTTCAGTAACCACTCTTACATAGTCTCCAAAAGCTTCGATCCATTTGATTTTTGCGGTGAAGATTTTAAGTTTTTTAAGGTTGCTTTTGATAAAAATATGTTCGCCTTCTTCTTCTTTAACTTCTTTTTTAAGCAAATGCATATCTATAGCTCTTTTTACAGAAGCATTAAAACGGTCAACGGCAATAGGTTTTTGCAAATAATCGGTCGCATCATAATCAAAAGCTTTCAAAGCGTATTCAGCTTTAGAAGTAATGAATATAATCTGCGGTTTAGACTTTAGTCCATCAAGGAAGTCAAAGCCGTTTATAACAGGCATTTCTATATCAAGAAATATTAGGTCGATATTATTTAAAGAGATACAACTCTTCGCTTCAATTGCATTAGAAAAATCACCGATTAAATGCAAACCTGGGTGATTATTGACTAATTTTGCAATAATTGTCCTTTGTATAGAACTATCATCTACAACAACACAGTTTAGTTTCATAACAATAAATTTAGAATAAATTCAGGATAGCAATAGTAAATGTATTATTTTTTTGTAAAAAAAACTAAAGTTAAGCTCTGTTTTTTACATTACAACGAATAAAAGTAAAAAAGTGTTGTATATTTAAAAATTATGATTACTTTTGCACCCAATTTTAACAAATAAATATTGTATTTATGAATCATTATGAAACTGTTTTCATTTTAAATCCCGTTTTATCTGAGGTTCAGGTGAAGGAAACAGTAACGAAATTTGAAGAATTTCTTACTAGTAGAGGAGCTGAAATGGTATCGAAAGAGGATTGGGGTCTTAAAAAAATGGCTTACGAAATCCAAAACAAAAAAAGTGGTTTTTACCATTTATTCGAATTCAAAGTAGCTGGAGAAGTTCTAATTGCTTTTGAAACTGAATTCAGACGTGACGAAAGAGTTATGCGTTTCTTAACTGTAAGTTTAGACAAACATGCTATTTCATGGGCGGAAAGAAGAAGAGCAAAATTAAAATCTACTAAAGCGTAATTATTATGTCTACAATCGAACAATCTGCAAAAGGAAAAAAAGACGGAGATATCAGATATTTAACGCCTTTAAACATTGAAACTAACAAAACTAAAAAGTATTGTCGTTTCAAAAAATCAGGAATCAAATACATCGATTACAAAGATGCTGATTTCTTATTGAAATTCGTAAATGAGCAAGGAAAAATTCTTCCTCGTCGTTTAACTGGAACTTCATTAAAATACCAAAGAAAAGTTTCTGTAGCTGTAAAAAGAGCTCGTCACTTAGCTTTAATGCCATACGTGGCCGATTTATTAAAATAGTATAAAAAAAATCTAGTCGCTGGTTTCTGTTAGATCAGAACCTAACTTCTAAAAATAAGGACAACAACATGGAAATTATTTTAAAACAAGACGTACAAAACTTAGGATTTAAAGATGATGTAGTATCTGTAAAACCTGGTTACGGTCGTAACTTTTTAATTCCTCAAGGTTTTGCTACATTGGCAACTCCTTCTGCTAAAAAAGTTTTAGCTGAAAACCTAAAACAAAGAGCACATAAAGAAGCTAAAGTTGTTGCTGATGCTAAAGCATTAGCTGAAACTTTAAAAGCTCTTGAAATTAAACTTACAGCAAAAGCTGGTGGAGAGAAACTTTTTGGTTCTATCACGAATATTGATATCGCTGAAGCTTTAGAGAAATCTGGAAATGCTATCGATAGAAAATTCATCACTAGTGGAATCGTTAAACGTACTGGAAAATACAATGCTTCAGTTCGTCTACACAGAGATGTAATCGTTGAGTTAGCTTACGAAATTGTTGCTGAAAAGTAATAGTTTTAAAGATTATATGAAAATCCCGATGTAAATCGGGATTTTTTTGTTTAATACAGATCAATAGTAATAATTAGACTTATGGTTGGTAGCTTATAGCGTATTGCTTAAAGCTTACAACGTAAAGCATAAAGCCTAAAATAAAATGAAATACGCAAGATTAACAAAAGAACAATTTGATGAATTACATGCTGAATTTGCTAGCTTTTTAGCGACACAAGCTATTGATAAAGCAGAGTGGGATGCTCTGAAAGTAAACAAACCTGAAGTTGCTGAGCAGGAATTAGATGTTTTCTCAGATTTAATTTGGGAAGGGGTATTGTCAAGAGCTGAATATTTAGAGCATTTCTCGAGAAATCATATTTTCTTGTTTCAGTGTTTTGAAACTCATGTACAATCAATAGTTTTGAAATCATTAGTTGAAGAAACTGATTTTTTAACTACGGAAGGTTTACAATGGTTGTCTGATAATATGTTTACTGAAAACATTGAAATGAAGGTTGGAAAGAAGGTATTTACTGAAGATAGAAATGCATCTATATTTGAGTTGATTCAGCAAGGAGCTTTTTTAAGTGATGGACAATTATTTTCTCAGATTAATTCGATAATTGAATCTTAGTTTTTAAATTAATAATGAAGTAAAAGGTAAATAGTTGCTTATTGCAATTGTTTGCCTTTTTTAATTTTTTAACTTTTGTTTAAGCTTTGCTGTTTTTTTACCCCGTATTTCTACGCTTTTTTTCTTAATACTGCAATAAATTGAAATTTTCAGGTGTAAATGTAAGATTTGTTCCTTGTTTGGCTAGTTTTGGTATTTTTTTGATTGATTTTTCTTTTTATTGTAGTACATGTACTACAATAAAAAGTTTAACACAAAAAACAAAGAATTTTGATTGATGCTTGACGATAAAAAGATGCAGTTTAACTATAGGTTTTTCTGATGTTCTCACGTTTTTAGTTTTTTTGAATCAAAAAATAGAATTTTACGTTTGTTTAAATGTTTTTCTTTTTCTAATTTTAGTTTAGAAAAGTTAAACAAGTTAGTTTTTCTTATTTCTTGGAAATTACATTCTTAAATAAGGTATTTTTTAATACTTAATTGTTTACTTCTATAATAATGAGAGTTGAAGTTTTTATAATAACTTAATTAAGACTGCTTATGGAATTAATCATTACTTTCTTTATTCATTTTTGTCATTAGGTATT
>NZ_NRQU01000081.1 GCF_004119495.1 Flavobacterium sp. YO12
ATTGCTTTTTCAATTTTATTCCATTTATGTGTGAAATGACCAAACGGCGAATAAACATGGATAAAACATCTGTAAAACTGATTCTATATTTATTTTTACCTTTTTCAGATTTCATTTTTTTTGCTAATCGAAAAATAATTTCACAAATCGAATTAACAAAAGAGTATTGAATCATAAGAAAAAGTATAATCAAGACTAAGCTTCTTATTATCCATTCTACAAGATCATCTTGTATATATAAGTCGAGAAAAATCAAAATAAATAAAACAATTCCAAAAAGAGCAAAATCCAATTTCTATAAATATTTTTAAAATACTATTTCGTTTAATTTTTGTATTTCAGAAACATTCAATTCAAATTGTAATGAAAAGTTAGAAGTTCTCATACTCATAATAAAATTGGCAGGCTGGATTTGTTTTCAGTAGAGCAAAATTATAACAAACTCCTAAGCGCATTTGACCACTCTAAGACATAATATTATCAAAATAAGACTTTAATTAACTACAAGAAACAGTTGTAAGAAACATCATAAAATAAAATAAGCAATTTTATCGCACAAAACAAATTATCAAACAGCCTCTATAGGTTAAAAAAATATCAAAATAAGCCATAAAAATAATTCATATTTATTTTATTTTCAAATAGTTAAACAAATAACACATTTGATATCTCTACCTCAAAAAAATAATTACTTTTGCCGAAATCTAGAACGATAAAAAATTTATTTCTTACAAAATGAAATTGGAGTCAACCGAAAAAAAGCTTAAAGAAAGAGTTAAAGAGCTAACATGTCTTCTTGAAATTTCATCGATAATTGCACAAGCAGATCGTGCTGAAAAAAAAGATTCTTCAAAAAATAATTCTAAGCACAAAAAAAGCCTATCTGCACAATGACGATATAGTTATTGAACTTCAGATTCAAGATTTCGTTTTGACTACGTCGAAACTGCCAAAACAGAGTGCCTTTCAAATCAGTGGTATAACAATTTTGGGAACAAATGCAGGTTTCATAAAAGCACATTATCCTAAAAATAAGTATAACAACAGTCATTTTCTTGATGAGGAACAAAAACTCCTTCACGCAATTGCATTTGAAATTGGAAATTACTTAGAAAAGTTTCAAATTTTAGAAAAAAAGAACCAATTGATAAGAGCCATGGAACGCATGGATCGTTTATCAATACTAAGTGAAATGACGGCTGGTATTGCACACGAACTCAACAGTCCTTTGGCGAATATTTTAGGATATGCAGAACTAATCAAACTTAATAATAATGACCCCGAAATTGATGCAGATATTACAACAATAATAAATTCAGCAATTTACAGCAGGAAAATTATAAACAAAATTTTATCATTCACCAGTGATGTTCCATATCATTTAGAAAAACAAGAAATTAAGCCCATTATAACTTTCGCATTTTCGCTTTTAAAGCAAAACTTCCAAAGAAAAGAAATTAAAAATGAACTGCTGTATAAAAATACAATTGATTCTATCTATGTTGATTCTATACAACTAACACAAGCTTTACTAAATATATTAATAAATGCGATCGACGCTTCTCCAGAAAAAAGCATACTAAAAACTACAATTGAAAACGATTTTCACTACTTATTTATCACCATAGAAGATCAAGGTCAAGGTATACAGGAAAACATCAAATCAAAAATATTTGATCCTTTTTTTACAACAAAAGTTTCAAGTGATGGTTGTGGTATAGGCTTGACAATGGTATCTCGAATAGTCAAAATTCATAATGGCGAAATAATAATTAAGGACAATTTTCCTCAAGGAACCATTTTTACAATAAAACTACCAATAACTGAATAAAGATATGCCTTTACGAAAAGAAAAAATACTAATTGTAGATGACAGCTATGAGATGCTTGAGTTAATTCAACGCTATTTAACCAAGCGGAATTATCTTACTTATAAGGCATCTTCTGTCATAGAAGCAATTGAAGTTCTAAAACACAACTCAATTGATTTGTTGGTTACAGATTTTTACATGCCTGAACTTAACGGTACAGAGTTGTTAAAATATGCTGCCGAACATTTTCCATCGCTTCCAAAATTAGTTATAACAGGAATGCCGTCTATTGCGAATGCCATAAATGCCTTAAAATCTGGTGCATTAGACTATCTAGCTAAGCCCTTTACTGCTGAAGAATTTTATCTAGCTGTTGAAAACTCGCTTTTAAGAGCAAAAAACAACCAAATATTATCCTCAGAAGGCAAACTTTCATTATCCGAAGAGAATAATTATGCCGGAATAATCGGGTATTCTAAGCAATTTAAAAAATTGGTTGACACAATAGAGCGCGTAAAAAACAACACTGCAAATGTATTAATCGAAGGTGAAAGCGGTACAAGTAAAGAATTAATTGCAAGAGCCATTCATTATCAAGGTGCCCGAGCCAAAATGCCGTTTATAACAATCAATTGCGGCGGAATTCCCGAAAGTCTTATAGAGTCGGAACTATTTGGTCATGCGAAAGGTGCATTTACAGGCGCAGCAGAATCAAGAATTGGCTTATTTCAGGCTGCACATAAAGGAACCATTTTCTTAGATGAAATTGGCTGTTGTATATACTCGATGCTGCTCCAGAACCAGTATTAGCTATTGTATAAGATACCGTACCATTAGTACAAAAACTTCCATAAGCAGCCCCATCAATACGTGATAGTGAAATCGCGGCATTACTTGCTGGGGTATTAATAGACGCTGTTGAAGTATCTGAAAAGCAAAAATTATTATTAGAATCTCCCGAACCAGCTTTCATAGTCAACTGAATTGAAGACGTCAAAGCACAACTAGTCATCTGTTCTGTAAGCACCAATGTAATTTCTTCATCTTTATCAAAACTGGCATCTGCTATACCTGAAGTTGTTGTAATTGCGCTTTGTAACGCTGCTCCTGTTAAGGTAATACGGTATCCGTTGGTTATAGGGGTTACGGTACCAAAATTGGAACTTACCAATTTATAATATGGATATTGTGTACCTGTTATCACGCTCGTCTCAAAATATACCGTAGATAAAGATACGTTTCCGCTGTTTTTAAACTTAACTGTGCGGGTTGCATTGGTGTTCAAAGGCGTAGAAAGTGCCTGTGGGCTTGGCACACTAGAAAATACAAAAGCCGGCGCTGGCGTACTCGCCGCTACCGGGCTTACAGCTGTCTGCAATGAAACATTTCCTGAAGAAAGGACATTGTAATTGATATTTGCATTGGTAAAACCGCAGTTAATGCGCGCGCTGAATGTTACCGTAAGCGTGTTGGTTGAAGGTATATCTCCCAATGCAAAAACCGGAATCTGCAGATTGCTGACATTGGATTGCGTTGCTCCTGATATAGAGCCTGTAACATACTCCATTCCCGCTGGCAGTGTTACAGTCAGTTTTGCCCCGCTCAATACTGCTGCATTATTATTTGTAATGTCTAACTTATACGTACCCGAAGCGCCTCCCTGTACCAGAGTGGCGGGCTGATAAGATGTAGGAGCAGTATTAATCACTATCTGGGCAAAAGATTCGCTTCCTACTGCAAACATTAATAACAACAAAACGAATGTAAATCTTGTTTTCATAATTGGTTTATTTATTAAAAAAATCTAATAATCCCTGTTTATTGATTTAACAACTTACATGGGCTGGTTTTCTATTTACTTTTAATTGTAGTTTTTCAACAACCTGATTATCAATAAATATTCTGCGCAAAATTCCAGATATTCTCCCTTTAATATTATCAGTAAAAGATTTTAATGTATCATTTTAAGCCAAATTTTTAACATTTAGATTTTGACATACCTGCCTTTAGGACTGCCCCAAATAAGAAGATTTTTAACCTTGAAGTCTTAGTCAAAACCTACAAATTCATTATTATAACTGAGCTGAAAACAAAAAATGATGTATTATAACTCGCTAAAGAAACCCCTAAACCATTTGAGATTTGACTTGCGAGCTTACACTTTATTCACTCATTCCTAGATTTTAAAATAATCTAGAAATAAAAATTCGAAGCAAAAAGATATACGATTTATTGAAAGGCTTTTAGAAGAATATGTTCTCGCTTTTTCTTTTTAAAAACTATAAGAAAAGTCAAAACAAATACAAATATACTGTTTTTCAATGCTTTACAAACAAACCATCCAAAAAAACATTGTGTAAAGACAAAAAGAAAGCCTAATTATAATCGCTGGGTTTTGCAAAATAAAAAGCAAAAAAAATGAGAGAACGTAGATTCTCTCATTTCCAAAAAAATTATTATGGCTTATAAAAACTGAGTTACTATAAATTCCAAAAACAACTAAAATAATAACAACAGTATCTTCTGCAAGAATAATAGCTAAAATATTATAAAAAAGACACTAAAAGTTTTTTATACAGCATTTTAAGACAGAAAAGATTAATGGTTAATGGTGAATTGTTGATGGTGAATGGATGCTTGTTACTTGTTACTTGCGAATGGGTTATTGTGAAATGTAGAAGGGTAATTGTAAATGATTAAAGGGAAGTCTAATAACCTTAAAACCATAGGCTGCTATTATCTTTACACGTTTCCCGTGGTTGAAACCACGGGCTATGGTTAGGTTAGGTTTTTAGAATGCGGGCTTTCGGTCAACAACTATAAGCTAACAACCAACAACTATAAAATTGGCTTTTAGGCATAAAAAAAGAGAAAACAATGTGTTTTCTCTTTTTAAAATATTACGTAAAAAAGGTAAAAAATCTTACTGAGAATTTCACAGCCAGTCTGATATTTACAGTTGCAAAATTAGCATCGCAATTACTGCTTTATTACCATTAAAAGGTTTTAATGCAGCATTTTAAGACAAAAATCAATAGTTGATGGTTGATGGTTGATGGTTGATGGTTAGTACTGAATTTAGAAATCTAATGATTAACAAATGTCAAATTTCAACAGCCAACAACCATAAACTATAAACTATAAACATTTTACATTTTGCAATTATCCTTAAGTTTTTTTAGCTGTGGATCTTCTGACTGTTTTATTTGATTGATGACAATTTGTGCAATTTTTGTGGCTCCTAGTAAAGAGAGGTGCGTATCATCGGCTTTGTCTTTATCATAATAAGGATTCTCACCTGCTTTAAAATGCAAATGCAGCTGTTTTGATTTTTCGGGACCATAAGACTGCTCCAGAAGTTCTGTGTAATACTCTAAATCAATAAAAGGTACTTTGTATTCCTGCGCCGTCAAACGGGTTTCTAGGGGATAATCGCCATGCGTAGGTACGAGAACTCCTTTTTCATTAAAATTACGTCGGGCAATTGAGGTTAATAAAACCGGAATTGCTCCTTTTTCTCTGCTCTCTTTTACAAAACGAATTAGATTGTATCGATAGGTCGTATGCGGATTTGTATAACGTGTTGAGTCTTCTATTTTTTCGTCGTTGTGTCCAAATTCGATAAAAACATAATCGCCTTTTTTTAATTTTTATAGATAGAATCCCAACGTTTTTCGTTGATAAAACTTTTGGTGCTTCGACCATTTACGGCTTTGTTTACAACTACAATATCATTTTTAAAAAAAGGCTGTAATACCTGCGCCCATCCGTGTTCTGGGTTTTTATCAGGGTCTTTTTTATTTGCCATTGTCGAATCGCCAATTGTGTATAAGGTTGTTTTTTGTGCAAAACAAGCTGACGTAATTAGTAATGTTAAGAAGATGTATTTTTTCATTTTTGTTTGTTTTTTTGTTTCGTGTTCCTTATGGCTATTGGGATTGCTGGTTTATGTCATTTCAACTGAAAGGAGACTCGAGCGATAGCGAATAGACGAAGTAAATCGCACTAGCGGCTCCGCACAGTAAATCCTAATCGTTGTGGAATTCTGTGTGTGATTTCTCCCTTTGGTAGAAATTACAAACTATGTTTTATCGCACTTTATGTCATTTCGACTGAAAGGAGAAATCGCACTAGCAGCTCTGCACAGTAAATCCGAATCGTTGCGGAATCCTGTGTGTGATTTCTCCCTTTGGTCGAAATGACAAACTATGTTTTATCGCACTTTATGTCATTTCGACTGAAAGGAGAAATCACACTAGTAGCTCGACACTGTAAATTTCAATCGTTGCGGAATTCTGTGTGTGATTTCTCCTTTCAGTCGAAATGACAAAATGCATCTAATAATCTACTTCTCTGCGTCTCTACAAAAAACCTTTGTTCTTCTGTCCCTCTGCCCCTTTGCTCCTTTGTCCCTTTGAACCTAAAAAAAACTAATGCTTAGAAACTGCCGTAGGCACTCCTGCTCTTTTGCCAATAAAAACATCTGTCATCAAAACATTTTCTGCATTTTCATTTGACAGGGCATTTTTTGCTTCTTTTATTTCGATATTGTTCAGCGATATGTTTCTGATTTTTTTATCTGGAAAACCCTGAATTACAATTCCAGATTCTGATGCTTTGTTACAGGTAATATTAGAAAAATGAATGTTTGAAATATCCGATTGCCAGCCTTTTCCTTCTCCATGATAATTTGCGGTCATATACAAACAGTCTTCAACTTGATCTAATTGTATGTTTCTGACAAAAACATTTTTAATGTAACCGCCACGGTCGGCATTGGTTTTTAAATAAATTCCTCTTTTTAAATAACCTATTGTTTTGCAGTTCTCGACAAATACATTCTGCACTCCTGCAGACATTTCGCTGCCTATTACCACTCCGTGAAGTCCTTTAAAATTACAATTTCTAATTACAATATTCTCGCTTGGCGTTGCTGTATTGGCTCTTCCTTCGTGATCTCTACCGGCTTTAATGGCAACGTTGTCGTCTCCATTATCAAAGGTTACATTTTCAATCAAAACATCTTTTGCGTATTCAGGATCGATTCCGTCGTTGTTATGGTTTAATGATTTATAGCGGATGCCTCGAACGGTAATGCTTTGTGATTTTAAAAGATGCAGACACCAAAACGGCGAATTTTCGATTCTGACATTCTCAACTAATACATTTTTACAATTTAAAAACTGAATCATCTGCGGACGTAAAAAATAGCCTTCTCCAAATTTTCGATCTTTTAACGGCACATTATTATGGTTCATGTCACGGCTTAGCTCCTTACCTGGCCCCTCTTTTGCTTTAAAACTTCTCCAGACTTTCCCGCCTTCGCCATCAATTATTCCTTCGCCAGTAAGCGCAATATTAGTACAGTCAGCAGCATAAATAAGCGGACTGTAATTGTAAAGCATGGTTCCTTCCCAGCTTGTTAAAACCAAAGGATAATCTTGAGGGTTATCGCTGAATTTTATTTTGGCTCCTTTTTCTATTTTCAAATTTACATTGCTGACAAAATGAATAGGCCCGTTTATTTTATAAATTCCTTTTGGAACAATAATGGTTCCTCCGCCTTTCTTTTTACAGAGCGCCATTGCTTTATCAAACACTGTTTTATTGTTTGTAATAGAATCTCCTTTTGCTCCTATTTTTACAATATTAATTTGATAAGCCGGAAACACAGGAAGCTGAATTCTGTTTACTATCGAATCGACTTTTGCTGTTGGAAAATCATTTTTCTGAGCAAAGGAAACGCAGGATATTAATAAGATAAGTAGATATTTCATTTTTTTTTAGGTTCTAAGGTTCTTAAATTTTAAGGCACAAAGGAGCAAAGGCTCAGAGGTTCAAAGGTTGATTCGAATACTTCGTATTTTCGTTCCTACGGATCTTTGCAACTTTGTTCCTTTGTACCTCTGAACCTTTACTAAAAATACCAATTAGGCACTGTATCTTTTAGAATATTTTCTATCGAATATTGCTCTGCTTCAGTTTTTGTAAGCTGATGTGACCATGTAACTCTTTTCTTTGGTTGAAATCCTTCGCCGCTGTTATTGTATTCGGCATAAAAGGTATTTTTCTCTGCATCAGGTTTTGACCAATTTTCCCAGCCTTCGGGTTTTATATGTTTGCCTAATTCGCATTCGATAAAAACGGTTTTGGCATATATACGCCAGGGTCTTCCCAGATAAACAGCGTTTGCTTCAGGTTCTGCAGTTAGTTTGCAATTTTTGAAAACAAAACCATAAGCAACGCCTTCGGGAGTTGAAGCGGCTGTTACGTATGAACTTTTAATGCTGTGAATGACGCAGTTTTCAAATAAAGCTGTAGCTCCGCCAAAAATAAAATCGGTTGTTCCTTCGATATAACAGTTTCTAAAATACTGCTTGGCATTTTTTCCTGATAAATATAGGGTGTCTTGATTTCCAGAAATAATACAGCTGGTAATTCTAGCACGATTGCCGGTAACTGATAGTGCAATTGCTTGACCTTTATCACCCGAAGCGTTTTTAATGGTTAGGTTAAATGCTGTAAAATCGTCTGCTTCTACTAAAAGTGTTGAAGTATAAAAGGTGCTGTTTCGTCCTAGGTTGATTTTCGAAAAATTATCATCAAAAGTAATGATCGTTTTTTCTTTACTTTCGCCAAATAAAATCAAATTGTTGTTCCATTCAGGCACTCTAAGCTTTTCGTTGTATGTTCCGTTTTTAATGAGTATGGTTACTTTTTCATAAGGAAAAGAGGGGCTCGCATATATGGCATCTTGTATTTTGGTAAAATCTCCAGTACCATCCTGTGCTACGGTAAAAAAAACAACTTTCTTTTTCTCTGCTCCTGTTTCTGAAACTTTTGTACCATTTTTAATTCCCCAAGCTGTATATTTTTTCAATACTTCTTTTGGTTCATCTGTATACCAAGCGTAACCGTTTCTGCGTTCTGCACCAATTTCATCTAGTGATTTCTTTTTGATTCCGTCACGATCGCAAAAGAAAGGTTCGTTATTGTCCAATTCCATAAATCTTGCCCAGATTGGTGCCGCATTTTGAGTTGGAATCATCTTTTTATCAATAACTTTTCCTGCATCGTTTAAAACACGCTTTTCTTCTAGATTGGTAATTTTTGTTTTCTCAAACCATGCGTAGGCACTTTTTACAGCGGTCATAACCTCTGCTGATGGTTTTTTAATTGCCATTAAAAGCAGTACAATTTTAGCTGATTCTTTTCCGCTTAGCGAAGGCAATTCATACGCTCTCGCTTTTGCAGGAAGCAGTGTAACTTCGTCATGCTGTGCGCACCAAGCTGTTAAAACTCCGTTTTGTTTATATTGTGTTTTGATGATGCAGTCTATTCCTTTATCAAAAGCTGTTTTTGCTTTGGCAATACTTTCTTTTGAAGGTTTGATGCTGTAGAAATCTGTTTCCTCGCTTACTTCTTTCATCACCTCTAAAATACGAACCATCGAATCGTCATTGTACGTAATATGGGTGTAATATCCTTTTTTTAAAGGATAAAATTGAGGCCAGCCGCCATTTGCATATTGTGCTTCCAGTAAATAATTTAACCCTTTTAAAAATGATTCTTTGTAACGCTCGTCTTTTACCTGAGCATACATTTTAGACATATAAAGCATTTCCTGAGTAGTTGCTCCATTGTCTGTTGTGGTTTCTTTTGTGGTCTTTTTAATGTCGAGTAAATCCTTTTTCTGCGAAGGAGTCAGCTCATTCTGCATTTGAATATTCTTTGGCCAGCCCCCAATATCTCTTTGGTAAAGCAGTACATTTTCGGCAATCTTTTTAGCTTCTTCGGTACCAAACCATGAAGCATCGTTTTTACGAATTATATCCTGCCAATTTTTATAGGTGTTTTGTGCCTGAATACTAAAACTCAAAACAATACTAAAAAGCAATAGGATTTTTTTTAACTGATTCATTCTAAATTTTATTTCGTTACTCTAAACCAATCAACTGCCACATTTCCTGAATCGTTTGTTACTTTTTCGCTTAAAGCAAAAAGTCCCATTTTTGCACCAATCCATTTTCCTTCGATTGAAGTAAAATCACTTCCTATCGGCTGATAGTTTTTATCATCTAAGCTATAAAAGAAACTGCAAATTCCGCCTTTTTTTACTTTTACTTTCAAATAAATTGTATTACTTGAAATTAAAATAGGTTTTGTTTCTGTTTCTGAAACAGTTTTATTAAAAGTTCCTGTTTTTTGGTTTAGATATAATTTTCCATTATCGTTTTTAAAGCACAAATAACTATAATCCAATCCCATAATAATCAATCCCGTCGATTCTCCGTTTAATCTTGCATTGAAAGTTAATTTGGCTGTTGCCGAAAATTCTTCAGCAGGAAATTTTTGAAGCAATAAATTTGGTGCATCAAAAATTCTTTTACTGTCTTTAATTGTGGTCATGCAAAACAAATTCAAATAACCAAGACTTGTAGGCAACCCCCAGTTAATCTGAGAATTTGCGTGCCACTGCCATTGCAATCCTAATTTTGGTTCGTTAAACTCATCTGATGTTGCAGGGTTTTCTATTGGATATTTTTTGCCAACATTTGGCTTTTTATATGTTGTAACCGGTTCTCCTATTCCATTTTTATCAAAATCCTGTCCCATAACCGGCCAATCTTTCTCCCATTTCATAGGCTGCAAATGCACAATTCTTCCGTAAGCACCTTTATCCTGAAAATGAATAAACCAGTCTTCGCCTGTCTGTGTCTGTACCCACGCTCCTTGATGCGGACCGTTTATTTTGGTTGATCCTTGTTCTAAAACTTTCTTCTTTTCATAAGGTCCAAAAACATTTTTAGATCTTAAAATAGTCTGCCAGCCTGTTGGTACTCCTCCAGCTGGTGCAAAAATGTAATAGTAATTGTTTCTTTTGTAGAATTTAGGCCCTTCAATTGTGCCTTCGCCGTCATGTCCGTCAATCACCATTACTTCATCATTATTAGCAATTGTTCCTTCGGCATTCATGCTGCACACCACAATTAAACTTTTAATCTGCGCTCGGCTTCCTGCAAATGCGTGCACTAAATAAACTTTTCCATCATCATCCCAAAGCGGACTCGGATCAATAAGTCCTTTTCCTGCTTTTACTAAAAGCGGTTCTGACCAAGGTCCTTCAGCCTTTTTAGCTTTTATCATATAAATCCCAAAATCAGGATCTGGATAATAAATGTAAAATTCGTTGTTGTGAAAAGTAATACTTGGCGCCCAAACACCGTTTCCGTGCTGCACTTTATCATACGTTTCAAAAGGCGGCTGTTTTGGCAGCGCGTAGCTTATAATTTTCCAGTTTACCAAATCTTTCGAATGTAAGATTGGTAATCCCGGAATACAATTAAAAGACGATGCTGTCATATAAAAATCATCTCCAACCCTTACTGCATCAGGATCTGAATAATCGGCATGAATAATTGGATTTGTATACGTTCCGTCTCCATTATCTGGTGTCCATACTTGTGCTGTATTTTTCTGAAATGAAAATACGGAAAGGAGAAGAACAGCGATTTTTATACTTTTCATTTTTGTTTTGTTTTTTTACTCAAGGCCTTTTTTGTCATTTCGATCCCGAGGCTTCGGGAGAGAAATCGCACTAGAAATTCCGTACAGAATGTCTTCAATCTTTGTCGAATTACGAGTGCGATTTCTCCCTCTGGTCGAAATGACAATACTTTGTGCTTTCCTAATAATTATACTAACCAATCATTAATAACTAATCATTAATAACTAATCATTAATAATTAACAATTAACAATTATAAACTATCTATTTAATTCTAAAGCAGCCAAAATAAAAGGACCAGTTGCTTTAGGATCGTTGTCTTTTTTTCTTTCGTTTACATAATATTCATAAGAACCATCACGGTATGGAGTTCCTCCTAAACCTGCAACTTGGCAGCAGTTTGTTAATGTAATACCGCCGTCTTCATCTACTTTTTTGATTAAAACTGTTGTTAATCCGTCAAAAGCTTTGTTTGCTAATTTTTTATATTTTGCAGGAAGATATCCTTTGTTTGCTCCTTTTGCAAAAGCATAAGCAAACATTGATGATCCTGAAGCTTCTAAATAGTTTCCTTTTCCTCCTGCTTTATCTGTAACTTGATACCATAATCCAGATTTATCTTGATATTTAGCCAAAGCTGCTGATACATTGTTTAAATACTTAATTAATTCTGCTCTCTTTGGATGTTCTTTTGGCATATAATCTAAAACGTCAACAAGTGCCATTGCATACCAGCCTAAAGCTCTTGACCAAAAATTTGGTGAGTTTCCTGTTACTTTATTTGCCCAAGGCATTGCTTTACTTTCATCCCAACCGTGGTACAATAATCCTGTTTTAGGATCTGTGGCGTGTAATTGAATCAACTCAAATTGTTTTGCGATGTCATCAAAACTTTTTCCATTCTCAAAAGTCAATGTGTATTCTGCGTAAAATGGTTCTCCCATATACAAACCGTCTAACCACATTTGGTTTGGATAAATTTGTTTGTGCCAGAATCCGCCGCTCGCTGTACGAGGCTGCTCTGTTAATTGTTTGCGAACCAATTGCATTGCTTTTAAATATTTATCCTGTTTTGTTTCGGCATAAATAGCAAAAAGTAAACGCCCCGGAACCACCAAATCGATATTGTATTTATCTAGTTCGTACGTTTTAATCGTACCGTCTTCCTGCACCAATTCATCTACATAACCTCTTATATAGGCTTTGTAACGTGGATCTGGATTTTTTTTGTACAAATCTTCGATAGAGTGTAATACTAAGGCATGAACATAATCCCATTTTGGTTTTTTAGAATCGTCGATCATGTAACTTTCTGGATGACGTTTCATCAAGGTTAAAGCCATTTTATCTGACCATTTCATGTCTTTCGAAATAACGATTTCCTTTTTTGCAGTTTCCTGTGAAGTTACTTTACAGCCCGTTAAAGCCATTACGCAAACTAATAAAACCGACATAAAACTGTGTTTCCTACTATTTTTCATTTCAAAATATATTTAAAAATTCTACTATTGTTCTACTTCTAATGCGGCCAAAATAAATGGCCCTAAACCGTGTGAGTTATCTATTTTTATTTTCTCTTTTATATAATATTCAAAAGAACCATCGCGGTACGGATTTCCTCCTAATCCTGCACTGGCGCAAACTTGTGTAATATGAATTTCGCCATCTGCATCAACGGTAACCAATTTTTTAGTAATGGCGTCAAAACCTTTTAAAGCGAGTTTTTTATACGATGCTGGTAAATATCCTTTTTTTGCTCCTTTCGCAAAAGCGTAAACAAACATTTCAGATCCGGAGGCTTCAAGATAATTACCATCTTTATTTCCTGCATCGGTAACTTGATACCATAATCCAGATTTGTCCTGATATTTTGCCACTGCTTTTGAAATATCATTTAAATACTGAATCAATTCTTTTCTTTTTGGATGTTCTTTTGGCATGTAATCCAAAACATCAACCAATGCCATCATGTACCAGCCAATAGAACGTGACCAGAAATTGGGTGAAGTTCCTGTTTCTTTATTTGCCCAAGGCATTTGTTTACTTTCGTCCCACGCATGAAAAAGCAATCCTGTTTTTTTGTCCAGCGTGTGCAGATGAATTTGTTCGAATTGTTTGGCAACATCGTCTAAATCTTTTCCCTTATCAAATTCAACCGTATATCTTGCATAGAATGGTGTTCCCATATACAAACCGTCGAGCCACATTTGATACGGATATATTTTTTGTGCCAAAATCCTCCTGAGTTTGTTCTTGGATGTGTTTCTAATTGCTTTCTTAAAGTCTGCATTGCCGTTAAATAACGATTATCATTTGTTCTTTTGTAAAGTTCAAACAAAAACTTACCCGGATTTACATAATCGATATTATAATCTTCGAGTTTGTAGTTCATAATTTCTCCCGAAGGATTAATTACTGTTTCTCCGTAAGCTTTGATGTAATCGCCGTAAACAGGATTATTTGTTTTTTGATGTAATTTTTCAAAAGAAGTCATCAATAAACCCAATTTATAATCCCATTTTGGTTTTTCGTTATTATCGACCTGCCAAGCTTGTGGAGCACGTTTGATAATAGAAAGTGCCATTCGCTCTGACCATTTTAGATCTTTTGAAATAGTATTGGAAGACTGCGCCGAAATTGCATTAAATGAAAATACAATCGCACTTATCAGTACAATTCGGGCAAAACTAAAATGGCTTTTCTTTATCATAATAAATCGTTTGTTATTTATTTAATTCCACTGCACTTAGTAAAAATGCGGCTAATGCTGGCGAACTGTTATCTTTTGTTTTGCTTTTTGCATAATATTCATTTGAACCATCTCGGAAAGGTTTTCCGCCCAATCCTACATTGGATGAAACATTTGAAATCGTAATCTCATTATTTTCATTTGTTTTGACAAATTCGTTTACATATGCATCAAAAGATTTTTGCGCTGTTTTTTTGTACGATGCATTTAAATATCCTTTATCAGCTCCTTTTGCCAAAGCATAAATAATCATTGCTGAACCTGACGATTCTAAATAATTTCCTGTCAATTCTGGTTTATCGGCAACTTGATACCATAATCCTGACGGGCTTTGTGCTTTGACTGCATTCTTGGCAATTTCATTTAAATATGTAACTAGTTCTTTTTGCTTTGGATTGCTTTTAGGAAAATAATCCAATGTTTCTACTAACGCCATCATATACCAGCCAATTCCTCTACTCCATATTGTTGGCGAAGTTCCTGTTTCTTTATTTGCCCAGCCAATTTCTTTACTTTCATCCCAAGCTTGATAAGGCAATCCTGTTTTTTTGTCTAATAAATGATTGTGAACCAATTCAAACTGTTTGGCTATATCGTCTAAACCTTTACCTTTTTCGTACTTAACGGTATATTGGGCATAAAAAGGTTCTGCCATGTACAAACCGTCAATCCACATTTGATTTGGATAAATTTGTTTGTGCCAAAATCCTCCGCTTGGTGTTCTTGGCTGACTTTCAAGCTGCGTTCTTAATTGTTTGATAACCGTTAAATAGCGATTGTCTTTTGTTACTTCATATAAATTAAACAACAATTTTCCCGGATTTACATAATCGATATTGTATTCTTTAATATCATATTTGGCGATGTTTCCATTGCTGTCAATCAGTTCATCTGCATATTCTTTGATATAACTGAGATATTTTTTGTCTTTTGTTTTCAAATACAATTTCTCAAAAGCAGACAAAGTCAAGCTCATTTTATAATCCCATTTTGGTTTCTCTGTTCCGTCGATCTGCCAGGCTTTCGGGTATTTATTCAGAATTGTCACTGCTGTTTTCTCTGACCATTTTGAATTGGCTGAAACTGCAGTTTTATTCTGATTTTCATTGTTCTGAGCAGTTGTAAAAATGCTGTACAACAAGAAAAACGCAAAGACTGTTTTTTTATAATTCATTCTTATATTTTGTTTTGCCACTCCCGATAGCTATCGGGATAATGGATTATTTGGATTATTCTTTGCTTGTTTTAAACACATAGAAACATTCCCGAAAGCTATCTGGATTGAAAACTTAATAAAAGGCGTTTCGCTTGTATTAACAAACATTAGACTTGTTTCTTTTATACTCCTTTGAAAATACAATAATTCTATGTTTATATGTTTAAATATTTTCACGCAGATTTAGCAGATCCAGCAGATTTTTTCTAATCATTTTAATCCTTATAATCTGTGGCAAAAAAATTACATTTTTCCTTTTTTGTTCAGAATTTCTAATTGAGCGTCTAAATATTTCACGAAATCTTCTTTCGATTTTATCCCGTTTTGTTCTTGTTCCCAAGCCCCTAAAAGGTAAAATGAGGTCGCTTTTGTTGTTGGTTTAAAAACTAATAAATAATCTAAATCAGTATCAGCAATATTTTCGATTGTGTTTACTTCATAAAAAATAGCCATTCCTAATTTATCTGGAACTAGAGACTGTACGCCGTACGTTGCCAAATATGCCCATTTTTTGTTTTTACTTTCTTTTTTAAGAAGTTCTGTATTTTTCTGTTTTACAATTCCAGTACAAATTCCTTTAATTTCTTTTGAAGCCTGAACGGTATGTTTTGTATAAAGCTGATCTGGTTTTATTGTTAACGTTGAAGTAAAATCAATTTTATCAGAAGCTGTTTTCCATCCGTAATAATTCACTTTTACGCCAGACTCGTTGTTTTTATTTACAACAGTTGCAATTGTAGAATCTACTTCGCGGAAATGCAGTTTTTCGTTGTTTAAATAACGATCAATTGATCCAATCCCAATTCCTTTTCCTGCTTTTAGGATATCCGCTCCCCAATCGCTCATTTCGTGATACGAATCAAAATTATCCTGACCTACTATTGGCAGAATCATTTTAGAAGTTTTCTTTCCAAAAATATCAATCGCATTTCTCCAGTCTAGATACAAACGGTATCCAATTCGGTTACTTTCCCATCCCGGACCTTCGTAACGAATATCAAAAGAATGATCTGTATGCTCTGGAGCTAATTTTAGTCTGTCTACATTTTTAAAAACGGTTCCGCCTTTGTATTTTCTTCCCTCCCAATGTCCATCTGTTTTAGCAGAAATTTCGGCATATGTTTTAGCGGTTTTAATATCATACTTTTGAGCATTTACTGATGTCAAACCAATTAAAAATAAGGCTGCGACTGTGATTTTTGTTTTCATTTTATTGCAATTATTTGAATGTCTTTTTTAAAAAATTAGTTGTAAAATCAACGGTTGGATTAAACCAAGGCTGAAAAAACCAGAAGGAATGAGGCGAATTTTCGATTGTATGAACCTCACTGTAAATCTTATATTGATTTAGAATCTTTATCATATCATCTCTTCCGGCATGAAACCTGTCGATACTGCTGTTTATAAACAATATTGGAGGTGTATTTTTATTGGTATGGCTTAAAGCCGATGCGTTTTTCCAGTTCTCTGTTTTTTCTTCATAAGAACCTCCAAGCCAAAACGATGCCATCTCTCCTTCTGAAGATTCTGGATGCCTAAATGCTAAAATGCCGTCTACATTGATAATTGCATTTACTTTTGAAGATGATTTACTTTTATTTGAAGGATCATCAAAAGCCGAAATTCCATTTGTTGTACCAATCAAAGCTGCCATTTGCCCTCCCGAAGAACAGCCTAAAACCGCAATTTTGTTTGGATCTACATTGAATTTCTTTGCATTATCTTTTATAAATCTAATTGCATTTTTTACATCATACACGCCGTACGGATATTTTGCTTCGAGCGATAATCTGTATTCTATTGTAAAACAAGAATAGCCTTTTGAAGTTATTTCTTGCGCCAAAGGATTCATTTGGCTTTTATTTCCTGATCTCCATCCACCGCCATGAATCATGATTACAGCTGGATTCTGTTTTTGTTTGTTATTTACAAAAGCATCTAAATGCAGTGTTCTTTCTTTTGATGTAAAATAAGCCACATCGTCAATTTTATCGACGTTTTCATTCTCAGCGATAACTGGAATCGTAATCGACGGGTATTTTTTTATCAATTTAGCATAGGTGCTTTTTACAGTGTACGAAGTGTCGACACTATAAGTCTGCTGTGCATTTGCAAAGCATGTAAATCCTAATAAAATCAATACAATTTTTCGCATTAAAATCCTTCTACTTTTTAGTTAAGAAAGGAGTTCGGCACTTTGGCCAAACTCCTTTTTAACTGCTTCAAAAAAACAATAGTCTCAAAATATTAATCAATTACTAATAACCAGGATTCTGAGGAAAATCTTTATTTTGGTTTAAATCTAAAACCGATTGTGGAATTGGTCTTAAGATTTTAAGTTTACCGCCTACACCAACAAAGTTGGATGCTTTAATTTTATAATTATATGCTGAAGCTCTGTCAACTAATGTTCCTGTACGCTTCAAATCAAACCATCTTTTATATTCGCCTAACAATTCTCTTCCTCTTTCATCAAGAATATAATCGATAGTAAATTGTCCGATTGTCGCATTTGCAACTCCCGCTCTTTTTCTTACTTCATTTAAACGAGCTAAACCTGTTCCTGGTTGTCCTGCTTTTAAATACGCTTCTGCAGCAATTAAGTAAGTTTCTCCCAAACGAGATACGATAATATCTCTTGTACTTACTGGTCCTGTGCTTGAAGGTGTAGTTGGATCTGGATCGTCAAACTTCTTCACTGGAATAGTGTAACAGTCTAAATTTTTAATTAAAGTATGAGCTGCAGAGTACTCTCCCCAAGGGTGGTAAACAAACGTAGCCGCTTTTCTTGAAGCATTTGCAGTTTCCCAAGCTGTTCTGTCAGCAGGCGTAAACCATTTTGGCTCGTAAAAGTGTCTTACTTTTAATGATGCTGGATTTGAACTTCTATAGTATGGATAGTACAAAATAGTTTTAGTAACTCCATTTGTAGTTTCTGGACCTTCAAGAATTTCAGTCATGAAAGTAGCATCCCATCTTTTATCTCCTTTTTCATATAATCCTAAAGCATAATCTGTCGGGCATAAATTGTAGCTTCTTAACGGTGCTCCAGTTTCTGCTCCACCTAAGTAAGAACTAAAATAGTAAAACTGATTATTCCCCAATTTTGTTGGGTCTGTACTTGTTGATGCTTTATCATATTGTACAGAAA
>NZ_NRQU01000082.1 GCF_004119495.1 Flavobacterium sp. YO12
GGCTTTTTATAATAAGATGTTCTATTTTTTAGGAGTTTCTTTTTTGATTTCCGGCAGAACTACTTTCTTCTTGTAAATTGGAATAAAATAAGAAACAGTATAATTGAATCCTACTCCAAAACTTCCGTCGTAAGTTCTGTTGAAACCTGGGATATAAAGATTGTCAAATCCAGAAGGTTTGTTGTTCATAACTAAAAGTTTAAGCTGAACACCAAAACCAACAAATACATTATTAAAAACTTTAGCTTTAATACCGCCCGCAACTTCTATCCAGCCGGCGCTTAATCCGTTGTATTTTTGATTTGCTGTAATGTAGGGCTGTTCTCCCCAATACGGATTTGGATTATAAATTTTGTAGCTGTTTAAGTCTTGACTAAAAGAGCTGAAACCAGCACGCATACCAATTGTTATAAGGTTTTCCATATCTAACCAGTTTTGGTACATATTGTAATCAAATCCTGCTTTAATATAAGTTCCTTTTGCAGTAGAATTTAGTCGGTCATCATCAGTTGTTTTGTTTTCAAAACCCAATTCAGCGGCTAAATAATACGTTTTGGTTAAACGATAATCTCCAACAAACTCAATTCCTTTATAATCTTTATCATAAAGCCCTCTTGTTAGTTTGTATAAATCTACTCCTACGCGCAAACCATAACGATCTGTTTTTGTTGGGATACTATCTGTTTTTGTTTCCTGAACAGCAGGTTTTGCTGTTTTTTTGGTTTTTTCCTGAACGATTTCTTTTGTTGCAGCTGGTGTTTCTTGAGAATGTCCTAAAAACATTGAAAACACTAAGCAAAAACTAAAAATATATTTTAACATGTGTTTCATTTTCTGTTTGAATGTTAGGAGTTAGTATATCAATACTCTGCATCCATTGACCGTCGTTAGCAGGATCAGTTCGTATGATTCCGGCAGTGCTTGAATTATCGCTTGGGTTCAATGTAAAATTAGTTTTAAAACCACAAGCTCTCGATACATAAATGTTTTGTGTTGTATAATTAAATGTCAATACATCTGTATTTACTGCTGCAGGATTAGTGTTTATGGCATTAAATATAAAACTGTAAGCAGTGGTTGTACCATCTGTTTTTAATGGAATTGAAATAGTACTTCCATTTGCTAGATATTTACCTGTGTCAGTACCTTTGCTGTTAAAAATAATCCCATTTGGATCACCGCCGCCAATACCAACAACTTTTAGGTTTGTTACATTTTTTACAACAGACGGATCTGAAATATTATAAAAAGTAATAACAAGTCGTGGAGTTGTAGGTGTATTTCCATCGCAAATGTCATCTTTTTCACAGCTGGACAGTCCAAACGTAAAAAGAAGTAAAAGTGAGACTATTTTTTTCATTTATAATTTTATAATTATCGAAGTTCTAAAAGTACAACATTTTCAACATGATGTGTTTGTGGGAACATATCAACAGGTCGAACGCGGGTAACTTTGTATTTTTCGTCCATCAATGCTAAATCA
Organism: Flavobacterium sp. YO12; assembly: GCF_004119495.1. GTDB lineage: Bacteria > Bacteroidota > Bacteroidia > Flavobacteriales > Flavobacteriaceae > Flavobacterium. Next base: position 1,484 of record NZ_NRQU01000082.1, read on the forward strand.
CGAGCTTGTGTTGCCGAGTTACAGCTTACATAAACTACTTTTTTAGGAGCAATTTTTAAAATCTGATCGATTACGGCTGCATGCATACCATCTCTTGGCGGATCTGTAATAATAACATCCGGTTTGCCATGCTGAGCAATGAATTCTTCATTGAATACCACTTTCATGTCTCCAACAAAAAACTCGCAATTTGTAATATTATTGCGCTCTGCATTTGCTTTTGCATCTAAAATTGCTTCAGGAACACTTTCTACACCAATTACTTTTTTTGCTTTTTTAGAAACAAATTGCGCAATAGTTCCTGTTCCAGTATATAAATCGTAAACTGTTTCGTTTCCTGATAATCCAGCAAAGTCACGTGTAATTTTGTACAATTCGTATGCTTGATCAGAATTTGTTTGATAGAATGATTTAGCGTTGATGCTGAATTTCAAACCTTCCATTTCTTCCAAGATATAATCTCTTCCTTTATAAAGTTTAATATCTTGATCGTAGATGGTGTCGTTTTGCTTAGCATTTACCACATATTGCAAAGAAGTAATTTGCGGGAATTTCTCGTATAAATGATCTAAAATAAGTTCACGATTAGCTTTGTCATTTTCGAAAAACTGAATCAAAACCATAATTTCGCCTGTTGAAGCAGTACGAATCATTACTGTTCTTAATAAACCAGAATGTTCTCTTGGGTTAAAGAATGCTAAATTATGTTCATTCGCAAAAGCTCTGATTTCATTTCTAATAGCATTAGAAGGTTCTTCTTGTAAGTGACATTTTTGAATGTCAAGAATTTTATCCCACATTTTCGGAATGTGAAATCCTAAAGCATTTCTGTTTCCTAGATCTTCCTTGCTTTCAATTTCTTTTTCTGTTAACCAACGGCTGTTAGAAAATGAAAATTCCATTTTATTTCTATAGAAAAACTGTTTTTCAGAACCTAAAATAGTTTCAAATTCAGGAAGTTCAACTTTTCCAATACGCTGTAAATGATTTTTTACTTCGTTTTGTTTGTAATACAACTGCTGGCTGTATTTCATGTTTTGCCATTTACAACCGCCGCAAACACCAAAATGATCGCAGATAGGCTCAATACGATGCTCTGATAATTCGTGAAATTTTACGGCTTTACCTTCGTAATAGGCTTTTCTTTTTTTGAATGTCTGTACATCAACTACATCACCCGGAACTACATTCGGAATAAAGATTACTTTTCCGTCAGGTGCTTTTGCTACTGACACTCCTTTTGCTCCAGCATCAAGAACCTGGATTTGATGAAAGACAACTTTGTCTGTATTTTTTCTTCCCATAGCGCAAAAATAAGCGTTTGAAAACTTTTATAAATTTAAATTTCAAAAAAAATTATCAAATTGTTGAATTTATTAGTTTAATTGAGTTTAAAAGTTAACTTTGTTTTTAGCATTAGTCTCAAATGTATCAAGTATAACCTATTGTTTGTCGTGTTTTATGAAGTTGTATCACAATCTTTCACAAATCAGCTTTTTGAAAAAAAGTTATGCATTTAAATTTTTGTTTGTAGCATTTATAGGAATACATATTCCGCTTATAGGAATTTTATTTTTTGTACTTTTTTTTGAACATACCGTCTCACCAACTTCAATTTTACTTTTTTCTTTAATTATGACTCTGCTGGCAACGGTAGTTACGCTTTTGATATTAAAACAATTAATCAAGCCAATTTCTATTGCTTCGAGATCTTTGGATGATTATAGAAATAACAGGCAGCTTTCAGTATTACCAACAGAATATACTGATGAAGCAGGGCTTTTGATGTGTAATATTCAAGAATCAATTTATGAGGCAGAAAGTTTTATAAACGAAAAACAGGATTTGATTTATATGCTTTCGCACGATTTAAAAAATTTTGCAGGAAATCCGCAAGGTTTAGCCGAGCTTATTTTAAGCGAAAATCCATCTGAGTCCGTTAAACATTTAGCAGGTTTAATTTGCGAATCGACTAATTTGCAATTTCGATACATCGAGAATTTTATAAAATTATTAAAAGAACAAGATCAAGTCGTAAAAATAAATCCAGAATTTAAGACTATTTTAATCTCGAGCATTCTGCCTTTTATCAACGAGCAGGTTGAACAACGTTTGATTGATAAAAAAGTAAATTTAAAAGTAAATGTCGAAGTTGACGAGGTGAAACTTAAAATAGACGAAGGCTTATTAGTTCAAGTTTTAGTTAATTTAATCAGTAATGCCGTTAAGTTTTCTTATTTCGACAGCGAAATAAAACTTAGGGTTTTTAAAGAGAATTCAAATGTAATTATTACGGTTACTGATGAAGGAATTGGTTTCGATAAAAATCAGATTGATGAATTGTTTAAGAAATTCACAAAAATGAGCCGTTTAGGGACTGCAAATGAATCGTCAACGGGAATTGGATTGTATTTATGCAAAAAAATTGTCGAGAAAAATAAAGGAAAACTAACTGCTTTGAGCGAAGGCAGGAATAAAGGCGCTGAATTTAAAATTGAATTTGAATTGTAAATTTGGAGATGCTAAGATACTAAGGTTCTAAGAATCTAAGTTTTTTTTGCAAAGTTTAAAACTTAGCACCTTAGCACCTTAGTGTCTTCTAAAAATTACCACAGCTGATGTACAGATGGTTTTATGTACTCTTCATAAATTTTATTCATAGCTGCGATTTTTTCGGTGCTTAAATTAGGCAGATCATAAATTGATAAATTCGAAAGAACGTGTTCTTTTTTTGAAGCTCCAGGAATAATGCAGCTTACTTCATTAAAACTCAAAATCCATTGCAAGGCAATAGGAGCAAGGTTTGCTGTTTCAGGAAACAAGGCTTTTAGTTTTTCGACCGCTTTTAAACCTAATTCATAATCAATACCAGAAAAAGTTTCGCCTTTATCAAAGGCATCTCCGTTACGATTAAAATTGCGATGATCCTGAGTATCAAAAGTTGTTTTTGAATCAAATTTACCTGTTAAAAGACCACTTGCGAGAGGAACACGTGCAATGATACCGATATCTTTCTTCTTGGCTTCAGAGAAAAATAACTGCGACGGGCGCTGGCGGAATAAATTAAAGATGATTTGAACTGTAGTTACATTTGAATATTCTATTGCTTTTAAGGCTTCTTCGACTTTTTCGACGCTTACGCCAAGATTCAAAATTTTGCCTTGTTCTTTTAATCGGTCAAAAAGTTCAAAGATTTCAGGGCGATAATAAACTTCGGTAGGCGGACAATGAAGTTGTATTAAATCTAAGGTTTCTAATCCGGTTCTTCTTAAACTGTCTTCAATAAATTTCTGAAGTACTTTTGGCTGATAGCCTTCATTGATATGCGGATTAATATTGCGTCCGCATTTTGTAGCCACATAAATACGTTCAGAACGCGAACGAACAACACGGCCAACGGCAGTTTCGCTTAATCCGTTTTCATAAACATCGGCAGTATCAATAAAATTTACGCCATTGTCTATGGCAGTATTTATAAGTTCATCGGCAGTTTTATCATTAAATCCTGATCCCCATTTTCCCCCAACCTGCCAAGTTCCTAGTGAGATTTCGGATATGTTGAAGTTTGTTTTGCCTAGTTTTCTGTAGTTCATTTTTTTTTTAAGTTACAAAGGTTCATAGGTAAATAAGGTGCAAAGGTTTCTTTGTTGAGACGCACAGCGGTGCGTCTTTTAGGAGTTGTAGTGGTTTGTAACGAGTTTGTGAAACTTAGCTCTGCTGAGTCTTTGATTCTTTGCCACTTTGATCCTTTGTCCCTTTTTTTTTAATCAAATAAATCAGATGACAGATAACGATCGCCGCGATCACAGATAACGGCAACTATAACACCAGATTCTAACTGTTCTGCAATTTTTAAAGCAACTGCAACAGATCCTCCGCTGCTCATTCCTGCAAAAACGCCTTCTTCCAGAGCCAATCTCTTTGTCATTGCTCTGGCTTCTTCTTCGCTTACATCGACAACAGTATCGACTTTTGAAGCATCAAAAATTTTAGGCAGATATTCTTGCGGCCATTTACGAATTCCCGGAATTTGCGATCCGTCGCTTGGCTGTGCGCCTACAATTTGAATAGCAGGATTCTTTTCTTTTAAATAAGTAGATGTTCCTATGATTGTACCAGTTGTTCCCATTGCTGAAACAAAATGCGTAACAGATCCGTCAGTATCATTCCAGATTTCTGGACCAGTAGTTTTATAATGCGCTTTCCAGTTATCGTCATTCGCAAACTGATTCAGCATTAAATATCCGCCTTGAGCGACTTTCTTATCTGCATAATCCCTTGAGCCAATAATTCCTTCGCTGGCTGGTGTCAAAATAACCGTGGCGCCATAAGCGCGCATAGTTTGTGTTCGTTCTTTTGTAGAATCCTCTGGTAAAACCAATTCGATTTCTATTTGAAACAATTGCGCAATCATTGCCAATGCAATTCCGGTATTGCCGCTTGTTGCTTCAATTAGTTTGTCGCCTTTTTTAATATCGCCTCTTTCAAGTGCCGAAGCAATCATGTTGTAAGCAGCTCTGTCTTTTACACTTCCGCCCGGATTGTTTCCTTCAAGTTTTAGTAAAAGTTTTACGTTTTTATTTTTAACCAAATTGACAGTTTCCATTAATGGAGTATTTCCAATAAGGTTTAACAATTTCTGTGGACCCATTTTATCTTTTTTCTTTTATTTTAACGTCGGTTGTAGTAGTATTTAAAACAATAGAATCTGCAGGAATAGATTTAGTTACCCATGCATTTCCTCCAATAACACTATTTTCGCCTATGATAGTTCCTCCTCCTAATATTGTGGCATTCGCATAAATACACACATTTGCTTCAACGGTTGGATGTCTTTTTGCATTTTTCATTTCCTTACTCACACTCAAAGCTCCTAAAGTAACCCCTTGGTAAATTTTAACGTGTTTTTTAATAACAGAGGTTTCCCCAATAACAATTCCAGTTGCGTGATCAATAAAAAACGGCGATGCAATGCTTGCTCCCGCGTGTATGTCAGTTCCTGTAATTCGATGCGCATATTCACTCATTAATCGTGAGAACAGCAATAAGTCTAGATGGTATAATTCGTGACTTAATCTATAAATGGCAATAGCATAAAAACCAGGATAACCCAAGTAAACTTCGTCTATACTGTTTGATGCCGGATCATTTTCTAAAATATATGCTGCGTCTTGATTCAGTTTTTCAAGAACCCCAGGCAGTTTTTCAAGAAATCTATCCCAAATAGACTCGCATAAGTTTTCAGGTTTTTGACAAGCTAAAACAGCAATTTCTTTAAAGCGTATTTCGAGTTCATTTATACTTTCGTCTAATGCGGCATTCGAATCAAAAAGGGTATAGAACAGCTTTTCAGTAAAATCTTCGGTTTTGGTTTTGATACCGTAGTTTATTGTAGAATGGCTTTTTAAAGCTTTAATGTTTTGTATGATAGTATCTTTTGTCACAATTATAAAATTGAATGGATATTTTAAAACGTTAAAAGTAAGGTGTTTTTTGTAAATACAGGCACGAATTAACTAAAGAAATTTTGTGCTTCGGGTTGTATTTGTGATAAATGAAAGTTTGCTGAAATCTAAAGTATAATGTGATTCTTAAGAAGTTAATTGTGTAAATTAGCCTATAAAATTTACAAAAATGAAAAACAATTCAACGTTTAAGAGTGCAATTTCAAATATAGAATTTCCCGAAAGTGATAAAGTTTACGGAAAATCAATTCACGACCCGATACTGGGGTTAATTGTTAAAGATCATCCTTCTTTTTGCGATGACGATTGTATAGCTGTCGAGGAGCTGAATGAATATCGTCAGAGATACATTTCGAATTATTTGTCTACTGAAATTGGAGCGCTTTCAGATCTTGAAAAGAACGTTATTTCTTCTTTGAAAGAAGATAAATCAATAGTGAGTATTGTTGAGGATGAAGCTGAGACAAGAAACTTTGGGCAAAAGATTGCAGATCAGGTGGCAGATTTTGGCGGAAGCTGGACTTTTATAATTTCGTTTCTGGCTTTTATTATTATTTGGATTGGCTCGAATGTTTATATTTTGGTCAATAAAGGGTTTGATCCATATCCGTTTATTTTACTGAATTTGATTTTATCCTGTATTGCAGCTTTGCAAGCGCCGGTAATTATGATGAGTCAAAATCGTCAAGAAGAGAAGGATCGAAATCGTGCCAAAAAAGACTACATGATTAACTTAAAATCGGAATTAGAAATTAGAATGATTCACGATAAAATTGATCATTTAATAATGCATCAGCAGCAAGAATTAATCGAAATTCAGAAAGTGCAAATTGAGATGATGAACGATATTTTGAATAAAATTAAGAAGTAAAAAAAAGAATCAAAATCATCAAAGATAAAAGTGTTTGTAAAAGTAACCGGCAAGCATAAAAATGATATTCAAGCTTGCTGCTTTCCAAATTATATTTTTATAATTTCTCGATTTATCTACAAAATATAAAACGATTAAAAGTAAAAATAAAAGGGTAGTATAAACTGCCGGATACATATTAAAAGCCGCTAAAAATTCACCTTGAAAAAGTAAGAATAATGATCGCTGAAAACCGCAGCCTAAACACTCAATTCCAAAGAGCGTTTTGAACATGCAGGGGATCATATATTTTTCTAAAGACACGGTGATTTTTTTTTACAATTTTACGAAAAAAATATAAGATAACATTTCAAGAGGAGGGAACTGTTATTTTAAAGTTTGCTACTTTTGAATTCTTAAACTTTAAAATATGAAAACGTTTAAAATTTTAATTATGATTCTTGCCATTTCGGTTGCGTTATATGAGCAGGTTTCGGAAGAAAAAAATATCTATATAACGGTAATTGCAATTGCAGTTTTCATGTATGGAATGATGCAGCTGAGCGCAAAAACACCAAGTAAAAACCAAGATAAAGAAGAGAAGGATGTTGACTAAAGGAGATAAGGTTTCTGTCTTAGACGAAGCCATAAATGGAACAGTAGTTTCAGTGAAAAACAGTGAGGTTTTGATTGAAACAGAAGACGGATTTATGATGACATTTTTTGTCAATGAGTTACTTAAAATTCAAGAAACCAGTAATTTAATGAATTCTATTAAAAGAATAGATTTAAATGAGATTTCAAAAGAAAAAACAGAGCCAAAACCACGTAGTTTTGTCAAAGAACGCAAAGATAAACGCGAAATTTCGGCTCCAGAATTTGATTTGCATATTGAAAAGCTGGTTCCAAATAAACGTGGAATGTCGAATTATGACATCTTAACTTTGCAGACGGAAACGGCGAAAAGACACATTGAATTTGCGATCAAAAATCGCATTCCAAAAATTGTTTTTATTCACGGTGTCGGCGAAGGAATTTTAAAAGCGGAATTGGATTTTTTATTGGGGCGTTATGATGGTATCGATTTTCAAGACGCCAATTATCAAAAATATGGACTGGGTGCAACCGAAGTTTATTTTAGACAAAACAATAAATAAATACGTTTTGAAGTCTTAAATAAGCTCTTTTAAAAGCATAAAAAAACGTTCGTTTTCATTCTGATTTCTAATAGAAACCAGCCTTGAAAAACGAACGTTTTTTGTAGGAATAAAAAAAGAAGCAAAGATCGTTTTTGAACGTTGTCTTTGCTTCTTTTTTGTTTTGTTTTTTTTGCTTTTTTACTTGGTGATTTTTCCTAGAAGAAAACTAGTTCCAAGTCTAAATTTACTGTTTCCTTTTACTAGCGAAACGTTTGCAAGAACAATTGTGTGAATATAGTTTGTGCCTACTTTTTCTGTTGTAACTTGTATTTCTGCTTTTAGATCTGCGTTTGTATTTTCACCCACCCAAGTTTCATTTACAGCAGGTAATGCAGGAGTTGTTGTTTGACAAAAATAGCCGGCAGAAATACTTCCAGTCCCGCTTAAAAAAGTTCTATAAAAAAGCTTGTTTGTGGTTGCTCCAATTGCTCCTGTTCTTGGCTTTCCTGGAGGGGTCTCTACATTATCAAGTAAGCTTTTATCAAAGTTTTCGATTGTTAAAGTAAAGGACGTATTGTAATTGTAAACCGTTAAGTTATCAGGGCAAATAAACGCTTCGCCGCTGGCAGCATTTTGAAACGTTAAATTGGCTGGAGTAACTGTAGTTTTATAATCTCCAAACGGAAATTCGGCTTCAACTTGATCTCCCGCAGGTTTTGCAAAAGTGATGTTTTGAAATACAATATTGTGGTTATAACCTGTAATTCTTGTTGCTCCGTTTACGTCTGGGTCATTAGCTATTTGTGTAGTTGTAATTACAATTTTCCCGCTTTTCCCTAACCATTCTTCGGTAACATTTGGAGTTCTTGGTGGTATAGCGCCGCAAATATTTGTAGTTTCTACTTTACCGTCATACGCTCTGTATACAACACGATATAGATTATTGTCTATGTCGTAAGTGTAAATTTTAGGATCGTTTACAATTCCGTTTGCCTGCGGTAATTGAAGCAGTAATGATTCTTGCGTTTTAAGTTTGTAAATTAAAGTGTTAGTTGTGGGGTCGCAACTTGCAGCTGTAACACTGTCAAAATCGATTGTATCTACTGTAAGGTCGCCATCATCACAGCCGTTTAGCAAAAACGCCAATAATACAAGGCTTGCATATTTTTTCATCGTAAATTTTATTTGGGTCAAAAATAGTGAAAAATTTGGCAAATGATATTTAAGATTAGACAATTGATATTTCATAACTTTGCAGCAATGAAAAAAGTATACCTCGATAACGCCTCAACAACTGCGATGCGTCCTGAAGTTATTCAGGAAATGACTAAAGTTATGACTGAAGATTTTGGCAATCCATCATCGACACATAGTTTTGGACGTAATGCCAAAACAGTTTTAGAACTTTCTAGAAAAAGCATTGCTAAACACTTAAACTGCTCTGCTCAGGAAATCATTTTTACTTCGGGAGGAACTGAAGCAGATAATTGGATTTTAAGATCGGCAGTAGAAGATCTTAAGATCGAACGAATTATTACTTCAAAAATAGAACATCATGCCGTTTTGCATACCGTTATGGCATTGGAAGAAGAATATGGTGTTCAGGTTGATTATGTGAAGGTAAATGCTGATGGAAGTCTTGATTTGACGCATTTATCTAATTTACTAAGCGACGAGAAAAAAACAATCGTTAGTTTGATGCATGTAAACAACGAAACAGGCACTATTTTAGACTTGGATAGAGTTGGGGTTATTTGTAAGCAATATAACGCCTTATTTCATTCAGATACGGTTCAATCAATTGGGAAAACCGAGATTGATCTGCAAAAAACTCCAGTTGATTTTATTTTAGCCAGTGCGCACAAATTTCACGGGCCTAAAGGCGTTGGTTTTGCTTTTGTTCGAAAAAATTCTGGACTACAGCCTTTGTTTTTTGGTGGTGAGCAAGAAAAAGGACTTCGCGCAGGTACCGAAGCAGTACATCAAATTGCTGGAATGGCAAAAGCTTTGTCTGTTTCTTATGAGAATTTAACTGAAGAACGCGAATATATTTCTGAACTTAAGAAATATCTTATTGAGCAGTTAGAAACTCATTTTTCAGGTTTTAAAATTAATGGGAGAAAAGATGATTTTTATAATATTATCAATATTACACTTCCGTTTTCTTCAGATAAAACGTCGATGCTTTTGTTTAGTTTAGATATGAAAGGAATTGCAGTTTCTAGAGGAAGCGCCTGCCAATCTGGAAGTATAAAACCGTCGCATGTTTTAAAAGAAATGCTTTCAGAAGATGATTTACAATTGCCAAATCTTCGAATTTCATTCAGCCATTATAACACAAAAGAAGATATTGATTGGCTGATTGAGTCTTTGAAAGTTGTTTAGAGGTTCAAAAGGTTTCTTTAGTGTGAAAAGTTCTTCGACTTCGCTCAGTCAGACAGATCTTTTATGTCGTCCTGAGCGAAGACGAAGCCTTTTATTTTCTAATCACTTTTACCTGAGAATCGTTTGTCAGTTTTATAATAGTCGAAGGTTTTCCTGCAACTTTATCGTGATATAAATTAACCACATAATCAACTCCGTTGATGATTTCAGGGTTAATATCTTTAAAAGCAATTGGAGTGGGCTGCCCTGAAATATTTGCTGATGTTGAAACCAATGGTTTTTTCATTCGCTCTAGTAATTTAAAACAAAAAGGTTCTTTTACTAATCTTACTCCAAGCGAATTATCTGCGGCGATAATATTAGCAGCAACATTTTTAGGTTCATCTAAAATTAATGTTGTTGGTTTTTCAGATAAATCTAAAATTTGCCAAGCTACTTCTGGAATGTTTTTAAAAACATTGTACATCATTTTTTCGCCATTCATTAAAACAATCATGCTTTGTGTTTCTGCACGTTGTTTCAGCTTGTATATTTTAGCAACAGCTTCAGGATTTGTAGCATCGCAGCCAATTCCCCAAACAGTATCAGTTGGGTAAAGTATAATGCCGCCTTCTTTGATTACTTCGTATGCTTTTAGTATTTCTTCGTTCATTTTGTAAAATGTAATGGGCTATTGAGATTGCAAAGGTAGCAATAAAAAAAATAATAAATTACGATTTTAGTTACTTAGTTATCTTGAATATTGAGCAGATTTAGCTTTACTTTTTTCTCTTTGCTAAAGACATTAAAGGCAGTTCGATGTATTTAAAAGTCAGCTGACAAATTAGTATTAAAGGAAAAACAGATACAGTAATAATCGACCAAAATTCAACGTCAGTTAATGTTTTTGCTTTCTCAAAACCAACTATGTAATGAAATATAACAAACAGTAAAATACCATGAAGTAAATACAGGCTGTACGTAATTTGACCAAATTTACGCGAAAAAGCACTCGATAAAACTCCGAAAAAATTGTTTCCAGATGCGATAATCAAAAATACAATAGACGCAGCTATCAGCGGATAAGGTTTTCTGCCGCTGTTGAAAAAATAGACTGAAACAGCTAATAATAACAGTGCTAATATGGTGTACTTTTTCTGTTTTAAAATCGTATTAAACTTTTTTGTGTTTAATATTAATGCAACACAAATTCCGCCAATAAAAGGCATAAAATGTCTTAATGACGATTTGTTTATAACCATAATTATTGCGGCGGTAATAGTAAAACCGACTAAAGCTTTGTAGTTGATTTTTATTTTAAAGAACAATGCAATAAGAGGTAATAAAAAGTAAAAAATCCATTCGTAGGGCAATGTCCAAGTAATTCCGGCATTTAGAATAAAAGTATCTTCTAAACCGTTTAGGTTTGAATTTTGCTTGCTGACGTTAAAAAATATCCAAGAAAGAATGCTTTTTAAGTTTTCTAAAAACGGAACTCTAATAGTAAAATTAGTCAAGCAGGCAGCCAAAATAAAAATGATAATTACAGAGAAAAAATACATTGGAAAAAGCCTGAAAAATCTTGATTTAAGATAGTTTGACCAATCAATTTCTCCCGTTTTATTATTGAGTAATTTGGTTGTAAATAAAAAAGCAGTAATTATAAAAAAGAAAACAACAGTAGTTTCTCCAAATTGGTTGAATAAGTTAGATTCTGGATCTTCCCAATTTTCAGTTTTTAAATATACCTGCCATATATAACTGTGGTGCAAGAAAACAAAAAAGGCTAAATAACCTCGGAGTCCGTCAATTTCGGGATAACTGACATCAGTTAACTTTATTTTTACTAATCGATTAATTACTAAAACAGATAGAACTAAGGCAATTAATGCGGCAATTATAATTAGAGAAAAGGTGAAATTCATTTTGTTTTACATATTGAATAACACCAAAGTTTGACAATGAAAGTGTGGTGATATTTTTATTTTTGTGCAAAGTGCAAACATACAGAATGATTAATTAAAATTGAGCGAATTACAGCGTGTTTTTTATGTATTTAAGAGGTATAAATTGGTTAATTAAAATATAAAATAAATGAGCAATACGCGATGAGAACGCAAAATACATTCAGTTTTTAATAATGTAAGGCTGAAAAAGTAAAATATTTACTTGAGATTTTTAAAAATTACATTTTCGCACCATCCTTCGATAGTATATTGATGCAAGATCGAATCTGGGATTTTTTCGTATTCGTTTTTAAAAAAATCAGGAGAAATTACGGGATTCTTTTCATCAATAATAAGGATGTTATTAGGATTGTAAAAATCGTAATTTTTGATGTCAGAGTTTGTAGTAATTAATTTTTTATCTAAACCTAAACTTTCAAAAACTCTAAATGTTAAGCCAATCTGACCAATTCTGTTAATGTCTAAAAGTACTTTTGAGCGGCTGATATAATCGTTTACTTCAGATAATGGCATGTGTTTGTTGATATAAGTAATGGTATTATCAACAGGTTTTCGTTTTTTATCGTAAACAATAAATTTGAATTTTATTGATTTAGATTTTAACTCATCTGCGATTCGAACTAAAATTGGCAGTCTTTTATCGATTGAGCTAATATTGAAAACATCATACTCAAAAGAGGTATTGCTGGTTAAAGAAACGTTGTTATTGTAGATCCAATTTGGAGCAAATTTTAGATTAAATTTTGCGCAGTCGTCTTTTTCGAACGAAAAAACGTCATCAAAACAATGCAGAACTCGTTTGATTTTTGGGCAGCGATAAATATTGTCGTTAAAAAAGCCAATAGATTTTTTAGTATATTTTTTAAATTCAAGAATACTTTTAGGATCTATAAAATCACCTTTTATAGTTAAAATTACATCTTGAATTTCCTTATTTTCCTGTAAACGGTTTACGATTTCTTTACCAAAATGCTGGTGCTTTAGGTTTGGTTTGTTTAACGCTTTTAAAATAAAATTATAAGCCTTATGCAGTACAGATGGATATTTGTATTTGAAGGTGTTGAAATCGATATGCTGAACTATATGTCCTTGTTTTTCTAGAGTTGAAGCAATATGTTTATTGAGTCCCCAATTGTCAAGACTTATTAGTGTAATACGCATTATCGATATTTTTTTTTTATTAGATGGTAAAACTAACTAAATTTGCTGAAACATTTTTTATGATCTTAAGATTAAATCGAGGGTATGAAAAATTCGAAAATGAGATTGTCGAATTTATTCAGTTTTTTGACACCAAAGGAGAAGACTTCGTTATTGGTCAGCGTAATCAGATAAAACTTTTTGATTTTAACAATCAAAAAATAAATATCAAATCGTTTAAGGTTCCACATCTTATTAATAAAATCGCCTATAAATATTTTCGAAAATCAAAAGCAAAACGTTCTTATGAGTTTGCAAATAAACTATTAGAATTAGGTGTAGGGACACCAAAACCAATTGCTTACGCAGAGTTTTCTTCGATTATAGGTTTAGAGAAAAGTTTTTATATCAGTGAACAACTTCAATGTGATTTGACTTATAGAGAACTGGTTGAAGTTCCAGATTTTCCGGATCGTGAGAATATTCTAAGACAATTTACCAGATTTAGTTTTGATCTTCATGAAAAAGGAATTGAGTTTTTAGATCATTCACCAGGAAATACTTTGATTAAAAAGAATGCTGAGGGGAATTATGATTTCTTTTTGGTGGATTTAAATAGAATGGAATTTCATAAGACAATGACTTTTGAAATGCGTATGAAAAATTTATGCCGATTAACTCCTCTTAAAGAAATGGTTGCGGTAATGAGTAATGAATATGCTAAATTATATTCAGAATCTGAAGAAAGAATTTTTGAGTTGTTGTGGAAATATACTTCTGATTTTCAGGAGAAGTTTTACAGAAAAAAACGCTTAAAGAAGAAACTTAAATTTTGGAAGAAGTAAGTTCTTGCAGCTTTTTGTAACGAACAAAAACACTATAAGCGTTTAGGTAACAAATGGTAATGCCATTGATGCCGTCGAGAAAACCAAGACGAATTAAAAATTGGTATAAAAAAGTATATAAAGGGTGAAGAATCATTAAAATATAAGATGATTTTTGCCCTTTTTTTGTTTTTCATTCGCCTTCAAAATTCCGTAATTATACATTTTCGACTTGTAATCTTGATATGAAGTATAAGAAAAGTGAATGATTTTGTTCTTTAAAATCGAAGTTTTACCGTTTACGATTAACTTTTCATGAACCATTCTTTCAGAATTGTATCTGCAATCAGATTTTTTAAAAAGCCTGAAAATCTTATCAGTCTGCCAGCCGCTGAAGTTTAACGGCTTATTCTTAAACATAAAAGTTCGGTATATTAAATAAGCACTTGCGGTGTTATTGCTGTTTATTGTCGAGGTAATTTCAGTTTTTAGCGCTGAAGTCAATCGTTCATCAGCATCGATAAATAAAACCCAAGAATTTCTAGCTTGATCTAAAGCAAAATTACGTTGAGCAGTATAGTTTGTAAAATCGTTTTGAATCAATTTTACATTCTGAAAAGATTTGACTATTTCAACCGTTTTATCGGTACTGTATGAGTCAACTACGATAATTTCATCAGCAAAATCAATATCTTCAAGCAGAGATTTTATATATCGTTCCTCGTTGAGTGTAATTATTAGAACCGATAATTTTTGCTCGTTATTAATTTGCATAATGATATCCTGAGTATTCTCAGTTTTTGTACTCTTGAAAATAAGTTTCTAATTTTTCAAGCATTAAAGGCAAAGGATACTCCGCATAATACTCAAAAGTACGTTCTTTAATGTATTGCTCAGTATGCTGCTCGTAAATTTCAGGTTTTAAATCTTTTAAATGAATGGAAGCATTTTTGGCTTCATTTTCAAATATCTGCCAAGTTTCTTTTCTAACAGAAGGTGTGAATATAGAAAATGTTGGGATTTCGAGTGCTTTTGCCATGTTTACCGCACCGCCTTCATTGCCTATAAGCATTTCGCATTGAGATAGAAGTGCTAAAAAAGAGCGCAGTTCAGTACAATATAAATCAAAAGCAATGTGTTTTTTTGTTTCCTCGCTGCAATAATTATACACTTCCTGAGCAAGATCTTTTTGATCTGGTACATAATTAAAGATGATCGAAGCATTGGTTTTGGCAACCGTAAAATCAATAATTTTTGCCATTCCTTCAAGCGGATAAGTTTTGTAAACTTCACTTCCTAGAATTCCAAACATGATTAAAGGTTTGCTGGTGTCAATGTTATGACTTTTTAAAAGACTTTTGGCATCATTAATTTCAGATTCTTTTAAAAAGATTTTAGGCTTTACATCTGTGATTTTTTCAGATATAAAAGGCTTTAAAAGTAACAATCGGTTTTCGATTGCAAGACCGTGTTCTGATTTTACAGCATCAAAACGCTCATAACTGTGATTGTAAAAAACGCTTGAATACCATTTATGATAAGAAACTTTATATTTTGCTCCAGAGAACAGCGTAATTAAATTTGTTTCTAATTTGCTGTAAACATCAATTACAGCATTGTATTTTTTTCTTCGAATTTGAAAAATAAATTTAAATAAGGAAGGAATTGACTTTCTGACCTTATTTGTTAATACAATAACATTGTCAATATTAGGATTTTCTTTTAGAACATCAACAGAATTTGGGTAGCACATATAATCTATAGTGGAGTCTGGATATTTTGTTTTTAGATTATTACAAATTATTGTACTCGTTAATACGTCTCCAATTCTTTTTTGCTGAATGACTAATATTTTCATTTATTTCTTTAATTCAATTTGAGGCTAAATTACAAACTATTTTATAATGTGTGCAAGCTGATCGTTAAGAATAGGATAAAACTAATGTAAAAGTTATCTTTGCATTTAAACAAATTTAATCTTAGAATGGAAATAAGTGGTTTAGTTATTACTTTTAATGAAGAGAAGAACATAGGAAAATGCATTGATGCTTTATTAAAAGTTTGTAATGAAGTAATTATTGTAGATTCTTTTAGTAAAGATCGTACAGTAGAAATTGCAAAAGAAAAAGGCGCAATAGTTATTGAGCAGGCTTTTTTGGGCGACGGACCACAACGTACTCATGGTTTGCCATACTGTAAAAATGACTGGATTTTAAATCTTGATGCGGATGAATTTTTAGATAAAGACGCTGAAGAGTTTATTCTGAATAAAAAATATCTTGAAGGAAATTATGATGCATTTAGTTTTCGAGTAAAAAATTTCTTAGCTGATAAATTAATTGATTTTTCGGGATGGTATCCAGATCATAAAGTGCGTTTTTTCAATAAACAAACAGCACATCCTTCTGATTCAAAAGTGCATCAAAAAATAATTACTCAAAACGAGAAAAAAGTTGCGGTGCATATTTTGCATTATGGCTGGGATTCTTTAGATCAGATAATTGCCAAAAAGAATCAATATTCTGGCTGGCATGCGCAGCAATTATTCGATCAAGGAAAAAGAATAAATGCATTTAAGCCAGTTCTAAATGGTGCTGTAGCGTTTATTCGATGCTATTTCTTTAAAAAAGGTATTTTTAATGGTATCGACGGACTTACAATCGCAATGATTCAAAGCTTTTTTTCTTACATAAAATATGCGAAGCTTTTAAAACTTCAAAAAAAGCAATAATTATGGAGCATCAAGATTAAAATTATTAAGAAAGATGCTCTATAATTATTTTTAACTATAATTTATTGCAGACAATCTCAATGTCTGCTTTTTTTTGTTTATATAAGTCAGG
>NZ_NRQU01000083.1 GCF_004119495.1 Flavobacterium sp. YO12
GTTTAGCAACGTCTCCTACTACATTAATAGTTACTGGATTTTCTCCTGTCTCATTTTAGATAAGTATATGTACCATCGTTATTGTTAGTTAATGTGGTAATCGTTTCGTTTCCTTTTACAATTTCACTAATATTCACCACTTTTGTTGCGCCTGACGCATCTGTGTAAGTAAACTCATTAGTAGTAGAATTGAACGACACTGTACCTTCTGACTTGGTAACAAAAGTATTCAGAACATTAGTTACTGCAGGATTGTTTATGATTGATTCAAAATTGTTTGCAACATCTCCTACTACATTAATAGTTACTGGATTTTCTCCTGTCTCATTTAGATAAGTATATGTACCATCATTATTGTTAGTTAATGTTGTAATCGTTTCATGTTTTTTTACTGAACTTCCAAAATCCAGCGGCTGATTAGTACCTGAATCATCAACAAACACAAACTCTTTTGTTACTGCATTATAAATAACAGTTCCTTTGTTAGATTCAATTTCACCAGCAATAACAATTCTATTCCATTTGTTATCATACCAGTAGTAATATCCTGGTTTAATATCCGCAGCTGTAGCAGTATTAAATACTAATAAACTATTTACATTGCCATTTGCAATTGTCGAAGCATCGGTAATGTTCTTTAATTGAATTCTAGGAATCAACACACCTTTATCATTTGCAACAACTTCTAATTGAGAAGAAGGATCTGGCATAGTAGTTCCTATACCTACCTGGGAATAAGCTGAATAACTAGCTAGGATAAAAAATAATGGAAGTAATTTATTCTTCATAAGATTTAATAATTATGAGTTATCTTTTTATTTGCAATCTTTATTCTAAAATTTAAACCAGCTGACTTTTTCATTAACTGTTAAATTTTAAATTCGGGGCAAAATTATGTCCTAAGTATTGTTCAGAACTACCACATAAACTTTTAAAATCAATACAAAAAGTTACAAATCACTAAAAAGGCATAAATAATTACTCATCAAATAGTTAACTCTCAAAAAAACATCTAAAACCTTCAATAAAAACAGATATTTATCCAACAAAAAAGAGCTTGAACTTACTTAAAAGTCAAACTCTTTTTCTTACCAAATCTAAACTACCAAATCTAAATTTATCCGTTCTATTCTTTTATTACAATAATAAATTCCGAACGTCTGTTAAGCTCATGTTCCGCCTCTGAACATTGTACATTATTGGAGCATTTATTAATCAACTGCGATTCTCCATATCCGTCTCCCCACACTCTATCTTGTTCAATTCCGCCTTCCAAAACAATATAATCCATAGTTGTTTTTGCCCTGTTTTTAGAAAGTCTCAAATTGTAGTCATCTTTACCTCTGCTGTCTGTATGTGATTTTACGAGAATAGAAATACTTGGACGGATTTTTAATAAATTAATTACTTTATCTAATTCTAATTTTGATGATTTTCGAAGTGTGTATCCTCCATAATCAAAATAAATAGGTTTTAGTTTTAATTTCTCTGTAAGATTATCACCTTCTTTGAGAGTCAATACTTGATTGCCGACAACAACTTCCAATTCATTAAATAGTACTGCTTGTATTTCTTTCTTTTCACCTATTTTAATTCCCTTTGCAGCAATTTTTTCGGTTGTATACCCTTTCTTTTTAAACTCGAAAGTGTAATTTTTAAGAGGCTCTAGATCGACTGAAAATTCTCCTGACTCATCGCTGTATATTGTTTTTATCTTTTCCTTTAAATCATTAAAAATAGTTACCTCAACTCCTCGCAATTTTTGACCAGATATACTGTCTTTTACTGTTCCAGAATAAACTGGGTTTAATTTAAAAGGAAATGATATTGCTTTTGTTTCTAAAAATGTATACAAATCGTCATCGCCCGTTCCACCTTTTCTATTAGAGGAGAAAAATCCTCTTTTAGAATCACTGTCAATGCTGTATGCAAAATCATCACTTGTAGAGTTTATAGGTTCCCCAACATTTGCAACTATATATTTACCTTCTTCATCTTTTACGGCTGCAAAAATATCTAAGCCTCCCAAACCAGGATGTCCATCTGATGAGAAATACAATACGTCGCTGTTATCTACAAAAGGAAAAGTTTCTCTGCCATAGGTATTTATTTCTTCTCCCAAAGGTTCTGCTTTATTCGCAAAGCCTCCGCCTTTTTTTCTGCTTACCACATATAAATCTGTGTCGTTTGTTTTCTTTTTTCTATTGGACACAAAATACAAGTCGTCGTTATTTGCACTTAATGCAGGGTGTGCAGACGAAGTTCCTTCGACATTTATTGGATAAGGAAGTTCTTTAACGTCTCCCCATTTATTGTTTACTTTTTGAGCTTGAAAGATTTTCAGGTTAGAAATTGCTTTTTTATTTTTTGCCTTATTTTTTATTTTGTCATAAACTACCAATCGAGTAAAGTACATCGTTAAACCATCACTTGTAATTACTGGGGTACTTTGATGGTATTTCGAATTCACATCTCCTGAAAGCTTTTTAGCATTATGCAAATTTCCATCTTCGTCAATTTGGGCTGTATATAATTTAAGAAAAGCTTTTTCGCTCCAATTGTGTTTGCGCTTAAAAAAGCCTGAATCCTTTGCTGTTGCATAAATCACTTCTTTATACTTGGGCAGTTTTTCTGAAGATAGGATTAGAAAATCATTATTTTTAGAATCACTTTCTTTACTATTTACAATAAATTTTTCTTGGTTTTCTTTCTTTTTCTCTTGAACTAAAATTTCTCTTTTGGCTCCAAGTTTATTACCATCATCATTTCGTCTTTTTTCAGCATTTTCTCTAATAATTCTGTCTTTGTCAGACTTTTCTACTTGAGCAATTTTAAGGCTTTGCTTGACTGCTTCCTCATTAGGAACTAATGCCGCTCCAAAGTCAGAAAACGGCGAATTTATCCCTGCTTGGCTCAAATTATCGTATCGATCTGATTGTGCCGCGATGGCTTTTAAATAAGTAACTGGATCCCATTTTTTTGCTTCGTCTTCTTTTCCTTCTTTCTTATAATAAGCATTCATTACGGCTAATCCTTCTTCATGCTGATCATTTGCTCTCAAGCATACAGAATATCTATAATAGTATTCCGAAGGAGCAGAAGTAACATCTTCCATCATTTTGGTATACCATTGCAAAGCATTGTAATAATCTGCATTAAAAAAATAAGTATCGCCTAAACGAGCATATATTTCCTTAGAATCATATCCTTTGTTCACTAATTGCTCGTATAGTTTTCCTGCTTTTACAAATGAAAAATTTTCGTATTCTGCATTTGCCTTTGCGAGCTTTTTATCTTTCGTTTGCTGCTTTTGCGAAAAACATACTGTATTACTCAAACAAAAAAGCAACACAAGCACTTTATGTATTTTTATTTTCATAATTAATTTTAATTAGTTTTGGTTAGAAAAATCTTGGCGACATCATTCTTGATTTTGAGCTGCCTAATACTTCGAATCTTAAAAAGATTTCATGTGATCCTGAATTATAATTTGCCAGTTTGGTTGTTTCGGCGTCATAGGAATATCCTATAAACCAAGAATCTGAAATTTGGAATCCTGCAAGAGCGCTTAATGAGGCACTCCAACGATAAGCAAGTCCTGCTGTAAATTTTTCATTGAATAGAAAGTTTGCCGAAATATCCGTTTGTAAAGGAGCTCCTTGCACCGCTTTGGTTAATAAGGATGGCTTAAATTTTAGATTATAATCTAAATCAAAAACATATCCTGCCATTAAATAATAATGCATACGTTCTTTTACAACAAAACTCTGCGATTCGTTTTGGGCAGATTTATCATAATGACTGTTCTCTAACATATTAGGAATTGAAAGTCCTATGTATGATCTGTCAGAATGAAAATACACTCCTACTCCAACATTGGGAGAGAATTTATTATCGACGTTATTCTGGAATCTTGGATCTGAGGGATCATAGATATTCAATTTAGTAAAATCAACATCTAATAAGTTTGCTGTTCCTTTTAATCCAAATGATAATTTATAAAAAGGTGAAGTATCTATAGAATAAGAAAGATCTACTGAAACATTATTTTCTGTCATTGGCCCTATTCGATCATTGATTACAGATAATCCTATCCCCATATTATGATTAATAGGCGAATTAACAGATAGTGTATTAGTAATTGGAGCACCTTCCAAACCTGCCCATTGAGTTCTATGCAATCCAAAAACACTTATTGTACCTCTAGAACCTGCATAAGCGGGATTGATATTAATGGTGTTGTACATATATTGGGTATATTGGGCGTCTTGCTGCCCAAACATAACGCTCGAATAACAACATAATATAGTTACTATAAATAAATTTATTTTTTTCATTTTACTCTTATTTTTAGAAATATGGGCAAAATTATAGTAACATAGTTTTTTGGTACTACCACATAAATTCATAAAATCATCATGAAAAGGTTTACCACATAAACAATTACAAATCAGATAAATCAAAACGAAATGAACGTTTCTAATTGGTTCATTTTTATTCTAAATTTTAAGTAACTATTTATTTAAAATTAAAAAACCCGACCACTTGACGCAATCGGGAAATCTAAAAAAAAAGCAATCAAATATATTACCATGTTTTACTTTTAAAAACGGAGCTGGGTATATCTCCATAGTGTTTTTTATAAAGTGATGAAAAGTATGCTGTTTTATGATAGCCAAGTTCAAAAGCTATATCACTAATCGTTTTAAACTCGCCGCTTTTTAATAATTTGGCAGCAAGCTCTAATTTTTCTTTCTTAAAAAAAGATACGGCACTCATGCCAAATACATTTTCATATAAGATTCTGTATTTTGAAATAGACATATTTGCTATCTCTGAGAGAATCTTTACTCCGGGAAAAGGCGCTAAAAGATTAGACAATAAAAATTCCTGTGTTTTCATTATGGCTATTAAATCTTTCTCTAAAAACAATCCAGTATTAGACATATCAATTTTTAATCGCTCTAAAAAATAGCCAAAAAGTTTAAAGGCAGTACTTTTTAGTAAAAATTCATAATTTGAATCACTCATACTTTGCTGCTTCAAATTATGAAGTTCTACTTTGCTTCTGCTGTCTATATGTCCATAATAGAACATTTCTCTTTTTTTGTTATCAAAAATGTTCTTGAAATCTTTTTCTAAAACTGCTCCGTGAAAGTAATTCTTAATATATGTTTTTCGAATATATAATCGCAAAGAATAGGCTCTTTCGCCAACTTCTGAGACATACGAACTTTGAAGACGGCTGTCTATAATAGCAAAACCTAATTTTGATCTATATCCTGTTTTATGTTTAATATTATCTATAAAATGTTTATTCAAATTATCGCTCATATCATAATAAACAATCCAAAAATCTTCTTCAGAAGGCATTCTTGTCAAACGCATCGGCTCGTTTAACGTTAAATCAACAATAAGTACAGAAACATCTGAAGAAAGCTCAATAAAGTATCCGGAACCCTTTACCTTTTTCTTCGGGAAATGAATTATTTTATTGTCGATTATGGTACAGCCTAAACCGTCAATAAAATCTTGCTTACCTTTTAATGTTAGCGATGCAGTATGTTTAAATTCAGGTATTGTTAAATCCATAATTTCTATTACAGTAAACTTTGATATTCTTTTGGGAAAACACCATACATTTGATGAAATCGTTTTGACAAATAAGAGACATTTGCATAATTTAATTTATGTGCCACTTCATTAACGGTAAACTTTCCTGTTTCTAATAATTCTTTAGCTTTATTTAATTTATTATTATAGAAATAGGTTCCCGGATTTACACCCGAAATTTTCACAAAAAGCTTTTTATATTTTGAAGGAGACATTCCAATTTGCTCTGCCAGAAAACTAATACCGGGAAAAGGACCGTCGATATTATTTTGCAGCATTGCTTTAGATGCTATGATATTCTTTACATCAACATTAAATGTTTTTTCAATAATACTCTCTTTAGTTTCCAACTGTTTTAAATAACTAGCGGTTAATCCGTACACAAGTCCTTTAAAATATATTTCATACAAAGAATTGTCATAGGCAATTTTTCTAAAATCATTAATTAAAATTAAACTTTCAATATTCATTCGATCTAAACGAAATGTTGCATTTCTTTTGTTATCAAGAATACTGTCAATCACCGTTGATGCTGTTTTACTTATTTTAGAGAAATATTCCTTTATATTCTCTTTATCAAATAAAATACAGATCACATATATTCGGGTTCCTTTTTGCACCGTATAATCCATATCAACTTTAGAGTCAACAATAGATAAATTATGCTTTAATTTCCCTATCGAAGCTGCTTCTTCATTAAGCATAAAATCAACATCTATATTAGTGAGGTAAAAATAGAGCCCTATAAAATTGGTATCTTTATTACGATATTTTAATCTCGTAGTTTCTCTATAAGTTGTATCAATCAGCATTGCTTTAATCCCCTCTTCTATAGGCAGAATAAAATGTGTTCCTTGATAAATTTCATTATTTCCTTTAATAAAATTTCCTTCAATAGAACCTCCCATTGCTTTTGCAAGAACCTCTATCCAACTGTTCGATGTATTGTACTGATGTGTAATTGTTTTCAAAATAAAAACGAGACTTTAAAATGTTTTACAAACGCTGCTGACTAATCTTCTTTATACTTAAAAGTAAATTCCAGATTTGAACATTCGAGTACATAACTTCTGTTTTTCTTTAAAATAGAATCCTTTATAAACAGTTTTTCATAAACACCAAAAGCTTCATGTTCTCTTGCAGACAAATTGTATTGAAAAGCCCTGTTTTCAAAAACATTTTTGTAGACTAAATATCTATTTACAATGTCTTGTTTATGTTCTGTAAGTGGTATTATTTTTACGCTCATTTTTTAAATTTAAAAAGCAGCACTGCTTTTATCATAACTCCTTATAAAAACAGCACTTTTTTAAAATTGTTAAGTAACAGTTCAACTGAAAGTAGATGGCAAAAATAATAGGACCTCATCTTTTTGAACTACCACACATAACCATAAAATCAACATTATAAGCTATATATAATATATTCTTTGCTGTTTTTAAAGCAAAAAAAATCCCGATTTACTGCCTGTAATCGGGAACAAAGTAAGATTTAAAATATTTATTTTATTAGTCTATTTACGTACTGTGTTAGGCAGCACACCAAAGTAATCTTTATAAATAGATGAGAAATAAGTGGTTTTATTATATCCTAATTCATAAGCAACATCACTGATTAATTTAAAACTGCCGCTTTCTAATAACTCTTTTGCGAGAAGTAGTTTTTCAATTTTAAAAAATAACGGCGGGCTCATTCCAAATATACTGCTGTATAAAGATCTATACTTTGTAGGCGACATATTAGCAATATTGGCTAAGAATTCGATCCCAGGAAACGGAATTAAAAGATTGGATAATAAATGCTGCTGACTTAGCATAACTGCTTCAATATCTTTCTCTAAATGAGTTCCCATACTAGGCATCTTAGTGTTTAATCTTTCAATTAAATATGCAAGTAAATTGTAAG
This sequence comes from Flavobacterium sp. YO12, assembly GCF_004119495.1. Taxonomy (GTDB): domain Bacteria; phylum Bacteroidota; class Bacteroidia; order Flavobacteriales; family Flavobacteriaceae; genus Flavobacterium. Next base: position 7,519 of record NZ_NRQU01000083.1, read on the forward strand.
CGGCTCCTTTTAGCAGAAATTCATAATTAAGATTATTTATTTGTTGTTGTTTTAGAGCATTGAGTACAACTTTGCTTCGACTGTCGATGTGTCCGTAAAAGAACATTTTCTTTTTTTTATTATCAAAAACATCTTTAAAATCCTTTTCAAATTCAGCATCATTAAAAAACGTTTTCAAATAAGATTTACGAATCAGCAGTCTTATTGCATAAAATCGTTCTCCAACGGTCGATAGATAGCTGCTATTTATCTTATTATCGACAATAGCAAAATTTAGTTTTGATTTGTATCCTGTTGTATGGTTTACATCGTCTACAATGTGTTTACTAATACTATCGCTTAAATCGTAATATACGATCCAAAAATCATCTTCAAACGGGACACGTGTAAACCTTAGTGGTTTATTGATTACACAATCAATGAGTACTACTGAAACATCTGGAAGAATTTCAGAAAAGCAGCTTGAACCTGTCGCTATTTCTTCAGGAAAATACATATTTTCATTAACAATTGTACATCCCAAACCGTCAACAAAACTTTGTCGCCAGTCTGATGTTAACGAATACGTATGCTTAAATTCTTGCAGTAATTGGCTCATAAATAATTTTATAATTGACTTTGATACTCTTTCGGGAAAATTCCATATTTACTACTAAATCGTCTTGCGAAATAAGAGATATTAGCATAATTTAATTTATCAGAGACTTCACTAACTGTATATTGTCCCGTTTCTAATAATTCTTTGGCAAGCTCTAATTTACTGTCTGAAAAAAAAGTTCCAGGGCTGAATCCAGTAATTTTTGTAAATAACTTTTTGTATTTCGATGGCGACATGTGTACTTGCTCAGCCAAAAATTCTATGCCTGGAAAAATTCCTTCAATAGACTTTAGCAATAAAGCTTTTGAAGCTATAATGCTCTTTATATCATCTCCTATGACTTTACCAATTATGATTTTTTTCTCTACTAATTGATCTAGATAATCACCTATTAAATTATAAACAAGTCCTCTAAAATAAAGTTCAAATAAGAAACTGTCATAGGGTATTTTTCTAAAATCATTTAACAAAATAGAACTCTCAGTACTCATTCTTCCCATACTGATAATTGTATTTTTTTCGGCATTAAAAACATCTTTGGATACCGTTTTAAGTCTGGGCACCTTATCCATATATTCTTTTAATGCTGTTTTATCCATGAAGATGCATATAACATATGTCCCTGTTCCTTTGTTTACAGCATAATCTGTTTCTAAGGAACTGTCTATTATTGTCAAATTATAATCAAACTTACCTACTACAGAAGTTTCTTTATCTAATATAAAATCTATATTATGGTTAGTCATATAAAAATACAAGCCTACGAATCTTTTTAAATCATTTTTATACTTTAACAATACTGTTTCTTTGTATGAAACATCAATGAGCATTGCCGAAATCCTCTCTTCCATTAATAAAACAAAATGAGTACCGATATAGGTTTCATTATCTCCTTTTATGAAGTTCCCCTCAACAGTTCCTCCCATAGCTTTTGCCATTACATCAATCCATTTGGTTTCAAGAGAATAGCAATGTTCAATTACTTTCATAATAAAAAGATTTACTATAAAATTAATAAATTATTCTAATAAAAAAAACCAGTGAATTAACTTCACTGGTTTTGTAATTATTCTTTGTAAATCTTTAATCTGCTCTAAGATGACTTTGCAACATTAGTTTATTTTGTAATTCCAAACATCATAACCAATCTATCATTAAGATAAAAGTTCAAAGTTTGATCTGCTACATCAAAACGCAGGTCTTTATTGTTTAAATAAGATAGTATTTTTTGTTCTGTTTTATTACCCTCTTCACCAATACATGCCATCGCAGTAACGGCAACATTATTAAAAGAAACTTGGTCACCATTACTTTCATAAGTTCCAGAGAAATTATTACAGCCTGTATTTCCACTTACTTTCTTTTCAGCTGGGTTAAATTTAATAGAAGCTTTACCGTAATCCTGTCCAACATTTTCAAGCGCGATTAGTTTCCAATTGTTTTTACCAATAAAACTCCAAAGTTCATTTTGAGTTGGAATAGAAAATTCCATAACAATTTTGTTCTTCGAATTTTTGAATTGAACTTTATTGTTTTTCTTTACGATTTTGAATTTTTTATTTGTTATCGCAGCGCTAAAATCTTGTTCTAATTTCATACTTTCAGGATCACAAGCCATTAAAGTTCCAAAAGGAGCAGCAGTTTTAATCTGATTTTTTGAAGATAACTTCGTATACTTCACATTGAAGTTATTACATCCATTTTTACCGCTGATTGTACCGGTTTCATTGTTGATTGTAATAAATGCTTTACCGTTGTTTATCTTTTTACCATTCAACTGCGTTAAAATCATTTTGGTATCATAAATTCCTTTTTCCTTATTTACAGGAGTTTTAGAAATAATCTTTTCTAATTTATAAAGGTATGAAGAAGCATCAGCAGGAATGGGTTCTTGTCTTTTTGTTCTTGTTACCAATAACTCATATCGATTTCCTTTTTCAAAATTAAAACCTTCAATATGACTATAAAAAAGCTGCCATTCTTTATCATTTTCATACCTTACCTGAAGACATTCCATAGGACCAACACCTTGACATGGCACTTTATTTTCTTTCACAAACATTTTTAAACTTTCCTGACCATATGTAAATGTTGATAATAACACTACCACAAAAACATACATACTTTTTAATCTTTTCATTGTTTTAATTTTTAGAATACTGATTATGCATTCTGATTATTCATGTTTTTCTGCAGGCATTTATTGTGCCATTTTTAAAATACAGAATGCTTTTAACTTTTTTTTATCACCACGTAATCCTCCATTTTCTTTAACAATCAAACTACTACATACTGAGAATCAACCAATTTAGTCAAATAGAACAATAATCTTACGATCTGTTTTATTTAAGATTAATATAATAGTATTTTTACTCTTCTTTTGGCTTAAAACTGCCATCACCTGGATATTTGAGACTGTCTTTTATTTCTTCGACACGTTTAGGATCAAATTTAGGCAGCTGCAATTCATTATTTTCTTTCCATTTTTTAACGGTCTCAGAAATTGCTGCTGATTTTTCGCTTGACATGGGTGTATCGCGAGCCATATAAAGTGTTTGCGATGGATAAGCCAAAGATGTTCCGCTTTGTTCTATTATATCCATCATTCGCAATAATATATCTTCCTGCGCTTCTTGCGATATTTCAAAAGTTACAGCTTCTATGTATGCCGTAATTTCAACTTTCAAAGCATCAGCAGTAATACCTGTAAAGCGCACTATAGGAGGAGAATTAAGCACCGCAGGATGAGCATACAATAAAGATCGAAGTTCTACCAATAAATAACGCATTTGATCTGGCGTTGTTTCCATTCTAAAAGTAAATATCGGATTGAAAATAAAACGATCACGATGCGCATAATTTTCTATTTTACTGGCTGATAACTGCCCGTTAGGAATTGTCACAATTGTACGTGCAGAAGTACGAAGCGTAGTCGAACGCATTCCGATCGATTCTACTGTGCCTTTAATATCATCAACTCGGCAATAATCTCCTACTCTCAAAGGCTGATCTGCGATAAGACTCACGCTGCCAACAAAATTCTCTATTGTTTTTTGTGCTCCTAATGCCAATGCGATACCTCCAATTCCTAGTGCTGCAAGTCCAGCGGTAACATCGACACCAATAATACCAAGTATCGCAATAATACCAATAATAACGATGGCTACTTTTGTGGTACGACTTAAAAACAAAACAGCAGAAACGGCAGAAATACGACCGCTTCTATTCATTCTGCTGCGTGTATACATACTTACAAAGTCAGTCATTCTCCAAAGCAGAATCAAGAAAGCTAGAATTCCAATTGTCAATATAATAATACTAAAGCGCTGACGTACTACTATAGAAATTCCCATGCGCTGTGTAAATGCGACAAATAGAATTACGGTAAGGTACATATGAATTGGCAGTGAAAAAGCTTCTATAACGGCGTCGCCTTTTTCGCTTGCTGCTTTTTTCCAAAATTTTTGCACTAGAAAACCAATTACAAAAACCAGCAGCCTTGCAAGCAAATAGCATACTAAAGTCATGATTACTACTACCGCCCAATGACCAACAGGAACATTTCCTAATTTTCGCTCTTTTAAAATATCAGGTAAAACCCTGTCTAAAAAAGTTTTTTCTCCAGAAATATCTGCGGAGGCAATTGCTTCAACCGTTTCTGCAGAAAAAAGCCATACTGACGGCTGACTGTCATCGGATTGATTTTCTAAATAAAGCTGTATTGCTGTTCTGTCTGTAGAGATACTTCCCACGAGATCAACACCCGTTGCCAAATCATCATCTATACGTCCAATTTCTTTACTGCTGATAATTGAAGATGGCGAAAATGTACCTCCCTGATCTAACAACTGTTGGAAAGTTTTTGCTATGCGTATTCTTTCGGCAGTTTTGCGATAGGAACGTTTACTTAGTACCAGATATTGACTGGCACGTAAATAATTTTGGTCGCCAAGAGCCTTAATAAATCCGTTAACCGTTCCTTGAGGTGTTCTTCTACCAAGTGAATCTTCTGGAATCTTCGCAGGTTCTTCAGTTGCAGCTTTGCTCGTACCTAATAACTGAGCTGTTCCAATATTTGGTTTCAATAATACTATCAGAAACAACAACGAATAAGACAGTAAACGCTTTACATCTATAATCATGCTCTTATTTATTTTACCGATTTAAAATACTAAAAATAAGAAATATAGCAGATAAAAGGAATCTTTTTGATAATAAAAAAGAAAACTAACTTGTAATAGTAAAGACTTAGAAATAAATAAAATTCAAATTTAGTCCTTAGAATATGGCGTCAAAATCATGATATACAAGACTGTAAATATTTAAAACATATCCTATTCTCAGATTCTAAAGCCCACAAAAAAAGTCCTAATTCTCATTAGGACTTTTACAAATTGATCACATTGGATCAGGATAGTGATCTATTTGATTTTTTTCAAAAATTAACTTTAACTGTTAATGAATAAATGGCTGAAATTAAATCTGAACACTCTTTTCAGAATCCAATTTATTTTGCATCAAACCATAATTTCGTTGTAAGCAAATCTTTTCCTTGAGCAGAAACTGCTGTTTGATAATTAGATCCGTTCAAAGACTGCTCTGTTCCTGGATAGAAGAAACGAGACGGAATTTGTCCATCCAAAACTGTAGATGGTCCCGCTTTCAAAACAGGATAATCCAGTCTTCTCCATTCTGTAAAAGCATCAAGACCTTGTCCGTAAAATGCAATCCATTTTTGCGTGCCTATCGATTTAGCATAATTTGTTGCATCATATTTTACAGATACCTGATTAAGATAATTAGAAATAGCAGTCGCATCTGTAATTCCAAATTGATTAAACGATGCTGTAATTGCATTTTTATAAAGCTGTTCTGCATCTCCCGAAATATAACCTCGCGCTGCTGCTTCGGCAAGATTAAACAATACTTCTGAATAAGAAACAATTACGGCTGGCGATGATGAAGTCAAGAAGTAAGTTCCTGGTTTTGATGTCTTCGCAAAACCTTGACTATTGGCATCGCTATTAGTTAATCCATTACCTGCTCCCACATATTTAACGACACTTTTATCTGTTGGCAATTGTGCATAAACAGGTAAACGTGGATCAGATAACTCTGTTAATTTCTCCACTAATGTTTTTGAAACACGAAAATCATCACGAGTTTCAAACCAAGCTGAAGCAGGGTTTTGTTGAGGCGAACTCGTATAAGTAAATTTAAAAGTATCATTATTACTGCTCAATACTCCCGCAGCATCTGTAGTTGCGTCAATCGCAGCTTGTTTAGCCAAAGCAGGTTCTTTATCTGAAATTCTCAATGCGATACGCAAACGAAGCGAATTTACCAGTTTTTTCCATTTTGAAATATCTCCTTTATAAGACAAATCACCAGTCACAGTACCGTTTGTGGCACTTAACAAAGACTGAGCTTGTTTTAAATCTTCAAGCAATCCTGTATAGACTTCTTTTTGTGTGTTATAAGCAGGAGTTACTTTTAAACCCGCTTCTTTGTAAGGAATACTTCCATAAGCGTCTGTCAATAACAAAAATGTCCATGAACGCAATGTCAAAGCAATCCCTTTATAATTTGAATTTGCCTGTTGATCAGAAAAGTTCAAAATCGTATTCAAATCTGTAATCAAAGTGGCATAACCAGTATTCCATAAAGATGTAAAAGAAGTATTAGACACATCGTATCTGTCTGGCTCAGTATATTGAATTTTAGCCCAATGCTGTACAAATAACAAAGATGAGTTAAAGTTTGTATTATCGCCCCAATACAAATCAGCTCCTTGTTTTAATGACCCTGTTAACAAATAAGGTGCTAATGGCGTTTCGGTTGCATTTGGATTTTTATTAATATCATCCAAAGTATCGCTGCAAGACACGAACGTCAATGCAAATAGTGTTATATATGATAGTTTTTTAAGCATGATTTCGTGTTTTTAAAATTTAAGATTAACATTAAGACTGTAACTTCTTGTTGTTGGCAAAGCTAAACTCTCCAAACCTTGAGCATTTCCAGTATTGAAAGCTGTTTCAGGATCAATATTTGGTGCATCTTTATAGATAAAGAACAGGTTACGACCTACAGCAGTTATACTTGCAGCGTCCAATCCCAACTTCTTAACAAATGATTTATTTAAATTGTAAGCTAGTTTTACTTCTCTTAACTTCACAAAAGTCGAGCTGTAGATATAAGCCTCGCTGATATTGTATGATGCTTTGTAGTATTCCTGTGCACTAATCACTTGATTGTTTGCCGTTCCATCAGCATACACACCTTTAAAAATCATTCCATCATCATATACCGTTACTCCGCTTGGAGCAGTTCCGCCAGCAACTAGTGTTTTCGGATTTGCAGTATTATTACTTGGATAATAATAACTTAATCCGCCATTAGCAGCATCACGACCCGGAAGAGTTTGCGCTAATACACCTGTATAATTACCCGTTCTATTTGTACCTGAAAAAAGCTCACCGCCTACACTCGCATCAACAAGAAATGAAAATTCTATATTTTTGTAAGTCAATGTGTTTGTCACACCTGCAAGATAATCTGGAGTATAATGTCCTAATACTTTCTTTTGCGGATCAGCTTTTGGTAATCCGTTTGCTCCTACTACAATATTTCCGCTTGCATCACGCTGATATGCTGTACCGTAAAGTGCGCCATATGCCTGCCCAACAGATGCTAAAACATCAACACCTCCCGAAGTACCAATCGTATAGTTTTGAATTTGTTTATCGTAATCAAGAATCTCAACTTTGCTGATATTCTTAGAATAATTAACACCAACATTCCATTTGAAATCTTGCGTTTGAATAGGAGTTCCATCCAATTGAACTTCTATACCACGGTTGTTTATTTTTCCTGCATTGATTAATTGCGAATTATAACCACTTGAAGCTGTTGTTTTTATTTCTAAAATTTGGTCAAAACTATTCGTATTATAATAAGCGGCATCAAAATGCAATCTGTTTTTCCAGAAAGAAGCCTCTAAACCAACTTCGGTTGAACGAGTTGTTTCTGGTTTCAAATTCTCATTCAGTTTTTTCTGTGAAGAAGTTTGAATCGGGTTTCCGTCAAATGCCGTTTGAAAATTATAAACGGTAGACAATTGATACGGATCTGCATCGTTACCAACTTCAGACCAGCCGCCGCGTAATTTTAAGAAATCAAGCATATTGCTTTTTAAATTCAAAGCTTCAGACAACACTAAACTACCATTGATAGACGGATAAAAATACGAACGGTTGCTGCTCGGTAATGTCGATGACCAATCATTACGTGCCGTAACATTTAAAAAAGCATAGTTTTTATATCCAAATTGTGCCGAAGCATATGCACTATACACTCTTAATTTTGATAATGTATTGTATGACGTTAACGGGTCTCTTGAATTGTTTAAGGTATATAAATCAGGAACCGCTAAACGTGGCGCTTTTTGATAATTGTTTGCATCGCTGTGGTTACGAATATTGAATCCGGCAAGAGCATCCAAACTAAAATCTTCACTCAGTTTTTTAGTGTACGTAAAGATACCTTCAGTATTGCTTTCGCTTACTGTGTAAGCATCTTCGGCATACGATCCAAAAGGAGTTCCATTTGTACCATACTTAATCGTGTATTTTCTGCGATCGTTATAATAGTCAACTCCTGTACGGAATTTAAAATTAAGTCCGTCTGCAAGTTTTGCATCCAAATGAATATCTCCTATCAAACGATTACGCTGCTGACTAGTCGTATTATAGTAAGCATTCCAATATGGATTACTGTAGTAACTGTTGTTCCAATTTACGTCTCTATTATTTCTAAGCTGATTAATATCAACCTGACGTCCGAACCAAAGAAACTGAAGCATTACCCCAGCAGCACGCCCTCCTGATGGTCCACCTGGTAAAGCAGGAGCATCTGTAACAATATAATTTCCTGTTACTCCTATTTTTACACTTTTAGATATTTGATAATTGGTGTTAATCGTAAAGTTTGTTTTATTTACTTCACTATTTGGCACCGTACCATTTTGTTTTTGATTGTTTATTCCTAAACGGAAATCTGATTTATCATCTGATCTGGCAACAGAAATACTATTATCAAAAGTAAGTCCTGTATTAAAAAAGTCTCTCACATTATCAGGATTAGCCACAAAAGGAACTGCCTGACCATTAGAGTAAAATTGAGGAATAAGACGTCCGTCTAATTTAGGTCCCCAACTTTCATCGACTCCATCGTTAATACCGCCTCCTTTACCGTCTACATAACTAAATCTTCCGTTTGAACCTTGTCCAAATGAATTTTGAAAACTAGGCAAAGTAGCAACTTGTGAAATTGTTATACCCGAGCTAACACTTATACCAAGTCCTTTTTGACTTTTTCCAGATTTTGTAGTTATAAGAACAACACCATGTGCAGCACGAGATCCATAAAGCGCTGCAGCGTTAGGTCCTTTTAATACTGTCAATGTCTCAATATCCTGAGGATTTAAATCCGAAATTGCATTTTTAAAATCACGAGTTGCGCCTCCAGAGTTCAACTGTGAGTTATCTACAGGAACACCGTCTACCACAAATAATGGCTGATTATTTCCTGCGATAGAAGTTTCTCCACGAATAATAATACGTGAAGATCCCATATCTCCTTGTGAATTTGTAATACGAACACCTGCCAATTTTCCGGCAAGACTATTCAAAAAGTTCGTTTCTTTTGTATCTGCAATATCCTTGTTCTTAAGTGACTGCGTAGTATATCCTAAAGATTTCTTTTCTTTTGTAATTCCTAATGCTGTAACTACAACTTCTGAAAGTACATTTTGTTCTTCAGTAAGATCAATTGTAACTGAATTTTGATTAACTACAACTTCCTTTTTTTATAACCCAAATAGCTAACTACTAAAGTGTAAGGAAACTTTTGCCCTGTTTGGAAAAAAAATTTTCCATCTAAATCGGTTACAACTCCATGTGTAGTACCTTTTATGTTTATTGAAGCGCCAATAACCGGCTCTTTTGTAATGGCATCGATTACTGTTCCTTCGAGTTTAGATTGAATTAGAGGTTTTGTCTCTTGTGCATTAATCCCTATGGAAATCAACAAAATACACAACCATGTATATCTATTTAATATTTTTTTCATTACTTTGTTTTAGTTTAATAAATAAGGTGAGCCGAAAACGGATTTACTCCATTATCGCTTTCCTTTTAAGAGATGAACAATTTCTTTAAGCTCTGCCATTTCTGCTGCAACAGAAATGGTTTTTTATTAGCTGCACATTCGCTTTTTCATTTTTTTTATTTTGGATTACTATTATTTGAACTGATTTCACAAGAACTCGGCCCTAATACTAAGGCTGTATCTTGATTAAAAAATTGGTATGAATTTGAGATTGAAGAATTGTTAACCGTGATAACCTGCAAAACATATATGTTTATTGGTTTTCTGTATATTCAAAAATGAAATATCTTTTATAATCTTTAATCTTTAGGTGCCTCTTGCATTTTTAAACTCTACTAATTTGATAGAAC
>NZ_NRQU01000084.1 GCF_004119495.1 Flavobacterium sp. YO12
GGCTTTTTTTATATTTTTAGGCAATTTTATTTGTTTTTTGCACTTCGCATTTTGCGTGCTAAAAGTGTATTTTTTAACAACATTGCGATTGTCATTGGTCCTACTCCACCTGGAACTGGGGTAATGAATGCTGCTTTTTTGCTTACTCCGTCAAAATCTACGTCACCTTTAATAACATATCCTTTTGGGTGTGATGCATCGTCTACACGCGTAATTCCAACGTCGATAACCGTTACTCCTTCTTTTACCATATCGGCTTTTAAAAATTCAGGAACTCCCAAAGCTGTAATAATAATATCGGCATTTTTAGTGAATTCGGCTAAGTCTTTAGTACGACTGTGAGTTAAGGTAACGGTTGAATCTCCTGGATTTCCTTTACGGCTCATCAAGATACTCATTGGGCGTCCAACGATGTGGCTTCTTCCAATTACAACGGTATGCTTTCCTGCAGTTTCTACTTTGTAACGCTCAAGCAATTCCATAATTCCGAATGGTGTTGCTGGAATAAAACTTTCCATTTCAAGCGCCATTCTACCAAAATTTGTTGGGTGAAATCCATCTACATCTTTATCAGGATCGATCGCTAATAAGATTTTTTGCTCATCGATGTGTTTTGGTAACGGTAACTGAACGATGTATCCGTCTAAATTGTCATCTTCGTTTAACTCTTTAATTTTAGCTAACAATTCCTCTTCGGTAATTGTTTCCGCCAGACTCACTAAAGTTGAATCAAATCCGATTTCCTGACATGATTTTACTTTACTTCCTACGTAAGTTAAACTTGCTCCGTTGTTTCCAACCAAAACTGCTGCTAAATGAGGTACTTTTCCTCCTGCTGCTTTTATAGATTGAACTTCGGCTGCAATTTCGTTTTTAATGTCGTTAGATGTTTTTTTACCGTCTAGTAGTTGCATTTTGTTGTTTCAAGTTTAAAGTTTCATGTTTCACATTATTTGCGAAACTTAAATATTTATGTAATTAAAAAAGTTTCAAATTTCAGTCTCTAACTTGAAACCTGAAACTTGAAACTTTTAATTTTATTATCTCGGCATTCCTCCTGGCATTCCTTTCATGCCTCCCATCATTTTCATCAGATTTTTTCCGCCTGGACCTTGCATCATTTTCATCATCTTGCTCATTTGGTCGAACTGCTTCATCAACTGATTTACCTGCTCGACTTTAGTTCCAGAACCTTTTGCGATTCTGGCTTTTCTTTTTACGTCGATTATGGCTGGTTTGCTTCTTTCTCCTGGCGTCATCGAATGAATGATTGCTTCGATATGTTTGAAAGCATCATCTTCGATCTCTACGTCTTTCATGGCTTTTGAAGCTCCTGGTATCATTCCAACCAAGTCTTTCATATTACCCATTTTCTTTACTTGTTGAATCTGCGTTAGGAAATCATCAAAACCGAATTCGTTTTTAGCGATTTTCTTTTGAAGTTTTCTTGCTTCTTCTTCGTCAAATTGTTCTTGAGCTCTTTCTACAAGCGACACAACGTCACCCATACCAAGAATACGCTCAGCCATACGATCTGGATAGAAAACATCAATTGCTTCCATCTTCTCGCCTGTACCCACAAATTTGATTGGTTTGTTTACAACCGATTTAATCGAGATTGCAGCTCCACCACGAGTATCACCATCTAATTTCGTTAAGATAACTCCATCAAAATTTAAGATATCGTTGAAGGCTTTTGCTGTATTTACAGCATCTTGTCCTGTCATAGAGTCTACAACGAACAATGTTTCTTGTGGTTGAATTGCTTTGTGAACACGTGCAATTTCATCCATCATTTCCTGATCAACTGCTAAACGCCCGGCTGTATCGACAATAACTACGTTGAAACCATTTGCTTTTGCATGTTTAATTGCATTTTGAGCAATTTCCACAGGATTTTTGTTTTCTGGTTCTGAGTAAACCTCAACACCTATTTGATCTCCAACAACATGCAACTGATTGATCGCCGCTGGACGGTAGATATCACAGGCTACAAGAAGTGGTTTTTTATTTTTCTTTGTTTTTAAGAAGTTCGCTAATTTTCCTGAGAAAGTAGTTTTACCAGAACCTTGAAGTCCAGACATTAAAATAACGCTTGGATTTCCAGATAAATTAACTCCGGCAACATCACCTCCCATTAATTCTGTCAGCTCATCTTTTACCAGCTTCACCAATAATTGTCCTGGCTGAAGCGTTGTTAAAACGTCCTGACCAATTGCTTTTTCTTTTACTTTGGTTGTAAAATCTTTGGCAATTTTAAAGTTAACATCGGCATCAAGTAAGGCACGACGAACTTCTTTTAAGGTATCGGCAACGTTTACTTCTGTAATTTTACCGTGTCCTTTTAATATATGGAACGCTTTATCTAACTTATCACTTAAATTATCAAACATACTATTTTCTTTATTTGAAGTGCAAAGATAATCTAAATAGCTATTTCAGGCAATTTTTATTTATACGCATTTTTTGCCGCAAAGACACGAAGGCGCAAAGTTTTTTCGCCACGAATTACACTAAATTTCCCTAATTGCGAAAATTATTTTTTCACTCTCGCAGATTGGACAGATTACTTTTTAGAGTAAACAAAAAAATCAGCTATATCTGCTAAATCTGCGAGAAACAAAAAAGGCGCAAAGAATAAAACCTTTGCGCCTTTGTACCTTTACAGCTATGAACCTTTAAAATTAAAACTGGAAGTAAATAAACGGCTGTGAACCGGCTACCGCTGTTGCATAAACAATCCAGTAAACGAAACCTAGAATTACTGCTTTTAATAATAATGGTGTTTTGTCAAAAACAAATTTCATTTTATCTGTTATTACTTCCGGCAAGAAATGCCAAACATATCCAAACAGCATTAATAAAAATACATTTTTATACCCTAAAATTATTGCCTGCCAATGTTCTGGTTCGAAAGTTAACTGACCGATATTATTAATTACCTGCAAAGCGGTTTCGAAATCTCTTGCACGGAAAAAGATCCAGCAGAAAACTACAAAATGAAATGTAATTACGATTGAAAAGAATCTCCACAAGAAATTTGAACCTTCTTTTTTGGATGGGAAAAATTCCATAAAAATTTTATGAACGGCTAATGCTAAACCGTGTAATGCTCCCCAAACAATAAATTGCGCTCCTGCTCCATGCCACAATCCTCCTAAAAGCATTGTTGTAAACAAATTCAGATTGGTTACTAAAGTTTGTCGGCGTTTGCTTGAAAGTAAAAAAGACAAGCAAAAAAGTGCAATTGAACCAAATGCAATTACTAACGGAATTACACTAGTGCTGTAACTTGTTATTCCCCACAACAGCAATCCAAAAAAGAATAAACTCGGGAATAAATATCCTGCAAATGATCCTTCTCTATTTCCACCTATAGAAATGTACAAGAAATCTTTTAGCCAAGTTGAAAGCGAAATATGCCATCTTCTCCAGAAATCTGTAATCGATGTAGATTTATAGGGTGTTCTAAAGTTGGCTGGTAATTTGAATCCGAGTAATAAAGCGATTCCTATTGCCATATCTGAATATCCAGAGAAATCACAATAAATTTGAATAGCGTAACCGTAGGATGCCATTAAGTTTTCGAATGAAGTATAACTCATTGGTGTATCAAAAACACGGTCGACAAAATTTACTGAAATGTAATTTGAAATTACTGTTTTCTTAATTAATCCTCCAATAATCAAAAACAAAGCGTTGTTGACATCTTCTTTTGTTAGATTTAATTTTTGATAAATCTGAGGAAGAAAATCTTTGGCACGCACAATTGGCCCGGCAACTAATTGCGGGAAAAAGGAAACGAAAAACAAATATTCGATGTAATTTTTTGTAGGCTTAATTTCTTCTCGATAAATTTCAATAATATAACTCATCGATTGAAAAGTATAAAATGAAATTCCGACTGGAAGAAATATATCATGGAACTTAAAATTCCCATTGAACATATCATTGTAAGTCGCAATCATAAAGTTGGTATACTTGAAATATCCGAGTAATCCTAAATTTAGAATTACACTTATAACCAGATATAGTTTTTTTCGACTGTCTTTTGTTTCATTATAGATAATTTGGCTTAACCCATAATCTACAACTGAAGAGAGCAGCAACAGTAAAAAGTAAATTCCGCTTGACTTATAATAAAAGAAAAGCGAGAAGAGAATAACGTAGGTTAATCTTAAATAAAATGTTTTGCGCAAAAAGCCATACACAAAATAAAAAACCAGAAATAATCCTAAGAATAATCCCGTATTAAATAATAGTTTTTCGTCTGGATTATAGATAAACCAGCTTTTTACTTGTTCTATTGTAATTGCACCAAAATGACCTATGAACCAATCATTAATGCTGTCTATTGTTATCAATTTAATTCTTTAATTTAAAATTTTCGTATGCTTTTAAAAATGCCTCTGTAAACAAGCTGCCTTGTTTTTCATATCCTTTTTTGGAATAATGAACCCAATCTGGTCCAATTAATCCAGTAGTTTTCAGATTTCGAATTCCGTCCATTCCGCCAAGTTCACCATATAAATCCCAAACTGCAAAACCATCTGTTTTTGCAATTTCAAGAATACTTTTTGCATAATCTCTAATATAAACATTTGGTCTTCTCGCTTTGAGCAGCGAAGGCGGCGGAGTTGTAACTATTATAGAAACAGTACTATTATGTTCTTTTACTTTTTTTATAAAATCACGTAATTCTTCTATATAGGCAGCACTTTCCATATGATCATAACTTTCGTTTGTTCCCAGCGAAAGAACCAACAAATCTGGATGCAATGATTTTAACTGCTCAAAAAACAAAGGATATTTATTATAATCTGAAAATTTTGCACCATTTACACCTATTCCACTATAAATAATCCCTGGAGCATCTTTTTCTAGAACAATTCCGTTAAGCTCATATTTTTCTGCATTTTTGTTGGGAAGCAGATAAATCTTATCCAACGGTTTGTCTGAATGGTAGGTATGAGAAAACGAATCTGATTCTAGATCTAAAGTGACAAATTCTGAACTTACAATATTCTTTGGTTTAGTTTCATTGGTTGAAATTTTTAATACTCTTCCGGCACGAATATTATTAGATTTTAAGTGATTGTCTCTTTTTATTTCGGCAATCGACACATTGTATTTATCTGCAATCGTCGAAATTGCTTCTCCTTTTTTTATTTTATGTGTTATGACTTTTCGCTCTGTTGTCTGAATTGTTTTTGTTTGGGTTGATGTCGCCAAATTAAACATATCCTGATTTTGAGGTGTTATAATATAAATGGAATTAAATTTATAAGCAGCATCTTTAATATTCAATTCAACAGCAAAACCGTCATTATCTCTCCAAAGTGCAATTCCGCTTAAACCAACGGGACAATTTTTAAAAGGATGAATATTGCGATAGCTTTCCCATGCTCTGTTTGAATAAAAACGTTCGTTGTAAGAACCATTTGTTTTTGCCAATTGATAAGGAAAAACTAAACCTCGCCCAGCATTTCCAAACTTTTGCTGGAGATTTTTCCTGATTTCATTGGTCATTAAATCACTCTGAATATGAGAATCTCCAATGTGGGCAATATTTATTTTATGATTATTATTGCTTTCATTATCCTTTACTTTCTTAAAAAATGACTCTAATACAACTGCATTATAAATTTGATTACCTGAAATAGGCTCAATTACTGCTGTATCAATCTTATGAATCATATTTTTTGTTATTGAAAGTGAATCTATCTTCGGAGTTTTATCGTTTGTTGAGAAAAAAAGACAACAAAAGAAAATAATTAGTCTATTCATTTACGCTGTCTATTTTTACAGATACGGAATCTGTTTTTGGCTTTTTACTTGTTCTAGTTGTAACCCCTGATTCGCGTTTTTCACGTAAAACTTTATATTGTTCGTAACCTTTATTTAGTTGATTGTACAACAAATTACCAATTGCTTTTGCACCTCTTTGATTAAAGTGTGTATAATCTTTATTGGCTTTTGCTGGAGCTTCGTCAACCCATTTTACCATCGAACCATCACCTCCCATTAAGGTATACAAATTAACAAATCCAGATTCTGTTTCTAATGCATATCTTTTTTGAGCTTTCATTAAAGGAACAACGGCTGAATCTGTTTTCATTTCTAAATCATATTTAGTCGATTTATCTGCTGTTGAAACAATTAAAATTGAAACTCCTGGAAATGATTCTTTTATTTTGTTAACGGTTTTTGTCATTCCCTTTTCGTACCAAAAATAATTTTTAGTTCCATAATTCAATACGTTGGTTCCATAATGAAGAATAATCAAATCGTATTTTAAACTGTTATTAAAAGCCTTCATTACATTGGCATCAAACATCGAAATTGGAAGTCCTGAATTTCCTCTTTGAGAGAAATTATCAACATGAACACCGCTGCCATTGTCAAAATTAAATCCATAAATTGGAATTGAATCGGCATGAATAAAATTTGCTTTAAATGCTTTTATACTTCCTGAAGTCACTTTTAAACTGTTTACTAGATTACCTGGAGCCAGCGTTTTTCGAAGTGTATCTTTTCCGATTATAAAGTTTACATTTCCTTTTTTAGAAGATCTTCCGTAAAATAAGGTTGGATTATCTAAGGTTTTTGTATGTTTTGGAAGTCCGGCTTCGTATTGAACCCAAGTTGTGTTTGATTTGTCATTTGCAAAAAACACGTGTCCGTTTACACCAAAAGGACTTGTTGGTCTTTTTACATTTAAATAGGATTGGGTTTTCCAGTTTTTAGAATAAGTCGATTTTACTGATCCGCGTGAAGCTGCAGATTCTGATGTTATAGGCACAAAACCTACTCCGTTTCCGCCAAATCGATCTTGATAATTTGTTCGAACGTCTTGTACAATTAAATCCCCGTCTGTCATCGAATCACCATAATAAGCAATTCTTACTCTACTTTGCGGATTCTGTTCCAGCTGATATAATTTTTCATAAAAAGAAATCAGGTATTGATATCCTTTATAGTTATCAAATGTTTCTGATGGAAACTCAATTCCTTCAGATGCATCATATACAATTTTTTCCTGACCCAATTTACGTTCGCTTTCTGCAATGCTGTCACTTTCTAAAGACGAGGAATCTTTTGCTACAGACTCTAAAAGCAGACTGTCGATTAGTACATTTTTTGAATCTACTTTACTGTCAGAAAAAATCTTATCTGGCAAGATTTGCTTAAATCCAATGAAAGCTACAAACGCTAATGCTACGATTGCAAAAGACTGAAAGAAATATGATTTTGTATTCACTTACTAATTATAATTTGAAAGGTAGGATTTCAAGAATTAATTATCAAAATTCCTGTTAATTCTGTTTGAAAAAAATAATGCGCAAAGATAGAATTAAATCGTTCATTTTTTGCTCATTTTAACAATAAAGAAAACAAAAAAAAGAGGCTAGAAAAATCTAACCTCTTTATCAAAAAAAAATAAAAAAACAAAGCTAATGATTAACTGAATTTTTAATGTTTTTAGTACTGTATTATTTCAAGATAGCGTATTCTAAAACAACATTCCCTCTTTCTCCTGCATCATTTGTCATGGTAAGGAATTTAACTTTATAATAGTTTCCTGCTGCATCTTTAACTACATAAAAACGATCTGTTCTAATACTTGGTAATGAACCATTTTGTCCTCCGCCATTTCTCCAGTTAGCTCCAATCATTCTTTGATCAGTAACAGAAGGTTTAAAACTATCTTCTACAACTTTTGCCTTTGTAAAATCAGCGTAAGATCCTCCTGCAGAAACTAAAACTTGGTAAACTTGCGTTCCTCCTTTTGAATTTGAAGTAATAAAATCTGAATATGCGTAAGTAACTTCACCACCAGGTCCCATGTTTAAATAATTTGTAAACACAGTAAAGTTTAAGTCCCATTTCGCTTTTGCAGGTTCAACTGAAACCGTATTTCCTGAAGTTAAACTAAAAAATGTGAAATTAAAATCGGCATCTTTAGAAACTGTTTTTTCTGTAAACGTTTTTGAAGCTAAATCAGCATACTGAATTTTATACCCATTACCGCTTCTTAAGATTCTAACTTTCTTCCATCCTCTAGGATCTCCATCAACTGCAACATTACCAGGATTTGCTTTTGCAGTTCCTACTGCATATCCAAGATTTACCAAATAAACTTTATTATCTGCATCTGTAGCAGAAATTTCTGCAATTGCTGTTCCGATACCTGCTCCAGCACCTGCCAAAACCCCTGTAGGATTATCAACATATCCGTTTGAAGCTTGAGTTTCTCCTCCTCCTGCTAAAACTTTTATATCGATTTCTTGTGCTACTGTAATATCAGATGTCTCTAATTTTTTAACAGCCATTCTAATTGATCCATTAAGGATTACTCTAAAATCTGTACCTGTAGAAAATCCAAAATCCCAAGCTCCTCTATTTACAGATTTAGATTCTGCAGTACTTAAATCAAGATAAACTTGATTGGGCTGATTTGCTCCACCTACTGATTCTTTCAACGTTTCTCCTACCGTTGGAACTTCAACTGGAGTACTATCATCATCACTTGAACATGCTGCCAGCGACAATAGGGCTATTGATAAAAATAAAAGTTTTTTCATTGTATTCTGTATTTATATTAAAGATTAAGGTTATATGCTAATTTTAAAAAATAGGAACGGCCGTATGCCAGCATTACTTCTCCTGGTGAAGCATGAACCGCATTTTGATTTGTACCTGATTGTATTACATTGGTGACATTAAGAATATTTCTTGCTCCTAAAGTGACTTCAAATTGATCTTTAAAGAAATTTTGTCGAATTGAAGCATCAAGCCAATTGCTTGGGTCGATTGTAGATAAAAGATAAGATGACGAACCTTCTACAAACTGCTGTGTT
Source organism: Flavobacterium sp. YO12 (assembly GCF_004119495.1). Lineage (GTDB taxonomy): Bacteria > Bacteroidota > Bacteroidia > Flavobacteriales > Flavobacteriaceae > Flavobacterium. The sequence continues at coordinate 8,862 of NZ_NRQU01000084.1, forward strand.
CTGCCATTGTATTTATAATAACCAGAAATTATAGTTTTCCATTTCGGAATTATATACGATGCACTTGCATTTAAATTAAAGGAATAAAGAAACTTATCGTCTGATGTAAATTCTTGATTTTTTATCTCTTGAGAAATTCCAACAATCGCTGCACCAAAATTAAAAGATAGATTGCCTTTTTTAAATTGATTCATTGTCGAAAAATTCCACATTCTGTATTTACTGATATTAACGTATTCGTATTCTGGATTACCTGTGTCAGGATTGAATCTTACCAAAGCCATATCGATTCTATCATCAACATCTAAATAACTTCCTGCAAACGTGTTTGAAAGTTGAATTCCTGACGAAAAAACAGTTGTTTTTTTAAGACTAGCTTCATAAGACATACTTGTTTCTGGAATAAGATTTTCGTTTCCAGTAAAAAAATGCCCGTCAAAGATTTGTTTTGAATATAACTCTTCGAAAGTCGGTGTTCTAAATGAGCTTCCATAAGAACCTCGAAGTTCAACTCCTTTATCAAACAAATATCTCAAACCAAGAGATGAAGCATATTGATTATCAAATTGAGATTGTGCAGAAAATCGTATTCCTGGTCTAATAGAAAATCGCTGCGTTGCCATGATTTCTGAAGAAGCAAAAAAATCGTAGTTTTCAAGTGTTTTTCGAACAGGCGACATAATATTATTTGCTTCTTGAACAAGGGAATAACCGCGATTATTAACAAACTCATATCCAATTTGCAGATCAACTTTTTTGTCTGAAAAAAAGTTATTCAACGTTCCTGTAGAATAAAGCACTTCCATCGACTGATCTTTGACCGTAACATTATTTGCTTCTGTTTTAGTAGATAAGTAATATCTAAAATCTTCTACATCTCGTGCTTGTTTTTGATGGGAAAGCGAAACATTGTAATTCAATTGTGAAAACAGTTTACCTGTCGCATTTAAGTTATGAAAATAACGATTTGTTAAATATCGTTTGTCATCTGCATAACGATACGAACCTAAAGTAGAATTATACCCAGATTGTACTGTACTATTATAATAATCTACATTTTCATCCAAATACTCGAATTTGTAGAAAAATCGAAAATTATCTTTATGGTATGCGATTACTGCTGAACCGTTTAACTGGTCTTTTGGAAGCCATCTATATCCTCTTGTACCATCATTTTCACTATAATCAATTCCATTTTTATCGCTCAAATATCCTTGAAAATCATTTCGATTGGCACCTAATGAAAAATACCAATTTTTATTAAATGTATGAGATACTTTTAAAGCCTGTACGTGGCGTCCTTCCTTAAAAAGAGAATATTCATCACTAACCGTTTCTTCTTGAACTGATGCTGTAATTCCCCATTTATATTTCGAAGATTTTTTGGTTATAATATTTAAAACACCACTTACAGCATTAGCTCCATAGGTAACTCCCATTGAACCTTCAACAATTTCAATATGATCAACATCATTTAAATTGATTTGCGATAAATCAACATTATTTCCTAAACCTGCCTCATTAACTAACGGAACATTATCTATCAAAATTTTAAAATACTGTGCGTCTAATCCAAATAAAGAAACTGTAGATCGACCGCTTGTTCCACTTGGTCTTACTGTAATATTTAAATATTGATTTAAAACATCAGCCAAATTATTTGCTGCTAAATTTTGTATATCCTGATTTGAAATCACACGAACATTAAACACCGATTTCTTAATTGATTGTGGCTCAAACTGCCCGGTAACAACAACTTCAGAAAGTTTTTCTCGTGAGGCAATAGTATCTTTTTGCTGTGCAAAAGAAATTTGACAAAAGGGCAATGCTGCAAAAAGGATCAATTTTAGTTTCATTATTTTTATTCAGTCTTAATAATCGATGCAAATATATAACTATTTTTAATTGTTCTAAATAAAATTTATATATTTGCAAAAATTTAAAAACAAAACAATAAGTTATGATTTCAAAAAGCCTCTACTTTTCAGCCATTATGGCTTTGACATGCAGCCTTGGTTTCAGTCAGGACGCAAAAAAACAGCAAGACATTAAATCGATCAAATCGATGTGCGGTTGTTATGAAGTGAAATTTAATTTTGCAGAAACTTTTCAATATGCTAAAGATTCAGCAACATACAAACCTTCACAAACTAAGCATGAATCTGCTTTAGAATGGGTAGAATTGCTAGAAGACACTCCTAACAAAATTGTGATGCAGCACTTATTAATTGTAAGTGATGATATGATTATTAAACACTGGAGACAAGATTGGCTTTACGAAAACACAGACTTATATTCATTTGATAAAGGAACTTCTTGGAAGTATAAAAAGTTAGATAAAAAAGCCGTAAAAGGACAATGGACTCAAAAAGTATATCAAGTAGATGACAGCCCGAGATACGAAGGATCATCAACTTGGGTACATGTTGACGGAAAAGATTATTGGGCAAACGTTGCTGATGCACCATTACCAAGAAGAGAGCAAACTCACCGAAATGATTACAATGTTTTAAAAAGAAGAAACATTCATGAAATCACGGCAACTGGCTGGAATCATGAGCAAGATAATGACAAATTGGTTAGAGATGACAGCGGAAAAGATGTTTTGTTAGCTCAGGAAAAAGGATTTGATGTTTACACAAAAGTACCAGATATTAAATGTATCGCTGGTCAAAAATGGTGGGTTGCAAACAATGCACTTTGGAAAAATGTTCGTGATAAGTGGCAAACTTTATTCGACAGACATCAAGATTTAAACTTAGAAGCTAAAGTTGACAGAAAAGCACTTTACTCACTTTTGTTTGACTTAAAACCAAACGCAACAAAAGCTGAGAGTGATGCAATCATCAACAAGTTCGTAAAATAAAAAATGTTTGTGTTAGTTGTAAAAAAGCCGATAGTTTTAGGACTATCGGCTTTTTACTTTGAAGTAAAATTTGTCTAAACTATTAACCTAGACCCTTTATCTGTATTTTTTTTCATTAAAAAACAGTCAATCTAAAATGGTTAGAAACACGACTAATTAATGATTAAAACAATTTAATCTATATCCCAAAATAATTTTGTAGACAATTTATCTCCCCCAATTGCGGCAGCAGCAGCATTATAATTTGTAGCATTTAAAGTCTGTTCTCGAATTGGGTAAGCCATTCTTGACGGAATTTGTCCATTTGCAGCTGCATCAGCATTTGGCGGCGGCGTAAGGGCAGGGAAATTTAACCTTCTTGTAAATGTCCATCCTTCAAAACCTCTATTGTACATAGCATACCAAGCTTGCTCTCCAATTTTTTGCTGCCAAGTCCCTGCAGCAGTACTATACGCTACTGTTGGCTGTGCTAAGTAAGCATCGGCTGCAGCTGTTGACATTCCCCAATCTTGCATTGAAGCTTTGATCGCATTATTGTAATGAGATTCTGCACTGCCATCAACAGCAATACCCCTTTCTACTGCTTCTGCTAATAAAAACTCAACTTCTGCATAATCCAAATATGTTCCTTTAAAATCAGGTGCTTGGATTAAATCACTGATATGTGTAAATTTTCCAAAACTATTTTTAACTCCAATCACTCCTCCTTTATATGGCAACGGATTTCCATCTTCGTCTTGTAAGTTTTGAGCAAAATAAGCTTTTGTTCTAGGGTCGTTCTTAGCTACTAATGCATCTACAAATGGTTTAGCGGGCACAAAATCGTGTCTGCCTCCAAAAACTAAATCTACAAAAAGCGGGTTAGTATTTGGTACATTTTTCTCGTAAGCTATTTTCGCATTATCAGCATTAGATACAAATACATCTTTTGACGCAGAAATAATAGCGGCATTTGCAATAGCATCCTCCAAGCCTGAAGCTTTAAGATTTATCCCTAGTTTCAGTTTAACACTATTTGCAAATTTTATCCAAGAGGCTAAATTATCTCTGTAAATAACATCTGCATTTCCAAATGCAGCATATCCTGTCTCAATATTGGCAATATCGTTATCAAGACGTACAATCAAATCTTTATAAATATCAACAGCTTTGTCATATTTTGGAAGATAATTTCCTGAACCTTTTAACGCATCTGTGTATGGCATGTCTCCAAAAGTATCTACTAAAATCTGACAAGAATAAACTGTCAAAATATCAATTAAAGCAAGTTGGTTCTTTTTTGTTGCAGTCTTTGCTGCAAAATCAGGATCAGAAGCTAAGATAAATTCATTTTCTACTGCTAATCTTGCCATGACTAAATCACTTAAAGATCCATCATTTGTTGTTGTTCCAGATAAATAAGCATTCCAATGATTTCCTGAAATATTTCTGGTTGTCCATTGATAAACTGATTCATCAATATAAGTAGTCTCTGTCCATTGCTGATTCACTAGTCTAAATATGTTTTTATTTACACTAGTATTAACAACTTGTTCTGCAATACCTTTTTGAGCACTAGTAAAAAGTGAAGCAGCGGGCACCTCTGAAGGATTTTTTTTATCTGTATTCAAGTCCGTCAAATCACTACAAGAACTTGTAAGTGCTAAAACACTTAAAAAATAAATTATTTTTTTCATGATATTATTAAAATTTAAATGTTAAGTTAAATCCAATGTCTCTTGTTGTAGGCAGTGAACCAACAGAATAACCTCTTGAGTTATTTCCAGAAGACAAACCACTCTCAGGATCTGCATAAGGCAGATTTTTACTTATTATCCATAAATTAGAACCTAACAAACTAAATGTAGCAGAGTTTACAAATGTTCCTTGAAACATGCTTTTAGGAAAGTTATAGGAAATAGAAACCTCTCTCAATTTTATATAGGACGCATCATAAACAAATGCTTTCGCTGGTTCTGCTAAATAGCCGTAGTTATTAGAGTAAGTTCCAGGATTTTGCGACACCACTTTATTTGGAGTCCCATCAGGAGCAACTCCTGCGTTTAAAACACCTGTTTCACGAATAGTCCCCACAGCAGTTTCTTTATACAAACCTGTAGCTAGTCCGTAGTACATATCTAAAGAAAAGATATCACCTCCCTTTTGAGTATCGATTAAGAAACCAAGAGAGACGTTTTTGTAGGTAAACTTATTTCTTACACCACCTATCCAATCGGGAGTAATGTTTCCAATTGTATTATCAGATGTAGTAGTGATCATATATTTCCCTGTTTTTTGATCTATTGTAGGCTGACCGTTTGTATAAACATAATCTGTACCTTTTATACTTCCATAAGCTTCATTAAGAGTTGCATTGGTTGTAACACCTCCTTGAAAAGATGCTAATTGCAAATTCTCAATCCCTCCTGGCAATGAAACAACTTTACTTCTGTTGTTAGACCAATTCACAATAATATCCCAACTAAAATCTTTTGTTTTAATAGGAGTTCCCATAATTTGAATTTCTAACCCTTTATTCTCTATATCACCACCATTTACCCAAGCATTTGTAAATCCTGATGCAGAAGATACTGCTGCAGATACAATTTGATCTACAGAGTTTGTTTTATAATAAGTAACATCAAATCCTAAACGTCTATTAAGCATGCTTGTTTCTAAACCAACTTCGAAAGATTTTGTTCTTTCAGGCTTTAGATTAGGATTTTTATTAAGATTAGGTAAAGTATACATTGGTTCATTATTAAAATTAGAACTTCTTGTATAAGTATTTGTTAGTTGCAATGCATCTGCATCATTACCTACTTCTGCATAATTCATTCTAAACTTCCCTAAATTCAACCATTCTGCTTTCATTAAATTGGAAAATAAAATAGATCCTGAAACTGCAGGATATACATACGAATTATTTCCATTAGGAAGTGTTGAAGACTCATCACGTCTAACAGAAGCATCCAAAAAATAGGTGTCTTTGTAACCTAAAGAGGCCTGAGCATAAATACCGTTTACTTGTTTCGTATATTTTGCTTCAGTAGGAAAAGGCAATGCATATCTTGAATTTGATAATGCATATATTCCAGGTGTCACTAAACCTCCAATTGTAGATGAAAGCACACTTTCTTTGTCATTTCTTCTTACGTTCGCACCTAATATTCCTGTCAAACTAAAATGTTCCGCAAATTTTTTATTGAAATTCAACATGAAGTCGTAATTAATTTCCTGAAAATTGTTATCAAATCTCTGATAACCTGAAGTTTCATCAACAGGAGATAATCCAAAACCTGAGGCAATAGAGCCAACAGCTCTTCTTTCTTCTTGAAGTTCTTTATAAGTATCTAGAGATACACGACCTAAAGCACTTAACCAATCTGTAATTTTATAATCTAGAGATGCGTAACTAAACAAACGCGTTCTATTATCTGAAGAATAATTTTGATAACGGGTAAAATAAGGGTTGTCCCAATAAGCTGGCACTAAACCTTCTGCCGAAGTTGGATCTGCCCAATTCCAAGTAACATTTTGTCCGCCAGAAGCTTTATAAACATTTTGCAGCTCTTTTAGATCAGTATTGGTCTGCCACCATTGTCTAAAATTCCCCAAAATATTATCATTATAACCAGTAGAGTTTCTACCCACAGTACTTTGCAGCGTAACGGCGGCATACGCGTTTGCGGTTAATTTATCTGTAACTTTTTGACTAAATCTAGCGCTTAACTGATTCTTTTTTAATTCACTGTTGGGTAAAATCCCCGATTGTAGTGTATTTACATAAGACAATGAAAGACTAGATCTTTCGGTTGCTTTTTCAAGGGATAAGCTATTTACATTTGTCTGAGCCGTTTTAAAAAAAGTTACTGGCCCATTTTTGGCTGCGCTCCAAGGAGTCGCCTGTCCATAATTTTTTGAATATGGAGTAAAGGCATCCCATTGATAAACAGGTTGTCCAGTAAAAGCATCTCCATAAGAAGCATCATTAGATGTATCTACGGTAGGAATAGGGCTTTCGGCATCAAGAAAGGAACTTCCAATTCCATATCCAGATCCATATTTAGTTTGATATTTAGGAAACGTCGATTTGTCAACTGTCCCTACGGTAAAACTGCTTGAAAAAGTAAATCCAACTTTCTTGTCTTCTTTCTTTCCTTTTTTTGTTGTAACCATAACAACTCCATTAGCTGCTCTAGATCCATACAAAGCTGTTGCCGCTGCGCCCTTCAGAATATTTATACTCTCAATGTCTTCCTGATTGATATCAGAAACATTATTACCATAATCATATCCTCCACGTCCAGAAGTCTGAGTCGTTGTATTCGAATTTGAATTATCTACTGGCACACCATCAATAACCCAAAGAGCCTGGTTATTTCCTGTTAGAGATTTATTCCCACGAATTACTACGTTTGTTGAACCTCCAAAGTTTGTGTTTCTAGAAACCTCGACACCTGCAGCTTTTCCTGATAATAAATTAGCCACATTTGCATTTCCTGCACCACCGTCTAAATCTTTCCCAGAAATTTGTTGTGTTGCATAACCCAAAGATTTTTTTTCTCGTTTAACGCCCATTGCGGTAGTTACCACTACTCCTTCAAGCTCTGTAGCATTATCTGTTAACTTTACATTAATCAAAGAGGAATTCGCAAGTACTTCCTGTGTTTTCATCCCTACGTAACTAAAAACTAGAATCTGATTTGTGTTGGCTTTAATTGTGTACTTTCCATCAAAATCTGTTTGAGTTCCCAGCTTAGTTCCTTTAACTAATACGCTGACTCCCGGCAAAGGTATGCCTGCATTGTCAGAAACTGTTCCTGTAATTTTTTTCTCTTGCGCTGCTACTAAATGCATCCCAAGAACAAAAAAAAGCATCACTAATACTTTTAACTTTTGTTTCATCATTCTTTATTTTTTTAATTAATTAACGTCGAACTTAAAAAATTAAAATAATTTTAACAAGAAATAGATGTTTTTTAACAACATTAAATGTAGTACAAATACTTCTTTTGATGATACATAACTGTTAAAATAAAGAATAAAACTTACAAAAAACAACAATCAGGAAGCTAGAAGGAGCAAAAACGCAAAACATTTGCGTTAAAACCATTTTTTAAAGAATTTTTTCAAAAAAGAAATTTTTTATATAAAACATAAAAAAAACCGTCTAAATAAAGTTTAGACGGTTAACTATCCTTTTTTTATTTTCACTAAAAGCTTACTAATTCAAAATAGTTAAAAACAAAAGATTAAGGAAGATATTTTTAAAGATGTCAATTATTTATAAATCTATATAAACTCAAAACATTCTCTTAACCAACAAAACCTAC
>NZ_NRQU01000085.1 GCF_004119495.1 Flavobacterium sp. YO12
TATCCCCTGTGTGCCTTGTCTTTATTTGTGTTTCTTGATGTTCCTTCTGCGATATTTGTAGCAATTGATGAAGAGCTTCTTTTTATTTGAGAGGTTATTCCAAATAATTCATTTGTTGGAAATTTACTAGTTAATTTATAAATATCCAAAATGAACATTCTTGCATTTTGCCAAACTTCCAGTTTTTCAAACGAGAAAAAGTACATTTTTTTGTTTAATTGTTGATTTATCTAATCGTTTAATAGAAAATTAAGTTCAATGAATAATCGATTAAACAAATTAACGATTTACCGATTAAACTAAAATTGTGTTTCTAGCTTGATATAATCAAGAAATTCTCTTTTCGTTTGAGGATCTTTAAATTTTCCGCCAAATTCAGACGTTACAGTGCTGCTTTCGATATCTTTGATTCCTCTTGAGTTTACGCAAAGATGTTTAGCATCGATAACGCAGGCAACATCTTCTGTTCCTAAAGCTTTTTGAAGTTCTTGAACAATCTGCATTGTTAAACGCTCTTGAACCTGAGGTCTTTTAGCGTAATATTCAACAATACGATTCATTTTTGACAAACCAATAACTCTTCCGCTTGAAATATAAGCAACATGAGCGCGCCCAATAATTGGCAGTAAATGGTGTTCGCAGGTAGAATAAACAGTAATGTTTTTCTCAACAAGCATTTCACCGTATTTGTAATTATTGTCAAAAGTTGAAGCTTTTGGTTGTTTTGAAGGATTAAGACCTCCAAAAATTTCTTTTACAAACATTTTTGCAACTCGGTTTGGAGTACCTTTTATGCTGTCATCTGTCAAATCCATTCCAAGAGTTTGGAGAATGTTTTCAACATCTTTTTTAATTTTTTCTATTTTTTCGTCATCGCTTAAGTCGAAAGCATCCTCTCTTAGAGGGTTTTTTGCATTACTGCTGAAATGACTGTCACCTATTTCGTCTAAAAAATCTTCGTTGTTTATCATTAAAAACTACTATTATAATGGGTATATCTTTTTAAGGCGGTAAAGATAATTAATAAATAGGAAACCTTTTCTATGGTTTTTATTATTTAATCGATCCTTTTAAGATATAGTTTAAATAAAGACTAAATCAGTATGGTATTAAAACATAAAAGACAATAACTTAAATGGTTATTGTCTTTTAAAAGGGTTGTGTTTTATGATTTTATTTTTTGTTGTAAACTAAAAGAGCTTCTTTTAAAATATTAACAGCAGTAATTAAATCTTTTTTATTTAATACATAAGCAATTCTTACCTGATTCAATCCCATTCCTGGAGTAGAATAAAATCCAGCAGCGGGAGCAACCATAACAGTTTCGCCGTTTAAATCATAACTTTCTAAAAGCCATTGGGCAAAATCATCAGCATTATCAATTGGCAATTGAGCAATGCAGTAAAAAGCACCTTTAGGTTTGGTTACAATTACGCCTTCAATTTTATTTAATTCATTGATTAAAGTATCACGACGTTCTTTGTATTCAGAGATAACTTCGTCAAAATAACTTTGCGGAGTGTCAATCGCAGCTTCGCAGGCAATTTGTTCAATTGTTGGCGGGCTCAAACGTGCCTGAGCAAATTTCATTACGGTTGCCAGTACTTCTTTGTTTTTAGTAACCAAACAGCCAATTCTTGCGCCGCACATACTGTAGCGTTTTGAAACTGAATCGACCATAATTACATTTTGCTGTACATCTTCAAGATTCATTACAGAATAATGAATGTCATCTCCATCGTATAAAAACTCACGATAAACCTCGTCAGCAATTAAATAGAGATCGTATTTTTTAATTAAACTTGCTAATTGTTTAATTTCAGTTTCTGAATATAAATATCCTGTTGGATTACCTGGATTACAAATTAAAATTGCTTTCGTTTTTGGAGTAATCAACTTTTCAACTTCCTCAATACTTGGCAAAGCAAATGCCGTTTCGATAGTCGAAACAAGCGGCACTACAGTAGCACTTGTAGATGAAGCAAATGCATGATAATTAGCATAAAAAGGTTCTGGGATGATGATTTCATCTCCCGGATCTGTAATTGTGGCCAGTGCAAACAATAAGGCTTCAGAACCACCAGTTGTTACAATGATGTCTTCTGAGTTAACGTTTACATTTTGGCGTTGGTAAAATTTTGCTAATTTTTTTCTGTAACTTTCATATCCAGCAGATGGGCTGTATTCTATAATAGTTCTGTCAATATTTTTTACCGCCTCGATGGCCACTTCGGGTGTCTTGATATCCGGTTGACCAATGTTTAAATGATACACTTTGTGTCCTTTTTGCTTTGCTAAATCAGCATAAGGAGCAAGCTTGCGTATCGGAGATTCGGGCATGTTTCTGCCTTTGTTAGAAATTGTTGGCATGAGATTTATTATTGAAGTGCAAATTTGCATTTTTTTTCGAATTTAACGTAAACAATACAAGTACTTATGAAAATGTAACAATTATAAATATATTTAGTAATTTTATAATAAAATATTGCTGATGAGAAAATATATTATGTTGTTTTTTGGGTTATTCTTATCTTTTAACCTGCTGGCTCAAGATAATTTCATAATTCAAAACAATAGTAAAAAGGTAGTTGTTCCCTTTCAATTGATAAATAACCTCATTTTTATTCCGATTAAAGTAAACGGAATAGAACTTAATTTCCTTTTAGATTCCGGTGTTGAAGAAACTATTCTTTTTAGTATGGATGAAATGCAGGAAGTGAAGTTTAATAATGTCCAGAAAATAAAACTTAGAGGGCTTGGCGCCGAAGAGGAAATAGAGGGACTTAAATCAACCAATAATACATTAGAAACACATGGATTAAAATCAGAAAATCACATGCTGTATGTTATTTTAGATCAAGGTTTTAATTTGTCATCGCATATTGGTATTCCTGTTAATGGAATTATTGGCTATAAGTTTTTTAAAAACAACATTGTTGAAGTGAATTACGTAAGAAAGAAAATTACAGTTTACGACAACAAAAAAGGGATTCAAAAAAAGCTGGATGCAAAATTTGAAGCAATTCCAATTACAATAGAAAGATCTAAACCTTATATTAATGCTTCGGCTGTTTTAGACAGCATTAATATTCCTGCGAAGCTGCTTATTGATATTGGCAATAGTGATGCTTTTTGGGTTTTTGAAAACAATAAAATTAAGCTTCCAGAAAAGAATTTTCCTGATTTTTTAGGAAAAGGATTTAGCGGCGATATTGAAGGTCATCGTGCTAGAATTAAGAGTTTTTCGATTGCCGATTTTAATTTTAAAAAACCAATTGTTGCTTTTCCTGATTCGACATCTATTCGAAATGTAAAGATGGTTCCTGGAAGAGTTGGATCTGTAGGCGGAGAAATTTTAAAAAGGTTTACTTTGGTAATGGATTATACAGACCGAAAGATGTATCTTAAAAAGAACAATAAATACGCCGAGCCTTTTACTTATAATAAAAGCGGAATTACTGTTCAGCATAATGGTTTGCAATGGGTTCAGGAAACAGTGCATCTGGAAACAGTTCAGCTTGCTTCGACAGTAAGTGATATCGAAAAAAATGAAAGAGGCGGGGGAGGCAATTTTAGATATAAATTTTCACTAAAACCTGTTTTTGAGATTGTTAATATTCGGAAAAATTCGGCAGCTGAAAAGTGCGGACTTCAAAAAGGGGATATTATCATAAGTATTAATGGTGACAGACCTTATAAGTTTACTTTACAGCAGATAAATCAGCTTTTGAAATCAGAGGAAGATATATTTATTAATCTAGAAGTCGAGAGAAATAGTCTTGTTTTAAAATTTCGATTTAGGCTTGAAGATGAGTTGTAATTTTACTTTTGTTTTAAAAAAAATAGTCTTTTAAATTTAAAACTTTAGACAAGGGTTTGGCTTAGAGGTTAATCCTTATTTTAAAAGATGTTAGGTTTTAATTTTTACTGTAGACTATAAAATTAGTTTCTTTTTTATTAATTTTATGCAATAACCTTGAATAAAATATTGAAATATGAAAAATCTAGTTTTGCCTTGTCTGCTTGTAATCTGCATTGGATTTCAAAGCTGTAAAAATGAAGAAAAACAAAAAGAAGCCGAAGCAGCAAAAGCCGAAGGTGAAAAAGTTGTAAGTACCGAATGTTATAAAGCGATATACGAGAAAGATACTATAGATTTAAAATTGAATACGTTAAAAAACGGCAGATTATCAGGTGATATGATTATGAAAGTTGCTCCTTCGACCGTAAGAACAGGCGAAGTTGCTGGTGAGTTTCACGGTGATACATTATTTGTAGATTATACTTTTAGAGACAATGTCAATAAAAATACAACATTCAAAAACCCAATGGCATTATTAAAACGAGACAAACAGCTTATTTTAGGAAACGGAACCATGCAGACGACAATGGGTGTGACTTATATAGTAAAAGACAAACCAATTGATTTTGAAAAAGTAAAATATAAATTCGAAATCGCTGAATGCGCTGAGAAAACAGAAAAGTAGTCGCAATCTTGTCATTTCGACGAATGTGACTTTTAATTCATCAAAAAAAAAGCCGTTTCTAATTAAAGAAACGGCTTTTACTATTTTTAGGTATTATTTTTTATAAAACTTCTCCCTTAATTTTAAGGGCAACTCGGCCGTCAGGATAGTTCACTGCATTTGTTTCAACCGTAATTGTTTTACGAATTGGGCCAGAAACCATGTTGTATTTAACATCGATTTTACCTTTTTTTCCTGGCATTACTGCCGCAGCAGGTTTAGTAACCACGATAGAACTAACTGTTGATTCAGCGCCAATAATTAAAAGCGGTGCATCGCCAGTATTAGTGAATTCAAAGGAGCGAACTCCATTATCACTTTTTGAAATTTTTCCATAATCAATCGTATTGTCTGAGGCTGCAAATTCAATCTTTGGGCCATTTTGTGCATAGCCTATTGCGCTAAACAATACGACTGCAATAAAAGAGGCAACATTTTTCATTTTGAAATTATTTTTAATTGTAAGTAAATATACATTCTTTTAATTAACACACAAATTAATAATTCGCTTTTTATAGTGTCTTTAATTATTTACTTTTGCTGTCAGTTATAATTACAAAAATTGAACCAAAGTTTCGTTTATTTGTTTAACTGTTTAATTGTTTAATTGATTTGGATTGAGTTTAGATTTTACTAAAGCTTTCAAGAATTAACGATTAAACGAATCAACGATTAAACGAATCAACAGAAAATCAACGATTAAACAACCTATTTAAATGACAATTCCAGCACAATTTGACGCTAAGACGATTGAGAACAAATGGTATGAGTATTGGATGAAAAACAATTATTTTCATTCAGAACCAGATCATAGAACACCGTATACTATTGTAATTCCTCCTCCAAACGTCACTGGTGTCTTGCATATGGGACATATGTTGAATAATACTATTCAGGATGTTTTAATTCGTAGAGCACGTTTAAAAGGTTTCAACGCCTGCTGGGTTCCGGGAACGGATCACGCATCGATTGCTACAGAAGCAAAAGTTGTAGCTAAATTAAAAGCAGAAGGAATCAATAAAAATGATTTAACTCGTGAAGAATTCCTAAAACATGCTTGGGAATGGACAGATAAATATGGCGGAACAATCTTGGAGCAGCTTAAAAAATTAGGTGCTTCATGCGATTGGGAACGTACCAAATTTACAATGGATCCAGATATGTCTGCATCTGTAATTAAATCGTTTGTAGATTTATACAACAAAGGATTGATCTACAGAGGATACCGAATGGTAAACTGGGATCCGGAAGCTAAAACAACTTTATCTGACGAAGAAGTTATTTACGAAGAACAACAAGGAAAATTATTTTTCTTAAAATATAAAATTGAAGGTTCAGAAGATTTTCTGACGATTGCTACAACACGTCCAGAAACTATTTTTGGAGATACTGCAATCTGTATCAACCCGAACGACGAGCGTTTTACTCATTTAAAAGGCAAGAAAGCTATCGTCCCGATTTGTGGCAGAGTAATTCCAATTATCGAAGATGAATATGTAGATGTTGAATTCGGAACAGGATGTTTGAAAGTAACGCCTGCGCACGACATGAACGATAAAACGTTAGGAGAAAAACACAATCTTGAAATCGTTGATATTTTTAATGAAGATGCTACATTAAACAGCTTCGGATTACATTATCAAGGAAAAGATCGTTTTGTGGTTCGTACAGAAATTGCAAAAGAATTAGAAGAAATTGGCGCTTTAGCAAAAACTGAAATTCACTTAAATAAAGTAGGAACTTCTGAAAGAACCAAAGCCGTAATCGAACCAAGATTATCCGATCAATGGTTTTTGAAAATGGAAGATTTAGTAAAACCAGCGATTAAATCAGTTTTAGTTGATGGAGATATTAAGTTACATCCAAAACGTTTCGAAAACACTTATGCGCATTGGTTAAACAACATTCGCGATTGGAATATTTCTCGTCAATTATGGTGGGGGCAGCAAATTCCTGCTTACTATTACGGAGATGGAAAAGAAGATTTCGTAGTTGCAGAAAACATTGAAGATGCATTAGTTTTAGCAAAAGAAAGAACCAACAATCAACAACTAACAACCGACAACTTAAAACAAGATGTTGATGCGTTAGATACCTGGTTTTCTTCTTGGCTTTGGCCAATGTCTGTTTTTGGCGGAATTATGGATCCGGAAAGTGCTGATTACAAATATTACTATCCAACAAACGACTTGGTAACAGGTCCGGATATTTTATTTTTCTGGGTTGCCAGAATGATTATTGCGGGTTACGAATACGCTGGCGAAAAACCATTTACAAATGTTTATTTGACTGGTTTAGTTCGTGACAAACAACGTCGTAAAATGTCTAAATCATTAGGGAATTCTCCTGATCCTTTAGATTTGATCGATAAATTTGGTGCCGATGGTGTTCGTGTAGGATTGCTTTTAAGTGCTTCTGCAGGAAACGATATTATGTTTGATGAAGAATTGTGTAATCAAGGAAAAGGGTTTTCAAACAAAATTTGGAATGCTTTCAAATTGATTAAAGGATGGGAAGTTTCAGAAACTATCGTTCAGCCAGAATCATCAAAAGTAGCAATCGAATGGTACGAAGCTAAATTACAGCAAACTTTAGTTGACATTGAAGATAATTTTGAGAAATATAGAATTTCAGATTCTCTTATGGCAATTTACAAATTGGTTTGGGATGACTTCTGTTCTTGGTTCTTAGAAATGATCAAACCAGCGTACCAACAACCAATTGATAAAACGACATTTGATAAAGCAATCGAAATGCTGGAAAGTAATTTAAAGTTACTTCACCCATTTATGCCTTTCTTGACAGAAGAAATTTGGCAGTTAATTGCTGAAAGAACTCCAGAAGAAGCTTTAATCGTTTCGACTTGGCCAGAATTAAAACCTTTTGATGCAAAGTTAATTGCTGATTTTGAAAATTCAATTGAAGTAATTTCTGGAATTAGAACTATTCGTAAAGACAAAAATATTCCATTCAAAGACAGTATTGAATTAAAAGGGATTAACAGCGAAAATGTTTCTGTTTACTTTGATTCAGTTATAACGAAATTAGGAAACGTTTCTGTTTTTGAATATGTTGCTGAAAAAGTGGATGGTGCATTATCTTTCCGTGTGAAATCAAATGAATATTTCATTCCAATTACAGGAAATATTGATGTTGAAGCAGAAATTGCAAAACTGACAGAAGAATTAAACTATACAAAAGGATTCTTGAAATCTGTAGAAGCAAAACTTTCTAATGAAAAATTTGTAAACGGAGCTCCAGAAAAAGTCCTAAACATAGAGAAACAAAAACAAGCCGATGCTTTAGCAAAAATTGCTACAATCGAGCAGAGTTTAGCTGGTTTGAAGTAAGAATCAGAGTTACTTTTTGAATATAAAAGCTGTCCATTTGGACAGCTTTTTTTGTGCTTTGTCATTTCGACTGAAAGGAGAAATCACACACGTAAATTCGTTTCTAAAGTCGTCAATCTTTGTTGAGCTGCTTGTAGAGATCGCAAGTTCTTCTGGATGAAAATATTGGGTTATAATATGATTGTAAATAATTCGTGAATTCGTGGCTGTCAAAAAAAAAAGTCATTTTACAGGTTCTCTTAGTAAAGTCTTTAATTTCTCGGGAGCAGTTTTACGAAAGTCTGATAAATAAATTTCATGGTGCAGCCCATTTTGCTGCAGCTTGTTTTCGATGCTGAATTCTTGAATTTTCTTCAAAGTCTGTGGTTCATCTTCAAAAGGACCAATATGAAGAATCTGCACAACTTTACCTTCTTTCATTTCGTAAAATTCGATAGACTTCGCTAATTCTATTTGTTTTTTATTGACAGCAGTATTGATAGCTTCCTCAGTTTGTTCTTTCGTGACAAAATCTGGCATTCT
Organism: Flavobacterium sp. YO12; assembly: GCF_004119495.1. Classification (GTDB taxonomy): domain Bacteria; phylum Bacteroidota; class Bacteroidia; order Flavobacteriales; family Flavobacteriaceae; genus Flavobacterium. The sequence goes on from NZ_NRQU01000085.1 coordinate 8,399, forward strand.
AATCATGATTCTGTAATTCCACTCCGCTCGAGGTATTTTCAGAGGTGCTTCATCCATCGAAATAGCAGCGTATTTTTCAGTATCAAAACTCCATAAAGCCTCTAATTTTGGAACAATAAAATCATTGTTTACAGCTTTCAACATGAATTTGATAATATAAGCGGTACCATATAAAGTTTGAATTTTTTCTGAAAATTCTTTTCCCGAAGGATCTCCCTTTCCTGTAATCGATATATAATTTGTTTTTTCGATATGAAGTATTTCAGGGCTCGTTTTAGCTTTGTAATATATTTTGTCCGTTTTTGTTAGATCTAGTTTGCTCATCTTTTTTATTTTTATAGAACAAATTAAATCACATTAAGTGACAACAGTATGTCAGCAGAAATACAGCTTTAAGATTTTTTATAGTCAGGAATTATTTCGCACATAGATTTTAAAAACTAAGTTGTGAATTAGTGGTGAAAAAGTTACTTTTTCTTTCTCAAAACCAAAAATAAAGGGTAAGAAACCGCCGTAATTCCCATAATAATTATAAAGCTTTTCGGGTCGCTGTAAATAAATCCCATTAATAAAGCGATTGAGATGATAATAGCAATTATCGTTGTCCACGGATACCAAAAAGAGCGATATGGTCTTGGCAGATCAGGTTCTTGAGTTCTTAATTTTAAAAGTGAAAAATAAGCCAATCCCCAAACGATAATCGAGATAAAAGCGGCAAAGGAGAACAACACTTCAAATGAGCCGATGCAAATTAAAAATAAACTGAAAAGTGATGAAACTAAAAGTGCAACAATAGGAGTTCCGCCTTTATTTACCTGCGTTCCTTTTTCAATAAAAAAACCGTCACGACTTAGCCCGTAAAGGATTCTTGGCGGAATCATCATAAAAGCATTTAAGATGCTGATTAACGAAAAAATAGAAATTACCGTAACGATAACAGCTCCGTTTTTTCCAAAAAGAATTTTAGCAACATCGGCAGCAGCGAGATTTGATTTCGCTAAAGTTTCAATTGGCAGAACATGAAAAAAAGCGGCATTTACCAAAACATAAATTGACATAACAAGCAAAACGCCACTGTACAATGATCTAGGAATATTTTTGCTAGGATCATCATTTTCTTCAGCAAAAAAGCAAACGCTGTTCCAGCCATTATAAGTACCAATGATGAGTTGCAAGGATTTGAAAAAACCGAATATTAAACCAATTTGAAAAAATGAACTATCTGTTTTTATTGGTGCAGTTTCAATGCCAGAATACATAAAGCAGGCCACTACTAAAGCAACAAAACAGATCACTTTTAGTAAGCTTGTAATCTGCTGAATAACACTTCCGTTTTTTACACCGCTTAAATGTATTAGTACAAAAGCGAGCAGCAAGGAAATTGCCATTACTGTAGAGTAGTTTGCAAGCGAAGGGAATAGAATAATAATATATTCGCTGATGACAATGCAATAAAAAGCGGGCGGAATAACATTTGTAATATAATCGAACCATCCAGACAGAAAACCGGCATATTCTCCAAAAGCTCTTTTAATATAATTATAAGAACCACCGGCTTTTGGTAACATTGTCGCAAGTTCAGCATACGAATTGGCACCCAGCAAAACATATAAACCTCCAAAAAGCCATGAAGCAATTATAAGCCAGTAATTACTAAGCATTTCGGCAATTGTTCCAGGTGTTCGTAAAATACCAACTCCAATAGTTCCTCCAATTAATACTGCAATATTAAAACTTAGACCTAAACTTTTCTGCAATTGATTTTTCTTGAAATCTGACATATTTGGATTTTTTCTTTTTTGGAATATGAGGTATCTGCTCAGCAAAAGTAATACAATTAGAATATTTCCTTTTATTGAAATAAAAAACCTTATCTAGCGATAGATAAGGTTTGTGTATTAAAAAACCAAAACTCTTTCCGTTTTTCAAAAAATGAAAAGGCAGAAAAAGCTTTGGTTCATTGTAATCTAATTCAAATTTTTAGAATTTGTAACGTAAACTTGTCATAATTTGACGAGGTGCGATTGGATTCACACTATAGTTTTCGTGAACAGTATAATTCAACTCATTTGTTATGTTTGATAATTTACATAAAATTGAGATTTTTCTCCAAGTATATCCAGCAGATACATCAATTGTAGTGTAACCTTCTAGAGGAATTTCTCTGTCGTTTATAGTTTGTACTCCAGTTTTAGGATCAATTACAACTAAATTATTCCATCCTCCAATTCTTTTACCAATGTAATTTCCGATTGCTCCAAAAGAAACACCTTTTAATAAACCATCTTGAAGTGTGTAAAAGAAACTTAAGTTTGCAGTATTTGCAGGAGTTCTAGCCAAACGATCACCTTCAATAAAACTACCGTTTAAACCTGAAGTTTTACTGTAACGCATATCGTTGTAGCTGTATCCAGCAATAATGTTTAAACCTTCAACTGGTCTTGCAGTAACATCGATTTCAATACCTTTACTTTTAGTTTCACCGCTTAATACTTTTACGTTTGTATCAGTATTAGGAGTTCCGTCAGCTTTAAATTCAGCAGTTTGAGCTAAATTACTGTTTGTGATTTGATAAAGTGTAACGTTTGTACTTAATAAACCTCTCCAGAAATCTTTTTTAATACCCACCTCATATTGGTCAATGATAGATGGTTTGATAGCTTCACCATCAACAGTTGTTCCTGTATTTGGAGTAAATGAGTTTGCATAACTTGCAAATAATGAAGTGTTTTTTGTAGGCTGATAAACTAAACCAACTTTAGGTGAAAAAGCAGCATCTGTTAATTTTTGTCCTTTAGTTATTGTAGCTTTTGTATAATCAGTTGTTTCAGCTTGAGTTTCTTGCCATGACCAACGTAATCCTGCTAAAACTTTAAATTGTTCTGAAATAGAAATTAAATCTTGAGCATAAATTCCAAAACGGTTTGAATCCGTATTAACAAGTCTTGTAGCATTTGCATTTGGAATATCCATACGCTGCCCGTTATAAGTAAGATCGTAAATGTTTACACGGTCGTATGCATTAACAATATATTTTCCTTTAGCATCTTTTACCGCTTTTTCGTCAAAAGCATAAGTATAAGCTTGAGTGAATGAGTTTTCTAAGTCAACACCTGTAAAAATTTGGTGTTTAACTTTTCCAGTATGAAAAATCCCTTGTAAGCTTAATTGCTCACCAATGATTTGCTCAAAGTTTTGATTTTGTCCTAATGGGCGAATGTAATCACCATCTACGTAATTTGGAATTGTTTTGTCGATAGATACACGCTCAGTTCCTTTAGATGTTCTTTTGTAGTTTTGGAATGACGTATTGAAGTTAAGTTTCCAATTGTCATTAAAATTATGATTAAGTAAAGCCGAAACACTAGTTTGATTCGTTTTTCCGTAAGACCAAAGTGCTCCTAAATATTTGTTTCTTGGCACATCAGCAATTTCTTTTCCAATTATTCCTGTTCCAAAATCTGGAGTCCAATCGTAGCTTAAATAATCACCTTGAAGTGTGATTTGAGTTTTATCGCTCAACTTAAATAAAAACGAAGGATTTAAGTAGTAACGCTCATTTTTTACAACGTCTCTAAAACTCTCAGAGTTTTCATAAGAACCAGTAAAACGGTAAGCAATATAACTATTTAAAGGCCCGTAAATATCAATAGAAGGTTTGTAATAAGAGAAACTTCCTATTTGCATAGAAACCTCGCCGCCTTTAGTAAATTGAGGAGTTTTAGTTACCATGTTTAAAATTCCACCCGGAGCAACGTTTCCGTATAATAAAGCCGCACTACCTTTTAAAAACTCTACTTTTTCTAATGAAGAAACTTCAGGCATAGATCCGCTGCTAAAACGGAATCCGTTTTTAAACATATTGTTTGCACCCATATCGTAACCTCTTGAAAAGAATGATTCTTGAGCACCACCACGAGCAGAACCTACATAAACACCATTCATGTTTTTAACAACTTCACTCAATCTAATAGCTTGCTGTTGTGCAATTACATCGCTTCCGATAATTTGAACACTTTGAGGCAAGTCCATTACTTTAATACCAGAACGAGCAGCTTCAATAGGTTTTTTAGGTTTGTTTGTTGTTATTAAAACTTCATTAAGAATTTCTCCTTTTCTATTTTTTACCGTATCATTAAGAGTTGTGGTATTGTCGGCACTTGAATAATCTTGACTATAAGACGCTAAACTAATCAAGGATAAAGCGAGTAGTAAGTTATATTTCATTTTACTTATTTAGATTTAATAAAAATAATTTTTGCAAATATAACACTGCACAAAGCCTTTAACAAAATTTTTAGAGGTGTTTTATCGCTTAAAATATTCTTAGTTTTGTCTTAAGATTAGCTTAAGAGTTTTTAATATTAATTTAATTTTATTATAAGTTTGTTCTAATGTTATTTTAATGTTGGCGGTTTGACACTAAAAAAAACCTTGTTCAGAAGAGCAAGGTTTCATGAAGATTAACTTCGTGATTTAATCTAAAAAAAGATTGAAAATTATTTGACCGCGATTAAGTAAGTAGCCATTTTCCAGATTTCATCGTATTTTTTGCCATTGTGTTCACCAGCAGCTTTTTCAGTATAAGCAAATTCTACCATATAATTTCCAGACCAGATTGGCGTAAACGAAAACTCGCCTTTATCATTTGTCCATAATTCTTTTTCCCAGCCATTTGGAGCGATAACTTTTATTTTTTGCTCCTTTGCAGCTGCACCATCATATAAAGCCACACCATTTATTTTTGCGTCTTTTTTTGTACTATCAGCATTTTCGCTAAATACGCTGATTACATTTTTGTTGGCAGAAGCAGAATTTCCAGCAGATTTGTTTCCAACCACTACAGTTGCGCTAGAGTTGTAATCAAGAACCATAGTTCCATAAACATCTTTTACCTTATGATGCATTACAACCGTGTAAACTCCGTCTTCATCAGGAGTAAAAAAAGCTTGGTATTTATTATCTAAAGCTTTTGCAGTAAGTTTAGTTTCTTTTTTTGAAGGAGAAACCAATACTAAACTAAAATCTTTTAAATCAGAAAACCATTTATCTGCTTTTGTAATGTCATTATCTGAAAATTCTCCAAAGTAAACCGAGATTTCTTGTGCTTTTCCTTTTGTTCCAGCAGCTTTAGTTTCAATCCAAAGCGCGTGTGCAAAAAGTTGAGGTGCTGCAAAAAATGCTAAAAATAAAAATGTTAGTGTTTTTAAAGTATTTGATTTCATATGATCAAGATTAATTTGTTAAGTATGATAATGGTACAAACTTAAAGTTTATTTAGAACAATTAAAAATAAAAGTAAAAATCTTTAAAACTAATTCTTATTTGGCTTGTTAAAACCTTGATTTTGATTTGTATTTGTAAGTAAAACGCATTTAAGTATTTTTTGTTTTTTATGTATTTAAAGCCATTATTTATTATTAAAAAGGAAGTTGTTGTTCTATTTTTGAAACTAAAACAGTTGAATTGGTATTTTGCAAATAGAAAAAGCAAAAAGGGTCGCAGTTCCTTTTAAAAAGCCCTAATTTTGCAATCTGAAAAAAGCCTTCATGATTTTACCATTCTTTAAAAAAATTCAAAACACGCCTAGAGGATATCGTATAGCCAATACTGTATTTTTTTTTCTTTCAGGTTTTGGATATTCTTCTTGGGTTTCTAGAATCCCGCATATACAAGCACAACTGCATTTATCTGAAGCCGAATTTGGAGCAGTTTTGTTTGCATTTCCAATTGGGTTAATGCTTACAATGCCTTTTACTGGAAAATTGTTGAACAAATACAGCAGCCGTTACATTATGCTTTTAGGAGCGATCATGTTTAATATTGTATTGTCGCTTCCAGGATTGGTTGCGTTTGTATGGCAGCTGGTCTTTGTACTTTTAATTTTTGGAGCTTCGCGTAATATTTTCAATTTATCCATAAATGCACAATCTCTTGAGGTTCAAAAATTATATCCCAAATCGATTATAACACGTTTTCATGCCGTTTGGAGTATTGCTGTTTTTACAGGTGCAGGTTTAGGTTATGTTATGGTAACACAGCAAATTGCGCCATCGCATCATTTATTAGGAGTAAGCGTTTTTATGATGGCACTTACAGCTTGTTTTTATCCAATGAGTATTCATAATGAACCCGTTCCTGTAAAAAAGAAGTTCTTTTCGATGCCCGAGAAAAATCTGGTAAAATTTGCCTTGATTTGCTTTGTTTCAATGGCCTGCGAAAATACCATGTACGATTGGAGCGGAATTTATTTTGAAAATATACTAAAAGCTTCGCCAAAGTTAACCAGTGCCGCATTTGTCTTTTTTGCAACAGCAGTAACTTTAGGACGCTTGTTTGGTGATTATGGTGTAATGAAATTTGGTACCAAACGAATTCTATTTTACAGCGGCGTTTTAATTACAGTAGGGTTTGGTATTTGCTTTATATTGCCGTATGCTTATCCAACTATTTTTGGTTATGTTTTAATTGGTTTTGGAGTATCCTGCGTAGTTCCGCTTGTGTTTAGTATTGCCGGAAGATCATCTACATTAAGCAGCGGTTCAGCATTAACCTCAATATCTACAATTGGTTATCTCGGATTTTTATTAGTGCCGCCAATGGTTGGTTTTATTTCCGAATATCTAAGCATGAAATGGGCCTTTTTAGTAATGGCACTTTTAGGAATACTTATGATTTTTATGGTCAATAAGATAGGGGAGAACGAGTAGTTTTTTTTTGAAGGTGCTGAGGTACTAATATTTTTTCTTGTGCGGGTAAATATTGTGGATAATCTTTGTGTAAGCTGGACTGAAGTCTAGCTCTATAATATGTTTCGAACCTTTGGTTCTTTATTTGGGAAGACAGATTATTTCTCTAATTGATTAAGATAATCTTTCCATTTTTGTTTTTCAATAATATAAGAGTATTGAAAGCTACTCTCAAAGATTCGTATTTTATTTTTGAATTCAAGAGTATCAACATAAAATAAACCAAGTTCTTTTTTTTGATTCAAAAAATGTATAGAATAACAACTTGTTGGGCAGCAACAATAACCAGTCTTTTTAGCATTCAAAAATATTTTATCAAAATCTTCAATTTGCTGTTTAGTTTTTGTTTTGAATTCTTTTGTTGGGATAAAAGATTCCACACCGCCACTTCTTTTATTTGTTACAGTTGAATCGTAGGCTTTTATAATAATTTCTGTACTTTTTGAAAGTGTACTGTTAAACGAATAATTATCAAAAACATCATCAATAATTTTTTCAGATTTATAATTACAACTGAAAATAACGAATAAAACCAAAACAAAGAATTTTTTCATTTTAGTTTATTTTCGAATATTGATTTTGAATTAAACTATTTGTCCATTGTGAAAAGAAAGTAACAAGTCCGATAATTAAATAAAATGATCCAGTTACGATAAAATTTAATTGATGATTATCTATAAAACGACCTATTGTAAAAGTTCTAAAATAATTCCAGTCCAGTGCATTATAGCGGTATAAAAGATAAATGAGTATCAGAACGATGAAGCTATTTAAAAAATGCCATTTTTTTAATTTTTGAGATCACAATTGATATAATAAAAGCAAAAAGAATTCCTAATAAACTAAAAACATTTGGCCAAAAATTAAAAAGGTAACTTCTTGTATAGTTATTCCAAGCTTTTCACGATTGTTCATAACATATTGAGGACCGTGAATTTGTGCTAATTCAATCAGTCTAATATCGCGGAGCCATGAAAATGTTCGAAAAGAAAACATTATAAAGTAAACCGCAATGAAATGAAAAATTATCTGAATATAATTTATTTTCTGTTTCATTGATTTACTTCTTCGTCATTACAAACTTCTCAGAACTTGGTTTTCCGTTCAAGTTTCCAGAAATTTCAGCGGTTATAGTATTATCTGCACCTTTTGTATAAGTAATTTTTTGAGGATAATCGTGTTTGGCGTTTTCAAAAACCAATTGTTTATCCGACTCTAAAGTTGATGCAAAAGAAACTGGTTTATCATCATTTTGTCCTTTTACAGTTGCTTTATACGTTAAAGTTTCTCCAAGCTGAGCTAGAATAATAGACTCAAAATGAATAGTGTCTTTACCTTTTATAAAATAAGAGGAAGCGCTAAAAGTACTGTCGTTTAATTTTTGCCAGTTTTCAGTAAGAACACCGTCAGTCGATTTGTTTTCCCAGTTACCAATAAGCCAGTCGGCAATTTTGATTTTATCCTTTTCTACAGATTCCTTTTTTTGACAAGAAACAGCTGTTATTACAAGTGCTAAAAGAGTAATTTTCTGAAACATATTTATGAGTTTTGATTGTACTAAAGTATGAAAAAAATTGATGCCACGAATTACACGGATTTACACGAATTGTTTTTTTGAATTGTAATGTTTTTTGTTGTAGAATTGGCGAATTAAAATGATATTGTCTCACGCAGATTCTGCAGATTTGGGCAGATTTATTTTTGATTCTGTGTTAAATAAATCTACGATTATCTGCTTAAATCTTTTTAAATCTGCGTAAAAATCAATTTGTGAAAATTCGTGTAATTCGTGGCAACAGACGCACAAAGTAAAGAATCCATTTTCCCAAGAATTAAACTTTGAAAAATTGAG
>NZ_NRQU01000086.1 GCF_004119495.1 Flavobacterium sp. YO12
TGAATTGTCTTTGTCTGAAGTTTGAGTTCCAAAGTAATTAGAGTTGTTTTTGATGTTCTGATTACTAAAAGTTACTCCCATCTGGTTGTTTATGAAAATCGCAGATCCTGCAGGATTTACGCTAATTGAGGATAAATCCCCGCCTAAAGCACCAAATGCTCCGCTCATTGCTCTAAATCTCGCCGTTCCTGTTAAGTTGTCTTGCGAAAAGCGTAAAGCATCAGAAACTTCCTGAGAATGTGAGATGCTGACAGTTAGTCCTGTAATTAATAGGAAGAGTATTTTTTTCATTTTGGTATGTTTTTGTGTGATTTTAGATTGGTAAAAGGGAGAGGAAGGTTATCTTCTTCCTCCTCCGCCTCCACCGTAAGATCTTCCGCCACCGCCACCGCCGCCAGACGATCTCATGCTTCCGCCGCCACTGTTCATTGAACGCGATGGGCTAGGAGAGTAAGTTCTAGATGGGTTGCTATTGGTGTTATTGTAGCTTCTATTAGTTGTAGAGCTTGATCTTCTGTTTGAATAATCATAGCTGTTACTTTGTCCTTGTGTTGTGCTTCTTCTGTTTGTGAACGTTGGGCTGGTTGTGTAGTTTCTGCCGCCGTTTGTTGTAGAAGTTCTTCTATAGTCAGAATAGCTGTTTGTTCTGTTGGTATAGTTTCTATCTGTTGTATAGTTTCTGTTGCTATTGCTTCTGTTGTTGAAGCTTCTGTCAGTATAATTTCTATTTGAAGAGTAGTTTCTTCCAGAGGCAAAATTTCTATTTGAGCTATAGTTTCTTCCGCTTCCATAGTATGCTGCAGAACCTCGTCTTCCGTAGTTATAAGAGTAGTTTCCGTAATAACCTGGTCCCCAGTATCCAGGGTAGCCCCATCCAGGTCCCCAGTATCCAGGATATCCCCAAGCGTAACCAGGGTATCCCCAGTATCCGCCGTAGCCCCACCCGTAATATGGATATCCGAAACCAAAACCAAATCCCATTGACCATGTTGGGTTAGAATATACATTTACAGAAACTTCAGATGGACTGCTTCCCCATGCTGGATAAACATTTGCGGCAACTTGTGTGCTGTCGTTTTGAGAGTAGTTTCCGTAGCTGTCTACATCTGTAAAAATTTCAGTAGGCTGGTTGTCGTCTTGAAGAGATCTGAAATAATCTTTGTATTGGTTGTTTGCGTTAGATGTGTTTGTCTGAACGTATCTAGTAGTGGAATTACCATAGACTCCGTCATTATCATTATAAGATGTGTTTTGGTAAGAACCACACGATGCAAGCAGAAAACTCAATAGTCCAATTAAGTAAAAATGACTTGAGTTTTGACGTAGAGTAATATAAGTTTTCATATCTGTGGTGTTTTTTATTGTTGCACATTACAAAAATAGTTAGTTTTGTCAAACTATTTAGTTAAAATAATTAAAACAAAATTTGTGCCAAACTATATAATATGAGTAAGAACCTCACTACAAGATCAGAAGATTATTCGAAATGGTATAACGAGCTGGTTGTGAAAGCGGATCTAGCTGAAAATTCAGGAGTTAGAGGCTGTATGGTAATCAAGCCATACGGTTATGCGATTTGGGAAAAAATGCAAGCTGAGTTGGATCGAATGTTTAAGGAAACTGGACATCAGAATGCTTATTTTCCTCTGTTTGTTCCTAAAAGCATGTTTGAGGCTGAGGAAAAAAATGCAGAGGGATTTGCAAAAGAATGTGCTATTGTTACGCATTATAGATTAAAGAATGATCCTGATAAACCAGGTAAATTAATGGTTGATCCAAATGCTAAACTGGAGGAAGAACTTATTGTTCGTCCTACAAGTGAAGCAATTATTTGGTCTACATATAAAGGATGGGTGCAATCTTATAGAGATTTACCGTTGTTAATTAATCAGTGGGCAAATGTAGTTCGCTGGGAAATGCGTACACGTTTATTCTTGAGAACTGCAGAGTTTTTGTGGCAAGAAGGGCATACGGCTCATGCGACAAAGGCAGAAGCTCTAGAAGAGTCTGAGAAAATGATGAATGTTTATGCTGATTTTGCTGAAAATTTCATGGCAATTCCAGTTGTGAAAGGTTTTAAAACCGAAACAGAGCGTTTTGCTGGCGCAGATGAAACGTATTGTATTGAGGCATTGATGCAGGACGGAAAAGCTTTGCAGGCTGGAACCTCTCACTTTTTGGGGCAGAATTTTGCGAAAGCTTTTGATGTGAAGTTTGCAAATGCCGAAGGAAAACAAGAACACGTGTGGGGGACTTCTTGGGGTGTTTCTACTCGTTTGATGGGAGCTTTGGTTATGACGCATTCAGATGATCAAGGATTAGTACTTCCTCCTAATTTGGCGCCAATACAAGTGGTGATTGTTCCAATTCACAAAACAGATGAGCAGCTGGCTGAAATTACAGCAGCGGTTAATGAGTTAACGGCTAAATTAAGAAAGTTTAAGATTTCTGTGAAATATGATGACAGAACTACTCAAAAACCTGGATTTAAATTTGCAGAGTGGGAGTTGAAAGGTGTTCCAGTAAGAATTGCTGTTGGTCCTAAAGATTTAGAAAACGGAACTTTTGAAGTTGCGAGACGTGATAACTTGACAAAAGAGGTTGTTGCTGGCGAAAAAATTGTTGAGTATGTAAATGACTTACTTGAGCAGATTCAAACGGATTTATTTAATAAGGCATTAGAGTATCGTAATACTCATGTTACGGAAGTAAATAGTTTTGAGGAATTTAAAGAAGTTTTAGAAGGAAAAGGAGGATTTATTTCTGCTCATTGGGATGGCACTGCAGCGACCGAAGAAAAGATAAAAGATTTGACAAAAGCGACGATTCGTTGTGTTCCTTTAGATGCTGTTGAAGAGGCTGGAAGCTGTGTGTTTACAGGTAATCCGTCTTCGAAAAGAGTGCTTTTTGCTAAGGCGTATTAAAAAAAAATAAAAATTTTTGCATCAGCTATTGTGCAACTAAAAAATAGATGTATCTTTGCATCCGCATTAGAGAAATACATGGTCCGTTCGTCTATCGGTTAGGACGCCAGGTTTTCATCCTGGTAAGGGGGGTTCGATTCCCCCACGGACTACTTTTTTTCTGCGAATAAGTTATTTAACTTGATGTATTGGTCCGTTCGTCTATCGGTTAGGACGCCAGGTTTTCATCCTGGTAAGGGGGGTTCGATTCCCCCACGGACTACAATTTCAATTTGTTTTAAATTGAAGAAAACTTAGAAGAGAACTGGTCTGTTCGTCTAGGGGTTAGGACTCCAGGCTTTCGTCCTGGTAACAGGGGTTCGATTCCCTTACAGACTACAAAATTAGTTGTAAATAAGTTTTGTAAAATGAAAATTGGTGTCTCGGTTTTTGTTTTATTAGTTAAAACCAAAGTGATTGTTTTGCAATTGTGGGAGGTTTTTCTTTTTTAACTAGTATTTATAATAATTATTACATCTAAAATTAAAAAAAAATGGCAAATCATAAGTCAGCATTAAAAAGAATCAGAAGTAACGAAAAAAGAAGAGTTCTTAACAGATATCAACACAAAACTACTCGTAACGCTATTAAAGCATTAAGATTAGCTACTGATAAATCTGATGCTACTGCAAAATTATCAACTGTAATTTCTATGATTGATAAATTAGCTAAAAAGAACATCATTCATGATAATAAAGCTTCTAACTTGAAGTCTAAATTAACGAAACATGTTGCTAAATTGTAATTAATTACAATTTCCTAAATATTAGAAAAGTCCTCTTTTAGAGGACTTTTTTGTTGTTTAAAAATGAAAATCTTAAATTCAGTTTTTCGCTGAGTGTTGAATTTAATATTTTTTAATTATGTCTTTTCTTGGGTTTCAAGAGTTAGTAATGTCTGGTTTTTAGTCGATGTCTATTTTCTTTTTGAGATATTCTAACATGGCCAGCGTAATTGGTTTTGAAAGAAAATCTATAATTATAGGGTATTTTTTTGCTTTGGCTAAGTCGTCAGGATCGATTGTTGAAGACAATACGATGACTTTTGCTGTGTTGAATTCTTTGTAGTCAGCTGAGGTGAAATGATCTAGAAATTCCCATCCACTCATAACCGGCATATTTAAGTCTAAAAAAATCAGCTCTGGTTTTTTGTTTACCTTGTTTTTATTATTGGTGTATTTTAAGGTGTTGAAATGGAGTAGTGCTTCTTCACCATTTTGAGCAGTGATAATTTCATGTGAAAATGATGATTTTGAAATTACTTTTTTGCATAGCATTAATGTAATTGGATCGTCGTCAATGCATAAAATTTGCTCAAGCATAGTGTTTAGTTTTTAAATGTTATCGTAAATGTTGTGCCTTTGTTGACTTCGCTATCAATACTGATCGTTCCTCCCATGGTTTCTACTTGAGATTTTACAAGATATAAACCTAGTCCTTTGCTGTCTGGATAATTATGGAATCTTTGATAAAGCCCAAAAATCTTATCGCGATTTCGGTCTAGATCGATTCCAATTCCATTGTCTTTAAAGGTTAATGTAACTTGTTGGTCAATTTGTTCGGCGGTTATCGATATTTTTAATTTACGGTTTTCGGACTTGTATTTTATTGAGTTCGTAAGCAGGTTGAGTAAAATACTTTCAATATAAGCTTTGTTTGTATTAAGTAAAGGTACTTTTTCGAATTTTAATTTAATAATTGGTTTGTGTAGTTCAATTTGAAAAGAAAGCTGGCTGAATACATTTTCAAAAACTTCTTTTAGCGAAACTTCTTCTTTTTGCATAGAAGGATTGTCTTTTATGATTATGACTTTTACTAAATCATTAATTGTTTCATTTAATAAATGAGTTGATTTTGTAAAACCTCCTAAAATTTCTTGCAGTTCAGTATTCTCGATAGGAATATCTTCGATAAGATTTAAAAGTCCAATTAAGTTAGATAATGGAGCTCGTAAATTATGTGATGTGATGTATGAGAATTGCTTTAAGTCCTTATTGTTTTGCGTTAGTTCGCGAATTAAATGCTCTTTTTCGGTTTCTAATGTCTTTTCGTCAGTAATGTCTCTTTGAATAGAAATCCAGTGTGATATCAAACCTTCGTTGTTAAAAATTGGGATCATAGAGAAGCGTACCCAGTATTCTTCTTTTTTCTTAGTATAACTAATTGTTTCTATTAGGCATTCTTCTTCATTTTTGATGGCTCTTAAGAGTTTTTTTAGTTCATCTGAGTCGGATTTTGGCCCTTTGAAGATATTTGGAGATTTTCCGATTATTTCATTTGATCCATAGCCAGACATTTGAGAAAAAGCTGGGTTAACATAAACTATTTTTGGTATTTTGCGATCGACAGAATTGGCTTCGGTAATTAAAATTGAATCTTTAGATTGTGTGATTACGGTTTCTAATAATTTTAATCGTTGTTCTTCTTCTTTTTGTTTGGTAATATCTTGTATTGCACCAATCATTCTGATAGCTCTTCCGTTTTCATCTTTTAGTAAAAAACCTCTGTCTAAAACGTACTTGTAGCTTCCATCGGCGCATCTAAAACGGTATTGATCCTGCCATTTTTCTGTTTTTTGCTCAATAAAAGAGTATAATTTAATAGACATTCTAATGCTGTCTTCTGGATGAATTTTGTCAAACCACCACTTTGAAGTTTTTCCAACTTCTTCAGGGTTGTATCCAAAAACGCTCTCAATTCCTTTGTTCCAATTTATTCGGTCTTCTTGTATTTTCCAATCCCAAATAGTATCACTTGTTGCTTTTGCAACGATGTCATATTTTTCGTTGGATTCTTTAATTTCTTCGTTTGTTTTTTTTAGTTTCTTAAAAATTGAAATATTTCTATTTTCATTTTTTGTGAGTATGTATTTGAAAATAAGTCCTGTAGTCAGGATAAGAAAAATGTCCTTTAAATAAAATAAATAAGAATATTTTGACTGAAAAAAGTATTTAATGAGTAGATTATGGCACACTGTTGCCATAATTAGTGATATGATAACGTAAACAAGAGTAATTAGGAGAGTTTTACTTTTCATTACTCAAATATAGTTAAATTAACCATAACTAAACAATAAGTAAAGTTCATTTTGATGCCTAATTTAACATTGATTTAAAGAACTAATTACTTGTATATACGCAAACTATCACAGAAACGTTTTTTTTTAGAAAATAAAGTGTACTTTTGCACCCATTAAAAAACACAAATGGAATCTATTAGAAATATTGCAATTATTGCCCACGTCGATCACGGTAAGACCACTTTGGTTGATAAAATTATGTATCACTGTCAATTATTTCGTGACAACGAAAACACAGGTGATTTAATTCTTGATAATAACGATTTAGAGCGTGAGAGAGGTATTACTATTACTTCTAAAAACGTTTCTGTTCAATACAAAGGAACAAAAATCAATATTATCGATACTCCTGGCCACGCGGATTTTGGAGGTGAAGTAGAACGTGTATTGAACATGGCCGATGGTGTATGTTTATTAGTGGATGCCTTTGAAGGGCCAATGCCGCAAACTCGTTTTGTATTACAAAAAGCTATTGATTTAGGTTTGAAGCCTTGTGTAGTTATCAATAAAGTTGATAAAGAAAACTGTACTCCTGAAGAAGTTCATGAAAAAGTTTTTGACTTAATGTTTGAATTAGGTGCTACAGAAGAGCAGTTAGATTTTCCAACTGTTTATGGTTCTGCTAAAAACAACTGGATGTCTGACGATTGGAAAAACCAAACAGAAAACATTGAGCCTTTATTAGACATGGTTATTGCTAATGTACCAGCTCCTAAAGTTTCTGAAGGTACTCCTCAAATGTTAATTACATCTTTAGATTTCTCTGCTTTTACTGGGCGTATCGCTATTGGTCGTTTAGAAAGAGGTATTTTGAAAGAAGGTATGGCAATCTCTTTAGTAAAGAGAGATGGTACTGTTACGAAATCAAGAATCAAAGAATTACATACTTTTGAAGGTCTTGGACGTAAAAAAGTAGCTGAAGTAATTGCTGGTGATATTTGTGCCGTAGTTGGTATTGATGGTTTTGAAATTGGTGATACTATTGCTGATAACGAAAACCCTGAAGGTTTAGCTTCTATTGCTATTGATGAGCCTACAATGAGTATGTTGTTTACAATTAATGACTCACCTTTCTTTGGTAAAGAAGGTAAATTTGTAACTTCTCGTCATATTAGAGAAAGATTGACAAAAGAATTAGAGAAAAACTTAGCGATGAAGTTAGGTGAAACTGATTCTGCAGATAAATTTATGGTTTTTGGTCGTGGGGTACTTCACTTATCTGTTCTTATTGAAACAATGAGAAGAGAAGGTTATGAGTTACAAATTGGTCAGCCGCAAGTTATCATCAAAGAAATCGATGGTAAAAAATGTGAGCCAATTGAAGAATTAACAATCGATTTACCAGAAAACCTTTCAGGTAGAGCAGTTGAATTCGTAACAGTTCGTAAAGGTGAAATGTTAAGTATGGAGACTAAAGGTGAGCGTATGATCATTAAATTTAATATTCCATCACGTGGAATTATTGGTTTAAGAAATCAATTGCTTACTGCTACGGCTGGTGAAGCTATTATGTCACACCGTTTCATTGGATATGAGCCTTACAAAGGAGAAATTTCTGGACGTAACAAAGGTTCATTGATTTCTATGGAAAAAGGAAAAGCTATTCCTTATTCTATCGATAAATTACAAGATCGTGGTAAGTTTTTTGTTGAACCAAATGCTGAAATTTACGAAGGTCAGGTAATTGGAGAAAATTCTCGTAGTGATGATATGTGTGTGAACGTAACTAAAGAGAAAAAACAATCTAACGTTCGTTCATCTGGAGCTGATGAAAAAGCTAGAATTATCCCTCCAATTATTTTCTCTCTTGAAGAAGCTTTAGAGTACATTCAAAAAGATGAATATGTAGAGGTTACACCAAAATCTATTCGTCTAAGAAAAATCTATTTGACTGAAACTGATAGAAAAAGATTTAAAGTTTAATAATTTTAAATTTCAATATAAAAAATCCCAAATTCCGGCTTATGGAGTTTGGGATTCTTTTTTTATGCTATATTGGAATTCTTTTTATAGTTAATTAAAGCTTGGAGTTTTTGACAAAGTATTGGAATTTGGAATTTTAAAAAAGTTGAAATTTTAAATACTATCTTTTTAAACTAAAGTGACCTTTAACACTTTTCCCATTTACAAAGGTCAAAGTAAACCAATAATCATCAGAGGGAAGCTGCTGGCCATTAAAAATGCCATTCCATCCAATGCTATTTTGATTCATTTCTTTCAGTAATTTTCCGTAGCGATCAAAAACATAGATTTTAAAATTAGGAAGATGTTCGATGTCATTGATAAACCATAAATCATTATATCCGTCTCCGTTTGGTGTAAAAAATCTTGGATAATCAAGTACATATATAGTAATATTATTTGATAATCCGCAGCCATTTTTGTCTCTGGCAACGGCATTATATGTGCCGGCAGCTACTCTGGTAAATAACGGATCATCTTGAAACGTAACACCGTCTAATGAAAATTCGTAGTCTCCAACTCCAGTATATTCTAACAAAACTGAATTATCGTTTCCTGAAAAATCTTTTACAGTCGACCCTGTCAATGTTGCAGGTTCTGATAAAATAACTTTGAAGGTTTTGGTTTTTTCACAGCCATTTGCATTTGTTACCGTTACAGCGTAATCTCCAGGAGCAGTAACAGTTAATGAATTTGTGGTGTTTCCCGGTGCAGTATTCCAAGAGTAACTGCTAAAACCAGAATCTACAGTTAATGTTACATCACTATTTTTACATACAAAAACTGATTCATTTTCGAAATTTGGAGGGTCAAATGTATTTATGACAAGAGGAACTGGAATAATGTCGTAACAATCTGGTCCATTTACAACTCTGCCATAAATAGTTTGATTGAATGCAGTCGTGTTTCTAAAAATATTTGGTAACTGATTTGTTTCTGTTACAGCATCATTTGCGGTTGCATAGTAATTAACAGTTAATCCAGTTGCAAGACCAAGCTGCGGAGTAACTTCAATATTCAAATCAAATTGATACAATCCATCTTGAATTTGATCTTGGTCACAAATGCTTATCGGATTTGGATCAGCCATAGATGTATTTGCAATTTCTAAAGTTACTTGAGCAATTTTAGAACAGCCAAATTGATTTTCAAGACGGGCATAAACAATTTGATTAGGAGCATTATTTACATATCGGTTTGGTGCTGCAATTTTATTTGTTTTGCTCTGAGCATCAGTCAGTGTTTCATAAAAGCCTTCATTTAAAATCGAAGCAACATTATTTTTTATAATATTGTTTACTTTGCTTAAATCAAAAATAGAAATCCCGTCTGTATTATCGTCACATTGTAGTAAAGAGGTATCTGTTGACTGGATTTCTGAAGCATAGTCAATTTTTATTTCGCCTGATAATATGCACGTTGTACTTATTACAGTGGCTTCAACTACATAATTTCCTGAGTCTGTAACTTCATAAGTTGGATTTGTACTTAGTGTAACAGAAGGATTATCTTTTTTATACCATTTAAAAGTATAGTCTGCAGCTGATAGTTTACTGTCTAAAGTGATTCTTTCTCCAAAACAGGCAGGATTGTTATTTGCAATTGTTCGATCTTCTCCAAGAACAATTTTAGAGGCAAAACTTCCTGCTTCAAGGAAAATGGCTGAAGTTTGGTATCTAACGTCAGCATCGCCGATTACGAGTTTTACGTGATATTTTTTTCCAGCAGTTACTGTGCTGCTAGCGGTCATTACGATAGTTTGTCCAGCAAAATTTATTGGACTTGTATTTGTATTTCGTCCGTTAAAGTAACTTTCATTTGAAGCTGCACAACCAGGATAACTAATGCCTCCAACACTTGATCCGGGGTCAATTTTTGGATGAATATTTACAGAAGAAACCGGCGTATTTGTATTAGGTATTACTGCTAAATTTTTATAAGGGTCTGCAGTTCCAACTTCTTTGATTAAGAAAGCAAATCCATCAGAATATCGGCATGGAAAATCATATTGATATTCATTAGAAGCAAAAATATAATTAAAGCTCAAGGAACTTGTGTTCGCAATAAAATCGAATTCCAATACCGTTGTGTTCATTGAATTAATGCCAAGTGTCTGATCCAGATCGGTATCGCGACCCCATGAAGCACTATCATCAGAACCGTCATTGGGATTACTGACAAAGGGACCGACTGCGCTTTGAGCTGTTGATGTTGCTAAAACGATTCCTTCTCTAAAAGGGAAACTGCTTCCGTTACTATTAAAATAAGCAAAACTCTGTTTTCCAGGTCTAAAATTATCACCGCGACCTGTTGAATTCGATGCATTGGCACAAGAACTATTAACTAAAATATCTTGAATAAGCTGTGTTGGTGTTTTTGTATCGTCAATAGTTATGACCTGCGCATTCATCTTTGCGGATAAACAGCATAAAAATAGAATAAATAAAAAACGTTTTGCTGGAATCATAGTATAACAAATATACTATAAATCTCGATTTTTTAATAGTTTGTAAGAAAAGTAAATAAACAAGAAAGTCCAGATTAAGACAATCAATATTGAAGTATAACTTACGCTGTAATCTTTAACATCATTTACGCCCATTTGCGCTCCGATATTTTTAATAACTGAAAGTCTTGAAAAGGGTTCTATAATTAAATTTGACATTGCTTCAAGAGGGAAAAACTTCATTATTGTATATCCTGTTGTGCTTTCGGGGAATATTTTGAAAACTAATAAACCTTTTGCAATACCTTCAAGAATACTCCAAACTAATAAAAATCCCAAAGCAAATGCGGATCGTTTTACCAAGATTCCTAAAAACAAACAGAAAGAAAAGAAACCAATCAGTTTTACAAAAAAGGCAAGCAAATAATCTAAATCCATGAAAATGACATCAAATTCAGTGTACGAAGAAAAGCTTAATCCAAGTAATAAACTCATTACAAAAACAAAAATGGTAGAGCATAATGCAAAAAGTACAACCGTAAGAAACTTAGACAGAATAAACTCTTTTTTACTTAAACCATCAATTAAGTTTTGTTTTAATGTGCCGTAGCTGTATTCATTTGCCATCATTGAAACAATTACAATAGCTAGAAAAAATTTCAGCCATGCTGCGATATAAGTGTTGAAATGCCAGATAAAAGGAAAGTTAAAGATTCCCATTTCGGCCAAATGAAATTTAAAAACACCCAGGTCAAATTTTATAGATGCAATTAATGCAATAAATGAAAGAAGGATAAAATAAGTTAAAGTAAGAATCTTGCTGGCTTTATTTTTCCAGATTTTTTGTAATTCTATAGAGACAAGTCTGTTCATGGCTTAGTTATTTTTGATGGTGGCTTTTTGAGTTAGTTCTAAAAATTGTGCTTCTAAACTATTTTTGCGTTTTACCAAATGGCTCAAAGCAATATTTTTAGAGAACAAGTACAAATTCAGTTCAGAAGCTGATAAATCGGATTTTAGATGTACCAAAATTTTCCCATCTGATTCTTTGATTTTATCTACAGCTGGATGCTCTGTTAAAACTGATTTTAAAGCTAAATTATCATTTGCCTGTAATTCGAAGAAACTTTCATTGGCAGACATACCATCAACTGAACCGGAATACAAAATTTCGCCTTTGCGTAAAACAACGACATGCGAGCAAACTTTTTCGACTTCGTCTAGTAAATGCGAAGCCAATAAAATGGTTGTTCCGTGCGATGCAATTTCTTTAATAATATCTCTAATCTGATGAATTCCCTGTGGGTCTAAACCATTTGTAGGTTCATCTAAAATTAGAATTTCTGGATCATTTAATAGTGCCGATGCAATTGCAAGACGTTGTTTCATCCCTAAAGAAAAAGTACTGAATTTGCTGTCTTTCCTTTCGGTTAAACCTACAAGAGTCAGTTTTTCATTTATTTTAGAATAATCAATGCTTTTTATTTTGCAAACCAGTTTAAGGTTTTCTTCGGCAGTCATGTACGGGTAAAAGTTAGGACGTTCTATAATAGCGCCAACTTTTTTTAGAGCTTCATGGGTTTGCACTTTGCCGTCGAACCATTTGTAATCGCCGGAAGTTTTATTTACAACATTCAAAACGATGCCTAAAGTGGTTGATTTTCCGCTTCCGTTTGGACCTAAAATTCCGTAAACATGTCCTTTTTTTATGCTAAAAGATACATTTTGAAGCGCATGAATGCGTCCGTATCTTTTGCTGAGATTCTCGATAGTTAATATGGTTTCCAAGTTAATTGTGGTTTTAGTTTTTTAGTAAGACGAAGCAAGTGGGATATTGTTACGCCAAATTTATTTTTATCATCTTATTCGTGTAAATTTGTAATAAAGATATTCAAAATGAGCGAACCATTAATGGTGCTAAAGAAACCTACTTACCCTTTAACACGTCCATTATTAAGTTATTTAGAACGATACGAACGTATTTCGAAAGTATCTGTGTTCTATGATGACTTATTGCGTTTTTCCGGCTCGGTCAATGTATATGATAAAAATGAAACAGATACTTTGTGGATTCGGGTTTATTACAGCGAGTTCGAAAGAAATGAAATCGATTTGAATCTGAAGAAAATTTATTCGCTTTTACATTCTGATGGAAATAGTGATATTATTCAGTTTCTAAATATTGATGCAATTGACTATTGTACTTTTGGAAATTCAAAACCGTTTCGAATTAAGGTGCGAAATATTCTGAACGACAATTATGTTCATTTTTATATTAAAAAAGCAGATGCTTCAAGGATTTACGGACTTGAATTGGAAGATATTCTTTCGCCTGATAAAATTAACTTTTTGGTCTACAAAGACACTTTAATCGAAGAGCATATTATAGGTATTCCAGGCGATGTTTTTATGGATACTTTATTGCACAATTGTACTGAAACTGAAAAATCTCAGATTGCAAAGGAGTTTGTAAAGTTTAATGAACGTTGTATGATAAGGCTTTTGGGCGATATGCGTGCTTATAATTATGTAATTGTACCTATTCACGATTTTGATCAAGTAGTTTATAAAATTCGTCCTATCGATTTTGATCAGCAGTGTTATGAGGGAAATTTTAAAGTGTATCGTCCGCAGTTTTTTAAAGAAAATTATCCAATGATACAGCTGATAAAAGAGAAATTAGAAGATCGATCCATTATTCAGTATAAAGATGAAGAAAGAGCGATTTTAGCAAAACGTATACATTCAGCCGAAACCAGAATACATAAATTACTGAATATAATGTGTCATGATACCATTTCGACTGAAGAACATTTGAATCAATTGAAAATGGAATTGTATCGATATACAAACGATATGAAATTTAAAAATGCTAAATCAATGGGGCATATTATGCATGCAGCATTCGAATTTATAACGCGTAATTTTAAAAATACAAACTTAGTTTAAAAGGATAAATCAGATAAGTTCACAAAGTAAAACTTGAATTTTCTTATATTACTTATATGGTTCAAAAAAAAATAATCTTATGAAAAAGTCTTTTTTAGTAGCCGCTTCTATTGTTTTATTAGCATGCCAGCAACAATCAAATAGTGATTTAAAAACGCTTTATTCACTTCCAAAAAAGTTGAAAGAAGTTTCGGGAATAACTTATTTTCCTGAGACAAATTTACTTTATACTTTAGAAGACAGCGGAAATAAAAATGCGGTTTATGCATTAAATGCCGTGGGGAAATTGGCCAAAACAATTACGATTTCAAATGCCGTAAATGTGGATTGGGAAGACATAACAAAAGACAAAAAGGGAAATCTTTATATTGGCGATTTTGGAAATAACGATAACGAACGTAAAGATTTATGTATTTATAAAGTAGATAAAACGCAATTGGATAAGGATGTGGCTTCTGCCGAATATAAAATTTCATTTTCTTATCCAGAACAAACTGAATTTCCTCCAAAGAAAAAGGAAATGTTTTATGATGTTGAAGGCTTTTTTGAACACGACGGTTACTTTTATCTTTTTACCAAAAATCGAAGTAAAGGTTTTGACGGAACTGCTTTTATATATAAAATAAAAAATGCAGAAGGAACTCAAAAAGCAGTTAAAATAGGGGAGTTTAAAACCTGCGATAACTATAATCATTGTGTTCTTACTAGTGCAACGATTAGCCCTGACGGAAAAAAAGTGGTTTTATTAAGCCATGACAAAATTGTTCTATTTAAAGATTTTAAGGGAGATTTGTTTCACAAAGGAACTCAGACTGAAATTGAACTCAATCATTTTTCTCAAAAAGAAGCCGTTGTTTTTAAAGACAATAATACTTTGCTTATTGCCGATGAAAAAGCAAACAAGACTGGAGGAAATGTTTATGAATTTAAACTATAAGGTTCTGAGATACTAAGATTCTGAGATACTGAGGCTTTAGTTAAAAAAAAGTTAGCCACGAATTGCACTAATTGCCAAGAATTATATTTTAATAAAAATTAGTGGTAATTAGTGCAATTCGTGGCTTAAAAACCTTAGCACCTTAGCATCTCAGAACCTTAGCGCCTTTTTCTAGAAACTATATGCAGCCCCAAAAATTACTCTTCCTACTTCGTCAGGAGATTTAAAATAAGAGATTCTAGCTGTTAAAACATTGATTGCATTCAGCCAAAGACCTCCGCCGTAATCCTGATGCCATTTTCTTGAATTTTCTCCATCAAGCCAGATTCTTCCATAATCAAAACCACCTAAAATTCCGTAAGTCAAAGGAGCAACCGTACGTTCGATTTTACCAAGACTTAATCGAAGATCAGAGCTTTGAGAGAAATACGAATTACCTAAAAAGCGATCGTTTCTATACCCTCTTAAATCAGTGTCACCTCCTAAAGCAGCACCTTGATAAAACTCATAATTGTTATTAAGGATTGCTTTTCCTTTTAAGTATGTGGCTAAAACCAGTTTTCCGTTATGATCGATTTTATGAGTAAAACCTAAAATACTTTCCAGTGTTGGGAAATTTTGTTTCGTGTCACTCAAATTTGTCGTCCAAGTAGCGGCAATCATAAATGCCATTCCTAAAGTGGGTTTTGCAGCGAAATCAGAATTTTTAAATTGATATTTTACTTTCAAACCTCCAAATGTTTGGCTGTCAAATACCATTGGGTTTACGATGTTTGGAATATCAATATATCTGTTTTCGGTTTCTTCAACTGTCATTTTTTGAAAAATAGGCTGAACACTGAATTCACTTCCGTATCGTCCAACGTGTCTAATAGCGCCTGATACATTAAATTTTCGAATACGAACCCTGTTATAATCCATTCCAAATTCCTCGTCATTGTTCTGACTTTCGTTTCCATATCCAAAATAGTTCATGGCAAAATTTGGAGTTGTATACTGTGATTCAACATCAATAACCCATTTACCGAGTAATCCAGGAAAATGTGCCGCATAATTAAATTCTAAACCACCAGTAGCAAAATAGTAAAAACCATTTAATACATGTTTTTGTGTATAAGGATTCTGTTTAAAATTGTTAACGGTGTAATTTACATTAAAACCTAATTTTACACCATCATCAGGATTATATCCAATATTTGGCAGACCAGAAACTACATTGTATTTAGGTTTTTCGTAATTGTATAAGTTAACATCATAATCGTCAGTTAACTGAGTCTGGGTTTTTGAGTCCAAGTTATACGTGTTTTCTTTTGATTTAAAATCGTAAACAATAACTTTTCGACCATTTTCAATATTATAAACATCATTATTTTGACCACCAATTAAACGAATTTTAACGTTCGATTTATGATCGCCTTTTACTTCAAAAACATCATTGTCATCTAAACCATAAATCCATAAATTTTTGGTTTTAGCATCACTTATCATTTTTGTGTATTGTAATTCGTCGCCATCTTTCTTCATTCTGATAACCTGAAGTTCAATTTTGTTTTTAGCAATATGGTTCAAAACAAATTTGTCTTTTTTATCAGTTCCCGCAATCATAATTGTTTTACTTAAAACATCAGAATAGCGTATTGCATATTTTTGAAGCTCTTTTTTTCTACTTTTTAGCTTTTGCTTAATTTCGTCAATAGTTTCGTCCTGAACTTCTTTTGGCAGACTTTTAAAAGCATTATCAATATCGCTGTCAGATAAATTCTCTTGAATAAATTTTGCCTGTGCAATCCAGTCTTTTTCTTCAGCAGTTTTTAAAAATGCCAAATCTAATGGGTAAGGTTCTCGATTAAGCCATTTTACATTATCGATTGAACTTTTAAAAGTACGCATATGACGCAATGCGGGAATATTCATTAAAAGCGAAAGTAAAGTTCCGTCATATTTTACAAACGCCTGATCACGATCTCTCGGAATTGGTTTGTAAATTATTTTTCCGTCTTTTTTATGTTCGCCCCAACGCCATTGGTCGCTGTGTCTGTCCCAGTCGCCAATCAGCATATCAAACAAACGCGCTTTTATATATTCTTTTTCATCTACCGAATATTTTTCATCTTTATGAAGATTAGCCATCATGTCGCCCGTGCTTATTATATCACTCGGGTTTCCGAAATTTTTAGCATCAATATGATTGTCAGCAGGTCTTTCTTCTACCATGTATAATCCGTCACCAAAACTTGCATTAAATTCTTTTAAACCATTTTGTCTAGGAATATAGTATAAAACAGGATTGGTGTGCGATAATCCTATTTTATCTGATAAATTGCCAACAGCGAAGCTTGTATATGGGTGAGATGTAGTGT
>NZ_NRQU01000087.1 GCF_004119495.1 Flavobacterium sp. YO12
AAAAAAAGCTCCAAGTATTTGGAGCTTTTTTTTGTTTTAAACAAAGTAACCATAAAGTTTGTCATTTCGACGAAGGAGAAATCTTCACAAGAGCTCAACAAAGATTGGAGATTAACTGCATGGAGTTTCTTACGAAGATTTCTCCTTCGTCGAAATGACAAAAAACGCACATAATAAATTAGAAATCCATTTAAATCTTCGCTTTTGCAAAAGCGAATCTGTTCAATCAGCGTTCAAACTACAGGTAATTAAATATCACGCAGCATCGCTCTGGCTCTTTCTAAATCTTCTGCTGTATCAATTCCAATTCCAACGTGTGTTGTTTCAACCATTTTAATGCGTTTTCCGAATTCTAAATAACGTAATTGTTCCAACTTCTCAGAAGCTTCTAAAGATTTCATAGGAAGACTGTAAAAGTCTAATAACGCTTGCTTTCTAAATGCGTAAATTCCGATGTGCTGAAAATAACGAACTCCAGCCTCTTTATCTCTTGGATACGGAATTACTGATCTAGAAAAATACAAGGCAAACTGTGATTGATCGACCACCACTTTTACATTATTTGGATTATTGATTTCATCTTCATCTGTAATTTCACGCATTAACGAAGCCAAATCAATTTTCTTATCGGCATCATTTTTAAATACAGACAAAACCTGCTCTAATGGCGCTACTTCTGTAAAAGGTTCGTCACCTTGTACGTTTACAACAATATCGACATCAAGATTAGCTACAGCTTCAGCAATTCGGTCACTTCCAGACTCATGTTCTTTGATGCTCATAATTGCTTTTCCGCCGTGAGAAACGATTTCATCGAATATCAAATCAGAATCAGTTACCACAAAAACATCATCAAACAACTTTGTCGAAACCGCAGCTTCGTATGTTCTTAGAATTACTGTTTTACCTCCTAAATCCTGCATAAGCTTTGCAGGAAAACGTGTCGAAGCATATCGTGCCGGAATTACCGCTATTATTTTCATTGTAAATCTTTTTTAAGTAAAACAAATGTAACTATTCAAACCTAAGATAAAAAACATAATTGCTTTAGATCGTTATAAAACTGACTGCCAATGTTTTAAAAAATAAAGTATATTTATCAGAAAAAAAAGTATGAGAAAATCGTCGATTCTGGTTCTGTTTTTATTGAATTTAACTTTTATTAATTCGGCTTTAAGCCAAAAAAATAATGCTGTTCCATTAAATGCATTTGCAAATCACATTTTTGACGGCGATGGTTATCAGCCGCTGACAACTTTAAAATGGAAATTTAAAACCGAAGGTAAAATCTTCTCCTCACCCATTACCAAAAGCGGCATTGTTTATATTGGCAGCGAAGATGGTTTTTTATATGCAATTGAAGAAAAATCTGGAAATCTAAAATGGAAATTCAAAACAGATGGCGCGATTCACAGTTCACCAAGCATTTTCGAAGACACAGTTTTCTTTGGAAGTTTTGACGGCAATTATTATGCAGTAAATACCAAAACAGGAAAACAAATTTGGAAATTTAAAACGGGTGGAGAACACTGGATGGGAGAAAAAGGCGGCGGAGGAATGAAACCTGAAACACAATACATGGAGGATTTATGGAGTTTTTACCTATCATCGCCAGTCGTATATCAAAATAAAAAAACAGCTCAAGTTATCTTTGGAAGCAGCGACGGAAACATCTATTCGCTTGATACAAAAACCGGAAATGTAAACTGGAAGTTTAAAACTAATGGTCCCGTTCATGGAACTCCTGTTATAGATAAAAACAAAGTTTTCATTGGCGGCTGGGATGCTGTTTTATACGCACTGAATGCAGAAACCGGAAAAGAAATATGGCATTTTGCTACTTCTACCAAAATAGGTTTTAAAGGCATACAATCGTCTGTAACAGTTTCTGATGGAAAAGTATATTTTGGAGCGCGTGATCCACACTTTTTCTCACTTGATGCTGAAACAGGAAAACTAATCTGGAAATACGATGCTGAAAACTCCTGGATTCTAAGCACTGCTGTAATTACAAATGGAACTATTTATGTAGGAACTTCTGATACTTATGTTTTATTGGCTCTTGACGCAAAAACCGGCACTGAGAAATACCGATTCAAGACAAATGGCTACGTTTATAACTCACCTGTAATAGCAGGAAACACAATTTATTTTGGTGATTTCACTGGAAATTTCTTCTCACTGGATTTACTTTCTGACGGAAAAAAATCAAATACTATAAGCACTGATAATCGCAAACAATATGCAAACTCTATTTTAAAAAATGATCTTTTAGATTTTGGATATGCAGGTCAAAACGAAGATCTGTCTTACTACGATAACAATAAAAAAGTAATGGATCAATTCTATAAATTAGGTTCAATCCTTTCTTCTCCTTTTGTAAATAATAACACTATTTATTTTGGAAGTGCAGATGGATATTTATATGCGTATAATTTAGAAAAATAGACTACTTTGTAACCTGATCTGCGAAACGCATTTTACCGCAAAGGGCGCAAAGATTTTTATTATGGATTACGTTAATTAAACACAAAGTTCGCGAAGCTTTATCAATATAGCTTTGCGAACTTTGCGTTTTTATAAGCTTTGTAAATAAAAACCTTTGCGTGCTTTGCGGTAAAATTTCTACACAATTTCTACATAATTTTGACTGACGTCATACTCAATGAACCTGCTAAAAGTTTATCATTAAACAAATTCAATTCTTCTGATTTTTCTTTTAATCCTAAAGTGTATAACAAAGGCAAATAATGTTCTGGAGTTGGAACTGCCAATTGAACTGCTTTGTTCATTTTTTCGAAATCTATTAACGGTTGAAAATTGCCGTCTAATAAATAATTATTCACCGTTTCTCGAGCTTCGATTGCCCAATCGTAACCATAATTGTCTTTATCAAAATTTCTAAAATCAACCATTCTAAGATTATGCACAATATTACCGCTTCCGATAATTAAAACTCCTTTACGACGCAGTGATTGTAGTTTTTGCGCCAATTCAAAATGAAATTGACCTGATTTGGTATAGTCAATGCTCAACTGAATTACGGGAACATTTGCTTCTGGATATAAATGTTTTATTACACTCCAAGCGCCGTGATCTAATCCCCAATGTTCATCTAAATCAACTTGAACTGGATCTAAAATTCTTTTAGTTTCTAATGCCAATTCAGGGCTTCCTTGTGCGGGATATTGCACATCAAATAATGCTTGTGGAAAACCTCCAAAATCATGAATTGTTCTTGGCATTTGCATCGAAGTAACTTTGGTTCCTTTAGTAAACCAGTGTGCGGAAACACATAAAATAGCATTGGGCTGCGGTAATGTTTTTGCCAAATTGCGAAAACCCGTCACAAACTGATTTTCTTCAATAGCATTCATAGGACTTCCGTGTCCTAAAAATAGTACCGGCATTTTATCTGTATTCGAAAACGTTGACGAAATCGAATGTAAGTCGTTTAGTGTTGTCATTTGCTAAAACTTTTTTTCTGCCACGAATTACACTAATTACACTAATTTTCATAGCTTAAAAAATAATTCGCGCTAATTCCTGAAATTCGTGGCAAACAATTATTCCTCAAAACTCTCGTCTTTAAATCCTATCAAATATAACTTATTTTTGGCACGTGTCATAGCGGTATAAAGCCATCTTATGTAATCGCGATCGATACCATTTGGTAAATAAGGCTGTTCTATAAAAACCGTATTCCATTGTCCACCCTGTGATTTGTGACACGTTATAGCATAGGAAAATTTCACCTGCAAAGCATTGAAATATTCGTTTTCTTTTACTCTTTGAAACCTTTTATACTTAGTCGTTTCATCTTCGTAATCTTTCATTACCTCTTCATACAAACGATTTGATTCTTCGTAAGTCAATGACGGAGATTCACTTTTTATGGTATCTAAAAGCAGTACCGTTTCAAAAGGCTTTTGATCTGGATAATCGACCATTCTTATTTTTACCCTTGCAAAAGTAAATCCATATAATTCCTTGATTCCAAACATTTCCAGAACCTCAATAATATCGCCATTGGCGATAAATCCCGCTTCATCTGTTTCTTTAAGCCAGAAATAATTATTCTTAACTACCATCAAAAAATCACCTACAGAAAGTTCACTTTCTTTAAACAAAATCCTAGTTCGAATTTGTTCATTGTATTGATTTGCTCTTTTATTAGATCGTACAATAAAAGCGGTATCTTCAATACTATAATTGCTATATGCGGTATTTATTGCATCTTGAATATCATAACCATCTGTAAGACGCACAATATCTTTAAACTTTTTTACATTGAATCTAAACTCAGTAATAAAACTTTCCTTCAATAACTCACGTAATTCTGTTGCGTTGAACAAAATTCCCGAGCTTTCTTCCTGACGCATTACCTCATCTAGTTCAATATGTTCAATTTCTTTATCGTAATGTATTCCGAGAGTTTGAATATCTAACGCTGGACTTATATCTAAATTTACCGGCGGAAGCTGTGCTGTATCTCCTAAAAGAATCATTTTACAATTCGTTCCAGAATAAACATAGTTAATCAAATCATCCAGAAGCGAACCGCTGTCTAAAGTACTGTCTGAAATCATCGAAGCCTCGTCGACTATAAAAATGGTATTTTTATGTTTATTGACTTGTTTGGTAAAAGCAACTCCTCCGCCCGACGACTTTTTAGGAAAATATATTTTTTTATGAATGGTAAAAGCCGGTGTATTCGAATAATTGGCAATTACTTTTGCCGCGCGTCCAGTTGGTGCAAGCAAAACAAACTTTTTATTAATATCGCCAAGATTATTTACAATTGTCGAAATCACCGTTGTTTTTCCGGTTCCTGCGTATCCTTTTAATACAAAAATGGTATCGTTAACTGGTTCGGTTAAAAAAATAGCAATTTTTTGAAAAAAAATATCCTGTTTGTATGTAGGTGCAAATGGAAATCTTTTTTGTAAAATGCCGTAAAACAATGCTGAATTCATAGAGAAAATTTGAAATACAAAGGTCGCTTTTTTTAATGGCAATGGCAATAATTTGAAACCATATAAGTGATGTAAGTAAACTTAAGATTACGATAATCATATTAACCGTTTGTTGTTGACATTACTTAAATGATCTTAAAAATTAAAACAAACATACTCTAGGCTTAATTCCTTATCTCGCTTATATGATAAAGAAAACTTAACCTTACTTTAAAATGTTTTTGAAATTGTTTTTTGAAATTGCAATTATAATTGTTCCTTTTTAATTTGTAAGTTTGTAGTCGCCTTAAATTCTTTCTTGTAAAACAGGTAACGAATTGTAAATCAATATGTCATTACAAAACACTAACATTATTTCCAAAAATTATAAAAAACTTTCGATTCAGGTTTCACTGAACGGATTTTCATTTTGCTGTTTTGATACTTTAAATAATACCATTACTTCGTTTAACGAAGTTCAATTTGATACTACTCAAAAACAAAATAAAATCGAGGACTTATTTTCAGCTTCATTTAAAAATTATCCTGAATTAAAAGAAACCTACGACGATATTCTAGTCATTCACAACAACAATCTTTCGACTTTTGTACCAACTGCTTTATTTGATGAGAATTACTTAGGCAGTTACTTACAGTACAGTACAAAAGTATTTGAATCTGATTTTTTTACTTTTGATAAAGTCTCCAATTACGAAATGAATTCTGTTTACATACCGTACATAAATATCAATAATTTTCTAATTGATAATGTAGGATCTTTTGAGTACAAACACGTAAATAGTATTCTAGTCGAAAAAATCTTGGAAGGTTCAAGAAATAATGACGAGAAAAAAATGGTAGTAAACTTTAACCCAAATCATTTTGAGGTTATCGTAGTTCAAAATCAAAAACTATTATTATTCAATTCTTTTGAGTATCAAACTCCAGAGGATTTTATTTATTATTTGCTTTTTACAGCCGAACAAACCAATTTAAATCCAGAGCTTTTTCAACTGGAATTATTAGGTACCATAACCCAAAACGATCCGTTTTATGCGATTGCATACAAATATATTCGTAATGTATCTTTCTTAGACGTGAGTGCATTACAAGAAAAAAACAATTATACAACTGCTCAGAATCAAAAACATTATATCTTATTTCAATCATGAGAATTATTTCAGGAAAATACAAAGGACGCCGCATTTTTCCGCCAAAAAACCTTCCTGTAAGACCTACGACTGATATGAGTAAAGAAGCATTATTTAATGTTTTGAATAATCATTTTAGTTTTGACGGCTTAAAGGTTTTAGATTTATTTTCGGGAACCGGAAATATCAGCTACGAATTTGCATCACGCGGAAGCGCACCAATTACCTCTATTGATGGTGATTTTGGATGCGTAAAATTTATTAAACAAGTTTCATCAGAATATGATTTTGACATTGCGGCTACAAAAAGCGATGTTTTTAAATTTCTGGAGAACTGCAAAACATCATACGATATTATTTTTGCCGATCCTCCTTATGGATTAGATCAAAACACTTTTGAAAAAATTGTTTTAACGGTTTTCGAAAGAGATTTACTTCACGAAGATGGTATGATGATTATCGAACATTCTAAATACACAAAACTAGATCATTTAAGTAATTTTTCATTTCAAAAAAGCTACGGAGGTTCTTTCTTTAGTTTCTTCGAATTAAATTCGACTGATGACGATGAGGAATTACCAGGCGATACTCCAATAAAAATTACGGAAGAAGACGAAGGATAATTTTCTTTTTACAGCATAAAAAACCTTGAAATTTCAAGGTTTTTTCTTTTTTATTTAACTCTGCTTTCGTTCTCATCAATACTTTTTCCTTTAAACTCACTTTCTTTTACTTTTCCAAAAGAGTATTTTAACGCTATCGAAATTTCATAAGAATCGACTACATATCGTGCTTTAGAACTCACAGTATTAATGGTAAAATCTTCGGTTCTAATCGTGTTTTTAAAAATATTGTTCCAGCTTAAAGTACAATTCCATTTTTTGAAAAAGGTTTTCGAAACTGCCATATCAGCAACAAACATTGGGTTTCTTTCAAAAACGCCAACTTTCTGTTTTGTCAATCCCCAAAAATTCAATACAAAATTATATTCGTTTGGAAGCTTAAATTCATTATTGGAGTAATAATAAAAATAGGGTTTTGAAGTCATAAATACTGCCGAAGAATCTTCAATTTTTTCTAAAATAAAAAGCAGTGAATTATTTGTTGTCCAAAACTTATATGTAAAAGGCAATTCGAAATCAAGATTAAAACCTGTTTCTTTATCAAAATTCACATCTTTAAAAGTCATTATATTATTCTGGTCATCAAACGTAAAACTATTATAAACTGGATTTGTATTTTTATAATAACTCAACTTAACCGTTTTATCGTGATACTGAAAAGTCGACGAAATTTCGTTGATTATGGTAGGATCTAAAAATATATTTCTAGCATATAAAAAGTACGGATTTATATAGGTTGCTCCCTGACTTAAAGACGAATAATTGGGTCTTGATATACTTTTTGAATAGTTTACACTAATACTTTTTGTACTGTCAATTGGAAATGTGAGTTGTGCTTTTGGAAAGAAATTTGTGTAGTTTTTATCAACCAAAGGCAATAAATCACTTTTAAATTTCCCATTAACATTCGTGTTTTCAATTCTGACTCCAAATGAAAAATTGACTTTTTTAATCTTGCCCGAAAACTGACTGTATCCTGCCAAATTCTGCTCTTTAAAATCATAATTACTTATTTCATCAACACCCGTTTTATAATAATAAATATCAATATCCGATTTCGAATTTGCTGACGAATACAATCCTCCTACTTCTAATTTCAGATCATTTTTAAACTTTTTCTCTGTATCAATTCTTCCCGAAAAAACATTCACTTTAAAATCCTGATCTCGATTTTGAGTTCTCTCAAATTGTGTATCATTAAAACTATCTTGCACATTACTCCAAGATTTTTGATCGAAATTTGAATACTGAAAACCACTAAAAACAAGCAGATCAATTGCTTTTATTTTTTTAGAATAATTCAAAAATGCGTTTACAAAATTCTTGTCTCCCTCATTATCACTATACGTAACAACATTATTCTCTACATCCTTATTTTTATTATCGGTAATTGTATTTATAGGAAAAGTATCTGTCTGCAATTTACTATTGATACTAAACGAGAAATAATCCTCTTCGTTTATTTTATAAAACACGCCGCCTCCCAAAATAAATTGTTTTCTTTTTGTTTGTGCAGTTACATCATATTGGGAAGCAATTTCTGCATTAGGAATTTGATAATCGATACTGTGATTTTCCCACGGATTCAAACGATTATAATTAAAGTTTGCCTTCCATTCTAATTTATTCTTTTTAAAGCTGGAATTAAATCCGAGATAATTATTAAACTGTTTTTTAAAAGACGCTGTTTCAGAAATATCGGTTCTCAAACTATCTTTTTTACTAAACTTTCTTGTAATCAAAATTACAGATCTTCCTTCGGCTTCATATTTTGCAGATGGATTTTGAATAATTTCGATAGTTTTAATATCGGCTGGAACCAAAGCATTCAAATCGTTCATTCCTGCTTTTTGATTGTCAATATAAATTAACGGACTTCCTTTACCAACAACTACAATACTTTCTTTATCTGGACTCACTAAAACGGTTGGTAATTTTGCCAGCAAATCGAATGTATTTGGCATTGAATTGTAAATAGAATTTGCAACGTCAACTTTTATATTTCCGTTTGAGTTTGTAAAAGTCTTTTTATTCTGATTGATAACAACTTCGTTCAATTGATTTGAAATCGAGTCTTTGGTAGTTTCATTTTGTGCATTTGCAATAAACGAAAGAACAAAAAGTAAAAGTGCTAAAAGGAGTTTTAATGGCATACAAAGTTTTTTGTTTTGAGATGATGCAAAAATGCTTCTAAAAAAGAGTTGCCAAGGTTAATTGAAGGTTAATGCGGAGTTAATGGCTGGAATATCTCACAAAAGCACTATTTTTGAAATGAATATTTAGTTTTATGAAACAAAGAATCAATTTATTAATAACACTTTCGGTTGTCGCTCTGCTTGTCTTGTCGACCGTACAATGTTATTTGGTAAAAACTGCTTATGATTATAAAGTGGCTCAGTTTCATACTCAGATCAAAAATGAAATTGCAGCAATTACAAATAATTACAGTGATATTGATGCCGTTTTAGTTTCTAAAAAAGAAGCGCTTTACAAGAATTTATCGGAACAATATATTAAAGGCAAAAATTCTAAAATTGATATTAAAAAAGGCATTTTAGAGAGTAAATCTAACGACGTGTTAACACAAAGAATTCAACGAAAGTTCGAAAGAGATTTACCCAATTTCAAAATTGACTTTGCTATTGTTCTCAACAAATTTATTCTTTACAAACACGCTAAAAAAAGAGATACTATTTTTTCTGAAAAGCCTTTTATTCAGAATAAATTGTACGGAAACCTAAATTCGTTGAATCACGCTTTTTTAGTTCGAAATTATGTCGGCACTACAAACGGAACTTTTGGAAATCAAGAATATAAATTACTTACCGAAGATTCTATGTATGTTTCGGTTATCGATTGGGAACTGATTATTTTAAAACGAATGACGTTTATTCTTGTTTTGTCATTATTATCAATTCTTACACTCATTTCGCTTTTTGTAATCGCACTCAAAGCTTTAATTAAACAAAAAAAGGTAAGTGATGTAAAAACAGATTTTATCAATAATATTACACACGAACTTAAAACTCCTTTAGCAACATTAGGCATTTCGACTAAAATTTTAGAACAGAAAAACATTCGTGACAATGACGAGAATTTCAATTCAAT
The DNA here is from genome assembly GCF_004119495.1 of Flavobacterium sp. YO12. Lineage (GTDB taxonomy): Bacteria > Bacteroidota > Bacteroidia > Flavobacteriales > Flavobacteriaceae > Flavobacterium. The sequence continues at coordinate 9,838 of NZ_NRQU01000087.1, forward strand.
TGTCAATACAATTTCACGTCAGAACAATCGTCTTCAAAGTTTGATTGATCAAGTTATGGCAAATTCTTTGGCCGAAAATGAAATCGAATTGCAAAAGGAAAAAATTGAAACTGAGCATTTCCTGCAAATAATCGTTGATGATTTTAAAATTGCTTTTCCAAAAATCAATCTTAAAACTGATTTTCAAACTCAGAAAACAATTTTAGTTCTGGATAAATTTCATTTAACAACTGCTTTTTTAAATGTTTTAGAAAATGCCGTAAAATATGGATCGAACACAATTACAGTAAAAACAAAAATCATAGAAAATCAGTTTTCTATTTGTTTTGAAGATGACGGAATTGGAATTGCAAAAAACAAACAATCACTTCTTTTTGATAAATTTTATCGTGTAGAGCAAGGAAATCTTCACAATACAAAAGGTTTGGGTTTAGGATTATATTATGTTGATCAAATCGTAAAAGCGCATCAGGGTTCTGTTAACGTTATTAGCGATTTAGGAAAAGGAACTCAGTTTACTATTTTATTAAAAGTTTAATTACCCTATTTTGAAAAAATTACTTTTGGCTGAAGACGATTTTGACTTTGCAGCAATTTTAAAACAATATTTAGAGCTTCATCAATTTGAAGTAACTTGGGCAGAAAATGGCGAAATAGCTTTAGATCATTTTAAAAATCAAGCTTTTGACATTTGTATTCTAGATGTCATGATGCCTAAATTAGACGGATTTTCATTGGCTGAAAAAATGATTATAATCAATCCTGAAACTCCATTTATTTTTCTAACAGCAAGAAAGCTGCAGGAAGACAAAATCATTGGATTAAAACTTGGTGCCGATGATTATATAGCGAAACCTTTTGAAGTCGACGAACTGATTCTGCGTTTGCAAAACATACTTAAGAGAATCGAGCAAAAGAGAAGTTTAGAAGGAAATAACACAATTGAAATTGGCTCATATATTTTTGACAACGAGCGTTTAACTCTAAATAACAAAAATCACGTTCAGCAGCTCACAGAAAAAGAAGCTTCACTTATTGAATATTTATATCTGAACCATAATCAGCTGTTAAAAAGAGAACAAATTTTAATGTCTGTTTGGAAAAAAGACGATTATTTCTCGGGGCGCAGCATGGATGTTTTTATAAGCAGGCTTAGAAAGTATTTTAATTCAGATCCAAAAATCAGTATTGAAAGCGTTCGAAGTATTGGCTTAGAATTTAAAATAGAAAAACCTTGACGAATCAAGGTTTTTCTATTTTAAACGAACTTTATTTTCCAATTACCCAACCTAAGGTGAAATTTATGATTGGAACAAATTCCGTGTCATATTCGTCAAAATTAACTCCCGGACCAGCATTAAATTCTAAGTTAAATCTTCCTTTATAAGTACGCTGTAATCCCCAAAGAGCACCAAGCGTAAACGAAGAAGAAGCTTCTCTATAATCATCATTTGTAGATATCGAACCAAAACTATAAACCGCGTTTGCTGCTAAATAATTTCCAGAATTTCTTGCTGTTCTTTTTCCTTTTTCTGCTCTTTTTTCAAGATTATAATAATGACGAAACTGTTCATTAATGGTAGGATAAATGGCAAAATTCGAATTGTTTGAATTGGCTTGAAAACCTAAACCTAAACTTGCTTCAGAATATAAGGTGTTTTTAGAATTAAATCCGTGCTCATAAACAAATCCAGGCAGTAATAAATTTATTTTAAATTGATGTTTTGCTACTGCAGTCGGAGCATCATCTTGTGCATTTACAGCATTTATAAAAAGAACAAAAAGTAATAGAATTAGGTAATTTTTCTTCATTGGTTGTTTTTAAATTGGTTTCGACAAAAATAACATTAAAAACATACCACAACTTAAAAAAACAAATTATTTTCTTACAATATATTATTGCATTATTTAATTAAAATAGCTGCAATCTTTTCATAAAGAGGCGTTTTTACACCATATTTCTTTCCTTCGTTTACAACAAATTGTGTGAGCGAAACTGCTTCGGTATTTTTGCCTGCTAGTAAATCTCTATGCATAGATGATGTTGCTTCTTTGGGAGATTTCTCTAACTTTATAATAGTTTGTGCAACAATATCTTCTGGTAATTTTAAACCTTTTGCCTGCGCCACATCTTCGATTTCATGAAGCAGTTCGATATAAATTACTTTAGATTCTAAATGATGCAGTATCTCGCCAATATTCTGATTTAAATAAGAAGTTACAGAAGCTAATGCCGAAATAAAAATAAACTTCTCCCAAACTGTTTCTTCTATATTCGCAGCCAAGTAACTTTCTATTTTTGCTTTTTTGAAGATGTTTTGCAGCTCTTCCAATTTTGAAAATGATGCGGTTTTAGAACCAAAAAACAACTTTTCGTAAAAGCCAATTTTCCGAATTGTTCCAGGCGAAAAGATCATCGAAATAATATAAACACAACCTTGCAGAACTTCGTTTTCGGGAAATATCTTTTGGATTCTTTCTTGTGCATCAACACCATTGTATAAAGGCAGAATCACTGTTTCATTCTTAATTGATTTTTTCAAAGACGATAAACTTTCTTCAATATCATACGTTTTAGTTGCACAAATTAAATAGTCTAATTCGCCAATTTCGTCAGGGTTATTAGAAACTATACTAGGAAAAACAATTGTCTCAGAATCATCGGTTACAATTTTTAATCCGTTTTCGGCAATCGCTTTTTGAGTTTCACCGCGCGCAATAAAAATCACTTCAACATCATCAGACTTATAATATGCTTTCGCTAAAAGTCCGCCAAAATAGCCGCCAACGCCACCAAGTCCTAAAATTCCAATTCTTTTCATAATCTTTTTTTGTCGCTAATTACACCCGTTATTACGCATATTTCTGTCATTTTGAGGAACGAGAAATCACACAAGAAACTCCGTGACAAGAGTCTCCAATCTTTGTCGAATTATAAGTGTGATTTCTCGTTCCTCAAAATGACAAAAAACCACTTAAATCCGTTTCTCATCTGAGCATTACTATTACTCCTCCAAAACAGGATTCAAATCAAGCTCTGCAAAATCTCTTTCGGTTTTCGAAATTATAATTGTTGCCACCGTATTTCCAATTAGATTTGTAATGGCTCTGGCTTCACTCATAAATTTATCTACTCCTAATAGAAACGCTAAACCTTCGACTGGTATTTTATGAAGTGCTGTTAAAGTAGAAGCCAAAACAATAAATCCGCTTCCCGTAACACCTGCAGCACCTTTTGAAGTAATCATTAAAATACCAATAACAGTAAGAATTTCAAAGAAACTCAAATGTACATCATACAACTGAGCCAAAAATATTACCGACATTGATAAGTAAATCGAAGTTCCGTCGAGGTTGAAAGAATATCCTGTTGGAATCACCAATCCTACAACTGATTTACTGCAGCCCATTTGCTCTAGTTTAACCATAATACTTGGCAAAGCAGCTTCTGAAGATGATGTTCCTAGAACTAATAAAAGTTCTTCTTTTATATATTTTAAAATCGAAAGGATACTTATTTTATAATAACGCAGAATGCTTCCTAAAATTAGAAAAACAAACAACGCCATCGTTAAATAAACACAAAGCATTAATTTACCAAGCGGAATTAAAGTTCCTAATCCAAACTTTCCAATTGTGTAAGCCATTCCTCCAAAAGCACCAATTGGCGCGAGATACATAACGTATTTTAAACCGAAGAAAACTACATTTGAAAAACGTTCTAAAACTAAAATGGTTTGTTCTCTTTTTTTATAAAAATTTAAAGCGATTCCACATACAATAGCCGCTAGCAAAACCTGCAATGTAAAATTGGAAAGAAAAAACTCCAGCCATGAAAAATCTTTTGCCGCGCCGTTTGTATATTGACTTGCGTCGCCTAAAGTTAATCCCGATTTATCAATTTTTCCTGGTTTAAAAATATAAGCAACTGCAACACCAATAGCTAAAGCTACGGTGGAAACAACTTCAAAATAAGCTAAGGCTTTTACACCAATTCGCCCCACTTTTTTTAAATTACCCATTCCAGAAATTCCCAAAACAATCGTTAGGAAAATAATCGGGCCGATAAACAACTTGATAAGACTTATAAATTTCGCTCCTAAAATTTCCATTTTCACTCCATTTTCAGGCGAAAAATGTCCAAGTAAAATACCCGCAATTATGGCTATTAAAACCCAAAAAGTAAGATTTGTGATTATGGTATTAAAAAGTTTTTTTTTTGCCTTTGAAGAAGATTTTGGAGCGGTTATATTCATGAAAACAAGTTAGTAGAGTTTCACAAATATATAAAAAAAGCAGACCTATAAGCCGGATTCTGTCCTTGATAAATCAAGGCCTTATCATTTATCTAGATTCCGAATTACTTCGGAACTCGAGCTACCTACCCTTCAACAACGGACGAGAAGCCCTTAAATGCTGATATACTTGGTATTTCACCGCATAGAGTTTACCTGGTTTCACTACAGCATTACCTGTACATACTTTCTGCTGCACTTGTCCTAATCCCGATAGCTATCGGGACCGACGGGTGTTACCCGCTATGCTTCTCTATGGTGTCCGGACTTTCCTCTCCCCACCGTAGCGGGCAGCGATAAGGCGGTCTGCGCTGCAAAAGTAACGATTTATGAACTAAGAATAATGATTTTAAATTTCCGTTTTTATGAATTTTATCATAACTTTTTAATTTTAAAATAGTTATCTTTAAAATTCGATAATTTTTAAATTCAAATATTATGATTAGGATGTATCACTACGCAACTGTTTCAAAAGCTTTAGATCAATTGCATGAAAAAGGGTTTACGTGCGATTTTAATCTCAACTCAGACATTCTTAAAAAAAATCCTGAGAAATTTGAAATTGTACATGTGTATCGATACGAAGGGGAATCAGACCCAGGCGATGAGGCAGTTGTATACGGAATTAAGTCCAGTAATGGAAAAAAAGGTGTTTTTGTAGCAGGTTTTTCTGCCGATGCAGATCAAGAAACTGCCAAACTTTTATTTGATTTAAGCATTAAAGGAAGGTAATTTTCAGGACTTGATCCTGTTGTAACTTTTCATTTTATTAAAGTAATCACAATCTATGTCATCTTGAAGAATTAAGAAATTTTCATTAGCAGCTCGCCGAAAAATTGGTTATTTACATTGCAGAGTTTCTTGCGAAAATTATTCGTTCCTCGGGATGACATAAAAAAGAAGGCAATTATTTATTCATGCTGAGTTACATCATTGTACTGCCAAAGTACATTTATAATTTTCCATTCGCCATTTGTCTTTACAATATGCATATAATCTATCCATGCATCTGCAAGCAATTTTACCGACGCTGTTTTTGCAGAAACATCTAACAATTTGACTTCTTTTCTTGGATTCTTTGGAAATTTATCGCCTTTTACATTATAAGTTTCTGCCAGTATAACCATGTTCTCAGCGAAAAACTCCGAGATATAATCTTTCTGTGCTGCTTTATTTCTAAAAACTGATCTTTTTACCATTCTAGGATGCAAGGCACTTTCCATCAATTTTGGATTTGGATTATGCTGCGCTTCAATATATGCCAAAGCTGCTCGTTTAATTTCTAATGTATCTTGAGCGGTTTGTGCTTGAAGCTGAATAAAACTAAATGCAATTGCGAATAATAACAGATATTTTTTCATTTAAATTAAGGTTTTAAAATTACAAACGGGGATTTTTGAATTCGATAATTAGATTCTGCTTTACAAAATTGAATTACCGCATTTTGCATTTATTAATAATAATCAATTTCTCTTTCTATCCTACTTTCTATTACTCCTTCTTTAAAATATGTTTTTTTGATCCAGTTTTTAAATTTATCATAAACGATCTCACCAGTATGTGTAATAACTTTTTCTTGATTGTCATCAGAAAAATCACTTTTTGATATATAAATTATTTTCTTAGGATTTTTAAAGGTTTTATAATAGCTTCTAATTTTGCCTTTTACTCCGTATATGTAATTACATCTTGATAATGAGTCTTTTGAAATCCAAGTCCGCACGGTACTTTCTAAAAAATCCTTATTATATTTCTCCTCAATCGTTAATTCAAACTCTTTGTTTTTTAGTTTTTTTGTCACTTCTTTACGCGAATATCTTGGGCTTATTTTTACAACGATTGTGGTATCCTTATTTTTCATGTATTCATACAGCGTTTGCTTTTCTGGATAGAATGATAATTTGGTACCTTTACCAGATTCGTTTATCACTAATGTTTCTCCTTTTTCATTTTCTGGATTAGTATACAAATCTTCAATCAATTGATTTTGGTCATTGTATTTATAAACCCTAAAATCCTGCAAAACATCATTGACATAGTGCTCTTGCTTAGTAACTAAATTTTTAGTAAAATTCTATTTATATATTTTT
>NZ_NRQU01000088.1 GCF_004119495.1 Flavobacterium sp. YO12
TTTTTTATTGAAATGATTACATTAACTACTTAGTATATTCAATTTTAACACCATTTTTATTTAACAAAAAGTAATAATCTGCATTTCTTATTGGCACGCAGCCTTTTACATTTTCATATAAAAAGGTGTGTATTATACCACTGTAAACGTCGCAAAGTGTTTTATTATCATCTGCTTTCTTTGTAATTAAAAGCAGACTGCTGTGGTTTCAAATGCAAATCCTGCTGATTAAAAAATGCCATTAAAGAATATCCACAACCGTGAAATTCTACTCCTGCAATTTGATAAAAAGGAACATTTGTACAAAATCAAAACATTTATAGCTGAATTTGAAATACCATTTTCATCATCAAGTTTAACTTAGCTTTATAAAAGTGCTCATCAAAACTAAATATTGCTGTAAACTATTACCTCACGAAAAAAGAATTTCTAATCCTTACTTACTGCTTCGGCTTAGTAAAAATTATTTCTTCTTTAAAAAATGCTGTTAGTATTTATACTGTTCGGAAATAAAAAAAAACATAACACTGCCAAAATAAAAAAAATGAAAATTAATACGCATCTACTATAAAAACCACAAGCTTTTTTTTAACTGGCTGATACATTCCATGTGAAAAATTGCTGATTTACTAACTCAACCAAAAACCGTTTAATTATGAAAAAAAGTTTACTTGCTTTACTTTGTGTCTTTTCTTTATTAGAAACAAAAGCACAAGATTCTAGTTGGGTATATAACTTTGGGGTTACCGCCTCAAGTCCATATACATCTACAACTTACAGTTCTACTTATTTGCCTGCACCAATGGCTGGCGGCGGCAATGCCAGCGTAAAAGCTTCGTCAGCTGCTGAAGGCGTTGTCGAACTCACCTCTTCTAATTTTGCGGGAGGTACTGGAGCCGAACTTAAAATAAATGGCGGCACTACTGTAACGGGTGCCAAATTTGCTCTAGCTCCTTTTACAGCTTCTAATGTTGCTGCTTTTGAATGCAAAATCAATATCAGCTCAGGAACTAATGGCAGATTCTTATTGTATTTTGGTAATGGCAGTAATTTTAACAATAGCAGCGGAATAAGTTTACCGCAAACATTTGCTGCCTTGAGATTATCTCCTGCAGCAACTACTGTTAACCTCGATTGGCTCTCATCGGCTGCAAGTCCAAACTATACAACAACCGGGCTTTCTCAAACGACAATTAACAAAAACCAAGTTTATGTTCTGAAGTTTTATATGAACAACAGTAATAGCACTGCATCATACGTAACAGGAAGTGGTTCAAGCATGATAACGCATAATCTTCTGGCGGGTACTTATGATATTTGGATTGATACTATAAAAGTTATTACTAATGCGGATCCTGGAACAGGTTTGCTTCCGCAGGGCACTAACATCAGCGGAATGAATTTACTGAATGTAGGCGCAGGATCATCGGCTCCTATATTGTATATTGATGATATTAGTTATTCTAATTTTTTAACCGCTGCACCTCCAACACCTCCTGCAACGATTACCAATACACTTGTTAATGTAGATTACGAAAGTGGTACAGTAAACTCTGGTATTCCAAATTTAACGACAACTCATGCCACCGCTTCTGACGCAGAATACTTAGTAAGCCCTGGTCGTACTGGCAATTATGCTATTGCTCATCGTGTAACGATAGGAGACGATGGTTATTTTTCTGATAACCATTGGCGCAGCGAAGCTGCTACTGCTCAAATGTTTGCTGATGGAAAATACTACCCTGGAGATGAACGTCGTTTTGAAGTTAGTCTGCAACTGAAAGATTGGGAACCTTATACATCGGGTATGGCTCAAAGCGGAGATATTATTTTTCAAGGCAAACAAAGTGGAGGCGAAAACCCTGCTTGGTATCTAAGTGCGAAACGTAATAGTATTACTTTCCGTATACCCAATGATAATATTGAGCCATCTATTATAGGCGATTTTCGTCCATACATCAATCAATGGATCGACTTTAGAATAGACGCAAAAATGACAACTGATGCGACTGGATATTATAAGGTTTATTACAGGTTACCAGGTCAAACTGATTATACTTTGGCTTGGCAGGTGAATAATTTTAGAACTTTCAATCAGGATGTTCCCGAGACTAACCCTTCTGGATACTTAAAATGGGGATTATACCGCCCTGGGCAGTCTATTACTACTGACCCACCCAATGTTGCAACACGTATTATTTATCATGATGATATAAAGATTTTTGAACTTAATAATAATAGTGCACCAATACAAATTTGGGGTAATACTTTTACAAGTACTCCTGTTGACTTTACGGCGCCTATTACAGCAGGAAATACAACGAATGCTAATATCGCCAGCGATGGAAATGCAACACCCAATTTTTATTATGGCACTAGTGGCGGACTTAATACCGCAGGTCAAATTGGCGGTCGTGTTTTACTAAATGGGTGGACTAATAAAACAACTGCTTCGGATCCTGCTACCGCTCTAAATCTTAATCAATATTTTGAGTTTAAGGTGCAGCCTAATAATGGTTACAAAATAGATTTTTCTAACCTTAAATTTACAGCGAGAAAAGGAAATGCAGCTGATCCAAGCACATACGTTATGAGATCCAGCGCAGATGGTTTTACAAGCGACATTACAGCACCTCAATCTTTTACTGGAACTGCTGCTACATTGCTTACCTATGACTTAAGTCCTTTATCGAATATTAAAACTCCAATCACACTTCGTTTATATTGGTACAGCTCTAACAAAACTTCTGGAAATCCTTTAGTTGGCATTGATGATTTTTCGTTCAATGGTCAGGTTAAGCCGACATTTTATGTTCCTGCAAAGTCCGATATTGTCACGAGTACTAATACAGGCGTATCTACATACACCGTTCAAGCGAATGAATTTGATATAACAGCATTGAACAACTGCAATACTATTACTTATAACTATTTACTTACTGGTGCAACTTCAGCCACTGGCGGCGGTTCATTAGCAAATAAAGTTTTTAATAAAGGGAATACCACTGTTACTTGGACAGCAACCGATGGATGCAACAGCAGTTCAACCTCTTTTATGATTACGGTTAATGATACAGAAAAGCCAATCTTTACTGTACCGGATGCAATAACGGTGAGTAATGATGAAAATCAATGTGGTGCGGCATTAGTATTAACCCAGCCAATGGTTACTGATAATTGTTCTGTAGCAAGTATTACCAATAATGCACCAGCCATATTTCCTCACGGTGCAACAACTGTAGTTTGGACTGCTGTCGATGAAAATGGTAATACAGCTACAACTACACAAACCGTTACTGTAATTGATACAAAAGCTCCAACAGTAAATTCAATTGCTTCTGTTGCTCTTTGTTATGAGTCAAACGGTAGCTATAACATTCCATCAGCAACGGCATTCGATAATTGCACTATTAATACTGTTACTTACGAAATTACAGGTGCAACTACAAGAAGCGGAAGCGGATTGGATGCCTGCGGAAATTTTAACTTAGGGACATCTCATATAATATGGACAGCTACCGATAACGCAGGAAATAGCAGTACAAATACAACAACTGTAACTATTAACAGCGCACTCTCTGCTAATATTCCTGATGTTTATGCTGTAAATCCTGGTGGAAATGCTAATACAATTTATTTAGGATATGGTCCTTCTTCATTAACACTTACTGCCGCAGCTTCAAACGGAACAGCTCCTTTTACTTATTTATGGAGTAATGGAGCAACAACAAACAGTATTTCAATAAATCCTTCGACAGCAGGAATTCACGATTACAGTATAACCATTACTGACGCATTAGCCTGCCAAGTCACTATAACAAAACAAATACTAGTAACTGATATTCGTTGTGCTGACAAAAAAGTAACAGTATGTCATACCAATAATAAAAGTCTTTGTATTTCGACTAATGCTGTTGCTGCTCATTTAGCACATGGTTGTTCTCTTGGTTCATGCGAAAACACTTCTACTTTAAGTGCTTCTTCTTTTAAAATTGCAGAACAGCAAATCGATGATTTTATGGTAAGCGGATCACCAAATCCAACAAAAACCGAATTCCAAATAAACATCACGGGAGGAGACGACAAGCAAAACATTGTTATTAATGTTTTTGATCTTTTAGGAAGAAAAATAGATACTGTAAAATCAGGTTATGCATCAGCCATAGCGTTAAGAAGTAATCTAAGTCCGGGAACATATCTTGTAGAAATACGCAATGGAAGTAATGCTAAAACAATTAAGCTTGTAAAACAATAAGTTAAGGACTAAATCGTAAACTTTATAAAAAGAAAGCCATTCGATTAAATTAAGAAAGGGATAATAGATGTACTAATTTAATACATCCGTTATCCCTTTCTTCTTCCAAAAAACAAAAACAAAACTAAATCTCGATGCCGCTAAATCAAAGAAAATTGCCACACCAATCTTAATCTTACTTATTTTATTACGATCGTTTTATTCTCAGTTCCAATGCCAATTATCTTTAAAGATTTCCATTTTTCAGGAAGTAAGCCTTTGTTGAATTTCAATCCATTATCCGTTTGTTCAACACCTCCAAAACCGTAAATAACAGCTTGCAGCATTGCGCCTGCTCCGGTAGCAAAATACGGATTGTTACTATTAGCCGATTCTGAGAATACTCCGAATGGCGGACGACTGTTAGGTAAATACGATTTTACAAAATATTCATATGCCTTCTTTCTATCTCCTAAACGTGAATACAGAACGGAGAACACGCCAAAAGTCATTGCAGGCCCATCTTTTAAATCCACTTTTGCAGCGTAGTAATCTAAATCTGCTTTGATTTGTTTTTCATCATTTACAACATGCAATGGATACGCTAACAAATTCACGTCAGCTTGTTTTGTTGCTTGCCCTTTATACCCTTTATAATTTTGGGTAATTCCATTTTCATTATGAATTTTTAGCTTATTTGAAATTTCAACCCACTTTGGATTAATTGGCTCATTCAATATCTCAGCAGCTTTTATCGTATTTTTTAGTGATTCAATCGCAGCTCCATTTGTAAAAGCATTATCATCAACATTTAAAGCATATTCATCAGCTCCAACCACATTTAAAATAGAATAACTATCATCTGTATTTTTGACCACTCTGCTAACCCAAAAATCTGCGGTTTCTTTTATTACATTCCATTCTTCACGTAACCATTTTTTGTCTTGGGTCAGGGTATAATAATTCCAAAAAGCAATAGAAACATCTGCAGTAATATGTTGTTCAAAAATACCCATTGAAGCACTCGTAGGTGTAGCTTCTTCGCCTGTATCATCAGATTCCCACGGATACATTGCTCCTTTGTAACCATAAATAAAGGCTTTCAATTTTGCTTTCTGCAATCGATCAGATCTGTAGTCTAAACACGATTTTGCCAATTCTGGCTGTAATGCTAAAAGCGATGGGTACATCCAAAGTTCTGTGTCCCAAAAAATATGTCCGTTGTATCCTTGAGATGATAATCCCATAGGCGAAATACTTTGTCTGCTTCCTTCGCGAATAAAAGAATATAAGTTATACAAGGCAAACCTAACTCTTTGCTGTGCATCTAAATCTCCTTCTATTTGAATATCTCCTGTCTCCCATAAATCAGCCCATGCTTTTTTATGTTTTGCAAGTAAATTATCTATTCCCTCTGAAAAAGCATAAATAGCTTGGCGTTCTGCTTCGTTTACTGGATCTAAAATATCTTTAGAATTACAAATCCCTCCAGCAACTACAAAACGATATTTTTTTCCTTTTTGTATTTTTCTTGAAAAACCTGCTTCCGATCCATTTTGTGACACTACTTCTGCGTTGCCATCAAAAAGAAAAGTAGTAGAAGCTGAAACCGTCCATTTACCAGTATTTGTCTGAGCAATAGTTCTAAAAAGAGGTATTCCGTAGTTCTTTTTCTTCATCACTCTAAACTCGCTTTTGACTGTCTTCATCTCTTCTGGAACATTCATATAGTTTGATGCACTAATTTCAATATCACGCATCGGAACAATCTCAACAACTGCCATTGCTGAATAAGGCAATACTCTATTAGCCAAAATGGTATACTTAATTTGGGCTAAATCTTTAAATTGAAACGAAGTGGTACTTGTTCCCTCTTTCATTGAAACTTGTTGACTCCAATGATCGATATTAGTACCGTCGACCATTTGATTATCAATTGATAAATGCAGATTTAAAAACTCAATTCCTCTTACCACTTTACTAATTCCGTTTTTAGGATTAGGCTCGTAAACGCCATTTAGGATGATATCTTTAGTTTTTAGAGGGGTATCATCCGTAACGATTCCGATCTTACCATTTGCCATTGCAACTCCAAAATAATTTTCCCTCGAATTCGCAATCAAGTTCCATTCGTCTCCTTTTGTTTGTGCAGAAACAACAAAATTCACCAATAATAATACCGTCAAAAATTTTATATTCAAATTCATATTCTTGATTTTTAATTTATAATTAACCTAGCATACTGAATGTAATTTACTAATTACTTTTTATCTTCAATTATGCTTATCGCATAACCGCCGCCAGATGCACTTAATTGAGAAAGTTTTGATTTATTTGTTACTGTTATTTTTCGAATAGTGTAAGCTTGGGGATTGGTTTTGTAATTCGCATCCTTTCCATCGGCATAAATAGTAGCCGTGTATTTTTTTCCTTTTTCTAAAAAAGCAAAACTAATATTTGAAGTTCGAGGCTCAATTCCATTTACATTCCCTACAAACCAGTTATTGGTACCTTTGGCTTTACGGGCAACTGTAATATATTGACCCGGTTCTGCTTCTAGATAATTGCTCTCACTCCAATCTACTGCGACATCTTTAATAAACTGAAAAGCATCTGAAAATCTATTATAATTTTCAGGCAAATCGGCAGCCATTTGCAAGGGACTGTAAATAGTTACATATAATGCGAGTTGATTTGAGAGTGTACAGTTAGCGTGCGATTTATTGCGCGGATTAATTTTACTTATATCCATTTCAAAAATTCCTGGAGTATAATCCATTGGTCCGCCAATTAATCGGGTAAAAGGTATTATTGTTACATGATTTGGTTTTGATCCGCCAAAAGCCTCACACTCTCCTCCTCTTGCCGATTCGTTTCCAATTAAATTAGGATAAGTTCTGCAAATACCTGTTGGTCTCACCGCTTCATGCGCATTAACCATGATTTTGTATTCTGCCGCTTTTTCTACAGCATATTGATAATGATTTACAATCCATTGATTATAATGGTTTTCTCCTCTTGGAAGAATACTGCCTACATAACCGCTCTTTACAGCATCGTACCCATTATCTTTCATAAATTGATAGGCTTTGTCCATATGACGCTCATAGTTACGAACAGATCCAGATGTTTCATGATGCATCATCATTTTTATTCCTTTTGATTTTGCATATTCATGTATTCCTTTTACATCAAAATCAGGATAGGGAGTTACAAAATCAAAAACATAATCTTTCGAGCGGCCCAACCAGTCTTCCCAGCCTTCATTCCAGCCTTCGACTAAAACGGCATCAAAACCATTTGTTGCGGCAAAATCAATATATTTCTTGACATTCTCATTGTTCGCAGCGTGTCTTCCGTTTGGTTTCACTTTAGAATAATCTGTCACACCAAGTTGTACAGAGGGTAATTCATCAGTATATCTCCATGAACTTTTGCCTGTAATCATTTCCCACCAAACACCAACATATTTAATAGGTTTAATCCAGGAAGTATCTTCTATTTTACAAGGTTCATTTAAATTCAAAGTCATTTTTGAAGCTAAAATTTCTCTGGCATCATCACTCACAATAATGGTACGCCAAGGTGAATTTGCAGGGGCTTGCATATATCCTTTATCACCATTTGCATCTGGGGTTAACCAAGATTCAAATACCATATTTTTGTCATCCAAATTCAAGTGCATGCAAGAATAATTAATTAATGCTGCTTCGTGTAAATTGATATACAAACCATCGTTTGTTTTTAGCATCAGCGACGTTTGTACTCCGGTTAAAGAAAAAGGAGGCTGAGATAAATTTCTGTTTTTTGCTTTTAGAAAAAGCCCTCTGATTTCAGATAACTTCGAAGTGGTATAATCATATTCTTGAGTATCATAATCGCCCGGCATCCAAAAAGCAGTATGATCTCCGGTCATTGCAAATTGTGTTCTTTCTTCTTTTATAACAAAATAGGTCAGATTTTTTTGAGCAGGAAATTCATAACGAAAACCTAAACCATCATTAAACAATCGAAAACGGATAACTATTTGTCTACTCGTTTCATTTTGAATTAATGTTACCGCAAGTTCGTTATATTGATTTCGGATTGATGATACTTCTCCCCAAACTGGCTGCCAAGTTTCATCAAATGAAGAAGTCTTTTTATCCATTATCGTAAAATCATTCAATAATGATTTTTTGATGTTTTTATCTTCTTTAAGTTCAATCCCTAGTTTACTTGGCTTTACAACTGTTTTCCCTTTGTATGCTAAATTGTAAGTTGGAGTTCCGTCATTTTGTAATGCAAACTCCAAAATGAAATTTCCGTTAGGAGATTTCAATTGTTGTGAATTAGTAATTTGGAATCCTATAATAAAAAACAGAACTGTGTAAAGTATGTTTTTCATACTGTTTTATTTGAATTAACCTGTTGGGTACAATTACTTCCAACACATAGTAACATAGTTTTTATAGTCGAGAATTAGGCGTTTCACTTTTTTTAAACACACATAGCTGCGCTATGCGAAAGAAACGTGTTTGTATGTGTTGAATTATTTTTTTTGCAATTACACCCAACGGGTTTGAATTAGTATTTTTTTATTTGGATAGTTTTCTCGAAATGGTTTTATAGGGCAAAAAATAATAACCCCAATTACAAAAAATAAATGGGGTTATTTTTTAGACAAAAACCAAACTTTTTATCTTCTCTAATCACAATTGGAGTTCGTATCCAATCTTCGATTATCAAATTAATTAAGAAAACACATTCCTATTGGGACTAAAACTTATCCCAAAATATTTTAGTGCTCATTAAATCACCACCAATATCGCTAGATGCTTTGATATAATTGGTTTCGTTTTTTGTCTGCTCTGCACTCGGATAAAGATAACGTACAGGAACAGTCAAAATACCTCTGTTTACAGCTGCTTTAGGTGATTTTAAAATTGGAAAATCTAATCTTCTATATGATGTCCAAGCTTCAAATCCTCTGTTATAAAGTGCAAACCACGCTTGATTACCAATTTTTTCTTTGTAAGTTGCTCCACTTTGACTATTTGTATACGCTACTTTAGGACTTGCAAGGTAAGTTGTGATAGCGTTCGCCGCTACTCCCCAATCTAGCATCGAAGCGGTTATTGCCGCATCGTAATATGTTTTAGCTTTCGCAGAGCCTCCCGGAATTAAATTTTTCTCAGCTGCTTCAGCCAATAAAAATTGCAATTCAGAATAATCAAATAAAGTACCTGGAAATACTGGATTGTTTAACGTTGCCGTTATGTGTGAATAGGTTGAAAAAACATTGGCCTCGCCATAAGTACCGCCTATAAAAGTACGTCCTGCCGGAAGCGCAGGTGCTGGTGCTGTTGCATTTACAAAATACTTTGTCATTCTTGGGTCACCTCCAGGAACTACAGCATCCATTGCAGCAACAAAAGGTTCAGCTGGAATAAAATCGTTTCTATTACTGGTTACTAATGTATTGTATAATGGATTTTGATTTCCGGTAGTGGTTAAATAATTTAATTTGGTATTATCTGCATTACTTGCCAATGGACCAGCTGCAAGAGCTGACTGAACTGTTGTCGCAGCAAAAGCAGGATCAACATCTGAAATATTTACGGCTAATTTGATAATTAATGAATTAGCAAATTTTGCCCATTTTGCAGTACTTGCCGCATTTCCGCCATAAACAATATCTGCACTTCCAAAGTTAGCATTAGCTGAATTTGCTTTCAGTATAGCAGAGTCTTTTATTAATCTTGCTATAAGATCCATATAAATAGTTTTAGCATCATCATAGGCTGGTAAAGGAAAATTCTTAATATCAAGAGCCTGAGAATAAGGCACATTTCCAAAAGTATCTACCAGCATACTGTAGCTGTAAACTTCTAAAACATCAATAAGTGCTAATTTATTCTGCTTTACAGCAATATCAGCCGCAGCGGTTGAAGTTGGCGTATTTTCAATCATTGTCTTTGCAGCAGAAAAGTCTCTTAGCACATCTCTGTAAAATACAGTGAAACGCGCATCTGGAATATCTGGAATAACATATTGACTTGTTGAAGGAATTGTAGTTGATGCCCATTGCTGCGAAAACAATCTAAAAACCTGACTAGTTGTAACTATCTGATCAACTAATGCTTTTTGAGCACCAGTAAACAAATATTCTGGTTGTGTACTGCTTGGCTTTTTAGGATCAGTATTCATATCTGTAATATCTGAGCTGCACGAAAAAGATATGCTTACAATAGATAGTAATAAAAGTATTTTTTTCATCATTAAAATTTTAAAGTAAGGTTAAAACCAATGTTTCTAGTTGAAGGAAGTGAACCTCCAGAATAACCTGAAGATAAATTACCTGCACTAACTCCACTCTCTGGATCTGCATCAGGAAGATTTTTGCTGATTATCCATAAATTAGATCCAATTAATGAAACTCTTAAATCAGTCAATTTCATTTTAGATACAAACTGTGATGGGAATGTATAGCTAAGGCTTACTTCTCTTAATTTAACATAACTTGCATCGTATATATACGCTTTTTCTGGATTAGCTTTATAGCCGTAAATACTTCCTGCAACTTCTGGACGAGGTGTTCTGGTTGTATTTGGCGTACCATCTTTGTTTACTCCAGGAAGAATAAGTCCGCCTCCATTTGCAAGTGTATTTCTAATAGGATTTCCTAATTCGTTGTATCCTGCCGTCGATTCGTATAAACCTGTATGCTGACCGTATGCTTGATCTAGAGAATAAAGATCACCTCCGTGCTGCACATCGATTAAGAAACCAAACGAAACTTGTTTGTACGTAAATTTATTACGAAGTCCACCAATCCAATCAGGAGTAATATTTCCAATTACATTGTTTGTTGTAGTTGTCATTACATAAAGACCATTCTCTGTAACTTTTTGTCCATCTGCAGCATACACATAGTCTTTACCTACTATATCTCCATAAGGATGACCTACTTTTGCTACTATACCTATTCCTTGAAATCCCCCTATTGAAAGCGTTTCAATTCCAGGTGCTAATGATACAAGCGTATTCTCGTTTTTAGACCAGTTTAAAAATACATCCCAACTAAAATCTTTTGTTTGTATTGGAGTCACATTAAATTGTACTTCAATCCCTTTATTTTCAACTGATCCTGCGTTTACATATCTAGAAGAGTTACCAGTTGCAGTAGAATAATCTACAGGAAATATTTGGTCATTACTCAAACTTTTGTAAACACTTACATCAAATCCAACTCTTTTGCGGAAAAACTGCATTTCTAGACCAAGTTCTTCAGATGCCGTTTTTACAGGTCGTAAATCAGGATTACTGCTTCTGTTTGGTATTGAATAAATTTGATTTGAACCAAATGGATTAAACTTATCGTAAACATCATTTAACGAATACAAATCAATATTTCCTTGTGGATTTTCAGCATAACTTGCTCTCAGTTTTCCGAAAGACAACCAATCTGCGTTGATATGATTTGTAAAAACATAACTCGCCGAAGTAGAGAATGTATTTAATGAATTATTGCCTTTTGGTAAAGTAGAAAATGCATCATTTCGAACAGTTCCTTCTAAGTATAAGAAATCTTTGTATCCTAAAGAAACTGAAGCGTAAGAACTATTTACTGCTGAATTATTTTCTGTTTCTAACGGAAACGGCGAAGGATTTACTGAATTTGACAATGCAAAAATATCTGGAATTATAAGTCCTCCATCTGTTGAAGCAAGAGTTGAATTTGTTTTTGTTCTTAAGGTATTTAACCCTGCTAAAGCATTAACAGAAAAGTCTTCTCCAATTTTTTTATTAAAAGTTAGGATAAACTGATAGTTTTGCTCAGAAAACGAACCAACATATTTTTGATATCCTGAAGGAACATTTGCCCTGCTTAAACCAAATGATCCATTAATAGATCCTGTAGCTTTTCTTTCTTCACGTAACTCTGAGTAACTATCAATACTGGCTTTTCCAGAAGCTGATAACCAATCTGTAAATTTATAATCCAATTGACCGTAACCAATAAAACGGTTTCTCTCATCGGATTGGTAGTTTTTATATCGAGTAAAATATGGATTATCCATCGTTTTAGGAGCGGTGTTTCCATTAGCAGGATCTCCCATTAGCCAAGATATATTTTGTCCTCCTGAATTTTCAAAAACCTCTTTTTGTGATTTAAGATCTGCATTGGTACCCCACCATTGACGAAACCAACCTGTAATGTTATCTCCTGTATATCCAGAACTATTTCTACCAACGGTACTTTGTGTCATGTAATTTGCAAAAACACTCGTAGATAATTTATCTGTAAACTTGTGATTTAACTTGATACTTGCATTGTTTTTCTTTAATTCACTATTGGGTAAAATACCAGTCTCTTTAAAATTATTGTAATTTAAAATAAAGTTGGTTTTATCATTAGCGTCTTCAAGTGATATTGAATTATTGAATGTTGTAGCGGTTTGAAAAAAGGTAATAGGACCATTTTTAGCAGCTTGCCATGGTGATTTCTGTCCGTATTTTGAAGAATATGGACTGTATGATTCCCATGTATAAACAGAAAGATTTGGATCAAAAGCCACACCATAAGAAGCATCATCGGTTGTGGTTACCACTTGATTACCATTTTTATCTATCGTAAAAAAAGCTCCTGTTGGTCCTACTGGTATTCCTTTTGGATTACCTGCTGCATCATAACTAGGTCCATAACCTTGCCCGTATTTGTTTTGGTAAACAGGAAAAGTTTTTTTATCGACAGAGCCTACACTAAATTCACTTGAAATAGTTATTCCCATTCCTTTAGTCGCTTTACCTTTTTTAGTGCTGATCATAATAACACCATTACCGGCCTGCCATCCATACAAAGCGGCAGCCGCTGCTCCTTTTAAAACGTTTATCGACTCGATATCATCAGGATTAATATCCATCGCTGCATTACCATAGTCATAAGTGTTTCTTGCTCCTTGCGAAGCTGTACTTGAATTTACTGTTGAATTGTTAATAGGAATACCATCAATTACAATAAGCATTTGATTATTTCCGGTAAGGCTTTTTACTCCTCTTGAAATTACATTTGTAGAACCTCCAAAATTTGTGTTTTTTCTAATATATACTCCGGCAGCTTTTCCAGAAAGATCATTAAGAAAGTTCCCGCTTGCAATACCAGCTGTTAAATCGGTTCCTTTAACTTCTTGCGAAGCATAACCTAAGGCTTTTTTCTCTCTCTTTATTCCTAATGCCGTTACCACAATATTATCAAGCTGTGTGGTATTTTCCTTTAATTGCACATTTACAATTACTGAGCTGGCTGGTTTCTCTTGGGATACCATTCCGATATAGCTAAATTCTAATATGGCGCTATTATTTGCAACTTCTATAACAAATTTACCATTGAAGTCAGTTTGCGTACTGTTCTTAGTTCCTTTTTCAGTAACATTAGCCCCAGGTATAGGTATTCCGGCAATATCTGTAACTGTTCCTGTTATTTTAATTTTTTGTAAAACTGAAGTAACATTCTTAGGCTTTTCTTTAATAATTACTGTATTATTTTTACCTATTACAATATCTATGTCAGCATTTGCAAGACTTTGTTTTAAAAGATCATTGGTTTTTATAGTTCCTTTTTTTAAAGTTACCATAGGAAGTCCTTTAAAAATCCCTTCTTCATAAAAGAACTTATAATCGGTTTGCTCCATAATCAAGTCGAAAACTTCATCGATAGACATTTTTTTATTTTCTTTCACTTCAATTTTTGATTGTTGTGACAAAACATTTTCAGGAGTCAGGGCAAAAAGTGTTGTGCAAAATAAGAAGATGAATGTTCGCATAATATTCATTAATAGCCCCTTTCTAAAGTAAAAATGGGGATGCTTAAAATTAATTTTCATAAATTTGTCATTATTTTTTAGTTAAAAAATTTAATTAATTGATAATTTGATAAGGGGATAGAGTTAGTACTTTGGTCGGTTAAACTCTATCCTTCTTTTTTTACTTCATAGGCGATATTTTTATTTTGGTTATAATTAGTTAGTAATTTTATTTTCTTCTTTATTTAAAACAAACTTCTTTAAGAGAATCAGTACTACTATTTCAAGCGTTTATTTTATCATTAAAGTCTTATCTTTAATTTCATAACTGTCAATTGTGGTTGATTTCATAATTGACAAAATCTCTTCAAGCGATTGTTTTTTATCCAAACTTCCTTTAAACTGTACGTTTTCAAGCTTTTTATTTACAAAAACCACATCAACATCGTACCATCTTGATATTACTTTCATAATTTCTTTTAGTGGTTTTCCTTTAAAACTAAACACGCCGTCTTTCCACGATATTTCGTTATAGGCATTCACCGTTTTAATGATAGAAGTGTTATTTTTAAGATCTAGATTTAATTGTTGATTTGGAGATAATCTTAATTTCTTGTTTCCTGTTTCAACATTCACTTTTCCGTTTACCAGCGTTGTATACACATTTGATTCGTCGTTATAAGCTTTTATATTAAATTCAGTACCCACAACCTCAACTTTCTGATTTTTATTATAAACCTGAAAATGAGCTCCTTTATGTTCCGTACTTTTTGACACCTCAAAATAGGCTTCACCATACACTAATTCTACATCTCTTGATGCTCCTTCGATAAATGCTACAGGAAATTTTAACTGAGAAGCAGAATTTAACCACACTTTTGTGCCATCTGATAGTTTTATAACAAATTGACCGCCTCTAGGGATTGTTAAATAATTATAAACCAGTTTTGATGGATTTTGTTTACTGTCTTTGTAAATAATCTCGCCGCCGTTAATGTGTGCATTTTGAGTTTTAATTGGAGTTCCTTTTTCTAATGCTATCTTCGAACCATCACCTAAAGTTAAAGTTGCTTTATCAGTTCCAGGTTTAATATTCTCAATATCATTCTTTACAACGACTGCAGGAATTTCAGTTGACGTGCTGAATATTTTATCCTTGTATAAAAAAGTTACAGCGAGTAAACTTGTCACCATAGCGGCGGCAGCGTATTTAAACAAAGGTTTTTTACTTAATCTAAAAACAGGTTTCTTATTCTTCTCTTGATACTTAGCTTCTAATTTTTCCCATGCTTTTTCCGTATCAATTTCTGAATAAGAGTCAATTTTATCTACTAAATTTTTAATTTTAATTTCCTTTACAAACGAGTTTTTTTTAGCAAAATCTTTCAATTCTATTTTCTCAGAATTGGTTAAGACTTTTAACTTTCGTTTGATTAGTAATTTGGAAATTTGAAAAATATCTATCATCCTATTGTTGATTTATTATAGAACAACTGATATCCCAAAAGGTAGTATTGAAAAATTTACTTTTTTTTCAAAAATTTTTAAAAAAAATAATTTTTACTAATTTTAAATTAATTTACTTAGTAATTT
>NZ_NRQU01000089.1 GCF_004119495.1 Flavobacterium sp. YO12
ATTAAAATCTAAATTTAACACCAAGACCAACATCAAATCCGAAGTTGTCATCATCATAATATCCAGAACCAATTTCAGGTCTGGCATCTAATGATAATGTAATTGGCACTTCGCTAAATCTATATTCTATACCAATATCTCCAGCTGCAAAAACATAAGTTCCGCTGTCGTTGTATTTGTAGTTGTTATTGTAATAATCATGATCCCATGCAGCTAAACCACCACCAACACCAGCATACCAATTAAAACCGCCGTCAATATTCCAAACCCATTGGTACAAAGCAACACCTTTAATGGCGTCAACATCGCTGCTGTTTCTCCATCCTAAATCAAATTCAAGTCTGTTTTTTTGATTTAATCCCAGTTGGTAAGATACTTCACCTCCAAAGCCGTTATTGTCGCCTAAACGTATACCAAGAGCGTTTTTTGAAATTTCCTGTGATTGAGCCGTAAATGCTAATCCTAATAGCATAATGGCAGATAGAATAATCTTTTTCATAAAATGGTTAAATTAATTTTTTTCAAATGTATAGTTCTCCTAATTCAAGAACGTATAAAATTTTTGGAAATTGTTATATAATTCACATTTCGCAACATTTGAAACGTTGTAAATTAACCTAAAAGTATTGGTGTGCTATGTGTTTACTATTTAAGAATTATTGATGAGATTAATTGAGAGGTAAGAATATCTTCCATTTCAAAAAGATTTTCTTCTTCTGAAAAATTACTTTCTGTATAAGAGTATAATTTCCAGCGTTTTTTATGATATTCTAATGCTGTCAAGTTTTCGATCCAGTCGCCGGAGTTTAAGTATAATGTTGATCCGTGTTTGTTTTCTTTTGTTACGATTTTGGGCTCGTGAATATGCCCGCAGATTACATAATCGTAATTTTTTTCGATAGCCAGATCAGTTGCAGTAGTTTCAAAATCTGAGATGAATTTAACGGCTTTTTTTACGCTGGCTTTTATTTTTTTTGAAAAGGAGTAAGGTTCTCTGCCTAATTTTGCCAAACACCAATTAGCAAAACGATTACTCAAAATTAAATAATCATATCCTAAACCGCCTAGTTTTGCAATCCATTTTGAGTGTTGTACAGAAGCATCAAATACATCTCCGTGAAAAATCCAAGCTTTTTTATCGTCTAATTCTAAAACTAATTTATCAACCAAACTAAAATTTCCTAGATTCATGTCGCTGAATTTTCGTAGAATTTCATCATGATTTCCAGTAATATAATAGACTTTTGTTCCTTTAGAAGCCATTCCTATTATACGTTGTATAACCCTTAAATGCGATTTAGGAAAGTAGGATTTTCTAAACTGCCAAGCATCAATTATATCTCCGTTAAGTATTAAAGTTTTAGGTTTAATGCTTGATAAATAGTTGTTTAATTCTTTGGCGTGACTTCCGTAAGTTCCTAAGTGGACATCTGAGATAATGACCAATTCAACATTTCTTTTTTTCAATTTTTATTAATTTGAAGTTTAGCAAATAAAAGAATCTCTTCGTAAAACGGTTTTATCAAAAGGTTACTAATTTGGCTGCAGTTTTAATAAATTGTGATTTTTATTTGTTTGATCTTTAATTAACAATAACAATTTTAAATTTTTTAATTTAATTCATAAAACTTACATTTGCTCAAAACAAATAACAATGGCAGGAAATAGCTACGGCACCCTATATAAAGTTACAACATTTGGAGAATCTCATGGTGAAGCTTTAGGCGGAATTATAGACGGTTGTCCATCAGGAATTGAACTTGATTTAGAAGCAATTGAAGTTGAAATGTCTCGCAGAAAACCAGGACAATCAGCAATTGTTACCCAACGTAAAGAACCAGACGCAGTTCAGTTTTTATCTGGAATTTTTGAAGGTAAAACTACTGGAACTCCAATAGGTTTTATTATTCCAAACACCAACCAAAAGTCAGACGACTATTCGCATATAAAAGATAATTACAGACCAAGTCATGCTGATTACGTGTATGATCAAAAATACGGTTTTCGTGATTATCGCGGCGGCGGAAGAAGTTCTGCACGTGAAACAGCAAGCAGAGTTGTAGCAGGAGCAATTGCAAAACAAATGCTGCCTCAAATTAAAATTAATGCTTACGTTTCTTCTGTTGGACCTATTCATTTAGACACACCTTATCAGGACTTAGATTTTTCTAAAATCGAAAGCAATCCAGTTCGCTGTCCAGACGAAAAATCAGCAGCAATTATGGAAGAATATATTCGTGATATTCGCAAACAAGGAGACACCGTTGGTGGTGTTGTATCTTGTGTGATTCAAAATGTTCCAGTTGGTTTAGGAGAACCGGTATTTGATAAATTACATGCTGAATTAGGAAAAGCGATGCTTTCTATAAATGCAGTTAAAGGTTTTGAATACGGAAGCGGATTTTCTGGATCTGAAATGAAAGGAAGCGAACATAACGATTTGTATAATTCTGACGGAACTACAAAAACAAATCTTTCTGGCGGAATTCAAGGTGGAATTAGTAACGGAATGGATATCTATTTTAGAGTTGCTTTTAAACCAGTTGCTACCATTATGCAGACTCAAGATTCGCTTGATAATAAAGGAAACATAACACCAATGACCGGAAAAGGACGTCATGATCCGTGCGTTGTACCTCGTGCTGTGCCAATTGTTGAAGCAATGGCCGCAATTGTTTTGGCTGATTTTTATTTAATCAACAAAACATATTAATAAAAATTAAGACAGTGAGGGTCTTATATTTTAATAATTAAAAAACAAATTAATGCAAGTTACAGAAACCAAAAAAAATCATTTCTTTCAGGACTAACTGGGCAAATTTTAATTGCTATGGTTCTTGGAGCAGCTCTAGGAATTACCCTTCATCATTATATTTCTCCTGAAGCTGCGTTGTCTTTCAGCAACAAAATAAAAATGCTGGCAACTATTTTTATTCGTTTGGTGCAAATGATTATTTCGCCTTTAGTTTTTACAACTTTAGTGGTTGGAATCGCAAAATTAGGTGATATAAAAACGGTTGGAAGAGTTGGAGGAAAAGCACTTGGTTGGTTTTTTACAGCTTCATTTATTTCTTTATTGATTGGACTATTTTATGTAAATATTTTAGAGCCGGGAGTTGGAATCAATTTAGGGCATGTTGATATGGCATCTGCAACAGAGGTAACTGGAAAAACTCAAAATTTATCTTTCGAGAATTTTGTTGAACATATCGTTCCTAAAAGTATTTTTGAGGCAATGGCAACCAATGAGATTTTACAAATCGTTGTGTTTTCAATCTTTTTTGGATTAGCTGCTGCATCATTAGGAAATACGGTGAAGCCTGTAATTGGAGCTTTAGATAAAATGTCGCACATCGTTTTGAAAATGGTGAATTATGTAATGAACTTTGCTCCAATTGGAGTGTTTGGGGCTATTGCAGGTGTATTTGCAATTAGAGATGCCGAAGAGTTGATTATAACATACTTTAAATTCTTTGGATCTTTCTTACTTGGAATTGGTACTTTATGGGTTGTTTTAATAGCTGTAGGTTATATTTTTCTAAAAGGAAGAATGACCGAGTTATTAAGACGTATTGTTGGACCTTTGGCTATTGCTTTTGGAACTACAAGCAGTGAAGCTGTTTTTCCTAAATTAACTGAAGAATTAGAAAATTTTGGTGTAAAAGATAGAATTGTATCATTTATGCTGCCTCTTGGTTATTCGTTTAATCTAGACGGAAGTATGATGTATATGACTTTTGCGAGTATTTTTATTGCTCAATTTTATAAAGTCGATTTAGATTTAGGAACTCAAATGGTAATGCTTTTAGTATTGATGTTAACCAGTAAAGGAATTGCAGGTGTGCCAAGAGCTAGTTTAGTTGTTGTTGCAGCAACTTGCGGAATGTTTAAAATTCCTGTAGAAGGTATTGCCTTGATTTTACCTATTGATCACTTTTGTGATATGTTTAGAAGTGCAACAAACGTTTTGGGTAATGCATTAGCTACTTCGGTTGTTGGACAATGGGAAGGTAATGAAGAAACTGAGGTTGTATCTGAAAGTTAAAAAAGATACTTTTTTCAATAGAAAAACGTGTTTTTATATCTAAAAAAAGAGCTGTATTTTTTAATTGAAATACAGCTCTTTTTTTAAATTATTAAATGTATATTTGATAAAATTAGCCGATTAATGCCCCGAAAACGGATTTTTTTATTTCTTCTTGTATTTCTGAATTGTTTTGTCAATTCAGCGATCGGGCAAACTGAACCCATATCAGAGGCAAAGATTGATAAACTTATAAAAAAAGCATTAGCTGATTTTAGAGAGTCAAACTTCGAAAAATCATTAATTACTTCCAGAGCTGCATTAAATGGTGCAACTAATTCTAAGAATCCTACCTTAATTTCTCGTTCGTACAATATCATTGCGGCAAACTATAATGAGTTATTAGAAGTTGACAAGGCAATCTTCTTTTATAACAAAAGTTTGTATTATGCCAATAAAACAAAAAACGATTCTATTAAGTACAATCTTTATAATAATCTAGGAAATATGTACTGTTTTGAAAAAAACAGTTCGAGAAAGGAATCCAATATTATAAAAAATCGATTGTTTATGGTTTAAAAATTAAAGATTTAAGTCAGGTTTATTTTAGTAATGTAAATATTGTCTGGGCGTATTTTGATATTAAGAAATATGAGGAAGGTTATCCGTATCTAAAATATGTAAATGAGAATAAGGAAAAGTATGGAGATGAGTTGACGGAAATTGTTGTGAATATGTTTAATGGTATTTATCACAATTTTCGTAATGAGGACAACTTGGCGGATGCTTTTTTTGCAAAAGCTATAAAAGCAGGGAAGGGTAATACTCAAAAATCTGATTTAGCGTTTGCTCATTTAGAATATTCAAGATTTTTAACTAAAAAAAACAGACTCAAAGAAGCTTATGAAAATCTTTCTATGTATACCAAGCTTACTGATGAGTTGTATAATGATGAAAAAATTAAGAAAGCGACTGTTGCTGGGTTTAATCTAGAATTAGACGAATATAAAAGGCAGATTGATAAAGTCGAGAACGAAAAAGTAGAACAATATCACAGTCTTAAAAAATCAAAAATTATTGTTATACTATTTGTTTTAATTTCTTTGATTTTGCTATTTCTGATTATTACTTTAATTAAAAATATCAGACTTAAGAAAAAACACAATTTAGAGCTTCTAAAAGCAAAAGAAATTGCAGAGGAAGCCTCACTCTTAAAAACTCAATTTATTTCGACTATAAGCCACGAATTACGCACACCGCTTTATGGTGTAGTTGGTATAACGAACATGCTGCTCGATGAACATAAGGAATTATCACGAAGCGAGCATTTAAGTGCTTTGAAATTCTCTGCCAGATATTTATTGTCACTTGTAAATGACATTCTTCAAATCAATAAAATTGAAGAAAATAAGGTGGTGCTGGAGAACTTAACGTTTAATATTTCTGATGAGATAATTGTAATCAAGAATTCCCTTTCTTTCTTATCTCAAAAAAATAATAATAAGATAAACATAGATATTGATGATAAGATTCCAGAATATCTAATTGGAGATAAACTTCGTTTGGCTCAAATTTTAATGAACTTGGTTAGTAATGCTTTAAAGTTTACTAAAAATGGTGAAGTCGATATTGTGGTTAAACTTGACCGAATCGACGGGAAGTTTTACTTTTTGGATTTTCTAATTAAAGACAATGGAGTAGGTATAGCTGCTGTTGATCAAAATAAAATTTTTGAAAAATTTGTTCAAGTGGGAAGAAAAGATGAAGATTATCAAGGAACCGGTTTAGGTCTTAGTATTGTAAAAAGATTATTAGGGCTTTTTGGAAGTACAATTAGTGTGGAAAGTGATCTCGGTAAGGGAACAGCTTTCTCTTTTAAAGTTCCATTTGAGCATGATCCTCAAAAAACTAAAAAGATTATAGAAGAAATTGAAGTTGATTTAACCTCCAATGAAATTTATAAAATTTTAATTGTTGAAGACAACTTGATTAATCAGCTGGTAACGAAGAAAATTATCGAGAAAAACAACTATATCTGTTCTGTTGTAGATGATGGATTTGGAGCCTTAAAAATATTAGAAACGGAGGAGTTTGATCTTATTTTAATGGATATTAATATGCCATTAATGAATGGATTTGAAACCACAAAAAGAATTCGTCTTTTAGGTATAAAAACGCCTATAGTTGCCTTAACTGCTTTTGATAAAGATGAAATAACAGACGAAGCAATTTCGTCAGGAATAAACGATATTATTGTAAAACCGTTTGAGCCTGTTAAGTTGTTTAAAATTTTAAACTACTTAATAAATGAAGCAAAAAACGTTGGTTAAGAGGGTAATATATAAAACAATAAACACGAATTTCACAAATTAGCACTAGTCTATAAAAATTTGTGCAAATTAGTGAAATTCGTGTTTAGTATTGAATTAAATTCTGTTACGTATTAGTACCAGCGTTTTTTATTTTGTTTAGAAGCATTTGATTTTCTCGATTTATGAGCTCCGCCGCTTCGGTTTGAATTTTTAGGTTTTTCTCCCGCTTCTGGACTTCCTTCATGCCAAGGGTAAGGATGATCTTTAATAGTTTGAACATCTACCTTTATCAATTTCTGAATATCTTTCCAGTACGGATGCTCGTCTTTTCCACAAAATGAAATTGCAATACCACCATTTCCTGCGCGCCCGGTACGTCCAATACGGTGTACGTAAGTTTCAGGAATATTAGGAAGATCAAAATTGATAACATAAGGAAGCTGTTCAATATCAATTCCTCTTGCCGCAATATCTGTAGCTACAAGTACGCCAACTTCTTTGTTTTTAAAAGCATCTAAAACACGTTGTCTTGCATTTTGAGATTTATCTCCGTGAATTGCTTCTGCAGGAATATCTTTTTTTCTAAGTGCTTTTACAACATTATCAGCTCCATGTTTCGTTCTTGAAAAAACAAGTACATTTGATAAGTTTTCGTTTTTTATCAAATGGTATAATAAATTTCTTTTTTCTGTTTTATCAACAAAATAAATACGCTGTTCTACATTTTCGGCAGTTGAAGAAACTGGAGAAACTTCTACTTTTTCTGGATCTTGTAAAAACATTTCGGCCAGTTCGCGAATCGCTAAAGGCATTGTAGCAGAGAAAAGTAAAGTTTGTCTGTTTTTTGGAGTCAGTTTTACAATCTTCTTTACATCATTTATAAAACCCATATCAAGCATTTGATCTGCTTCATCAAGAACTAAAGTATGCAAATGATTAAAATCTAGAAAACCTTGTTTATGTAAATCAAGTAAGCGGCCAGGAGTAGCTACTAAAATATCTACACCATTTTTTAAAGCTTCAACTTGTGGGTTTTGTGAAACACCGCCAAAAATAGTCAGTTGAGTTAGGTTTGTATATTTAGCATAAGTGTCAAAACTTTGACCAATTTGTACTGCTAATTCACGAGTAGGAGTAACTACAAGAGCACGAATTTGTTTGGCCTTTTTTTGAAGAGCCTACAATTCGGTGTAATTGATGTATGATAGGAATTGCAAATGCTGCAGTTTTTCCCGTACCTGTTTGCGCGCAGCCAATTAAATCCCGCCCAGCCAAAACAATCGGAATTGATTTTTCCTGAATTGGGGTAGGATTTAAGTAGCCTTCTTCAAATACGGCTTTTTGTATACTTTTTGAAAGTGATAAATCTTCGAATAACATATCTTAGTAATTAAGATTTTAGTTTTAAGTACTAAAATCTGTGCAAAGATAGGTTTATTCGGTCAATCGTTTATTTGATTCTTGTATTATTTGGGAAATGTGTGGTTTTAAAGTAGTTGTTCTTCATTGAGATTTTTCTTTTTCGTTATTAGCTTTCACAAAATCGGTAACCAAATAACCAATTAATTTTCCAATTAAATTGTTGTTTGGAGAATCAGCTAAATCTGGTGCACCTTCGCAAATATGAAGATATGCTGCATTTTTATGCTGTCCGAAAAAAGAAATGAATTGTCTGAGTTCTTCAACCGAAAATCCACTTATAGTCATTGCACTGCTGGCAATATTAGGAATTGCATCTAAGTCAATTTCAATTCCAAACGAATCAGTTTTGATAAATTCGAGTGCAAGAGCCATTTCTTTGTCAAAGTCTTTTTCTTTACGAATATTGACGCTGTCATAAGTATTATAGCGAACGCGGTCTTCTAGTTTTTTAATAATGTCTAAAACACTTTTTGAAGTATAATTTTCGTGCAATCCAAAAATGAAGTATTTTTTTAGGAAACCTTCTTCGTAAGCATATGAGAAGCCATTTCCGCTATGACGGCCTTCCAGAATTCTAAAATCAGAATGGGCATCAAAATTTATGGCGTTAATAGGTTTTCCTTTGGCTAAAGCCGAGCCTTTAATATTTCCGTAAGCATTATTATGACCGCCGCCAATTATAATTGGAGTTTTTCCAGCTTTAATTATAGTAAAAATAATATGCGAAACCTCTTTGTCAATTTTTTCTACTAATTGACTTAATTTAGATCGGTCGTCAATGTCATTAAAGTCTAGTTTTTCAACATTTCGCATTTCTTCGGCA
This sequence comes from Flavobacterium sp. YO12, assembly GCF_004119495.1. Lineage (GTDB taxonomy): Bacteria > Bacteroidota > Bacteroidia > Flavobacteriales > Flavobacteriaceae > Flavobacterium. The sequence continues at coordinate 8,582 of NZ_NRQU01000089.1, forward strand.
ACATTAAGCTGTCCTAAAACTATAATCTGGCTGCCTTTGCAAAAGCGATTGTGTTGGATATTGGCAATGCTTTTTATGGCACTGCTCCAAGCAGAAGCAGCTCCTGGTCTTCCGTAGTTAGCACGCACGCCAATATCTTCAGGAATCCCTAAAAGAACGTATTTTGCTTCGCTTTCTTGTAAAAATTTGATTTTATCAGCTCCCTTAGGAATGACAATCATTTTTTCTCCAAATTTTATTTCGCCGCTTCGATGATTTGTGACCTTTGCCAAATCATTGACTGTAAAAGGAATTAGTTTTTCCATTAAAAAAAATATTTTCCAAAAATAATATAATTGCGTCAACTTACGTTATTACGATATATTAATTCTTAAATTTGTTTTTAAAGAAAATTATTCAATATGGAAAACCCAAAGAACAACAATTCAAGTCTAAAGGCGATTATCGCAGTTTTAGCAGTCCTACTAATTGGTAGCTTAGTGTATATTTTTAAACTTTCTTCTGATACTGAAGTGGTTAAAACTGAACTTACAACAACGATGACAGAGAAAGAATCTGTTATGAAAGATTTGCAAGAGTTAAAAGCGACTTATGATGCTGCAATTGCAGAGAATACTTCAATGTCTGATGAATTAATTCAAGAAAGAGATAAAGTAGTGGCTTTAATGGATGATTTGAACAAATCTAAAGGTGATGTTTCTAAATTCAGATCTCAAGTTCAAGCAATGCAAGGTAAAATGAAAACTTTAGTTGCTGAAAACGATGAGTTGAAAAAACAAAATGGTGTTTTAACTACTCAAAGAGATAGTACTATTGTAGTATTGGGAGAATCTAAAAAGTATAACGAAGTACTAGTTGGTCAAAATGAAGAATTGGCTAAAACTGTAGAAAGAGGTTCTAAGTTATCAGTTTTAAATACTAAAACTGCAGCTTACAAATTGAAAAGCTCAGGAAAACAAGTTGAAACTGATAAAGCAAGCCGTGCCGATGTTTTGAAAGTAAGCTTTACAATTGCTGAAAATCAAATCGCTAAGTCTGGTGATAAAACGTATTATGTTCAAGTGATTGATTCTAAAAATAACGTTTTAGGTGATAAGAAAACTGAAAGCTTTGGTGATAAATCATTAACATACAGCTTTAAAACTACTGTTCAATATGAGAACAAAAGTGTAAATGTTACTGAAGATTTACCAGGTAAAGATTTTGCTAAAGGAACTTATTTTATCAATGTTTTTGATAATGATGAGTTGGTTTCTAAAACAAGTTTCAGTTTAAGATAAGACCACGTCGCTTAAGTAATAATACCACTAAAATATTAAAGGTCTGTGATTTTTTTACAGACCTTTTTTTATTGATAAAACTATTCACAGATGTAACTGTTATATAATCTTTCCTTCTATAAAAACACTTTCAATTAAATTACTGCCAAATGCATAAGGTATTTGATAATAAGAAGAAATTGGTTTCGTCAGGATAAGATTGGCTTTTTTTCCTTTTGTGATACTTCCGTGCGTTTCTGAAAGTCCCATTGCATAAGCTCCGTTAATTGTAGCTGCGTTTATAGCTTCTTCGGGAGTCATTTTCATCTTTATACAAGCCGTTGCTACAACAAAATTCATGTTACCTGAGGGCGTAGAACCTGGATTGAAATCGGTTGCTAATGCAAGCGGTAAACCTGCTTTGATCATTTCGCGCGCTGGAGTATATGGAATACTTAAAAAATACGAACATGACGGTAAAGCAACCGGCATCGTTTCTGTGTCTTTTAAAGCTTCAATATCTTCTGGATTCATAATTTCAAGATGATCTACAGAAAGGGCTTTAAATTTAACGCCAGCTTGTATTCCGCCAATAGAATTGAATTGGTTTACATGTATTTTTGGTAGTAAGCCAGATTTTATTCCTGCATCCATTATTGTTTCGGTTTCTTCAACAGAAAAATAACCGCTTTCGCAGAAAACATCAATATAATCAGCAAGCTTATCTTGAGCAATTTCAGGAATCATTTGTGTTATAATTTCTTCGATATAACCAGCCTTGTTTTCTTTGTAATGTGTTGGAAAAGCATGAGCACCCAAAAAAGTAGCTTTTATTGAAATGGGATAATTTTCGGCTAGTTTTTTAATTACGCGAAGCATTTTTAATTCGCCTTCAATAGTAAGTCCGTAACCTGATTTTATTTCAACAGCGCCAGTTCCTAATTGCATTACTTCTTCAAGACGAAGTTTAGATTGTTCGTAAATATCATCTTCTGAAGTTTCGTTTAATTTTTTAGCCGAATTTAATATTCCGCCTCCGCGATTAGCAATTTCTTCATAAGTAAATCCGTTAATACGATCAACAAATTCCTGTTCGCGATTGCCGGCGTAAACAATATGAGTGTGACTGTCGCACCAAGTTGGCAGAACTACTTTTCCTGTGGCATCGATAACTTTGTCTGCATCAATTTCAGGAAGATTTTCCATCAATCCAAAATTGACAATTAGATTGTCTTTTATCAGTAAAAAAGCATTTTTAAGCGTTGGAAGTATTGCCATTTCAGCTCCTGAAACTTTTGATATTGAAGTTTCGCGAACTTGAAGGAGTTCTTGTATGTTTTTTATTAATGTTGTCATTATTGTTATTGTTATAAAAGACAAATTTCACAAATTATCACGAACTAATTCGCGAAATCTGTGAAATTTGTATTCTTATTAGTTTTGTTTTATTATTCAGAAACGGTTATTTCAAACATTTTCTCCCAGTATTTTCCAGTAACAAATATGGTTTTGGTTTGTGGGTTGTAAGCGATTCCGTTTAATACTTCAGCTTCTGGATGTTTGATGAATTTACGTAAACCAGAAAGGTTTAAAATGCCTTCAACAGCTCCAGAAGTTGGATTTATAATTGCAATAGCATCTTTTTGCCAAACATTTGCATAGATCTTTCCGTTGATATATTCCAATTCGTTAAGAACTTTAATTTTTGAAGTTCCTGAGTATACATTGATGTAATCAATAAGTTTTTGAGTTTCGGGATCCATCTTCCAGATTTTTTCAGTTCCATCTGAACGATAAATGTATTTACCGTCATTTGTCATTCCCCAGCCTTCAATTTCTTTGTCGTAGGTAAATGTTTTTTCAAGTTTTAATGTTTTAGCATCATAAATAAAGCCTGTTTTTTCCTGCCAGCTTAATTGGAAAACTTTTCCGTTAATAAAAGTAATTCCTTCACCAAAATATTCTTTCGGAAGATCTACTTGTTTAATCACTTTTCCAGTTTTATAATCTACAGATCTAAAATAAGAATCTCCTTTTTGACCTGTACTTTCATATAAAACGCCATCATAAAACTCTAAACCTTCTGTAAAAGCTTTGGTGTCGTGCGGGTATGTGTTTACAACTTTATAGTTTAGTAATTTTGGTTCAACACTTGAAACTAATTCAATTCTTTTAGTAGCATCAGATGAGTTTCCTCCAAAATAAACAGTTGCTTTTAGATATTGATAACCTAATCTTTGATCTTTTAGTTCAAATTTAAATTTTTCATTTCCTTTTTTACTTCCCACTTTTTTATCGTTAACAAAGTACGCAACGCTGTCGATTTCTTTCGAATTTGGGTTTGAAATTCCAATTGAAACAGCTTCTTGTGGAAGAAAATGGGCAGGAAAAGCAGAATCGTCAATATTAAATAAAGAATTTTCACCTTTATTTTTATCTCCACATCCAATTAATGTAGTTCCTAATAAAATGACAGCTAGGAAGTTATATTTTTTCATAGTTTAAAATTTGAATAAGCCAATATACAACGATATTTTTATAGCAGCAAAGCTCTTGCAAAAATATAAAAAGATTGTATATTTGCACCGGCAAGTCCTACACGACCAGCTCCTGCAGACTCCCCCAGGATGGGAACATAGCAAGGGTACGTGGTTGAGCGGTGCGATGTAGGTCGCTTGCCATTTTTTTTCTTTTTTTTATTGTCCCGAAGTTTCGGGATTTTTTTTTAGAATTAATGTAAAAGTAGTCTTCCTTCGGGAGGATTTTTTTATTTTTGGTTCTTAGTGAAGTTTGGAGTTAAGCGTTAGAGATGAAAAATTTTGTCTTTTTGCGTAAAACTCATAAGTCACAATTCATAACTCATAACTCAATAAATGAATAAAGTTGTTTTAATTACAGGTGCATCCTCAGGGATTGGAAAATCGATTGGTGAATTTTTGCATAAAAAAGGATTCGTTGTATATGGAACCAGCAGAAATCCTGAAAAAGTATTGAATTCTATTTTCCCGTTAGTGGCTCTGGATGTTCGAAATGCTGAATCAATTAAACTGGCGGTGAATAAAATTATTGCAGCTTCTGGGAGATTGGATATTGTAATTAATAATGCTGGAGTTGGAATTACAGGACCTTTGGAAGAAATTCCGATGGAAGAAATTAAAAACAATTTTGAAACTAATTTCTTTGGGCCAATTGAGGTAATGAAATCAGTATTGCCGCAAATGCGTGAGCAAAAATCTGGTTTGATTATTAATATTACTTCAATTGCAGGTTATATGGGATTGCCTTACAGAAGTGTTTATTCGGCTTCAAAAGGAGCTTTAGAATTGATTACGGAGGCTTTGAGGATGGAAGTGAAGCAATTTGGGATTGAAATAACAAATGTGGCTCCTGGAGATTTTGCTACAAATATTGCATCAGGACGTTATCATGCACCGGTTATTCAAGCTTCTGCTTATGAAAAAGTGTATGGAGAGACACTTGCAACGATGGATGAACATGTTGATGCGGGAAGTAATCCAAATGAAATGGCTGAAGCTGTTTTTAAAATTATTCAACAAGATAAACCAAAAGTTCATTATAAGGTGGGAGCTTTCATGCAGAAGTTTTCGATTGTATTGAAACGTGCATTGCCAGATAAGGTTTATGAAAAAATGCTGATGAATCATTATAACTTGTAAAATTATGAATCAGATGATAGAGTTTTTGCCTACTATTTTTGTTGTTTTAATTTTTCTTGTTGTTTGGTTTGTATTTCGAAGAATATTAAGCTCTTTGAGTGATAAGATTAACAATTCGGAAGTTTATAAGGAAGAAACGTTAAAAGTTCTTGAAGAAATTAGAGATGAATTGAAAGAATTAAATAAAAAGAATTCTTCTAAGTAATTATAAGTTGTAATTTTGCAGCTGAGTTTGCGTGAGGGATAAAGGTGTTATTCTTTTGTGAAGTGAAGCGGAACAAAAGATATAGTCGAAAGCCCGTTCGCCATGGTGAACACGCCCAAATAATATTCAACACAATTAAATATAAATAGATTATGAAATTTTTTATTGATACTGCTAATTTAGCTCAGATTAAAGAAGCACAAGCTTTAGGCGTTTTAGATGGTGTAACAACTAACCCGTCTTTGATGGCTAAAGAAGGAATTACTGGAAAAAACAATATCTTGAAGCATTATGTTGACATTTGCAATCTTGTAGAAGGTGATGTAAGTGCTGAAGTAAACGCTTTGGATTTTGAAGGAATGGTGAAAGAAGGTGAGGAGTTAGCTGAGTTACATGATCAAATCGTTGTAAAATTGCCTATGACAAAAGAAGGTGTAATGGCTGCAAAATATTTTTCTGATAAAGGAATTAAAACAAACGTAACTCTTGTGTTTTCTGCAGGACAAGCATTATTGGCTGCAAAAGCGGGTGCAACTTATGTTTCTCCTTTCATTGGTCGTTTAGATGATGTTTCTACAGACGGTTTGAATTTAATTCAAGAAATTAGAGAGATTTACGATAACTATGGTTATGAAACTCAAATTTTAGCAGCTTCTGTACGTCACACAATGCATATTGTAAACTGTGCAAAAATTGGTGCTGATGTAATGACTGGACCGCTTTCTGCAATTTACGGATTATTGAAACATCCGTTAACTGATATCGGTTTAGCACAATTCGTAGCTGACTTCGAGAAGGGAAATAAGTAATTATTAGATACTTATAAAATTAAAATCGTCTTTTTTCTAACGAGAAAAGACGATTTTTTTTACTTTTATAGTAACCTAAAAACAAATTACTTATGAAAATTGTACTATTCTTAATGTCATTTTTTGTTGCGAGTTTATCTATAAATGCACAAGCGGCAAAGGTTCTTACAAGTGTTAATGAAGCTGGAGATGTAGCTACTTATGAGTTGGACTGCAGTGCTAAGTTTCAGGTATTGGCTAAAGGTTTGCGTTATAATATTACCCGACATGAATTTAAGGGACCTGAGCTGAAAAACTCATACCGATTGATGTTGGTTATGGATGGATTTTATTCAAAAACACTCAATAAAACAATGACAATATCTGCAGTATTAAGTGATGGTACAATTATCGAAGCTAAAAAGATTATTGAAGACGACGGTTTTTTTGATGGTGCCTGCACATTAAAAATCAAAGACCCTCAGGCTCTTTTAGCGGCTAATATAGATAAAGTTATTGTTCATGCGGATAAAGATGTTGTGTATAACTTAAGTGAGCAAAACAAGGCTGTTTTTAAAAAGAATTTAAGTAATGTTATAAATGCTAAGTAACGTAAAGAGGTTCAAAGGAGCAAAGCGGTAAAGATTCTGAGGTTTTGTTTTGTAAGGAAATAAAAAATCCC
>NZ_NRQU01000090.1 GCF_004119495.1 Flavobacterium sp. YO12
TTCAAAAAAGAAGAAACTTACTATTGACAACACCGTTACTGATCTCGTTGATTTATCAAAAACCCCAAAAAAGGGAGTAAATTATATTGGATCAAAAGCTCAAAACATGGCATATTTGATAGCTGTTTCGAAAGAAATTCAATTTAAAACACCAGAAAATGCACATGCAATTCCGTTTTATTTTTATACAAAACACATTCAGAAAGAATCAATTTCACCATTAATAAATGACCTTTTAAATTCTTCAAAAAAAGATTCGACTGTTTGGGTAAACAAGCAATTGAAAAAAATTCGAGATGCCATTAAAAAAGAACCTGTCGACCCTGAATTAATAGCAAAATTAAATCTTGTTTTTAAAAATGCTCAATTCAAAAATTTCAGATTTCGTTCCTCAACTAATGCCGAAGATCTTGATGATTTTAATGGCGCAGGATTGTACGATTCTAAAACAGGAATTTTAGGCGACAGCATTAAAACTTTCGAAAAAGCTATTAAACAAGTCTGGGCAAGTGTTTGGAATGAAGCTTCCTATAACGAAAGAGAACTTTTTGGAATCGATCAGCATAATATTGCAATGGGAGTTTTAGTACACCGCTCTTTTCCTGATGAATTAGCCAATGGTGTTATCATTACAAAAAACATCTTTAGGGAAAACTTTCTAGGTATTACGGTCAATATCCAAAAAGGCGAAAACTCTGTTGTAAAACCCGAAAAAGGCGAAATCTGTGAGCAATTTGTTGCTTATCATTTTAATTCTGGAACTAATGATGACGATTTTGATATTGATTATACTTCGATTTCAAATTTAAACAATAACGAGCCTTTGCTGAGCCGAAAAGAAATGAGCAGGCTTTTTCTTGTGAGCAGTAAAATTGAAGAAAAAATGTATCGTTACTGGCGAAAAAACACCTATCATCCAGTTGATATCGAATTTAAAATTGTGGGAGAAAACAGAGATCTTTACATCAAACAGGTTAGACCGTTTAACGAATAATCAATAAAAAACCAACAGATCGATTTCGTTTGAAACGGTATTAACCAAAACAATTTTGAAATCGAAATCTTCAAGATTAATTTTTTCTTGAATTGCTTTTTTAATATTTCCATTCTCTAAAGAAAAATCACTTATCAACGGGATTTTTACATCTACAGTATTCAAATACTTTGAAGCTTTTTTATTGACTATCATCGAAGCTGCGATATAAAAACCGATTATTATAAGTTGAAAAAATAAAAGAATCTCTATTTTTTCGAAAGGATACATAATATCTAAAATCGAAAGTGTTATGGTAGCAAAAAGAAAAATTATTGCATTTACAGTAAAAGATTGTGTTCTAAATCTTAGAATAGAAAAAATGGCAAACAAGCCAAAACCAATTCCAACTCCAATTTCAATTTTAGTAAACAAATAACATAGTGAAAAAGTACAAAGTCCAACAATAACCATCAGTGGATTTATGGTTTCATTATCTTTTCTGTTAGAGAAAAAATACAAAAGCAGAATTGAAAAAAACAATAGTAAAAATCGTCCAACAAGTTCATTTAAATCCATTTACTTAAAGTATTAGTAAATCAAATTTAGAAAAAAGTTTGCTACAAATTTCTAATTTTAGATTAAACAAAAAAAGTCTGCCACGAATTACACCAATTTGCACAAATTTTCATTAAAAAAAAACTCGTGGAAAATAGCAGAATTCGTGGCAGAAAAATACGCTGCAATAAATACTTTATTCTTTTATTGGTTTTGAGTCTGCTTGATAACTACTTTTAGGATCACTCATATTAACTTCTTTCAATAGCTTTCCGTTGGTATAAAACTGCCACATTCCAGCTTTTTTACCATTTACAAACTTCCCTTTTGAAGCTACTGCTCCATCAGAATCATAAAAAACAGCATCTCCGTTATACAAATTATCTTTATAAGTTGTTTGTTCTAAAAGCTTTCCATTTTGCCCGTATTTTTTATAAACCCCATCTTTAGATCCATTCTTATAGGTCATTTCTTCGGCAATTTTCGAATCAGGATAATAAATTAATTTCATCCCTTCCAATTTTCCATTTTTGTAGTTTTCAAGCATCATAACTACTTTAGAAGCTTTATGATAATACTTCCATTCACCTTCATGCGCTTTTCCAACTTCCTTACCTTCGCTTACTTTATTTTTACTCTGATCAAAAAATGTAGTATACGAACTTCCATCATTTCCTGTAAAATCACGTGTTGCAATAACATCGCCTTTTTTGGTATCATCAAAAAATTTAAAAACACCTGTCTCTTTTCCGTGACTGAATGTTCCTTCATAACGAGGACGTTTAGATACTTCATAAACTCCTTTCCAAACTCCATCTTTCTTACCGCTTGCATCATTTTTATTAAAATCTTGTGCAGATAAAAAACAGGTGCTTAAGAAAAGTAATCCTACTATTATTTTTTTATAAATCATATTGTAATCAATTTTAAACTTTAACGAAAATGAGGTTCATAAAGTATAGCATAGATATAAAAAAATCTCGACTGAATCGAGATTTTTTTACTTTCTTATTCTTTTTATTCTGCGCTTTTGCTGCTTCTTGCTGCTCCATTACATCTTGAAGACGCTGCTGAAACTTACTTGGTTTCTTTGGCTCTCTCAATTTGTTTTCTTGAATTTGAGCATGAATTTTATCGCTGTCTACAATGTAGTTTTTAATTACAAACATGATTCCTATTGTAATTAAGTTAGAGATAAAGTTGTACAAACTTAAACCAGAACCGTAATTATTGAAGAAAATTAACATCATTAATGGCGAAACATAAATCATGATTTTCATCATTTTTGCCATGTCCGGCATACCTTCTTGCTGAGGCGCTGCCATTTGCTGATCTCCTGAAGTCATTTTCATGTAGAAGAAAATTGCAATTGCCGCCAAAATTGGAAACAAACTAATATGATCTCCGTACATCGGAATAGTAAAAGGCAATTTAGCTATAGCATCAAAAGATGATAAATCGTCTGCCCAAAGGAAACTTTTTTGTCTCAACTCAAATGCAGCAGGAAAGAACTGAAACGATGCATACATAAACGGAAGCTGAATCAATGCCGGGATACATCCTGCCATTGGGTTTACTCCTGCTTTATTGTAAAGCTTCATTGTTTCTTGTTGTTTCTTCATTGGGTCTTTTTTGAATTTTTCTCCCAACTCTGTAATCTCTGGACGTAAAACTTTCATTTTAGCCTGTGACAAGAATGACTTATAGGTAATTGGCGACATTGCCAATTTGATAATAATGGTAAACACTATAATCGCAATTCCTAATGACAATCCAATTGTTGAACTTAAAAATCCGAACAACGGAATAAAAATCCATTTGTTAATCCAACCGAAAATTCCCCATCCTAATGGAATAATTTTCTCGAAGTTTTTATCGTATGATTTTAATGTTTTATAATCTGATGGACCAAAATACAAACTCATTTTATAATCAACCTCTCCGTTTGAAAATGCTAAGGGTAAATTTGCTTTAAATTGTTTTGTAAAAACAGTATCGATCTTTTCATCTTTAACTAAGTCATCTGATTGCAACTTAGATGTTTCAAAAGGTTTTTCAGAAGATAAAATGGTAGTAAAGAAATGCTGTTTAAAAGCTACATAACTTAAATTCTCAGGATTCTCAATTTTTCCTTGACCTGTATGATTTACATAACTATACTTATCATCACCATATTTATAGTTTATCTCTGCATATCGATTTTCATAAGAAATACTCTTTTCATTTCGATATGTTTTCAAATCCCATTCTAAATTTAATGGTTTAGAAGAATTTAAAACTCTATTTAATCCTTGTGAACGAATATCAAAACCAACTAAATAATCGTTTGGTTTCAATACATATTTATATTCTAAGAATTCATTAGCTCCCGCTTTCAAACGCATCGATAAAACCTGATCTGCACCAATTCTCTCAAGTGTTGGTTCAAAATACAAATCTTTAGAATTTAATGTTCTGTTATCTGTAGTAAGAAGCTGTAAATTTAAATTTGAATTATTGTTTTTTATTAATTCAACTAATTGACCAGAACCTTTTTTAAGTCTTTCAAATTCTTTAAGCGTAGCTTCAACTATATAACCACCTTTATTAGCGATTTTAAGTTTGATCTTTTCGTTTTCAATTGTTGTAAAAGACTCTTTTGCAGAAGGAAGTGTAGCTGAATATGCGAAACCACCTAATGTTTTTTGCAATTGCGCTAATTGTAATGTATCACCAGGAGTTGATGCAACGGTTGATGCAACAGCAGTTTTTGCTTTATCGGCCTGAGCTTGAGCTTCTTGTTTAGCAACTAATTCTTTCTTGGCTTTCTCAGCAGCAATTTCTTTCTCAGAAGGCTGATTTTGATACATTATCCAAATCAAAATTCCGAATATCAATACAAAACCAATGATTGAATTAAGGTCTAATTTTTTTTCTTCCATTATAATTTAAAAAAGTTATTCGTTGAAGCTTATTAGTAATGAGTTTCACTCAAAAGTTACATCTCCTAGAATATTAATTATTATTTTTTATGCGCATTTACTGCAGCTGCCACAAAGTTTACGAAAATTGGATGTGGGTTTGCAACTGTACTCTTATATTCTGGATGGTATTGTACACCAATAAAGAATGGGTGATTTTCCAGCTCTACAATCTCTACTAATCCTGTATCCGGATTAACTCCAGAAGCTTTTAAACCTGCTTTTTGCAATTCATCAGCATATTTGTTATTGTACTCATAACGGTGACGGTGACGCTCTGAAATTGTTGTTTCACCATATATTTTATGTGCTAAAGTATTTGGTTTAATATCACATTTCCAAGCTCCAAGACGCATTGTACCACCTTTGTCCGTAACTGTTTTTTGCTCTTCCATTAAATTTACAACTGGATGAGCTGTTTTTTCGTTCATCTCTGTTGAGTTAGCATCTGCATAACCTAAAATATTTCTAGAATATTCGATAACAGACATCTGCATTCCTAAACAAATTCCGAAAAACGGAATGTTATTTTCACGTGCATAACGAACTGCTTCAATTTTTCCTTCAATACCTCTTTCTCCAAAACCTGGAGCAACTAAAACTCCATCAAGAGTTCCTAATTTCTCTTCTATATTATCAGCATTGATATGCTCTGAGTGAATAGAAATTACGTTTACTTTAGTTTCATTTGCAGCTCCTGCATGAATAAACGCCTCTAAAATAGATTTGTAACAATCCTGCATTTCTACATATTTTCCAATCAAACCAATATTAACGGTATGTTTTGGATTTTTTAATCTGCGTAAAAAAGTATTCCAGTTTTTTAAATCTGGAGACGCTTTTTTAGGTAAATCTAATTTTTTCAAAGCCACAACATCTAATCCTTCTTCAAGCATTAAATTTGGAACTTCGTATATTGTTGAAGCATCGATCGATTGAATTACTGCTTCTTTTTTAACATTGCAAAACAAAGCTAGTTTTTGACGTAATTCCTGAGACAATTCATGCTCTGTTCTACATACTAAAATATCAGCTTTAATACCGCTTTCCATCAATGTTTTCACAGAGTGCTGTGTTGGTTTTGTTTTCAACTCACCTGCAGCAGCCAAATAAGGAACTAATGTTAAATGAATAACAATTCCGTTATTTTCACCTAATTCCCAAACTAATTGACGAACAGATTCTATATAAGGTAAAGATTCAATATCACCTACAGTTCCACCAATTTCAGTAATAACAATATCGTAATCGCCAGATTTACCCAGCAATTGCATTCTGTCTTTGATTTCGTTTGTAATATGAGGAACAACTTGAACTGTTTTTCCTAAAAACTCTCCTCTTCTTTCTTTTTCAATTACCGAAAGATAAACTCTTCCTGTCGTTACGTTATTTGCCTGAGAAGTAGGAACATTCAAGAAACGTTCGTAGTGACCTAAATCTAAATCTGTTTCAGCTCCATCATCAGTTACATAACATTCTCCATGCTCATACGGATTCAAAGTACCTGGATCCACGTTAATATACGGGTCAAATTTTTGAATTGTTGTACGATATCCTCTTCCTTGTAACAATTTTGCTAAAGATGCCGCGATAATACCTTTTCCTAATGAAGAAGTCACACCTCCTGTAACAAAAATATATTTTGTTTGATTCATTCTGTTGTTGTTTGTATGTAGTTGTGTAAAAAACTTGGCAAAAGTACAAATTTAATTAGACAATTTATCAATTCGAGAATGAGATAATTTGCAAATTTTTAAACAGAACGATTACTTGGTTTTGTAATCGATAATTTTAACTTTTTATTAGAGATTTTTTTGAGGATTATCTCTAAAAAGACATTGTGTAGTTTATTTTCTAGAAAATTCGATTTTAATAAGGCTTGTTTTTGTTATGAAACGAATGTACTATTCTAAAAACTTAATGGAATAGCCCATTTTTCCCATAAATCTACATTTACACCTTTATTTTTAGCTGAAATATAGCTGGCCGAATTTTTAAAAACAGACATAACCTCATCTTTGATAGCTGAAACATCTTCCTGATTTCCTGTAACTTTAAGCACTTCTATATTTAAAGCATCAGCCTTAATATTTCAGATCAACATTCTGAGTTATGGCTTAGGATATTGCTTCTTAATATTACGTATCAGTTCTTCCAACCCGTTTAACTTCAATTCGTAAATAAGCTGTAATTGCTGCCCTAATTCTCCTTTTGGAAATCCTTTGTTATGATACCAAACCACATAATATTCAGGTAAATCTATTAAAAAACGACCTTCGTATTTTCCGAAAGGCATTTTGGTGTGGGCTAATTTTATGAGAAGTTTTTTGTCTTGTTCCATTTTTTTAAGAAGAAAGAAGCAAGAGAAGAGAATAAAGATTCATTCTCTTTCTTGCTTCTATTTTGTACAAAGCTATTATTATTTTTTATTATTCCACTACTCCCGACAACTATCGAGATAGAAGATTTAAAAAAATTTCGCCACGAATTCACGAATTATACTCAACTTAATTCGTGAATTCGTGGCGAATAAAAACTTAATCTTAGTTCCTCAGAACCTTAGTGCCTTAGCATCTTAGTAATGCCATCTCACAAATGCTTCCATAGCTGCATAAGTCGCCAAACCTAATTGGTGATACAAAGCCGCTGTTTCTGCATTTCTGTCTTCGGCTCTCTGCCAGAACTCTCTAGCATCTGTTCCTTGAAAAACAACTCCATCTTTTTGAGATTGGTGTTTAAAAATTCCGTGACGTTTTGCTAAAACTTGGTCTGGACTCATTGGCACGGCCATTTCAACCTCGTCAATTCCCCATTCCTGCCAAGCTCCGCGGTATAACCATAACCAACAGTCATCCATGAATGATTTTGGTTTTAAAGCCTTTACTGCTTCAAAAATAGCATCTAAACAAACTTTGTGTGTTCCGTGTGGATCTGCTAAATCTCCTGCTGCATAGATTTGGTGCGGTTTAATTTTTTCAATTAAATCCATTGTTAACTGAATATCTTCCTGCCCAATTGGTTTTTTTTCAATTGTTCCTGTTTCATAAAACGGAAGTTCCATGAAATGAATCTGCTCGTCTGGCAATCCAACAAAATGACTTGTTGCTCTCGCCTCACCTTTTCTGATCAATCCCTTAATGTAACGTACTTCAGGAATATCAATTTCACTATTCTTTTTATTCTCTAAGAATGTTTGTGCTTTTTTGTAGATGTTATCAGCCTCTTCGCTTTTGATTCCGAATTTTTCGTTGTAATCAATTACGAATCTAGCAAAACGCAGTGCTTCATCATCAGCAACAGCAATATTTCCAGAAGTTTGATATGCTACGTGTACTTCATGTCCTTGCTCTTGCAAACGCATGAAAGTTCCTCCCATACTAATGATATCATCATCTGGATGCGGGCTGAAAATCAAAACACGTTTTTTAGCAGGCTCTGCTCTTTCAGGACGATTTGCATCATCTGAATTTGGTTTTCCACCTGGCCAGCCTGTAATTGTATTTTGTAATTTATTAAAAATCTTAATATTAGTATCGTATGCTGGACCTGAATCAGCTAATAAATCGCTCATTCCGTTCTCGATATAATCAGCATCAGTAAGCATTAAAATTGGTTTTTTAAGATCTAATGCCAATCCTAAAACTGCTTTTCTTGTTAATTTATCTGTCCATTCAATTTTTTCAACAAGCCAAGGTTTGTTGATTCTTGTAAGTTTTGAAGAGGCTTCTTTATCTAAAATAAAAACGGCATTATTGTGTTCTTGCAAGAAAGAAGCTGGAACACGATTTGTAACTTCGTCTTCAACAGATCTTTTTACAATATTTGCTTTTCCTTCACCCCAAGCTAATAAGATAACTCTTTTGGCTTCCATAATTTTTTTAACTCCAAGTGTAATTGCAGTTCTTGGTGTATTGTTCAATCCAAAAAAGTCTTTACTTGCCGCTACTCTAGTAATATGATCTAAAGCTACTAAACGTGTTTTAGAGTTTTGAAGCGAACCTGATTCGTTAAAACCGATATGTCCGTTTCCTCCAATTCCTAAAATCTGTAAATCGATTCCGCCTAAAGCTTCAATTTTTGCTTCGTATTCGTGGCAATAGTCAGCAATTTGTTCTTTAGTTAAAAGTCCATCAGGAACATGGGCGTTCTCTGGTAAAATATCGACGTGATCAAAAAGTAATTCTTTCATAAAACGAACATAACTATTGATAGAATTTGGTTCCATCGGGTAATATTCATCTAAGTTGAAACTGATTACGTTTTTAAAACTCAAGCCTTCCTCTTTATGCAATCGAACTAGTTCAGCATAAAGTCCTTTTGGAGAAGAACCTGTTGCAAGACCTAGAATACAAGGTTGATTTTCTTTTTGTTTCGATTGAATTAAAGCTGCAATTTCTTGAGCAACTGCTTTTGAAGCTTCGTTCGAATTTTCAAAAACAACTGTGTTGATGTTTTCGAATCGCTTTTCGAAACCTGTTGCTTTGTCGATTTTACTTTTTAACATGATATAGTAGTTTATTTTAATTTCTCATTATTCACCAACTTCTATATTTATGACCTTTTACTGCATAAAAAAGAATCATTAAATAAGATGGCAGCAGCATTAAATAAGCAATTTGGTTTCCGCTTTTAGAAACCGCCTGCGTTCCATCTGCGATATTTGATGCGTTTATAGTTTCTGTAATCAGACCGTAAAACAAAGGAAAGATTGCACCGCCAATGATACCCATAATCAAAATGGCACTTCCTATTTTAGTATATCCGCCTAGATCTTCAAGTGCCATTGGCCAAATTGCAGGCCAGCAAAGTGCATTTGCCAAACCTAGTAATGCTACTAAAAGTATTACTACTGGCAAATTTGGAACTCCCGGCAATTGTACCATTATATTTGGCGAGATCAAAACGATTGCTAAAACCAAAATTATACCTAAAACTCCTGAAGCTTTTAAAGCAGTTACCTGAGAAAGGTATTTTGGGATTAGTGATATTCCTAAAATATATCCCACAACCATTGCCGACATTGTAAATGAAGTTAATTTTAAATAAAAATTCCCTTCATCACCATAAACTCCCAATTGTTTTCCGAAACCTCCGATAGAATCTCCGGCTAAAACTTCGGCTGCTAAATAAAGCATCAAAGTTACAACTCCTAATACTAATTGTGGGCGTTTGAATGCGTTTTTAATTTGCTTAAAAATACTCAAATTTGTTATATTTCCATCTTCATCAAGATCAATTTCTGGAAGCGGCGATAATTTTACCAATATCGCAAGAACAACAATAATCAACCCCATATAAATATACGGTGTCTGTAATTGCAAAGCTAAAGCATTTAAAGCGTTTGCTTTTGAAGCTGAATCCAACAGCGCAATTTTATCTGCAGTAAAGTCCTGCATGTTTGACAACACTAAAGCTGTTAATATAATTGGCGCAACAAATCCGGCAAGTTTATTAGCAATTCCTAAAACACTGATTCTTGCAGCCGCACTTTCTCTAGGTCCTATTACAACTACGTACGGGTTAGCTGCGGTTTGTAATATAGCCAAACCGGTTCCCATGATAAATAAAGCGATCAAAAACAATAAAAAAGTTCTGCTTTCTG
This sequence comes from Flavobacterium sp. YO12, assembly GCF_004119495.1. Classification (GTDB taxonomy): domain Bacteria; phylum Bacteroidota; class Bacteroidia; order Flavobacteriales; family Flavobacteriaceae; genus Flavobacterium. Next base: position 10,094 of record NZ_NRQU01000090.1, read on the forward strand.
CAGCTGGGTAAAACATAAATGCTCCAGCGGCTATGATAAGTAATCCTAATGAAATACCATTTTTATAACCTACTTTTTCGATTACCCAAGAGGATGGAACTGCCATTACAAAATAGGCAATGTAGAAAGCAAAAGTTACAAAATAGGCTTGAGAAGAGGTTAATTCGCAAGCTAATTCAAAAAACGGAATTAGTGGTCCGTTTAACCACGTTACAAATCCGAGAATAAAAAACAAAGCGGTCAGAATGACCATTGGAATAATTGCACTCCTTTTGTTTATTTGTATGGCGCTTTCAATGTTTGACATAATACTTTTGGGTTGATAGTTAATAGTTTTTTTTATTTTCAACCTAAATTTAGTACCAACACTCACAATCGGTATGCGTATTTTATGCATTTTTATGCATTTTTTTTGCATTGCAAAAGTAATCTAATATGTTGTATTCTGCCCTAAATTAGATATAAATTTTTTGTTAATTTTTATTCCCAATTCAAAACTGGGTAATACTTTTTAAGATATTCTTTTACTTCTGCAATATCTTCTTTTGCGGTTAAATCGGGAACATGTTCTGAAAATGGAATTCCTAATGTTGTTCCGGGGTTTTCTTTTACTGAGTTCAAAAGCACTGTAGGAAGCTCTTTTTCATCACGTTCTGGATTTACCGGACAATTTTTAAGATGCGTATACAAAGTACTTCCGTTAAATTTAAAAGCATTCATACTTACTCTTATTTTTCCATCAACGTCTTTATAATTTTCTAAATCGGCTGCTGTTGGTTTCTCTAGAATATCCAATAATTGATTATTCTCGTCTAATTTGGCGATTGCAAAACGCGAAATTCTTTCAAGCGGAAAATCGAGCGCATCACGATCGTAACTGATAAATGCGTTTGGACTATTTGTTTCTCTAAGTGCTCGCAAGGCTTCTGCTGAATATAAATTATCGCTGTTGCAAACGGAATATTCTTGCAGGTTTAATTCAGGAAACTGCATTACGGCTTGAAACAAAGCATCGGCAGTGCCAAATGGTTTTACTCTTCCTTCAGGAATATACTGTACAGCAAATGAAATATTGAGTCCATGAAAATCATTATCTACATTTTTACTTCCGTAAAACTCTTTAAACAACTCTCCCTGCTCTCCTATAATAATATAGATATTGGTATAACCTGCTTTTTTTGCATTTAATAAAAGATAATCTAATAAAGGCCTTCCACTTGAACCAACACCTATTAAACCTTTACTTCTTTCATTCGCTTGCGCTATTTCTTCGGGTGATAAATTGTCTAAAACTGCTTCTTTTTTCATACGGGATGATGCTCCACCCGCAAGAATAACTAAATTGTTGTGCATACTTATTTTTTAAATTTCAATATTTTCTATAGTTCTTACTCCCGGATCTACATTTACAGCATATGCCTCCTGTGCACCAGCGTCTAAAATAGCTTTGATTACTGAGTCTTCAATTTGCGGATCTGCAATTACCACAATACTTCCGCCGCCGCCAGAACCTACAATTTTAGCTCCGTAAGCACCTGCTCGCAAAGCTGCATTAATCATAGCATCAATTCGAGGAACTGTAATTTTTAATAGATCACGTAAAACTTCGTGATGCTGATTCATTAATTCTCCAATTTTTTTAAGATCTAAAACTGGTTTTTCAAACTCTTTTAAAGCTTCTTTTGTGAAGTGATAATTTTTAAGAGCAGCTTCAAAAAACGGAATTAAACGATCTGGCAGACAATTTCGATAGCGATCAAAATCTTCAATTTTTGAGGCATGCAGATCAAAATCCGGGAAATTTTGTTTGACAATACCTATAGACATCAATGCATTTCCTTTTATTTCTCCGATCAAACCAATTGTTTCTTTAGGAACTCCCGAAACTCCCGTGATTAAGCCTTTTAATCCTGTTCCAATAATTCTATAAGAAAAAGGTTGTTTTGTATTAATATACACGATGTTTCCTACTCCAATACTAAAATGATCCATCATTCCGCCCGGTTCTCCATGTTCTAAAACTTCAGATTCATATCCTAATTTCGACAGAAATTCAGGAGTCACTTCATGATCAATTCCAAAAGCATCGATTAAAAAACGAATCCAAGCCATCAATAAGGCTGACGAACTTGATGTTCCAGAGTTTATTGGAATATCGCCGGTAATTGTAATATTATAACCTGTGTTTGGCACACAACCGTATCTGCGCAGTACGCGCAGTGATGAAGCAAAATAATCACGAGGCTCTAGTTTCTCAAAAGCAGCGTTAATATCAATGGTTCTAACTTCATCAATGTCGATCATGTTTAGAACAAAAGTATTGGAGTTATTTTGTTCTGCGGTTAGTTTTATATTTCGATCTATTGCACAGGCAATAACAGGCAATCCTAAATAATCTTGATGATCTCCAAAGAGACATGTCCGACCTGGGGCTAATGAAGTAATTTTTTTCATTTAAAAAGAGTCATTAAATCATTATATAACAATAGTTTATAATGATTTCTTGGTTATGGATATTTTTTTGATTTTCAATTTTAACTCCACGAAACTATCGATTAATTTTTATAAAACAAGTAAAATTAAAAAAATGTGCTCGAACACACTTTAAAAATGTCCTCGAGCACACTAAATAATTATGAAGTGCTATTTTAAATAATCAAATCAAAGTTTCTATATTTGCTTATATGGATAAAAAGTACACAATTAAGGATATTGCAAAAATGGCAGGAGTTTCTAAAGGAACTGTTGACAGAGTCTTGCATAACAGAGGGAAGGTTTCTCCTACAGCACTTGACAAAATAAACGAGGTTTTGAATGTGATTAACTACGAACCTAACTTAATTGCTCGTAATTTAAAAAACAATAAGATTTATCGTATTTGTGTTTTACTGCCAGATCCGGAAATAGATCCGTACTGGCTGCCTTGTGTAAATGGTATTCAAGATGCAAAAACGGAGTTTAAGGCTTACAGCGTTATTATTGAAACGCACTATTTTAATCCAGAAAGTACTAAATCATTTTTAAGTACTAACGAAAAAATTATCAATCAATCGCCTGATGCTGTTTTAATAGCGCCTTTATTTCATAAAGAAACTCTTGAAATTATTAAACAATATGACGAATTGAATATTATGGTTAATACTTTTAATAATCAGGTTGAATCTTCTTCTATCAAGAGTTTTGTTGGACAAGATTTGTACAAAAGCGGTCGTGTTGCTGCCAGTTTAATGAATCTGATTTTACCAAAAGGTCAAATTGCAATTATACATATTGATGAAAGCCTTAAAAATGCAGTTCACATGCAGAAAAAGGAACAAGGTTTTAGAAATTATTTTGAAGAGAAAAATCTTTCTGATTTCAATTTAACGACTTTAAAATTAAAACACTCTAACATCGAGACTAAATTCACCGCTTTTTTAGAGGAGAATCCTAATTTGAGCGGTATTTTTATCACGACTTCTAAAGCGTATCAAATAGCTTCTCTATTGACTTCTGCAAAAGATAAAAAAATCGCAATTATTGGTTATGATTTAATTGAAAAGAATGTAAACTTCTTGAATCAAGGATTAGTTCATTTTTTAATTCATCAAAATCAAAAAAGACAAGCTTATTTAGGTGTCAGCACTTTGGTTGAACACTTTTTATTTAGAAAAGATATTCCTGAAACTATTTTACTGCCTATCGATATTATTAATGTCGAAAATGCTTCGTTTTACGCTTAATCCGTTTTGTTGCGAAGACACTACGTTTTTTTTTTGAAATCATATATACACTAAAAGTCTAATCTGCTAAATCTGCAAACCAAAAACGGCACGCAAATTTAGCAGATTAGATTTTTTTATTAAAGCCTTTGCCCCTCTGCCTCTTTGAACCTTTACTCCTAAAAAAACTATTTCATCAAAATAAATCTGCCAAAAGAAGAAGCAATGTGAAAATTAGGCGTTTCGGTATTTGGATTTACCCATGAAATCCAGGTTGGCTCGTATGCTCCATTTCCTGCTTTAGAAAATTTAGCTCGGTACACTCCGGTTTCAATTACGTTATTTTGAATCAAATCTAATTCTTCAAGTGATTTTATACTAATCTTACCTTCCACGGTAAAAGACTTTTCATCTTTTAAAGCTTTTAAGTGTAAATTATCTTTTGGCCAATTCCAATTAAAATCAAATTTTCTGTCTGGGTAAGCCTCAAAATCCATAGTTCTTGTTTCAGTATCCATTTCGAGACAATAATAAGGACTTAATTTCTCATCTTTTCTAAAAAAGAGCTCTACTCTATCTGAGTTTCCGATACTATCAATACTATCATCTTTTTTATCAATATAAACATCAGTATCAAAAACTCTAAAATTAAAAAAGAGATTTTCAAGATCCCAGCAAGCTCTAAATTCAATTTTAGAAATAGAATCACTTTTCCAAGGAGAACAAAAATCTGTCAAACAGTTTGCTTTTTCCCAGGTCTTAAAATCTAAAATTTCATCAGAATTTTGCTCTTGTTTCTCTACTAAAATTACTTGATATTCTTTCACAATTGTATTTCTTAAAATTTGTTAATTTTTTATTTTTTTTAAAAACCGAAAAATGACACAAAAAAAGGTCATTATTTTTTGCTTTTTTCGAGATCACTAAAGTAGTTTAAAATTCAAGAAAAAAACACAACTTAATAAAATAAAATTACATAAAATCATTTAAAAGCAATAAGAAAGCCTGATGAATTATCATTTGACCTATATTATCATTACGAATTTCATA
>NZ_NRQU01000091.1 GCF_004119495.1 Flavobacterium sp. YO12
ACCAGATTTTAGATATGTTAATAGACAATACGAGAGTTCCGTTTACTTGACATTGCAAAAAATTTATTGATATCTGCTGGTACAGTACATGTTAAGAGTAAAAAAAATGGAGGATGCAGGAATAATCATGGGATCTTCATTAGCCTTAGATTACGATAAATTAGGGTATTCATTTATTGCTTACGTTGGGGTATTTCTTAATAATACATCTCAAACTAAATTTGTATTAGAGCGAATCAACCAAATTCCGTTCGTAACAGTTGCATCTGTAACGACAGGAAAATTTAATATCTTTTGTAAAATTAGAGCAAAAGATACAAAACATGCAAAAGAAGTTATTTTCATGATCGATGACATCGAAGGTGTTTACAGAACTGAAACAATGATTTCATTAGAAGAAAGTATTAACGACAAGAAGCGTTTGATGCATACTATTTTCAAAAATATGTAAGAATTCCTCTTGAATGCTATATTAAAAATATAACCTCAAGTTTATTCTTGGGGTTTTTTTATGACTAATTAACCAACCAACTACAACACAATTATGTACACGTTGCCAAAAATTGAACGCTTTAATCGAGATGTTCTTTCTAAATATCACATTTACAACAGTGTTTTTATAACATTACCTTTTGATTCTATAGATAATACAGGCGTTTTACTGCCATTATTTACAGAAACTTGCGAAACAGGTTTTAAAAAACAAGAAACACCAAAAGAAATTTTTGATTTCTTTTCAAACAAATTTCTAAATAACGCTTCTGAGACTGAAAAAATCGACTTAATGTTTCGATTTATTCAATATATAGAACGTCAAATTGTATTATTTGATGCAATTGAAGATGCCGCTTTTCCAGAAGTAAACAATATGGAAGGAAGAGGCTCTTTGAGAGACATCAAAGAAAAATCAGACGCTAAGGAGAAAGACGACGAATTAATTCAGTTTCTAGAAGATTTCAATGTAAGAACTGTTTTAACAGCGCATCCAACTCAATTTTACCCAGGACCAGTTCTAGGAATTATCAATGATTTGACCGAAGCAATTCGTCAGAATGATTTATTGCAGATAAAACAATTGCTGGCGCAGCTTGGTAAAACTCCTTTTATTCAAAACGAAAAGCCAAATCCTTACGATGAAGCTGTAAGTTTGATCTGGTATCTTGAAAATGTATTTTACGCTACATCTGGAGAAATTGTACATTATCTTCAAAAAAACATACTTAACGGAAATGCAATTCAAAATCAATTAATCAAATTAGGATTTTGGCCGGGCGGAGATAGAGATGGAAATCCTTTTGTAACTACCGAAATAACCCTTAAAGTAGCAGAACGTTTGCGTACTTCTATCTTAAAGTGTTATTATGTCGAAATGAGAAATTTAAAACGTAAGTTAACATTCTCAGGTGTAGATACTTTAGTAGCTGAACTTGAACATAAACTTTATCGTTCTGTTTTCTACTCAAAAGGCGAAATTTACATCACTTTAGATGAACTATTAAGCCAGTTAAACAAAATTAGAAGTATAATTATTGAAAAACATCAATCATTATATCTAGATGAATTGGAAGCTCTTTTAGTAAAAATCAATTTATTCGGATTCCATTTTGCGACATTGGATATTCGTCAGAACAGTAAAATTCATAATGTTGTCTTCAAAGACGTTGTCAATTTTTACCTAAACTCTGATTCAAATGTATTTCCAAAAAATTATTTTGATTTAACGGAAAACGAAAAAATTAGTATTTTATCTAAAGTAAAAGGAGATTTAAATCCAGGTGATTTCGAGAATGAAATTACAAGATCTACTTTAGAATCTGTGCAGGCGATAAAAACGATTCAAGAAAATAATGGTGAAGAAGGAGCCAATCGTTATATTATCAGTAACAATGAAAGTGCACTGAATGTAATGGAAACTTTTGCAATGATTCGTTTGAATAATTGGGAAGATCCAACAGTTGATATTATTCCGCTTTTTGAATCAGTTGATGATTTACAAAATGCACATTCTATTATGGAGCAGTTGTACACTAATCCAGAATATTCTAAGCATTTACAAGCCAGAGGAAATAAGCAGACTATAATGCTTGGTTTTTCTGACGGAACAAAAGACGGCGGATATTTAATGGCGAACTGGAGTATTTATCAAGCTAAAATCTCACTTACTGAAATTTCTAGAAAATACGGAATTAAAGCTATTTTCTTTGATGGACGCGGCGGACCTCCAGCTCGTGGTGGTGGAAAAACACATAAATTTTATGCTTCTCTAGGTCCAAAAATCGAAAACAACGAAATTCAAATTACAGTTCAAGGTCAAACCATTAGTTCTAATTTTGGAACTTTAGATTCTTGTCGTTACAATATCGAAAACTTATTAAGTGCAGGTGTTACAAATCAAGTATTTAGTAAAGAAAAGAACGAGCTAACTACTGAAGAAACTCAAATTTTAACTCAATTAGCTGATTTAGGATATGAGAAATATTTAAACTTTAAGAATCATCCAAAGTTTATTCCGTATTTAGAAAAGATGAGTACTTTGAAATATTACTCTAAAACAAATATTGGAAGTCGTCCTTCAAAAAGAAGTAAATCAGAATCATTAGATTTTGCTGATCTTAGAGCAATTCCATTTGTAGGTTCTTGGAGTCAGTTAAAACAAAACGTACCAGGATTCTTTGGAGTTGGTACTGCTTTGAAACATTTTGAAGACACTAACCAATGGGATAAAGTAAGCGATTTGTACCATAATTCTTTATTCTTTAAAACGCTGTTGGAAAATAGTATGATGTCGTTGGCAAAATCATTTTTACCATTGACCGCTTATATGAGAAATGATCCAGAATTTGGTGAGTTTTGGCAGATTATTTACGATGAATTTTCAGAAACAAAACGTATGTTATTGAAAATTGCTGGTCATAAAACCCTTATGGAAAATTATCCTGATGGTATAGCATCAATTCAAATAAGAGAGCGTATCGTATTGCCTTTGTTGACAATACAACAGTATGCTTTGTTAAGAATTAATGAATTAAATAAAGATGCAGCTAAAAATGAAGAGCTGATTAAAGTTTACGAAAAAATTGTAACCAGATCACTTTTCGGAAATACAAACGCAAGCAGAAATTCAGCATAAATTAAATTTAGACCTTTAATTTTTATAAAAATGTATAGCAATCAATTAGCAGAAAATGAATATTCAGGGCATTTCGGTACGTATATCAAACAAGCTGGTGACGGAAAATTAATAGAGGAATTAGAGATTTCATTACATGAATTTATAAGATTTGTTCAAAATATACCGCTCGATAAATTTGATTACCGATATGCAGAAGGCAAATGGACAATTAAAGATATTATTCAGCACATTATAGATTCTGAACGTGTTTTTGCTTATCGCGCTTTGAGGTTTTCAAGAAATGACAAAACACCTTTGTCTAGTTTTGAAGAAAATGATTATGCCGATAACTCAAATTCAAACAATAGAAGTATTCAAGATTTATTGACAGAATTGTCTGCATTGAGACATTCCACTTTATTGTTTTACAAAAGTTTATCTGAAGAACAGCTTAAAAATATTGGAACAGCTTCAAACAATCAAATTTCTGTTCGTGCTTTAGGTTTTGTAATAATTGGGCATCAAAAACATCATCAAAAAGTTTTTGAAGAAAGGTATTTATAAAAGCTTGAAGATTTGAAATTAAAAAATCCTGTGAAGTATTTCACAGGATTTTTTAATTTTCACCGCAATCTTGTCATTTCGACTGAAAGGAGAAATCACAAAATAGACTTGTTATGTTTTCTTTCTATAAATGCCAAACCAAATCTTATTTTATCGTAAGACATTTTTTCTTCGAAATAATCAAAATACGGTTTTAAAGTACTTGGTTTTTCTAATTCGATTTGAGCTTTTTCAATTGCTGCAATTTCGTCGCCAGAAACAAATTGGCTTAAATCGAAATCTTGACCGTCTACATATAATTTTGCTAGATGCGAAACTATTGTTGTTTTACTTACGCTTCTTCGTTCAGCAATTTCTTCAACCGAAAGTCCGCTTAAAAAAAGCTCTAAAGTTTTAGCGTAGGTGCTTTCTTTTTTTTCTTTTTTACTGATTTATTTTTATGAAACTCAATTATTGCATTTATAAAATCTGAACCATATTTTTCGAGCTTAACTTTTCCAACACCATCAACAGCAAGAAAATCATCATCAGTCATTGGTCTCAAAATTTCCATTTGTCTTAAAGCAGCATCACTAAAAATTACGTAAGCAGGAACTTCTTCTTCTTGCGCTATTTCATAACGTAATTTTCTAAGTGTTTCAAAAAGTGAATTTTTGACTGGTTTTGCTTTTGCTTCTTTAATTTCATTTTTATCAATTACTTTTTTGACAACGGTTGTTAGTTTTACCTTTTCACCTTCAAATAAAACTTTCTTCGCAAAGGGAGTCAATAAAATCTTATTATGCTGGTGAAATGCAATTTCGCAATAGCCAAGATTTATTAACTGAATTAAATATTGATTCCAATCGTACCAAGAAATGTCAGCGCCAATTCCGTACGTTTTTAGCGTTTGATAATTTTTTTCGTAGATATACGCGTTTCTCGAGCCTCTTAAAAAATCTACAATTACTGCCAAAGGTTCGCTTTCTTGCAAACGAGTAATAGCTGACAATGCTTTTTGAGCTAAAACCGTTCCGTCAAAAAAGGTTGGAGGATTTTTGCATATATCACAATTGCCGCAATTTTCGGTTACTAATTCTCCAAAATAAGAAAGAAGAATTTTTCGTCTGCAGCTTACAGCATCTGCATATTGTTTCATTCGTTCTAACTTTGCGAGCTGCACATCAGAATTTAATCCTTCAGATGCAAATTTCTGAAGTTGTATTACATCTGCATAACTTTCAAAGAGAACCGTTTCGGCAGGAAGTCCGTCACGACCGGCGCGACCAATTTCCTGATAATAACCTTCTATATTTTTTGGAAGATTATAATGAATTACCCAGCGAACATTCGATTTATCGATTCCCATCCCGAAAGCAATTGTGGCACAAACCACCGAACAATCGTCATTTATAAATTCATCTTGTGTTTTAGCACGAAGCTTATTATCTAAACCAGCATGATATGCTTTTGCGGTAATTCCATTTTTCTGAAGTTTTTCGGCAAGCTCTTCAGTAGTTTTTCGACTTAAACAATAAATTATTCCAGATTCATTTGGTTTTCTTTCGACAAAATCAATAATTTGTTTTACACGATCTAAGGCTGGACGTACTTCTAAACTTAAATTTTTTCTATCAAAAGAGGCAACAAATGTTTTTGGATTTTTAAGATTAAGCTGTTTTGTAATATCAGTACGTGTTGCTTTATCTGCCGTTGCCGTTAATGCTAAAACTGGAGTAGAGGGGAAGCGGCTTTTTAAATAACCCAAATTTGTATATGCAGGACGAAAGTCATGCCCCCAGGAAGAAATACAGTGCGCTTCATCAATCGCTATTAAACTAATTGTCAATTCATTGAAAACTGAATCTAAGTAAGATAAACTTTCGGGTGCAATATATACCAGCTTAAAAGTATTGGATCTTAGATTGTCAATATAAAACTGCTGTTCTTCACTTGATTGACTGCTGTTGATATAACATGCCGAAATTCCGTTGGTTTTCAAACTGTCAACTTGATCTTTCATTAAGGCAATCAACGGTGAAACTACGATTGTAATTCCTGGTAAAACTAAAGCCGGTAATTGAAAACAAATCGATTTTCCGCCGCCAGTCGGCATAATTGCCAATGTGTCCTGACCAGAAAGTATTGTCTTAATAATAGTTTCTTGGTTTGGTCTGAATTTTTCGAAACCAAAATTCTCTTTTAATTTGGCGTGTAGTAATTCTGAAGTCATATGGTAGATAATTTATGTTTTGCGAATAGTTCAAAACAATAAATATAGTAATTTTCTTATATTTAAGATTATTATGAGTAATAAAAAAAAGGAACCCTAAAAGAGTTCCCTTATTTTATTTAAAAAGAAAATGACTAATCTTCATCATCTTCGTCTTCGTCGTCGTCAGCTATATCATCTTTATCTTCATCATCCTCGTCATCACCGCCATCTGAATCAGGTTTGTCTTGATTATCATCATCTTCGTCATCATCGTCGTCATCATTATCAAGATCAATTCCTTTTACCGGCTCGATTGTATCTACATCAAGATCGATATCGTCATCTTCGTCGTAATTTTCGATTCTATCTGCAAGCTTAGTACTAATTTTTACTAAATAAATAGTGTCTTCAGTACGAACTTCAACAGCTTCTACTAATTCGTTTTTAGCGTTTCTAAAACGGATAACATCCGAATCATCATAACCATCAGGAAATTTTTCTACTAAAAGGTTTAAAATTTCATTGGTAAGTTTAGCGTAGTCTACTATAACTCTCTTCATAAAAATATCCTATAAATCTAATAAATATGCAAAAATTAATGGAGCAACAATTGTAGCATCCGACTCAATAATAAATTTTGGAGTTTTAATATCTAATTTACCCCAAGTAATTTTTTCATTTGGAACTGCTCCAGAATATGAACCATAACTTGTTGTAGAATCTGATATTTGACAGAAGTAACTCCAGAATGGAACGTCATGCATTTCCATATCTTGGTAAAGCATCGGTACAACGCAGATAGGGAAATCTCCTGCAATACCACCACCAATTTGGAAAAATCCGATACCGTTTTGGCTGTTTTTTGAGTACCAGTCCGCTAGGAAAGTCATGTACTCAATACCTGATTTCATTGTTGAGGCTTTTAATTCTCCTTTAATAACATATGATGCGAAAATATTTCCCATTGTACTATCTTCCCATCCTGGAACGATAATTGGAAGATTTTTCTCAGCAGCTGCATACATCCAGCTGTCTTTTAAATCAATTTCGTAGTATTCTTCAAGAACGCCTGATAATAACATTTTGTACATGAATTCATGTGGAAAATAACGTTCTCCATTATCATCAGCGTCTTTCCAGATTTTGTAAATATGCTTTTGCAAACGTCTAAAAGCTTCATGCTCAGGAATACAAGTATCTGTAACACGATTCAAACCTTTTTCAAGCAAAGCCCATTCGTCTTCTGGTGTCAAATCACGGTAATTAGGAACTCTTTCGTAATGCGAATGAGCTACTAAATTCATAATATCCTCTTCTAGATTGGCTCCAGTACATGAAATAATTTGTACTTTATCTTGTCTAATTATTTCAGCAAAAATTTTACCAATTTCTGCAGTACTCATTGCTCCAGCCATACTTACCAACATCTTAGATCCATTTGCTAATTGTTGCTCGTACTCTTTGGCTGCATCTACTAGTGAAGCAGAATTAAAGTGTAAATAATGTTTTTCAATAAACTGACTGATTGGTCCTTTCATTTGTTTTTGTTTTTTATTTTTTTTTTGAATTAAAAGCTTTTAACCTTCTTACGTTGTTATGCAAATTAATAATTTTTTAAGTATGAACTTTTAATTTGCATTCTTTTTTTTTACAATTTTTTCTTGTACCCTAAAATCTTCAATACATCGTCTGAAGTCTGCTGTTCAGAGAAAACTTCTGTAGCCAGTATACCATTTTCATCACGATCAATTAAAATATGTTTAGGCTGTGGAATTAAACAGTGGTGTAACCCTCCGTAACCTCCAATAGTTTCTTGATACGCACCAGTATTAAAGAAACCAATATAAAGCGGTTTTTCTTTGTTGTATTTAGGCAGATAAATCGCGTTCATATTCTGCTCTGAATTGTAATAATCGTCACTATCACAAGTCAAACCACCTAATAAAACCCGTTCGTAAGTATCATTCCAGCGGTTAATTGCCAGCATAATAAAACGTTTGTTTATAGCCCAAGTATCTGGCAAAGTTGTAATGAATGATGAGTCGATCATATTCCATTTTTCTCTATCATTTTGTTGTTTTTGATACAAGATTTGATAGATAGCTCCGCCGCTTTCGCCTACTGTAAATGAACCAAATTCAGTAAAAATGTTTGGTACATCAACTTCGGCTTCATCACAAGCAATTTTAATTTGATTGATAATTTCATCAATCATATATTGATAATCATACTCGAATGCAAGTGAGTTTTTAATAGGGAAACCGCCTCCAATGTTCAAACCATCTAGAGTAGGGCATTCCTTTTTAAGTGCAATGTATACTTTAATACATTTTACAAGCTCATTCCAGTAATATGATGTATCATTAATTCCAGTATTAATGAAAAAGTGAAGCATTTTAAGCTCTAATTTATCATTTTCCTGAATCTGTTTTTTGTAAAATGAAACGATATTTTTATAACCAATTCCTAATCTAGAAGTATAAAACTCAAATTTAGGTTCTTCCTCGGCAGCGATACGAATTCCAATTTTGAATTTTCCTTTGATTTCGCCTTGAAGCAAATCAAGTTCTTCGTAGTTATCAATAATCGGAATAGTGTTTTTATGTCCGTTGTTGATTAATCTAGCTATATTAGTAATATACTCGTCTCTTTTAAAACCATTACAAATTACATAAGTACTTTTGTTGATTTTTCCGTTTTCTAATAAGTTCTCAACAATGTTAACATCAAAAGCAGACGATGTTTCGATATGAATATTGTTTTTGAAAGCTTCATTCATAATATATTCAAAATGAGAGCTTTTTGTACAATAACAATAGTAATATTTTGCTTCGTATTTATTTTTTTCCATTGATTTTCTGAACCAAGCTTTTGCTTTATTGATATTTTCAGAAATCTGAGGCAGATAAGTAAACTTTAATGGCGTACCATATTGTTCAACCAATTTCATCAAATCGATGTTGTGAAATTGAAGATTGTCTTTGTTTAATTTAAACTCCGTTTGTGGAAAGTAGTATGTTTGATTTATTAGATCAGAATATTTTGTATTCATTTATTTTTCAATATTTTAAGTTGTAATTTTTAAATTTAGGTTACTGTGCTAAATCTAAAATTCAAACTCTAATATTGGCAAATATAATTTGCAGTTTTTCGTGTTCGGCTTTTGAACATTGGAAAACATCAAAACAAAACGGACTTTTACTATTATAAAAACGGTTCAACATTCTTAGTAAAGAACTGTTGAGACGGTTTCTGTAAGAGCTGAATTGTCTTTGTTTATTGTTTGTTTTCATCGTGGCAAATGTAAAAAATAATATATACCTAAAGCAATGCTTTTTATTAAAAAAAGTTTAAGATTTATAATCTTGAAACGCCTCTAGAATCAATTTATTTTCAACGGATTGATTAATTTTTATTTTTCCGATTCCTTCAATCAAGGCAAATTGAATTAAACCGTATTCATTTTTTTTGTCGTGAACAAGCAATTCAAGGATCGGATCTATATCATTTTCTTCTACTTTTACATCATCATAAATACTCTTAATTGCAGTTTTAATCTCGTTGTATTCAGCTTCAGAAATTAAGTTTTTATGCAACGAAATATAGCTTTCTAGTATCATACCAATCGCAATTGCTTCACCGTGCAATAAAGTAGTTTTGTTTTCGCTTTCTAAAAAGTAACTTTCTATCGCATGACCTAAAGTATGACCAAAATTCAATGCTTTACGTATGTTTTTTTCTGTTGGATCCTGAATTACTATTTCGTTTTTAATCTCTACAGAACGATAAATCAGTTGATCTAAAGCGTCGTAATCAATTTCTTTTAAGTCTAAAAATTGTTTCCAGTATGCAGCATCGTATATTAAACCGTGTTTCAGCATTTCGGCAAGACCAGAACGCATTTCACTTTGCGGTAAAGTTTGAAGATAATCTGTATCAATTAAAACCATTTGAGGTACATTAATAACACCTATTTGGTTTTTAAGATTTCCTAAATCTACTCCTGTTTTTCCTCCAACTGAAGCATCAACCATAGATAATAGCGTAGTTGGAATATTAATGAAATCTACACCTCTTTTAAAAGTAGAAGCCACAAAACCGCCTAAATCTGTAACAACACCACCGCCAAGATTAATTACAAGTGATTTTCTGTCGGCACCAAGTTCTGTAAGTACATTCCAGATTTGAATACAAGTTTCTATATTTTTGTTAGCTTCTCCAGCCTCAAACTCAATAATTTCGATATTAAGATCAGTTTCAATTACCGGCAAAAGCTTAGGCAGACAAAATTCATTTGTTTTGTCATCAACAATTATAAAAAGATTAGAATATTTATTCTCTTTTAAATGTTTATTTAAGGCTTCGTATGCATTTTGGTTAAAATGTACCAGATAATTATTGGCTTGAATAGACTTCATAAGTTCTTAGGTTAATTGAAAGCGCAAAATAAGGCATTTTTAAGCAATAATTATTCAATTTTTGATGCTATTTTGTTTTAAAATCAAGCTTTACGACAGTTCTAAAAGCAGAAAATGGACACTTTTATAAATACATATTTCCCTAAAAGTAAATTTTTACCTAAATAATTTGATATTTCTAAGAATGTTATTAACGATACCGAAAAATTTGCCCCTGTTTAGTAAATAATATTCAAAACACTCTTTATATTTGCATAAAAACTAAACTTAATGGAAAAAATATTCGATAACACACAAGTTGCATTTTCACTAAAAAGTGATACGGAACTTGATAGGGCTTATTTTCTTTTTAAAATGATTGACAGTGAGCCTTTAGTAAGAATTGGAACTGCTGTTACTAATTTTGCAATCAAAGCACATCTTCCTGTTGAAGGATTGATTCGTGCTACCGTTTTTGACCATTTTTGCGGTGGTGTAAACGAAGACGATTGTATTACAGTAGTAGATAAAATGTTTACAAAAGGAGTTTCATCTGTACTGGATTACTCTGTTGAAGGAAAAGAAGAGGAAGAGCAGTTTGATGCTGCTTTACAAATGACCTTAAAAACTATTGAATTTGCAAAAGAGCGTTTAGCTATTCCTTTTGCCGTTTTTAAACCAACTGGTTTAGGACGTTTTGAATTATATGAAAAACTAGGAGAAAAACAAACATTGTCTCCTGCAGAGCAAACTGAATGGGATAGAGTAGTAGCTCGTTTTGACCAAGTTTGCAGCGAAGCACATAAAAAAGATGTTGCATTATTAATTGATGGTGAAGAAAGCTGGATGCAAGATGCCGCTGATGATCTAGTAACCGAAATGATGCGCAAATACAATAAAGAGAAAGCAATTGTATTTAACACATTGCAAATGTACCGTTGGGATCGTTTGGACTATTTGAAAAAACTGCATGAAATTGCCAAACAAGAAGGCTTTTTTATTGGAATGAAATTGGTTCGCGGTGCTTACATGGAAAAAGAAAACAAGCGTGCAGAAGAAAAAGGTTATGTTTCGCCAATTTGCGTTTCTAAAGAAGCTACAGATGTGAATTATGACAGCGCTGTACATTATATGTTAGACCATTTAGAAACGATGTCAATTTTTGCAGGTACTCATAACGAATTAAGTTCTTATAAGCTTATGGAAATGATGGCTCAAAGAGGTATTGCTAAAAATGATAACAAAATTTGGTTTGGACAGTTGTACGGAATGAGCGATAATATTAGTTACAACTTGGCCGAAAACGGTTATAATGTTGCTAAATATCTTCCTTTTGGACCTGTAAAAGATGTTATGCCATACTTGATTCGTCGTGCTGAAGAAAATACTTCGGTTGCAGGACAAACAAGTCGTGAATTATCAATGATAAAAGCAGAACGCAAACGCAGAAAAGGGAAATAATCTTCCTTATAAATGCAAAATAAAAAGCCTCTTAAACTTAAGAGGCTTTTTTATACTGTTTTTTTTAAACTATTTAATTCCTAATCGAGACTTCAATTTCAGAAATAAAAGTCCGATTTTATAAGCATCTTCAGCTGACGAGTTTCGATCGCTTTTTGGGATTTTATAAATTTCGCATAGATCATTTAATGAAAACTGCTTGTCGTTAATATCTGTTAATTTACGATACATAACATCTACATCTAAAGCTTCATTTTTCAATCTGCCGCAATTTAATCGTTCAAGCGCTGCATTAAGCATTTCTATATCAAAATTGATATGATGTCCTACTAGAATTGCATTTCCAATAAAGTTGACAAAAGCTTCAACCGCATCAGGTTCAGGCATTTTCATCATTTTACTTTCAATGATAAACTCATTTGAGAGTCCGTTATCCTGCAAAAACTTGTACTGAAGTAAAACGGCTTCAAAATTTTCTTTAATTAAAATACTGTCTTCCACAACAGAAAATGCTCCCAAAGACAGAATGACGTCTTTGTTTGGATTTAAACCAGATGTTTCAGTCGACAACACCACAAACTTGGACGGTTTCGTTTCTAATTTAGTCAAATAATCCTTCCAAAAATCCGGATATTCTTTATTAATATTTTTAAGCCAGTCTAGCATATTTACGAGAATTGTGTAAGTTGAAATTTACTCTTAATAAGTTCCTCAAGGTCTTTCATTGGGGTTAAAGCATTTTTTAACTTTTCTTTGTCTGTTTTAGACATTTCTCTTAGATTAATGTATTGTCCAGAATCATCATTCTTTAAACCTTCGACCGTTCTAAACTTTGAAAGTGTTAGAAAAGCTTCAGCACAACTTAAATATATTTCGGCATTTTTAGAATCGGTAATTGCTAATTGCTTGAATCTTAAATACGTATTTTTAATTCCTTTTATATTCGCATTCAAAATTAACAAGCGTGCACCGTCAATCAACGGCATTAAAGCACGGGTTTTAATATCAAATTTAGTTTTATGCGGACCGTCTTCCTCTACAATGAATTTTTTGAAAAAGCTTAAAGGAGAATTTCTCTTTAAGGCATCGTTTCCTAAAAAGTCGAAGAACAAAGTATTGTTTACAGCGTTTTTAAAAATCACATTTTCGATAACTTCTTCGATCTTTGGTTCTCCAAAAACGATCTCATAATCAAAGAAAATAGAACTTAAGTCATTACTATTTTCACCTGGAGTATTCATCCAGCTGTTGTATTGTTTCGTCCAGTCTGTCAACGATTTACACCAAAGCATATTGCTCCCCATATGTCCGTTTGGACAATATTCGTAACCTACTTTTTCAAGAATAGAAGTAGTTCTTTTTGCTAGTCTTAAAAAATAATCTTTTACTTCTCTGTATTTTTCTGGAGCCACATCTTCAAAGATCAAAATACTGTCTTGATCTGTCAGTAAAAGCTGTTCTTTACGACCTTGACTTCCTATACTTAACCAAGCAAATCGTGCAGGAGGGGAGCCTAAGTCTAAAATTGATAATTCGACAGCACGTTTTATGATTGCCAAATTAATCTCACTCGCAATATTGCTGATATGAGAAATTGGTATGTTTTTTTGAATTGAATTCTGAATTAAATCTGATAATCGATCGCGAATCTGTTTTAAATCTTTTGGTAACTGCGAACGCTTAATTTCTTTAATTAAAACACCTGGGTTACTTGCTTGAGCGACAATTAAATCGTGCTCAGAAATAATTCCTTTTACCGCAGATTTACTTGTACCGTCTTTTGTTACGCATAAATGCGATACATTGTGTTTCAGCATTAGTAATTGCGCTTCGGCCAAAGAAACATTCTCTATTACGGTAACAACAGGCGAGGACATAATTTTATCTATGGTTTCAGATATTGGATAACGACCAGTTGCAATTTTTGAAGATAAATCGGCATTTGTGACAATACCAATTGGTTTTGTTTTCTCAGTTACTACAATATTATCTACCATCGATTCCGTCATTAAAATCGCAACATCCTTTACAATATGGTGTGCCTCAGTTGTTAACGGCGAATTATTATAGGCTAAAGATTGTATATACTGCATTTCAGACTGCTGATCTATATAACTGTTGTCAGCATCTAATTTTCCATTAGAACGCACATTATCTTTAGTATGTCTTGAATTTATTGCAAAACTTTCCAACAAAAAATTTAAAACGTCAGGATTATTAGCCACAAATGGTCTAAAAACAGCGATTGGAATAGCATAAATTATACTTTCTTCACGCGCTTTTGCAGTCATCATGTAGTTGTTTTTGGCAAAAAACGGACGTAAACCAAAAATATCACCTTCATGACATTTATTTATAATCGTTTCCTCAGCATCGGCAATTGTTGTCAAATTAATAACGCCAGATGCAACAACATAAAAACTGTCATGCAATAAATCATTATTTTGAAACAATACAGCATGTTTTTCTAAATTGATAACACGAATATTAGTAGCAATCTCTGACAATTCCTGAAAAGTTAAATTATCAAACGGCGGGTATTCTTTTAAAAAATCTGCAATATGCTCAGCAATTGTATTCATAGAGTTGATATTTTTTTTAAAGTATCTAATGTAAAAATATAAAATTTAGTTTCACTTTGAACGCATCTTGATTAGAAAGTGATTATTTTAAAGAAATGTTAAGATTTAGCAAATTCAAGGCTTTAAAATGCATTTTGTCATTTCAAAAATATTCTTTTTTATACAATGGGCTTTAAGGAATGAACACTATATGATCGCTG
>NZ_NRQU01000092.1 GCF_004119495.1 Flavobacterium sp. YO12
CCAAATACATATAATTTATAATTGTTATAATCATTAAGAGTAAAAGTGATAATAATTTTTTCATTGTTCCTATATTTCTTTTGCATCCATACCATACTAATTTCATATTCTTAATTGTGCCAATGTTTTGAAAAAAAACCACACTCAACAAAGCCCATTTTTTTATGAAATTCAATACTTGGTTTGTTTAATGAAGATATATTAACTATTATTTCTTTAAACCCTTTTTCTTTTAATTCTACAAAAAGATGATTTAAAATTTTAGTTCCTATTCCTTTGCTTAAATAAGCAGGATTTAAAAAGTATGTCAATTTTACCGTCTTATTAAAAATGCTTTCTACTCGAAAAGGATATGCAATACCAAAACCTATAACTATCTCATCTCTTAAAGCGACGCATCCTGCATATTGTATTCCCTCATTTGTTAATTGAATAGCTTCACTATCTTCCATTAACGCATCAGAAAAAGTAAAGAGTGTTTCTTCTACATAATAGTTGTATATTCTCTGAATGTCTTTGTAATCCGAAGATTCTATTTTTACTATTTTCATAAAAACTATCTTAATTAAAAAACTTTTTATTTATATCGCCAGGATATTGACTTAAAATCCGGCTTTTTAAAATTGAAAGTGTATTTCATTCAGTTGACAATACTTTTAAATTAGCTATAAAAACAAAGTAGTAACAAATATAAGAAATACTTTACAACAAATCTAGTCGTCACTATTTACTTGTCAACAGCAAAATAGGATATAAAAAGTAATAGCTGGCGACTCCATAAAAAAAGCCTGTAAACTCTTTGTTTACAAGCTTTTTGTTTTTTTTAGATACCGTTTTTGCTGCCATTTATTTCATGCAGATAAGTTTGTTTTTTCTACCTAAAAGGTAACGTAAACATAAAAGTACTTCCTTTTCCTAGTTCGCTTTCCACCCAGATCTCTCCTTGATGCAGCTTAATAAACTCATTACAGAGCAACAATCCAATACCGTTTCCTTTCTCATTTTCTGTTCCTTTTTGAATAACCTTTGTGTCTATTTTAAATAAATTTTCTTTTGCATCAAGTGAAATTCCTATACCATTATCAGCAATAGACACTAAAACTTTCTGTCCAATTTTCTGTATCTTTAAAGTAATCTCGCCATGTTTCTCTGTAAATTTAATTGCATTATTCAATAAGTTTCGAACTGCAGTACCGATCATGTTTCTATCCAGCATCACTTCAATAGACTCATCTGATTCAAACAAAAGCTTAATCCTTTTGTTTGCAGCTGCATTTTTATTAAGTTCAACATTCTCAGCAATCAAATCGTTCAACACAACCTTTTCTGGCGTATACTCAATCATACCTGTCTGTACCTGAGACCATTCTAAAAGGTTATCAAGCAGCTTATGAATGTTTGAATTTGACTCATGAATCATTTCAATAATTTCTTTAATCTCTTCACGACTATACCATTCTACATCTTTGCTTATCATTTCTGAAAGCTGCACAGATGCTCCTAATGGCCCCCTTAAATCATGCGCTATAATCGAAAAGAACTGATTCTTATCTTTTAAAAGTTTTGAAATTTTAAGATCTTGCTTCTCCTTTACTAAGAGTAAAAATCCGACCGTTCCAATTAAGGTAAGTAGAAATAAACTAATATTGTATAAGCTCTCAAAAGCACTATAGGAAAAAAAATATTGCTGCGGATTTAAATAATTATATAATGCTCTTATGAGAATCAGCAACTCAAATACGGCATAACAAAGCATGAAGAATGTTCTAAAAAAATTACCTCCTCTATTTTTGAAATAACTAATTACAGGAAGTAAATAAATACTAAATATACCCAAGCAGACAACCAAAATCCGGGCATTAATTGAACTCCCTAAAAACACAATCAGATTAAAAAAGAATACTGCCGCTACAGTTATAATTTTCTCCAAGTGATATTTTTTTTCTGATTTTATCCAAAATAAAGGAAAAAGTGCAGTAGCCTCACAATAACAAGCAGCAAAAATTATAGTGTTAGCAATATTAATCGAAACAAAATCTGGAACTAAATTTCTCAAAAAGATTAAGATCCAGCCAATCGTTAACAATAATTTTCCGTACCCAAACCTTTTTAGTATTTTTCGATTGTCATTAGTAGCGTAGGTAAATGAGTAGCTAAAAATAAGAATACAAACAAATAAATTACCCAGAAAATAAAGTTGAAAAACTGTTTTTGGATCTAACAAAAAGACTTTAAGCATTATGGATTAAGTTTTACAAACTAATAAAACAAATATACAAATTAAGACTAGCATGAGACAAGCTCTTTATTTCGCATTTAATCTAATATCAGCATCATATTTTACCGTTTTTTTTACTGACAGTACAATTACCCTGCTCTCCGAAGAGTTCAACTGAAAAGCTACGCAAATGTCTATGACTTTGCGCATTTTTTGATTTTTACAAATTATAAGCGTTTCAAAAGTCTCTGACTTTTTGAACAGACTTTTTTTCTTCTTTGGTGAGATTAAAGCTAAGTGTATTTCTGAATTACTTTAAAGTCAGAGACTTTAATACGTTTTTGTTTTTACAATAATTTTAAGATAAAGCATAAAATAAATTAATAAATTGCATAAAAAAATAATGTTACAAGAAGTTGAAAATTTAATTCCACATAGAACTCCTTTTTTATTTGTAGATAAAATAACATCATTCTCCAAAGAAACAATTATTGGTCTTAAAACATTTGACGAAAGGGATACTTGGTTAAAAGGAAGTGTTCCTCAATCTGATTATATTCCGGGTACAATTTTAATTGAATCAATGGCTCAATGCGGAGGCGCAGGAGTTAAACTTTTAGGAATTACAGATGGAATTTTTGGTCTTGTCAGTATTGAAGATGCTGAATTCTATTCAACTGCAAGGTTTACTGATGAAATAAAATTTGAGATACATAATATTCGTTTAAGCGAAAAGATAATTAAACAATCAGGAATTGCTTATGTAGAAGATAAAATGATAATAAAAGCGACTTGGATGTGTGTCAAAATACAATAGTGTAATTAATAAAATGCACACTGAATAACACATTTAAGGAATACTTTGCAGACCTGGGTTCGATTCCAGAGACTCAACAAAAAAGCCTGTAAACTCTTTGTTTACAGGCTTTTTATTTTTTAGTTGATTTTTTAATCATTGATAAAAAACTTTGTCACCCTTAATTATATATTAAACCTCAGCTATTTGCTTAACTTTAAACTATAAATCTTACCTTATTATAAATTAATGCATTCTTATTTATCTTAAAGTGAACACATAAAAAAAATTAAATTACATTTTAACTTATGCCATTTTCAAGATAACATCTATTTACTTTTAAATATTGACTTACCATTTTTAATAGTTTCGAGCACTTTAATATCTTTAATTTCCATGTGATCTACTTTTAAAGGATTTTTATCCAGAATTACTAAATCGGCAAATTTACCAGCTTTCAAACTACCTTTTCTGTCTGTCTCATCGTATTGTGAGGCAACATTAATAGTCATTGCCTGCAGACCTTCATACGGAGTAACCCTTTGATCTGCTCCAACAGTCGCTCCTCCTCTAGAGATTCTGTTTACCGCTGACCATAAAACCATCATTTGATCAAGGGGCGCAACGACAAAATCAGTATGATTAGTAGGCTTTAATCCTGCATCAATAGCATCTCTCATCGGGCTTATATATTGTGATTGCTTAAATCCGCGATTTTTCAAGTGAGCTTCATAAAAATAATACGTATGTAAAGTGTAGAATGAGGGACGTATTTTATATTTAGCAAATTTTTGTATCTGATCTTTGCGAATAAATTGCGAATGTATAGATGTTACGTTCCATAGTTTAGAATAATCTCCCTCTCTTGCATATTCATATGCAGTTAGAAAGCCGTCTATTGCAGCATCACCGTTACAATGCAGGATCAAAGGAACTTTTAAATCATAAACCTTTTTTACCATTTGATTTACTTGTTCCTGCGGAAAAGTAAGTTCTCCTTTCCAATCTTTTTCTCCGCTGGGTCCCCCTAAAAGATAAGGCGTAGAAAAATACGCTGTCCTTCCCTGTGGTGATCCATCTATAGTAATTTTCACTCCTCCAATTTTAAATCCTTTATTATACTTTCCCCATTCTGATAAAGGAATTGCCTCAAGTACTTTATCGACATCAGTAATAAAAGGATAAGCAACTATGTCAATAATATTAGCATCGACGTTAGCAACCCTATTCATCGTCTCAATTTGTGAAAAGTGTGATAATCCTTCATGAGCTGTTGTTATTCCAGCCTCTGCATACAACATTTGTCCAGCTTTAGACCAATCAATTTCCTGTTGAGTAGTCATTTTTTCTGACTGTTCCGCTATCGGCAGGTATGCTGTTTCCATAATTAGCCCAAAAGGTTCATTTGTTCCTGGTTTACGAACAATAATTCCTCCCTGCGGTGTTTTAGTTTCAGCATTTATGCCGTATTTTTTTAAAGCTAAACTATTTAGTACCGTTCCATGCATTGATACATGGTCAACACGCACAGGATTATCGGGAAAAGCTTTATCCAAATCATCTCTGTTTAATAACCTCCCATTTGGCATTACAGTATCATCATATCCGTAACCAACTACCAATTCTCCTTTTTTTATATTATGTTTCTCAACAAATGTTCTCAGTGCTGTAATAATACTTTCAACATCTTTTCCTACACCTGAAGGTGGTGCATATAGCTGACATTGATTAGCAACTGAAAGCGAATTTATATAATGGCTGTGCGGATCTAAAAATCCTGGAAGCATAGTACTGCCTTTTAAATCAATCAAACTTGGATTTTCTCCTGCTGATTTAATAGCTTCATCTTTATCTCCAACATATAAAATTTTTCCGTCTTTCACGACTAAAGCCTCTGCATAATTTTCCTTATCTCCATCCATGGTAAGAATATCACCTCCATAATAAATTGTAGCCGTTTCATTAGCTGGCTTATTCTTAGATTCTTTATTACAACTTGAAATGATTGTCAAAATCCACATCAATAAAAAAATAGTACTTCTTTTCATGTTTTTATCTTTTTTGATTACAAACTACTATAATTCAGCTAACTTAAAAACTAACGAATCTCTTAATGGGTTAATATACAGAAGAATAAATATAAAAAAAATAAATTGTATTTCAATAAACTAAGCACCATTTAAAGTAATATAAAAACTACACATTCATCGGATCATTACTATCAGTTTATCTATTTATAAGGTAAATGAAGCTTATTTACTAACTAAAAAAAAATTGACACAGTAACATTAAGGAAAATTTTGCGCATCTGAGTTAATCAATTTTAAACCTCATTCATTAATAAAAACTTTACTCCTAACTTCAGCATTATTGCAATTATTACCTTTTACTTGACAGCATGCTATTTCTATTCAAAAAACATTATGAAAACAACACTAAATCTACCTAAATCAATCTAAAATCCTAAAACAAGTGTGTTTTTCATACTTAAAAAAGTAACACTACACAGCCTTAAAGAGAACCGCCAATTCTATATTGTTTCACCATTTTTCTCTAACTTAGCACGGTAAATCTTAAAACGTAAGATTCAAACAAATTTTGTTTTTCTGCAAAGAACTGAATGAAAAAACGTTACTATATTTTCTCTTACATTTTTTTCAAAAAAACATTCTTCTAATAATTTTAGTTAATTGAAAACTATGAGCAAATTTGATTTTGGAATTGTAGGTCTAGGCGTAATGGGTCGTAACCTGCTTTTAAATATTGCCAGCCATAACTTTGCGGCTGCAGGTTTAGATTTAGATACTGAAAAAGTCAACTCTCTTCAACAAGAAGCGGGTCCAAATGACACTATTGAGGCGACTACTGATGTTAAGCATTTTGTATCGCTTATTAAGCAGCCAAGAGCAATTATGTTATTGGTTCCAGCAGGGAAACCTGTTGACAGCGCAATCGCAAGTTTATTACCGCATTTAGACAAAGGAGATATTATCATTGATGGCGGAAATACTTATTTTACGGATACTGACAGAAGATTTTTAGAATTATCTTCTAAAGGAATTCACTTTTTTGGAATGGGAATTTCTGGTGGTGAAAAAGGAGCAAGATTTGGTCCTGCAATGATGCCTGGAGGAGATCAAAAAGCATACGAAAGACTTCGCCCAATTTTTGAAGCTATCGCTGCAAAAGTAGATGGTGAACCTTGTGTAGAATATTTAGGAAACGGATCTGCTGGTAACTATGTAAAAATGGTTCACAACGGAATTGAATACGGTATCATGCAATTGATTTCTGAAATCTATGACTTAATGAAAAGAGGTTATAATTTAGACGAAGACACGATTCAGAAAACATTTGAAGAATGGAATGAAACGTATGATCTTAAATCGTATTTGATTGAAATTACGGGGAAAATTCTAAAACAAAAAGACGAAGACGGAAGTCCGCTAATCAATAAAATTTCAGATTGGGCAAAATCTAAAGGAACAGGAAAATGGACTTCGCAAAATGCGATGGATTTACAAGTTCCAGTTCCAACTATCGACGCTGCTGTTGTAATGCGCGATATGTCTAAAACGAAACCAGAAAGAATTGAAGCTGCAACGAAATTAGTTTGGAACTCAAATCAAACTGATGTTAACACAAGCGAAGCGATTGCTGCGTTAAAATCGGCATTGTACTTTTCAATTGTTGTAACATATGCGCAAGGACTAGCGCAACTTCATACTGCTTCTAAAGAGTACAATTATGGATTAAATCTAGAAACGGTTGCCAAAATATGGCGCGGCGGCTGTATTATTCGTGCCGCTATTTTAGAGGATTTCAGAAAAGCATATGTTACAAAAGCAGATTTACCAAACTTACTTTTAGATGCTGGAATTGCTTCAAAATTAACAGATAATCAAGCTGGAATGAGAAATGCAATTCAATTTGCTGTACAAAAAGGTATACCTGCAGCAGGACTTATGAATTCATTGGCTTATTTTGATGCCTACAGATCTGAAAATCTGCCAACAAATCTAATTCAGGCGCAGCGTGATTATTTCGGGGCGCATACTTACGAACGCATTGACAAAACCGGTGTTTTCCACACACAATGGTCTGAATAAAGAACTTTAAACAACACAACACACAAAATGGGTAAGTTCAAAAATATAAATCCAACTATCATTGTAATTTTTGGTGGAACTGGAGATCTGGCAAAGAGAAAGCTCTTTCCCGCTTTTCAAAATCTGTATCTTGATGGACGTATGTCAAAAAAGTTTCAGATTATTGCTCTAGGAAGAGCTGAAAAAAGCGATGAAGAATTTCGCAGTTATGTCTTAGAAAACCTAAATACATTCTCGAGAAAAAAAGGTCTTTCGGACCCAGAAACTCAAAAATTTCTTTCTCATATTACTTATCATAGCCTTGATATCGACAAAGAAGAATCTTATATAGGATTAAATGAGAAAATAAATACTATTGATCAGTCTTTTGGAGAACGCGCTAATCGTCTATTTTATCTTTCGATTACGCCGTCTTTCATTTCGACTATTTCTAATAATATCAAGAAAATTGGTCTTGCTGCCAATCCAAAACAAGATCGTATTATCATCGAAAAACCTTTTGGTTACGATAAAACTTCTGCAATTGCACTTAATGAAATGCTTTCGCAGACTTTCAAAGAGGAACAGATTTATAGAATCGACCATTATTTAGGTAAAGAAACTGTTCAAAACATTCTAGCTTTCCGATTTGGAAATTCGATGTTTGAGCCTTTATGGAGCCGTAATTTTATTGATTTTGTTCAGATTACCGTAGCTGAAGAAGTTGGCGTAGAAGAACGCGGCGGATTTTATGAAGGCGTTGGTGCTTTAAAAGATATGATTCAAAATCACCTGCTTCAAATTTTATGTATGACAGCAATGGAAGCTCCGGCTTCTCTTGAAGCAGATGATATTCGAAACCGTAAAGCTGATGTTTTAAAATCGATTCGACGTATCAAACCAGATGAAGTGGATCATTATATTGTGAGAGGTCAATATGACGCAGGAACTATAAAAGGAAAACCAGTTCCCGGGTATCGTCAAGACAAAGGAATTGCTCCGGATTCTAATACAGAAACCTATGTTGCCATGAAAATTTATTTGGATAACTGGAGATGGCAAGGAATTCCGTTTTATCTGCGTACAGGTAAACGAATGGAAGAAAAACAGTCTTCTATTATTATACAGTTTAAACCCGTTCCGCATTCTGCATTTTCTTATGGAAAAGAAGGTATGACACCAAATAGATTGATCATCAATATTCAGCCAGAAATGGACATTAAACTGCAGTTTATGACTAAAAAACCGGGCTTATCTCTTTCTTTAAGACCTGCAGAAATGGTATTCGATTATTTTGCCTGCTCTACAATGTCACCTGAAGCTTATGAAACATTAATTGCCGATGCTTTGGCAGGAGATCCTACTCTATTTATGCGTTGGGATCAGGTAGAACAAGCTTGGGATGCAATTGATACCATTCAGCAAGTATGGAAAACTACAGCGCCTGATAATTTCCCTAATTATAAAGCAGGAAGCTGGGGACCTGAAGAGGCTGATGAATTATTGGCACGCCAAGGGCACAAATGGATCCCAAATAAACAAACCAAAGAAGAAGTTTTAGATGATACAGATTTATAATAATACAGAAGAAATTAATATCGCAGCGGCAGATCTATTTATTGCTGCAGCACAAAAAGCAATTACTGAAAAAGACAAATTTACAGTAGTTCTTACAGGAGGTTCTTCTCCTGCAGGAGTTTACAAATTATTAGCTTCTGACGATTACAAAAACAAAATAGACTGGAGTAAAGTATTTGTATTCTGGGGAGATGAGCGCTGGGTTCCGCTTAATGATGATTTAAGCAATGCAAAAATGTCTTATGCAGCATTACTGAGCCACGTTCCTATTCCTGCCGAAAATATTTTCGAAATGTACAAAGACAATGTTACACCAGAAGATTATGCTGTTGCTTATGAGCAATCTATTAGAACTGTTTTAGGCGATGAAGGAAAGTTTGATCTTATTTTATTAGGAATGGGTGATGATGGTCATACGGCTTCACTTTTCCCTGGTCAAGCTGTATTGCAAGAGCAAAATAAATGGGTTGACGCCTATTATCTTGAACCTCAAAAAATGTTCAGAATTACGCTTACTGCTCCGATTATTAATAAAGCAGAAAAAATTATTGTAATTGCTTTTGGAGAGAAAAAAGCTCCTGCTTTAAAAGAAGTAACAACCGGCGAATACAATCCGACAACTTACCCGATGCAGTTAATCAAACCTGTTTCTGGAGAGTTATTGTTTCTTGTAGATAAAAGTGCAGCTGGAACGAACTAAGAAATTGTTTTTACAACCAATACTAAAAAGTTTATGCTTCGCAAAACTTTTTTTGCTTTAAGATAATACTAAATCTAATAGAGAGCTCACATAAATAGACAAACTTATTATAGTATTGGTTATTTTGCTAAATAGAATAACTCTTTATCTCCTAAGACTTTCCATTCACTTGCTTCTTTGTCTTTCCATTTTATGGTTATAGTTTCATTACTCTTACTTTGCTTAAGTACATAAATTGAAACAGGATGATAGCCTTCTTTTAGGTTCACGTCTTGAATTAACTCTTTATTGGATTGATAACCAAAATCAGCATCAAACAAACTAGCATTGTGCAAACGCATATAAGCTTTGCCTGATGTTTTAAATGAAAAACTATATTTTCCATCGGCAGGAACTTTTATATATCCTTTGTAACGGATCATACCTGTTTTAGCTGTTTCTGCTTTGTCATTTATAGAAGTGCTTAATTTACTCGATTGTGGTTTTAGTCCTTTTTCTGAAACTACCCAAGGAAAATCCCCTGCAAAAAACTCTTGCTTAAATCCTGACAAAAGCTTTCCTGAAATTTTAGTTGCAGGAATTAAAGCATCATCATAAGGGCGAGGCGCTTCGGCATTTGCGTGACGTGTTTGCAAAACAGAAGCTTTCATTTGCATTTGCATTTTTTCAAATTCAGGTTTAGCCGCCAAATTAGTTGTTTCTTTTGGATCATTTACAACATCGTAGATTTCGAAATCATCTTCGGCTGATTTAATATCATAACGAACTCCTGAGTAATTCCCCATTCGTATCATTTGCATTTGTCCGCGTTTGCGGTTTTTATGTGTCGAATTATCGTTTTTAAAATCTGGTGTTTTACTATTTTCGAAATATTCTACATAAACTAAACTTTGTTCTTGTTTTCCTTTTCCAATTAACGAAGGCAATAACGAAACGCCATCGGTTCTTACAGGAGGAATAACGCCGGCTGCCTGTGCAAACGTAGCCATCCAATCTGATAACATTGATGGCATTGTCACAACTTTTCCTGCTTTAATATGTTTAGGCCAATTTGCCAAAACCGGCATACGAACACCACCTTCCCAACAGTCTCTTTTAATACCATCAAAAGGACCATTACTAGAGAAAAATGTAGGTTGAAATCCAACAAATTGCGATGGCAAATACGATTCAATAGAAGCGCCATT
This sequence comes from Flavobacterium sp. YO12, assembly GCF_004119495.1. Classification (GTDB taxonomy): domain Bacteria; phylum Bacteroidota; class Bacteroidia; order Flavobacteriales; family Flavobacteriaceae; genus Flavobacterium. The sequence continues at coordinate 10,568 of NZ_NRQU01000092.1, forward strand.
ATCTGATGTAAAAACTACCAGCGTATTTTCGTCTATTTTTAAATCTTTTAATAATTGAAGTATATCTCCCACTCCATCATCAATGCGGCGATTGGCAGTTGCATATCTTTTAAAAGTATCCGGCCACGGCACCTCTTTTGTCACTGGATTATTGTCATCGTCATAAACAGCATTTGCATAATCAGTATGCATATAAGAATCTGGAGTACCAGAAGCAGTATTAATCATATGCCCCGATTTTCCTATCCATTGCAAACCTCCATTTAATCCTTTTCCGCTTGGATATTCTTGTGTAGGCAGCTCCAATACTGCATGAGGCGCATCATACGCTAAATACATAAAAAAAGGTTTTGAAGCATCTTTGCTTTTAGCGTGTTCAATAATTCTTTTTTTGCCATTGCCGTCCATAAATCGGTCGTATAACATTTTGCTAAACCTTCGGCCACATTATTGTAATCATCATAAACCTCTCTTTTTCCGCGATACAAACCTTCAACAGGATAATGTTCGTGCCCATCAACGTGTCTCATATAACCATAATACGAATCGAAACCACGTTTTAAAGGATGTGAAGGCCAATTGGGTCCCGTTTCTTCAACTCCTTGTAATCCCCATTTTCCTATAGCCATAGTTTGATAACCGGCTTGTTTTAAAACTGTTGCCAGCGTATGATTGTCTTCTAATGCTTTGTCAAATTGATTGTCTCTAATGTGAGCATTTCCTTGATTAACCCCCGTCAACAACGAACTTCTAGAAGGCGCACAAACTGGAGCATTACAATATTGCTGTGTAAACATAGCACCAGAAGCGGCCATCTGATCTAAATAAGGAGTAATTTGATACGGTTTTGACGGATCATTGCTTTTCATTCGCTGATTTTGAAAAAATACACCGATGTCTCCATACCCCATATCGTCTACTAAAATGTAAATGATATTAGGCTTTTGCTGCGCGAACAACGAACTGGCAGCAAAACATAAAATGATTAATACTTTTATTTTATTCATATTTCAAAACTTTATTTCTTTTACTTAAAAACTTCATCTTTAAATTTTTAATCACCAAATCCGCAATTATCTTATAAAAAAGTTCATAAAACAAAATACAGCGTTTTAAGCATGAAAAACAAAAAACACCTACCAGAAAAAAATTAATCTGTTTAACTTAAATCTATTTATGAAATAATGCATAAAAATATCGTCAAACAAAAAAAGAGCTCATTACTGAGCTGCTTTTTTATTCATTTATATTTGAGTGATCTCTAAAACTACACTCGTTTCTACTTTTGATGAAGAAACTCTTAATCCTACATTCATTAAATAATCTCCGGTATAAGATTCTCCCGATTCTTCAAGGGTTTTCTTTGCTTCTGGCATTAAATTAATCTCTTCAACTTTATACTTTTTGTTTGGGTCTAATCCTTGAAGACGAACTAAATTATACTGAGGATCGTAAAGCGGATGCAAGGTATATGAAAACAAAACGGCTTTGCTTTTTGTATTATCAACATACATTAAAACAGCACGACTTTCATCATACGGCGATACCATACGGTACATATCACCATGCCAGATTACAGGACTTAATCGCTTATAATTAGCGACAGCATCTTGACAATATTTCAATTCATTTTCTTTGAGTTCTTTTACATTAATATCAAAACCTAATTTGCCCATCATAGCTACATCGGTTTTAAATTTGATCGACTGATTTCCCCATGATGTTACGTGATTACAAATTGAAAAGGCTGGAAAAAACTGCGAATACCCCCATTGTATAAATACTCTATTAAAAGGATCAGTATTATCACTTGCCCAAAATTCTGTGAAATATTTAAGAAGCGCATAATCTGTTCTTCCCCCGCCGCCAGCACAAAGCATCATTGGCAGATTTGGATATTTTGTTTTAATTCGGTCTAAAACTTTATAAAGTCCTTTTGTATATTCAATAAACAAATGCGACTGCTGATTTTTTAAATAAGTAGAATAAGCATTGGTCATCATTCGATTGCAATCCCATTTAAAAAATGCCACTCCAGAACTAGTCTGCATAATATCATCTACCGTTTTAAAGACAAAATCCTGTACTTGCGGATTGCTTAAGTCTAATACCAATTGGGTACGGTAATAGCTTTCTGGTCTATTTGGAAGTTTTAAAACCCAATCCGGATGTTTTTCATACAATTCACTTTTTGGATTAACCATTTCAGGTTCAATCCAAATACCAAATTTTACTCCCGTTTTCTGTGCTTCTTGAATTAAAAAACCAATACCATTTGGTAATTTCGTTTTTGTCGCCTGCCAATCTCCTAGTCCCGATTTATCACCACTTCTCGGATATTTATTTCCAAACCAGCCGTCATCCAATAAAAACATATCAACACCAAGTGTTTTGGTATCAGCAAACATGTCCGTTAATTTCTTTTCGTCAAAATTAAAAAAGGTAGTTTCCCAGTTATTCAATAAAGTCAATCGAGGTTTTTCACCATCTTTTATGCAATATTTCCCTGCCCATTTATGCAGGTTTCGACTGGCTTGCCCTTTTCCTTTATTAGAAAAAGTATAAATAAATGATGGCGTTGTAAATACTTTACCTGGTTCAAGACTATATTCTGAAGCAAATGGATTAATTCCTGAACTTATTCGAAGTGAGTTTTTATTATCTAATTCAAAAGCAAGTTTAAAATTTCCAGACCAAGCAATCGTTCCTGCAATAATTTCTCCCGAGTTTTCTTCTGCTTTAGCATTTATAGATAAGAAAAAAACAGGTGTTTGATACATATTGGTACGAACTCCTAATTTTGAGTCGATTACTTTTGTACCGCTTGTTAATTCCGTTTCCAGCATTCGAGCTTCTTTCGCCCAATCACCATGAAATTGAGTTAACCAATAACGATCAGCATCAAAATGAAGCATTGAAGAGGCATAATTGTACAACATTATCGGTTTCTTTTCGTGATGCACAATTTCTGTCCATTGTTCAACAATATTCTCATTATAAAAAGCCTTATAATGTAATGTGACTTCAACTGGATATACAGAATCTTTTAACTTTATAATGGTTTCTGTGGTATTATCATCTAATTTATCGACACGATGACTTACATAAATTAGCTCAAGAGATGGGTTTCCGTCGTTATGAGTTACACGAATAGCAGATTCGAACAAATTATCAGTTCCATAAGTTGGATACGCCAAATGTCTCAAGTTATTCAATGGATTTCCGTCATTTATTACGAATGATTTTGTGTTTTCTTTTGAAAGTGCATTGTATCCAGAATTTCCGTTAAGTTTTGCTCCTAAATACGTTTGATACAATAAGCCGTTTTTTCCCGCTTTTAAAATCAAAGCTGAACTTTGTGTTTCAATTTGTATTTGTTTCTCTTGTGCATCAGCTTTATAAACTAAAGCGGTAAACATTAATAAAAAGATTATTTTTTTCATAAAAAGTAAGTGGTTGGTATTTATAATGTGGTTACTGCATGTTATTTATAATTAACTCAACAGATAGTAACTTGTGTAATTGCATTATAGAATTCACAATAAACTATATTCTTTTTTCTGTTTCTATTATTTATTTGCGAAAAATGAAATTCAAAAATATCACAATCACATTCATAAACATACTGGTACCTACCAGTTTCTTTTTAATAAATGCTTTGCTTCTAAAAATAATCTTTGTTTGAAATAATTAAAGAATGTTAAAAAAATCATCATTTTACTGAAAACTCAATCAATAAAAAGGATTCAAAAAAAAAATAGGTTAAACTATATTGCGGAATAACTTCGTTACTAAAAAAACCTACCAGTAAATTGAATTTTTGTTTCTTATTTTAAATAAACAAAAAAAAGATCAACTATAATACACTGACAACAAGCGATTTTAC
>NZ_NRQU01000093.1 GCF_004119495.1 Flavobacterium sp. YO12
ACTATTTTTGTTTTAATGCTTTTATATTTTAAGATAAATTCTATCCTTCTTTGTTTGCCAATTGACCGCAGGCGGCATCGATATCTTTTCCGCGGCTGCGACGAACTTTTACCACAACTCCAATGTTTTCTAAAGCTTTAATATAAGCTAAAATTGACTCTTCTGAAGCTTGTTGAAACTCACCGTCATCAATTGGGTTATATTCTATTAAATTAACCTTACAAGGCACATATTTGCAAAATTTAACCAATGCATCAATAGAAGCTTTGTCGTCGTTAATTCCTTTCCAAACCACATATTCATACGAGATTTTACTTTTTGTCTTTCTGTACCAATATTCTAATGCTTCTCGCAAGTCTTTTAAAGGAAAGTTTTTACTGAAAGGCATAATTTTAGCTCGGGTTTCGTCTATTGCCGAGTGCAATGAAACTGCTAATTTGAATTTCACTTCATCATCTGCCATCTTTTTAATCATCTTTGGAATTCCAGATGTCGAAAGCATAATACGTTTTGGCGACATTCCTAAACCTTCGGGCGATGTAACCATATCTATCGCTTTAATGACATTATTATAATTCATTAAAGGCTCTCCCATTCCCATAAAAACAATATTCGAAAGCGGATGATTGTGATACAAACGACTTTCTTTATCGATCGCCATGATTTGATCGTAAATCTCTCCCGGCTCAAGATTTCGCATTCTCTTTAATCTAGCAGTAGCACAAAAATTACAATCTAAACTACAGCCAACTTGGCTGGATACACAAGCGGTGGTTCTAGTTTCTGTAGGAATCAAAACAGATTCAACAACAAGTCCGTCATGAAGTCTAACCGCATTTTTTACAGTTCCATCCGTACTGCGCTGCATTGTATCAACCTTAATATGGTTGATTACAAAATTGTCTTCAAGCATAGATCGTGTTGCTTTGGCAACATTTGTCATATCTTCAAAACTATGAGCTCCTTTGCTCCATAACCATTCATAGACTTGATTTCCGCGAAAAGCTTTGTCATTATTTGCGACAAAAAAATCTCGTAATTGCTCTTTTGATAAGGCTCGTATGTCTTTTTTCTCCATTTGCATGCTGCAAAGTTAATCACTTTTGTCCTTTTTTTTGATTTTTAAACGTATTCTTAGTTAAATCAAAAAAAATCATCTAACATAAAAAGAGTTTTGCACCTTTCGTAAAAAACGAAATAATTCACTAAGAAACAAATACTTACTATTATACCCACTTTGTTTCAAACCTATAATTAAGTTCAATTTGTTTCCCTATTATTTACTATAACAATTTATATCACTTTTGCCCTGATTTTTATCATTCTATTTTTTGCGGATGCCTGATAATTTTGACATAAGAAATTCAAGGAAAGCTTTAAACTCTTTAACCACTGCAAATGTTTTAAGCTTTCTAAGTTAAAAGATCAACCTAAAATTCTCAAAAATGAAAACAATTAAATCAATTTTATTTACAGTGATTTTTACAACAATCTCATTACAATTAAGTGCACAAAAAAATTATTCTGTAGTAGAGGCAAAATCAACTTTTGAAGTCGCGGGAACTTCGACCGTGCATGATTGGGTTATGAGATCTACAGAAGGAACAGGTATTGCTAATTTAACGGTTAAAGAATCTAAACTAGCTGGCATAAACAGTTTATCAATTTCAATACTAGCCGAAAGCTTAAAAAGCAGTAAAACCAGTATGGACAGAGTAGCATATGAAGCCCTAGATACAGAGAAAAATAAGAACATTGAATATGTTTTAAAATCTGCAGAAAAAATAAACGAAACAACTTGGATTCTAACAGGAACTTATACCATTGCAGGTGTCAGCAAAGAATACCAAACTCAAGTAAAAATAACGGCTAATAACGGCACTTTTATTCTGCAAGGCTCCAACCAAATTACTTTTGGCGATTTTGAAATGGCCCCTCCAAAGGCAGCTCTTGGAGTTGTAAAAACAGGAAAAGATTTAACTGTGATTTTCAATATTATTTTAAGCTGAAACAAATTTCACGAGATAAATGCAACTTCTCTTCTAATACAAAAACAACCATTCGCTCCAAAAGTTATTAAGTCAGACTTTAAAAACTGCCAATTTGATAAAAACTCAAACTCTTTTTTAATATCAGCATTGATTTTATCAAAAATGAAAACGTTGTAGTTATTAAATACCAATTTAATAAAATTTTAACAATGATTTTTATCATGTCTCATACTGATTTATAAGGAGATCTTTGGTACAAGTTAAAACAACATTCTTAATACTAGTATAGAAAACGGCCGTCTGATTAACTTATTTTTTACACTAAAAACATGACAAAATGAAGATCAACAAAATAAAACTTTTTGCATCTGTAATTGTACTCTTTGGAGTTACCACATTTGCTTCAGCACAAAAATCATACACATTAGATACTAAATCAACTTTTTCTGTTGCAGGTACTTCAACTCTTCATGATTGGGAAATGAAATCAGGTTCAGGGACTGGAACGGCAACTTTAACGATTGCCAATTCAAAACTAACAGATATTGAAGCTTTGTCTGTAACACTATTAGCAGAGAGCATTAAAAGTGAGAAAAAAAGTATGGACAAGGTTGCTTATACAACTTTAAAGACAGATAAAAACAAAAACATTAAATATGTTTTAAAATCTGCAGAAAAGGTAAATGAGACCACTTGGGAATTAACTGGAACTTATACCATTGCTGGAGTAAGTAAAGTTTATAAAACCACAGTTAAAACAACTATTACGAAAGATGGATTAAACATGCAGGGATCGAACAAAATCACTTTTGCTGATTTTGGAATGAAATCTCCAACTGCAATGCTCGGAACCATTAAAACGGGACAAGATTTAACAATAAAATTCAATTTAAACTTTAATTTATAAACGCCATGAAGAAAATTTATATCCTCGCAATAACATTAGTCAGCACATTTGCTGTTAATGCACAGGTAAGTTTTGGAAACATGCAAAACCAAATTTCTAGAGGAAAAGATGGTATCAATGTTTTCGACGTACAGAAAGACACTAGAGAATTTAAAGGTCTTAGTATTGACCTTGGTGGTGCTTTCAACATGGATTTTCAAGCAACAAATTCATTCAACAACCAACCTAATAACATTACGACTACAACTAATACAGCTACTGGTACTACCACTAGAACAATTTCAGGATATCGCTTAATGAATAACGAAAACAACTTTACGCTTCCTGCTGCTGACATGTATATTGGTGCTCAATTGTTTGATGGAGTAAGAGTAAATTTAGATGTTTATTTAGCTTCAAGACATCACAATGATTCTTATGTAAAAGGTGGATACTTACAAATTGACAAGTTAGACTTCATCAAAAAAGATTTTTTAGCTGATGTAATGAAATATACTACAATTAAAATTGGGCAGATGGAGAACAATTTTGGTGATGCTCACTTCAGAGGTTCTGATAATGGTAATACAATCAGAAATGCATTTGTTGGAAACAACATTATGTATTCTTTCACTACAGAAATGGGTATGGAGGTTTACTATAACAGAAAAGGATTGGTTAGTATGTTAGGTGTTACAAATGGTAATTTAAATCAAAGTAACGAAGAAGTTTTTTATCCTTCTGGTCCAAATGCTAATACAACGCACAGCCCTTCAATCTTAGCTAAACTTGGTTATGATAAACAGCTTAATAAAGATTTAAGAGTAAGATTAACAGGTTCTTATTACCATAATGCAAATCTTGGCAACGCAAACATATATTCTGCTAATAGATCAGGATTTGGTTATTGGGGTATATTGAATAATAACCCTTATAAAAACACCATTACTAAGACCGATGCAAATGGTAATGTTATTTCTACAACTAATACTGATGTTGCTAGTAGTTTTAGTAAAACATCTACTCCAGAAGCAACGTTCAACCCTAATTTCAAAAATTGGGCTACAACATACATGATTAATCCTTTTGTAAAATATAAAGGCCTTGAATTCTTTGGAACAATCGAATTAGCTTCAGGAGGTGATAAAGCCGGTACTGACGACAAGCGTACAGCGAATCAATATGCTTCAGAACTTATTTACAGATTTGGAGAAACTGAACAATTCTACATCGGAGGAAAATACAATACCGTATCTGGAAAATTATCTAATGCTGATGCTAAAAAGGTTAGTGTAGATAAATTTGAAGCAAGTGCTGGTTGGTTTATGACTAAAAACATTTTAGCTAAATTAAACTACGTAAATCAAAAATATAAAGATTATTCACAATTTACAGGAGATCCTGCTACTGGAAATCTAAACAACTTTTATGGTGGTAAATTTGAAGGTTTAGTATTCGAAGCTGTAATTGCATTCTAATATAACAAAAATGCTTAATAGATTTATTTTTTTAATTCTGGGTTTAGTAATTTTCTTTTTCTTAGGAAGTGCTAAGCCCACTTTTTTAGCAGATGATACAACTTTGGTAATAAACAAAATAAAAATAGAAATTACAGGACTATCATCTGTAGGCAAGTACAACTGCTCAAATACTTTTTCTATAAAAGATACAGTTTACTTAAACTCAAACAAAAAAATACTTTTAATACCGCTATCAAAATGACAAACTTTGATTGCGGTAATAAAATAATGACGAAAGATTTACAAGGAACTGTTAAGGCTAAAATATTCCCTAATAGTACTGTTTGCCTTACGGATATAAAGCCAAATGGTAAAAATTATAAATGCAACCTGAGCTTTTTTATCACCAATAAAACATTAAAATATAAAGACTTTGTTTTATACAATGTCGATGATAAAATTCAAGGCACACTTTCTTTAAAGTTCTCTGATCTTGAATTAGAACCTCCAGTAAAAATGGCTGGACTTATTAAAGTTAAAGATGACATTGTGATAAACTTTAGTTTGTACAAAAACTAACTCGCAATCGTCATTAAAAAAATTGCATCGGCTGATCAAAATTTAAAAATTTGGCACGAGAATTGTCTTGCACTCAAAAGAAAATATAATCTTACAAAGCGCGCAATCATTTTAAAATTTGTATTTTTATTATTCCACTTTATGACGTTTTAAAATTTTTAACCTAAAAAGACAATTTATTATGAAAAACAAATTTTAACTTTAGCTGTAATTGCATTACTAACATTCGCGGTACAATCATGCGAAAAGAAAGAGCCAAAACCGGCAGAAGATGAATTAACTCTTGGAAACAAAGTTGACTCTTTAACAACTGATATTAAAGAAGTGAAAGACAGCGCTGTCACTAAAACAGAAAAAGCAGCTGAAGATGTAAAAGATGCGACTAAAAAGGCGGCTGATGATGTTGAAACTGCGGCTAAAAAAACAGCTGCTGATGTAAAAGATGCCACTAAAAAAGGTGCTGAAAAAGTAGAAAATGCTGCTAAAGCTGCTAAAGACGGAACTGTAAAAACAGCTAAAGAAGTAAATGACGCTTTGAAAAAATAATTTTTAACTCGAAATTAATACTGAAACCATTCGTTTACACGAATGGTTTTTTTATGAAAAATAGTAAGCAGATATTTTTTGTATTTTTGCTTTAAATTAGAACAAATACAAGATGCATTTTATTTCACAAGATCTAGAAGATTATATCGAACAACATTCTGAAAACGAACCAGAATTACTGGCGAAACTCAATAAAGAAACGTACCAGAAAATACTTTTACCACGAATGCTGAGCGGGCATTTTCAAGGTCGTGTTTTGAGTATGCTCTCTAAATTGATCCGCCCGGTTAATATTCTTGAAATTGGAACTTACACGGGTTATGCCGCTTTATGCTTGTGCGAAGGAATGCAGGAAAACGGACAATTGCACACTATTGATATTAAAGAAGAATTAATCGATTTTCAGCGCAAGTATTTTGATGCATCTCCGTGGGGAAATCAAATTTTTCAGCACTTAGGAGAAGCGATTGACATTATTCCAACTTTGGATGTAAAATTTGATTTAGTTTTTATTGATGCCGATAAAGAAAACTACCTTAATTACTGGGAAATGATCGTACCAAAAATGAACAAAGGCGGTATTATTTTATCTGATAATGTTTTATGGAGCGGTAAAGTACTAGAACCAGTTCATCCTAATGATGTGAGCACAAAAGTGCTTTTAGAATATAATCTGCACTTAAAAAATGATCCAAGAGTAGAAACGGTTTTACTACCAATTCGTGATGGATTAACGGTTTCGAGAGTATTGTAGATTTTTTAGTTTCTAAGGTACTAAGGCTTTAAACTAAATTATATTATTACTGAATTGCCTCCAGCTTTAGCTGGAGATAATAGAGTTAAAAAACAAAAAGGCTTTAGCCAAATACTCAGCGGTATTTTGGCTAAAGCCTTTTTAATTTTTCCCTATAAAAAAACCTCCAGTTAAAACTGGAGGCAATTAATAAAATCTATATTAAAATCCTTAGTACCTTAGCACCTCAGAATCTTAGCATCTTAAAAAAAACTATCCTGGAAAATATTGCGGTTTTAATCTTCGGTAAGCTAAGTAAATCAAGAAACCGAAAAGAGCTCCGAAGAAATACCCTGTTAGAATATCACCTGGATAATGCAATCCTAAATAAATTCTGCTGTAAGCAAAAACTAATGGCCATAAGAACAAGAAGCCCAAATACTTGAAATGGCGTTTTAAAACCAAAAACAAGAAAGTAGCGACTGCCATTGTGTTTGCTGCGTGTCCTGAGAAAAAGCTGAATGATTTTCTAACCTGAACAACTCTAATAATCGAATTGATATCAGGATTATTACAAGGACGTAAACGCTGAAATGTATGTTTGAATAAATTGGTAGTTTGATCTGTAAATGCAATTAAAACTGCAATAAAAAGCAATAAATACAAGGTTTGCTTTCCTCCTATTTTTTTATAAATAAGATAAAACATTAATAAAAATAATGGAGTCCAATACAATTGATTGGTAATAATCAGCCAAAGTTTATCGTAAGTTTCAGAACCCAGTCCGTTTAGATATACTAATAAATTTACATCTAATTCTTGTATTTTTTCAAGCATATTATCTTTGACGTTTTACTGGTCCTGAAATTGAATCTATATCTTCTTTTACCTTATCGATTTCTGTTGCTGTATCTCCAAGCAGATTACCAGTATCTCCTAATATATTTGATTTTGCATCATTTATCTGTGCATTGATATTACCTGTTATATCAGTCAAAGACTTCGCATCAAGTCCATTAGCTTCTGCTCCTTTTTGAATTTCACTTTTAATATCGTTGGTTGCATTTTTTAACTGAGCCATTGCTTTACCCATAGTACGAGCAATTTCAGGCACTTTATCAGAACCAAAAAGCATTAAAACTATAAACAGTATGAAAATTAATTCTCCTCCTCCTATACCAAACATAACTTTTATTTTTGTGTGCCACAAAGATATTAAATTTTGCAGCTTGCCGTTTTAAAATTTCCTTAAAAAAAAAAGACTCTTTTCAGAGTCTTTTAGCTTTATTCTTAGTCAAATTTTGACTTTTGTTCTACTTTTGGCCAAGAATTATTAGTTACATCAATATCAGCAGTTAATAATTTTGGGTCTATCTGAATACTTTTTATTGCTTTTGAAACTGCATATACCTTCTTAGCTGTATCATTGTTTTTTCTCCAAATTTGAGCAGGATATTTGTAATTGTCTTTTGTACCATCTTCATAAGTTATTTCAACAAGAATTGGCATAATCATACCTCCCGGTTTATTAAACTCTACTTCATAAAAATACTTAGGCGATTTTATGCTTGCTTTTTCTTCAGCAGTAAATGTTTGATCAACATAATCAGCCAGAAGCTTAATATCTTCAACATCTAATGCTTTTTTCTTAGAAGAACTTACCTCTGCATTATCTCCTGAAACTAAGTAAACAAAAGGACCTTTTTCAAAACCAAAACGGCCTTTTCTAACTTTGACATCTTTAATATCAGCCGTTGGAGTATCAGAAACGTAATATTGCTTAACATCTTTAATTCCGATGTCTACAAAATCAGTTGAATAAAACCAACCTCTAAAGAACCAATCTAAATCTACAGCCGAAGCATCTTCCATTGTTCTAAAGAAATCTTCAGGAGTTGGGTGTTTAAATTTCCATCTATTTGCATACGTTTTAAATGCATAATCAAACAACTCTCTTCCCATAACAACTTCTCTTAAAATATTAAGACCCGTTGCAGGTTTTCCGTAAGCGTTATTTCCAAACTGGTGAATTGTCTCAGAGTTAGACATAATTGGCTCTAAAAACTTTTGATCACCGCTCATGTAAGGAACAATATTTTTTGCAGGTCCACGTCTTGATGGAAAGTTTGGATCTAATTCCTGTTCAGCCAAATATTCCAAAAACGAGTTTAAACCTTCATCCATCCAAGTCCATTGACGCTCATCTGAGTTTACAATCATTGGAAAAAAGTTGTGGCCAACTTCATGAATAACTACACCAATCATTCCGTTTTTAACCTCTTTACTAGTCACCCCGTTTTCATCAGGGCGTCCGTAATTCCAGCAAATCATCGGATACTCCATACCTTGATCTTCTGCAGAAACAGATACTGCTTTTGGATAAGGATAGTCAAAAGTATGTGATGAATAACTTCTTAAAGTATGCGCAACTGTCATTGTAGAAGTTTCTCCCCAAAGCGGATTTGATTCTTTTGGATAAACAGACTCTGCCATTACAATTTTATTGTTCAATTTTACAGCCATCGCATCATAAATGAATTTTCTTGAAGATGCAATTCCGAAATCGCGAACATTTTTAGCGCTGAATTTCCATGTTTTTTTCTTTTCAGAAAAACCTTTTTCAGCGGCTTCTGCTTCTGCTTGTGTAACAATTACAACCGGTTTGTCAAATGATTTTTGAGCCTGTTCGTAACGTTTAACTTGTTCAGCTGTAAAAACTTCACTTCTATTTGTTAACTCTCCGGTTGCATCGATTATGTGATCTGCAGGAACTGTAATATTTACATCAAAATTCCCAAAAGGCAGTGCAAATTCGCCACTTCCCCAAAACTGCATATTCTGCCAGCCTTCAACATCATTATATACCGCCATTCTTGGATAAAACTGTGCGATTACATATAGTTTATTACCATCTTTTTTAAACAATTCATAACCTGAACGTCCGCCTTCTTTTCTGTAATTATTAATGTTGTACCACCATTTTACTGAAAACACAATTTTCTCTCCTGGTTTTAAAGGCGAAACCAGATTAATTCGCATCATAGTTTCATTGATCGTATAAGACATTGCATTTCCTTTTGCATCTTTTACTTGTTCAATATTAAAACCACGTTCTAAATTTTTCTTTAAATATTTAGTAGAAAAACCTTCAAGCGGTAAAACTTGATTAATTTTTTCACCTTCAGCCAATGAAGTCTGCGTGTTAGCTTTAGCTTGATTTTGATCTAACTGCACCCATAAATACTCTAAACTATCTGGTGAATTGTTAGAATAAGTAATGGTTTCATAACCACTTAATTTTGAATTTTTATCATCTAATTCAATATCAATTTTATAATCTGCCTGCTGCTGATAATATGCTGGTCCGGGCGCACCAGATGCTGTACGAAACATATTGGGTGTTGCCAGCAAATCGTACATCTGGCTAAACTTATTTGTATCGTATTTGCCTTGCTGTCTAGGTGCTGTTCCTTTTTCCTGAGCAATTAACATGGCAGGAAAAATTAATAATAATGAAAGTTTTTTCATAAAAATTTAATGGTAATTTTATCTGGGTGTGAAAATAATAATTAATATACTCATTTAACTTATAAATTAGTATTTTAACAATTCTTTCCTTGAAGATCCTGTAAAAAGCACACTCCTTTTAGTCCCAAATGCTGTAACATGTGTAATATTCTGCTGCTCAGCATTCCAGTCGACCAAAATGGTATTTACAATTTCGATTGTCTTAAACTTTTCAACATCTTTTATTCTCGAATAACACACCAAAACATCACCTTCAACCTCTTTAGATAAAAAGGCAACTGGTTTTGTTTGTCCATTTATTTTAATCGTAAAATTTTCAGAAAGATATTTTTTAAGCAAATCAGCATCGGCAGGAGTTTCTCGCTCTGTGCCTACAAATGTCTTTTTATGGTACTTTTTCTCCATACCATTATTCAAATCATCAATAAAAATTCGAGACGTAATTTGAATCATTTTCTTTTCAGCGGCATATTCCACCTGAAAAACACCTACATAAAACTTATGAAAGGCAAAAGCGGAAAGCGAAAGAAATAATATCCCTATTAAAGGATAAACAAACCTTTTTTTCATTACTGCGGAGAATTCACCTTTTTAAACTCCTTATTTTTATTGATCATAAAATCGATCAATTCAAATTTTTCTTCAGGCTTAAGATGCCTTTTAGATTCAGGATCATTAGAACAATACATTAAAAACAAATCAATTTCATCTTCTTTCAAACCTAAGGTTTTTGTATAAAAATCTGATTTAAAATTGGCTTTAGAATATTCCACAAAAGCAATATCAGATATTACTTCTTCTTTCACTTCTTTATTTTTCGAAAGAAGCTTTTTAACATCCTTAAATATTCTAACGAAATCAGTTCCGTATTTAATTGTTTGATCAGAGTACATTACAGTATTTTTTGCTGTAGACTGTTTATCATCTTCAAACTGCATATCAACAAGAGCTTGCGAATTTCCGCCTTGAAAAGCTTTAACTTTTAAATCTTTTCGAACTAAAACTTCTTTCAATTCATTACTTACTAAATCTAACGGAACTGAAAAAAGAATTTGAGCACAGTCTTTCTCCGTTAAAACAATTTTCTTTGACTGAAAAGCTAAACCTGTAAACAACAGCGTATCTTTAGGTCTTGCCATAATATCAAACAACCCGCCAGAACCAATAAATGTTCTAATTTTAGCATTTACATTCATAACATAACCACTTTCTATGGCAAGCGATCCGTTAACAACCTGACCATGCAAAGAGGTTCTTGAATTATTTTGACCAAACATTACTTGACAAAACAAGCAGATAACAACAATTGTAATTTTATTTTTCATTTTCAAGGATTATAAGATATTTACGAGCCAAATCAGTAATTAAAAACATGCTCATTGTTTTATTCTTAGTATTCAAAGATACAGCAAATTCAGTATCATCTACACAAAATAATTGAAATCCTTTAATATCATTAACTGGAATTTTTAATCTCTCAGTATAATAGTTCTCCTCAAAAAGATATTCTATTTTTCTAAAAAGCATCTCTTTTTTCTCGACATTTATCTCCTTTTTCAGCATTGCAGTCCGCCCCGAAATACTGTTTAATATCTTATCTACCGATGTAGAGGTTGCGGTATACACTTTTCTTTCGGCAGGTGTGTACGTTTTTTGCCCATGCGGTACGATTCCTAAATTTTCAGCCGTAATACCGTAATTATCATTAACCACAACTTCTTTTAACTCAATTTCTTTCGCAGTCATTTTAATCGAAAGCAAACTCAAACCAAGATCACCATTTGTAATTCGACGTTTTACAGGGTCTAAATTTACTGCCGAAAACACCAAAACATCTCCTTCTTTTACCGAAATTGAAAAACGCCCATCATCGTCAGAAACAGTCGCAATCTGTGTATCATTATTGATAACATTCACACCCCCGATTGGAGTAGACTGCTCAAATATTTGCCCCGAAATTACTTTCCCATTGCTGTTTTGTCCAAAACAAATTTGAACAAAGCACATAAAAAAGCTTATATATAAAGTATTACTTAAGTTCACTTGAAATTATTTCTTTGTATTTTACCGCCAGCTCGTTTATCAAAAACTCCAGCTTAGACTTCTCTTTGTTTCTCAAAAGAGAAACGACTTCCTCATTTTCAACAAGGTAATATTTAAAACCAGCAACATATTCAGAAGAAACACCTAAACGGTCCACAAAATAAGCCTGCTCAAATATATATCCCAATTGCACAATACTAGCCTCCTTCTTCTCGACCTCAATATCCTTTTTCAGATTTTTAGTCCGTCCATTTATCTTATTTAAAATAGGATCAAGAGGCATCGAACCGCCTAATAATCCTAAAAGAGAAATAGGTTTAAAATCGCCGGCAACAGCCAATTTTCTCTCAGCAGCCGTATATTTCTTTTGATTTTTTGAAACTATTCCAAGATTCACCGCATTTATATGAGCATATTCATTCACAACAACCTCACTCAATTCTGTTTGTCTTGTTTTCATTTTAATCCGTATCGAAGCCAAACTAAAATCGGTATTTGTAATTCGGTATTTTAGCGACTCCAAATTTACAGCAGAAAAAATCAAAACATCCCCTTCTTTTACTCTTATAGAAAATTTTCCATCGGCATTAGAAACGGACGTTACCTGAGTTGCGCTATTAATAATATTTACTCCTTCAATCGAAATAGACGGCTCTAAAATTTGTCCCGAAATTTCTTTTGAAACTGTCTCTTGTCCAAAACCTATTTGAACAAACAACACAAGAAGCAAACTACTATTTGTTTTCACCCGCAATTATCTCTTTATATTTTACTGCCAGCTCTCCTAACAAAAACTCAGTAGAAGTTTTATTTTTCGAATTCAAAATAGCTGTAAACCTATCATTATCGACAACATAATATTCAAATCCTTTTACATAGTCTAGCGGAATCTTCAATCTGTTAACGAAATGATCCATACTAAACATATTCTCCAAAAGCCTCATAAAAGCTTCTTTCTTTTCGACAGCGACTTCTTTTTTAAGCATTGCTGTGCGGCCCGAAAGAAAATTCATTAAAGGATCTGCAGTCAAACCACCTCCTGGAGCTTTTAAATCCGTTGCTGTATGCAATTTCCTTTCGGCTGCTGTATATCTTTTTTGCCCTTCTGGAACAATTCCTAAAGAAACAGCATTTATTCTGTCGTATCTCTTTACAATTACCTCCTGCAATTGATTCATAAGTAAACTCATTTTTACAATAAAATTCAGCTCAGTAAAATCAGCAGCAGACAATAAAACTCTATTTTCTTTGAATTGTATAGATGAAAAAACAAGCGTATCATCAGCTTTTGCCATAATCGAAAAAGCACCAGAAGCATCTGTAGTAGTCATTGTTTCTGTTTGTGCGTTTACAACATAAACGCCTTCTAAATCATTGGTATTAGCCATAATTTTTCCATTCAAAACAGAGCGTTCTTGATTTTGAGACCATACGTTTTGACTCATAACAGCAACAAAAAAACAGACAACTTTTGTAATCAAAATAAAAAATCTTAGAATTTTATTAAAAAGGTAAAAATATCCTAATGTATTCCAAATTTAATATTAATGAGTTGGTAAAAATATGTTAATTAACCAAAGTTAAACACACTCAGAAAGCTAGATTTTTAATACCTTTAACATACAAAATCAGAGTTTAAAAATTATGAAAAGCATTATCATTGCAAGCACCTCTACTTTACACGAAGGCAGCTATTTAGAATACTTATTACCTACATTACAAGTACATTTTAAAAATTGTAAAAGCATTTTATTTATTCCGTACGCACGTCCCGGCGGAATTTCTCATGACGAATACACACAAAAAGCCGCACAGGCTTTTGCATCAATCAATATAAAACTGCAAGGAATTCATGAATTTGAAAGTCCTGAAAGTGCCCTAAAAAATGCCGAAGGAATCTTTACAGGCGGGGGAAATACTTTTTTACTTGTTACGCAATTGTACAAAAACAACATTATGCAATTACTTGCTGAAACAGTAAAAAACGGAACTCCATACCTTGGAACAAGTGCTGGAAGCAATATTTGCGGATTGTCTATGCAGACAACTAACGATATGCCAATTATTTATCCACCAAGTTTTCAAACTTTAGGATTAATTCCATTCAACCTAAATCCGCATTATTTAGATCCCGATTTAAACTCTAAACATATGGGAGAAACGCGTGAAACAAGAATCAAGGAGTTTCATGCTTTTAATTCAATTCCGGTTTTAGGCTTAAGAGAAGGCAGCTGGCTGGAAGTAAAAGGCGAAAAAATAACTTTAAAAGGAAACTTGCAAGCTCGTTTATTTTTACAAAACGAAACGCCGACAGAGCTAGAAACTGAAAGCGATTTGAGTAATTTAAAATAATCTTTTGAACCATATAAGTTAAATAAGCCCATTTAAATAAAGCTTTCCAAAAAAACTTATTTTACTTATATAACTTATATGGTTCAAAAAAATAAAAACAAAAAAGCCTCAAACAATGTTTGAGGCTTTTAAAGAGCGAAAGACGAGGCTCGAACTCGCGACAACCAGCTTGGAAGGCTGGAGCTCTACCAACTGAGCTACTTTCGCATTAACAGGGTGCAAATATAAACAATTAAATCATTCTAAAAATAAAAATCAAAAAATTATT
>NZ_NRQU01000094.1 GCF_004119495.1 Flavobacterium sp. YO12
AATTATTGAAGAATTAGAAAATCAAATAGCTAAAAAAACGATTTAATTACTCAAATCAATTCCCGAAGAGAAACATTTTATGCCCATACTGACCCAGAAGCAAACATAAAATCAGAAACTCTAGCAGAACTAAAAGAGATAAATGAACTATCAAAAAGTGTCTACAATAATCTGTATGGAAAACTATTTAGTTCATACTTTGCTTTTTACCATCATACTTCACTTTTTGATCCTATTATTGAAGATCGTAAATTTGTAGATGACTATTGGAAACAAAAAGAAGACAAATTAAAGTAATACAATATCACTACAGTAGCTTTTACAAGCTTGAGAAATTCCTACCTAACCAATACTTTCATTTTCAAGAATTAGAAACATGCAGAGGCATAATCGTTAATATTAACAAAGCAAAAAGTTATACCAAATAAATGTACAAAGAACTAGAATTTAAAAATTGGAACGAGTTAAAAAATTTTTTATCAACTCTAAACTCTAATTGGATTTTTAGAGGACAAGAAAATTATGCTTGGAAATTACGCTCAGCAATTGACAGAGTTGACTTTTCAACTGAAATCAAAAATCCTAAATCTCGATATGAAAAGTTTTGTATTTATGATTTTCAAAGAAATCCTCATTTATATAATAAAGAATACAACACAGAAAATGAATTTCAAATCCTTTCATTATTACAACATTATGGCATCCCCACTAGGTTGTTAGATTTTTCCGCTTCACCCTATGTTAGTGCCTTTTTCGTAATTAACGACGACGACACAGATGCAGCAATTTACGCAATAAACTATCACGAATTATTAAGCTCAACATTACATTTATTTAGATCGAAATATAACGATCAAAGTGATGCAGTAGTAAAATACAGTCAAGGCAATGGCATTAGTCAAAATGAAATATTTAAAGAATTGGTTTTAGGAAAAACTCAAAGAAAATTTGTCGAAATAGTACAACCATATTTTCTTTTTGATAGAATAATTCAACAAAACGGAGTATTTCTCTGCCAAGGAGACATAAACTTTGAATTTGAAGAAAGCTTATCTGCAAACCATGAAATCCTACAAAATTTATCTAATTGCAATCCATACTATAAAATAAAAATTAATAAAGAGTGGAAAAAAGAAATTACTCGAGATTTATTTACCATGAACATAACTTCATCGTCATTATTCCCAGGTATTGAAGGGCATTTAAAATCTTTAAAAAACAAGTTTGAAATATTTATGGAAGATCGAGGTTCTTCACTAATGCAACAACAATAGCAACACGAGTTAACATTTAAAATTAATCGTTTTTATAACTAAACTTTATTTCTTCTCTTTAAACATTGACGTAGTATACCACCACACTGTAAATATTATAAAAATAATAAACCAAAACACGCCTACCGCATGATCTCTCGACATGTATGAAAAAAAGGAAGACAACCCGGAAATCTATTATTTATAAAAACAGGAAATGTTATAAGATAAACAAATAGAATCACAACAAATAGAAGTAAAAACAAAAACAATAAGAAACTAAAAAAAGAGACTATTTTTTTCATTTAATAGATTTAAGTTATTTCACTTAAACCCAAAGCGAAGTTATAGATACAAAAAAGCGTGGGTCCATAGCCTTTAGTTAGTCAGAGGCTTCCGACGGCCCACACACAAACAAGTACTACAAAGCCCACGCCAAAGCGTGAGCATCAGACTTACTTTTCGATGTGTGTTGAAATTGTCGGAATTCCTGACACGAAAAATAGCTAACGCTAATATTTTATTTTACAGAAACAAAGATATAAATCTATTTTTCACTCTCTTAATTTTAAAATTAAATATTAGTCAATTTTAAAACTGGAATTATTGCGCGTAACAAAAAAATATAAACTAACTAGATTGTAATTCTTTACTTTAAAAACTATTGCCCTCCCTTCTATTTTACCCGCTAATTTTGATCTCTTTTTTTGATCTCTTTTTGCGTACTCTCTAACCTTATATTTGAAGGGTTTATTACTACACATTTTGTATTATAGAAAGTTGGTTAAGCATTACACACATTTTAATCATTTCACTCCGAATTTGTAAACGCAAATTTTCGGAATATTCAGCGGTTAGATTTTTTAATTTTTTTTGTGTCTATCCCTGTGATTTGATTTTAATTCCTCTAGCCAATAACGAGGATTTGAATATCTATTTATAAGCTGTTTTTCTCGTTTTGACAGAATTGCTTTTCTAATTGTGTAATCATAATGCATAATTTCATCAAATCGCCTTAAAAGCAACTGATGTGCTTTTTGCAAGGCATCTTGATTAATATCCGCAAAAGTCTTTACTCCTAAATTTCTCAACTCTATCATTTTCATTATTTTAAGCTCTACTCTCAAAACATTTTCACTCATATGGTACTGAAATGATTTGTTATATATTTTAAAAATAAACCATTGGTGTATAGCCTGTGCATTATTCCCCCAATGACTAAAGTCAAAAAAAATGTTTTTATGATAAAGCAATCCTTTTAAAAAAATCTTAGGATCAAAATTTAGGATAATATTAATTCCAAATTCTACGTTTTTAAATAACATTTGCGAAGCATTACATTCAAATAATTTTTCTAAATGTACTCTTGCTTCTATAGTATCATCTAATGCAAATTGATTACCATTAAATCCCTTATACGGCTTGTTTTCCCTGTAATTAGGAGATTTTATTCCTTTTATTTCATTCCACATTTTGTGTATGCTACCTGAAAATATAACGTATTTGCGTTCAGGTTGATTTTCGTCTTTAATTATCTTAATAATGATCTTGCAATGATTATATTCTGCAACAAAATGATTTTCATTTATTTCTCCGGTGTTTTTAGATATAGCACTTCTAAAATCCAATATTGATAAATTCAACAACCTATCAACATCAATATTTAAAAGGTAAATCTTAGTGTAATCAATCATTAATAACAAATTAGGTTCAACAATGCCAGTAGATTTGCACAGTAAAAAACCGGAAGTTTTAAAAACTCCCAGCTTTTTCGTGCGTATTGTTTGCTTTAAAAAATCAATTAGAGTTTACACCAACTTTTTCCAGTAATCGAATCAGCAGTTTCTTAGGTATTGGCTCGCATTGTTTTAATCCATCAAGTAAATGTTGGAGTGCAATTTTGTTATCGTAGAATTCCATAACTTAAGAATTAAGAGGCTTAAGACTGGCTTCAACTTCAGAACGTTTATAATATACTCGTCCCTGAATTCCGTAACTTTTGAGAATCCCTCGCTTTGTATAATTATGTACACTGGAAATATCGACACTTAGTAGAAAGGCTACTTCCTGCCTCGTTAAGTACACGGTTGGTTCTTTCGGTTGAAAATGTTTTTTTAAGTCGTCAGTTTCGGTTTTGACGATACTTGTAATAAGTTTAGTTAATTGTTCTAAACTTAAATCCTGTAGTAAAATTGAGTTTTGTTGCATGACTTTGTTATTAAAGTTTGCAACAAAAATATAAGTACAAAACATGTAAATAGATGATATTCAGTTGTTAGATAGAATCTGATACCATCTAACAACTAGACACCTTTTTAATGAAGTTCGCTTTGATTTAATATCTTGTTTATCTCTTTTCTAATAGAGATATAATCATTGTCATTTAAATAGTCCGATGATAGTAATGAAACATCATTTGGAGAAAAGTATTTATTAATACCTGCAATTACATTTTTATTGTTTTCTTCTTTTAAGGCAAAGACAAAATGTTTTCGCCCTAAGAGGTGGCTATTCATAGAGTAGTCAATAATTTCAAATTCTTTATGTAGTTGAAAAATCACATAAGCCATTTTTCTACCATTCATTTCTTTAAATTTTTTTGAAGTTGTTCTATTGTTTTAGTGGGTATGTCTTCACTAAAAAAATCCTTTAGATTTTTTTTTGTAATGTTGCTCCAGTATTTTTTTCAAGTTCAAGTTTTTTACTTCTAAAAAAGAATTATTTTAATATAGCTTGCTAAATGATTCTTAATTAGGTGCATTTCTAAGTCTAAGCCACATTTTTTTTCAAGTTGTGTAATCTCATTTTCTAGTACTGGTCGGATGAATTCCCGTACGAGTCTTAATTCAGTATTTACAAAATTAATTTCGTCATTGTCTTCGTTTAGTTTTTTATAAAAGTCTACATTCTCTAAATAATCATTTTTATATTGTTGTAACGTTTTATTTCTGAAACTATCAGAAGAATCTGAATTATATGATTTTTGTAAATTCATTTGCTAAAAAAAAGTCATTGATTATTATAAAATAAGATTGAAAATACTAAATTAACCCTATTTGCATAATAATTAATTATCTAAATAAAAATGTTTTTCAATCAGTTGTGCCGTTTTTTATAACCGTCATCTCGGGTACTTTGCGTTTCTCTTCTTCAACTTCTTTGTTTTTTTGTATTTCTTTGTGTACGTCGTCGTAAAACTTCATAAATAAATCCGCATTTTCATCTTTGTCTTCGGGTGCATTAATATAAGCTCTGAAAATCGATTCTTTAGAATGCGCCGAAATCCCCATTAAAACTGGGGTTGGAATCTTTTTATAATAATTTGTACAGAACGAACGTCTAAAACAATGTGTGGTTATTAAGAGATGTTTCTCATATAATTTAAAAACTTTACGTCCTGTATCTGCGTCAAATATTTTCCCCTCTGTCATTGTATTTATTTTGGCTGTTTCGCAAACTTTTTTAATGTGGTCGTTTAGTTTTTGTGTACTGATTTTATAAGGAAAACTGTTTTCAAGAATGTCAATAATATACGGAGAGATTATTCCAATAGTAACGGCTTTCTTTGTCTTCTTTTGTATTAAATCAATGTACATTTTTTCGTTTTTATACCTTATATTTTGGGATGTAATATCGAGAAGGTCTCCTCCACGTTGTCCTATTTCACAACCTATTAATAACCATTTTCGAGCATTTACATGTGCTTCTAGTGTGATGTCTGCCGTTCTAATTTGATCTAACTCTGCAAAGGATAAGGTTTGTATATATCTATCTTCGTCACTTTCTGATGCAACGGTTATTTGCTTAGCATAGGAATTAACTTTAATATCTTTTTTTTCCGCCTCAATACATACAGTCTTAATGTTTGCAATATGCTTTGACGCAGTATTTACGGCATACTTTTTTATTTTAAGTAACCAGTGTTCAAAATCGTCAATTAAAACTTGAGAGATATCTAAAAAGTGAATCTGCTTTTTAATCTTGGACTGATATTCCGATAACATCTTTTTTGTGGCTATATAACTGTTTTTTCTACTTAGGGAAAGCCCATGTTTATAACCTCCTTTTACTTTCACTTTTCGAGTTTCTGCAGTATCGATTATGTTTTGAATATAGTTTATAATTAATCCCTCATCCGTTTTTTCTATACGATTAAAGCATTCATTAATTTTTGATTCTAACCAAAATCTATCAATAACGATGCTTTCTCCCATATCAGTATTAAGGGATTTAAAAAGAAATGATTCCAACTTTTTGAGATTGTTGAAAATGATTTTATTCTCGGCATTGTTCTGTTTGGGCTTATTGGTTGACTCACTCCAATCTTTTGGGTTGATTGAAAATCCAGTATTTAATTCTAGATCCTGTTTTTTAAAACCTAAAATCAATCGGACTTTAATTGAGACGTTTTTGTTTGCACTACTGCGCAATCTAAATTTAATTGATGCCATATTTTAATATTGAACGTTTGAACAATACAAATATAATTAAATATCGGGCAACTTTAAAATAACGCCCGATATTTGCCCGATAAATTTATATCATCATTCAATTTGGCTCTATTTTATTCAACTCAAAATATGATTGATTCAAGACGATAAACCCAAATAAACAAGCCCTTAAACGTATTTTTAAACAATGTGTTCTAGGTTTTTAAAAATCATCCAAAAATATAGGTTTCAACTCCGGCTCCGGGTACGTAAAACCTCTTCAGCAATGAAGAGGTTTTTTTATGGCATTTTTTAAACCATATAAGTCCTATAAGAAAATATTACTTCGCGTTTAAGCTCAGTTTTTAAACGAACTTACATCACTTACATGGTTCAAACCTCACAACTAGCTTCATGCAAAACAGGAAAGTTGCACGAATTTGCGATAAAACACAATTGGTTTGCTTTAAAATGTAATTCTAAAGCCAATTCTATTTGGTTTGGATTTGAAATTTTTACTTTTGGTTTTAATCTAACCTCAACAAAACATCCTCTTCCATCTGTAGAAACTTCAAGCGTTGCTTCGGCGTTGTCTATATACTCGAGAACTTCTATTCCGTTTTGAGAACAAACATATAAGTACGACATCATATGGCAGGAAACCAAACTGCTTAACAATAAATCTTCTGGATTATATAATGCGGGATCTCCTTTAAATGCTTTTGCTGCCGAAACATCCAAAACTGGCTTGCCTTCAATTTTTATTTGATGAGTTTTGCTGTAAGTTTTTGAAGTTGGATTTTCTTCTTTTTTTGAAGTCCAATTTAATTCTGCATTGAATAGATGTTTCATTTTTCTTTTTATTGCTAAATTAAGTTTTTTCTTTTTCGGATCAATTAGTCTCGAAATCCCAATAGTTATCTGAAGCGAAGTCGCAAAGTTTCATCCACAATCTTGTCATTTCGACGAAGGAGAAATCTTCACAAGAAGCTCCACAAAGGAATTCTCAAATCTTTGGCGAGTTACTCGCGGAGATTTCTCCTTCGTCGAAATGACAAAAATGAGCAAATTCTTTGTTTCTACTGGTACTTTCATAAAAAAACCTCGAAAGCAATACTTTCGAGGTTTTTAGAGAACTGAACTAATTAACAAATTCCAAAACTATTTTTTTACTGAAAATTTAAAAGTAGTTTTAGTTTTATAATTTTCTCCCGGGTTTAAAACCGTTGTTGGGAAATTTTTCTGATTTGGAGAATCCGGATAATGTTCTGTTTCCAAACATAATCCCGTTCTGTGTCCGTATGTTTTTCCGTCACGTGTTGGTAAAGTTCCATCAAGGAAATTTCCTGAGTAAAACTGAATTCCAGGTTCATCAGTAGTCATTTCTAAAACTCTTCCGCTTGGTGCGTGATATACTTTTGCGATGATTGTTTTTCCTTTTTCAGGATTGTTCAATACCCAGCAATGATCATAACCTTTTCCTCTTTCTAATTGTTCGTTTTTAGCTTCGATGTCTTTACCAACCAATTTTGGTGTTCTAAAATCAAAAGGTGTATTGGCAACATCCTCTAATTTTCCTGTTGGAATTAAAGTCGCATCAACCGGAACAATTTTATCCGCATTTAAAGTCAATTCGTGATCTAAGATTGTTTTAGAAAAATCTCCAGATAAATTGAAATACGAATGCTGTGTTAAGTTTACAACCGTTTTCTTATCTGTCGTTGCTTCATACAAAACTTCTAATTGATTATCATTTGTCAATGTATAAGTCACAAAAACTTGTAAATTTCCTGGATAACCTTCTTCCATATCTTTACTTAAATATGATAATTTTAAAGAAGCTGTTTCCCCAGATTTAACCTCATCTGCTTTCCAAACTACTTTAAAAAAACCATTCGGTCCTCCGTGCAAAGCATTTGGCGCATTATTTATTGCCAATTGATACTCTTTTCCATCTAAAGAAAATTTTCCTTTCGCAATGCGGTTTCCATATCTTCCAATTAAAGCTCCAAAAAACGGATTTTCTTTTTCGTATTGTGCCAAAGAATTAAATCCAATTACAACATTTTCAGAAACACCTTCTTTATTGGGAACTTTCAAATCAGTAATAATACCACCAAAAGTGATAATATCTACTTCCATTCCGTTTTGGTTTTTCAACTTATAACTGTCGATTTTTTCTCCTTTTGCAGTTGTTCCGTAAGCCGATTTTTCAATCGTTACTGCTGCTTTTTGATCTGAAACTGTAGCATTCATTTTTTTATCGCTTTTGCATTGAACTGAAACTAAAGCCAGACTCAACAGGCCTATTCCAAAAACACAACGTTTTAATATATTCATAAATAATAATTTTGTGGTTTGTAAAAAGTTAGATGTTAAAAGTAATCCTTTATATTGAAAAAAATACTGTGTTTTGACGCGGATAAAACAGATTCGTTATCACGAAGACGCGGATTTATACAGATTTTAGATTATTTATAAACCCGTTTTTTATCTGCGTTTTTGCGATAGCAAATCCGTTTTATCTGTGTTGAATTTTTTACATATAATTGAGCTCAACAAGCTAGAAATAAGAAAAAATTTTAGAATCTTAGCAACTTAGCATCTTAGATTAAAGTCCATGCTGAAACGAATGAAAATAAGCTTCATTCGCATTAATCTTATCTTTAAACTCTCTAACAGTTGTTTTTTCATCAATAACCAATAATTCGATTCCAGCAATATCTGCAAAATCTTCCATATATTCCGTTGTTATCGATTGACTGTAAACGGTGTGATGAGCTCCTCCTGCTAAAATCCAAGCTGTTGCCGCAATATCAAGATTTGGTTTACAATCCCATAAAACTCTAGCAACTGGTAATTTTGGCAATTCTGCCAATGGTTTAACCGCTTCAACTTCGTTTACGATTAAACGGAAACGAGTTCCCATATCTACCAAAGAAACATTAATTGCATCTCCAGCTGGCGAATTAAATACCAAACGAGCTGGATCTTCTTTTCCGCCAATTCCTAAAGGATGTACTTCACAAGAAGGTTTTCCATCAGCAATAGATGGACAAATTTCCAACATATGCGATCCTAAAACATATGATTTTTGTGGTGTGAAATGGTATGTATAATCTTCCATGAAAGAAGTCCCGCCTTCCAAACCAATATTCATCACTTTTAAAGCTCTAACCATTGCAGCTGTTTTCCAGTCTCCTTCACCACCAAAACCATAACCATCAGCCATTAATCTTTGTGTTGCAATTCCTGGTAATTGTTTCCAAGCTCCAAGATTTTCAAATGTATCCGTGAAAGCACCGAAACCTCCTTCTTCAAGGAAAGCTCTCAAACCTAATTCAATTTTTGCCGCTTCAACCAAAGAACTTCTTTGCGCTCCACCCTCTTTTAAAGAATCGGTCAAAGTATATGATTCTTCGTAAACCGCTAATAAATCAGCTAATTCTTTGTCTGTTATTTTTTCGATATGTTTTGTCACATCTGAAGAATCGTATCCGTTTACCGACATTCCGAAACGAATCTGAGCTTCTACTTTATCACCGTCTGTAACGGCAACTTCACGCATATTGTCTCCAATACGAGCTACTTTTAAGTTCTGAAGTTCGTCCCATCCAAGAACAACTCTTGACCAAATTCCTATTTTTTTATGAACTCTTTCATCTTCCCAATGTCCAACTACAACTTTACGTTTTTTACGTAATCTAGACATGATGAAACCGAATTCACGATCTCCGTGAGCCGATTGATTCAGGTTCATAAAATCCATGTCGATAGATCCCCACGGAATTTCAGCATTGTATTGTGTATGTAAATGACATAATGGTTTTTTCAAAATACTCAAACCGCCAATCCACATTTTTGCTGGCGAAAAAGTGTGCATCCAAGCAATAATTCCAATACAGTTTTTCTCAGAATTTGCAGCCAAACAAACATCTAAAATCTGCGAAGGCGATTTCACCACATCTTTGTAAACCACTTTTACTGGAATTGAAGATGAAGCATCTAATCCTTTTGCGATTATCTGAGAATGTTCTGCTACTTTTCTAAGTGTTTCTTCACCGTATAATTCTTGGCTTCCTACTACAAACCATACTTCTTTTTGAGATATATCTATCATGCTGTTTAATCGTTTATTTGTTGAATTGTTTAATCGTTTGCAGGTTCTAAAATCTGCATTCTAAAATCTAAAATTATTTATTGTCCGTAATACGAATCTTTTCCGTGTTTGCGGTTGTAATGTTTCTTTATTAATGAATCTTTTAATCTTGGTGCGTTTGGATTTATTTGCAAAGTCAGGTACGCCATTTCGGCAACTACTTCTAGAACTTTACTGTTGTAAACCGCTTTTGCTGCATTTTTTCCCCACGCAAATGGACCGTGATTTCCAATCAAAACCATTTCTACTTCTTCGTATGAAAGATTTTTTTCTTTGAAACAATCCAAAATCTGAATTCCGGTATTGTGTTCGTAATTTCCTTCAATAAGAGAATCTGCCATTGGCGGAGCACACGGAATATCAGCCGTTAAATGATCGGCGTGCGTAGTTCCGAAAATTGGAATATCTTGTTGCGATTGCGCCCAAGCAACCGAGTACGTCGCATGTGTATGCGCAACGCCTCCAATATTCGGCCAATTTTTATACAAATAAGCATGCGTTTTTGTATCTGATGACGGACGCATGGTTCCTTCGATAATATTGTTATCAAAATCGACAATTACAATATCTTCTGGTTTTAAATCTTCGTAGGGAACACCGCTTGGTTTAATAGCAAAAACACCATTTTCTCTATCAACGGCACTTACATTTCCAAAAGTGTACACCACCAAATTCAATGCATTTAACTGCATATTGGCCTCGTAACATTCCTGTTTTAAATCTTTATATTGAGAACTCATTTTCTTTAATTTTAATAGATGGATCTTCAAAAGCACTTAATTGATCGTAAGCAATAAGTAATTTGTTATACGCTGCCACTTTATCTAATTGAGGGAAATATTCTCCGTCAAAATCACTTCCAATTTTTTGACTTGCTTCGATTACGTTTGGATAAATTCCTGCTGCAACGGCTGCGTAAATTGCTGCACCCAAAGCTGGAGTTTGGTCTGAAGCTGCGATTTTAATTGGCTTGTTTAAAACATTTGCCAAAGTCTGCATAATAAAAGGAGATTTACGAGCAACACCGCCAATTCCTATTACGCTGTCGATTTTCACACCTTCTTCTTCAAAACGATCTACAATTTTCTTCGCTCCAAAACAAATTGCGTTTACTAAAGCTTTGAAAATATGGGGTGCTTTTGTTCCTAAAGAAAGGTTTGAAATGGCGCTTTTTAATTCCTGATTAGCATCTGGAGTTCTTCTTCCGTTGATCCAGTCTAAAGCAATAGGAAGACTTTCTGAAACTGGAATTTTCTCTGCTTCTTTCGTTAATTCAACAATTAATTTATCGCTGAATTCTTCTCTTAATTGTTCTTTTTGAGCATCATTTAAAAGTGACGTAGCACCTAATAAATGTTCCGTCGGCCACATTAATAGTTCTTTGTACCAAGCCAATAAATCTCCAAAAGCAGATTGCCCTGCTTCAAGACCAATAAAGCCCGGAATTACAGATCCATCTACTTGTCCGCAGATTCCGCGAACGGTTTTTGTTCCTACTTCGTCATATGAACCAACCAGAATATCGCAAGTTGAAGTTCCCATAACACGAACTAAAGTATTCTCTCCAATTTTTGCTCCAACAGCTCCAGAATGTGCATCGAAGGTTCCAACGGCCACAACTGTATCAGTCGAAAGCCCTAAACGATCTGCCCATTCTTTGCTCAAATTTCCTGCTGATAAATCAGATGTATAAGTTTCATTATATAAATTACCACGAAGCTGTGCTAAATAAGGATGTAATTTTTCTAAGAATTCAACTGGCGGAAGTCCGTTCCAGTCTGTGTGCCACATTGCTTTGTGTCCTGCGGCGCAACGGCTTCTTTTAAAAGTTTTTAAGTCTTTATCTTCAATTAATAAATACGTCATTAAATCGCAGTGTTCCATCCAAGTATGTGCTGCATTTCTAACTGCTTCATCTTTTCTTGCAATGTGAAGAATTTTTGCCCAAAACCACTCTGATGAATAAATTCCGCCCACATATTTTGTAACGTCTTCTCCGCCCCAGCTTACTGCCAGTTCGTTAATTTCGTTTGCTTCATTTATCGAAGTATGATCTTTCCATAAAACCATCATCGCATTTGGGTTTTCTTCAAAACCTTGTGTCAATGCTAACGGAATTCCATCTTTTGTTACTGGAACTGGAGACGATCCAGTCGTATCTATACAAATCCCTTTCACTAATGAAGGATCAACTTTACTTTCTTTTATAACCGTTTGAATCGTAATTTCTAATCCTTCGATGTGATCTAAAGGATGCTGACGAAATTGATTTATAGCCGCGTCACAATATTGCTTATTCTTCCATCTTTTGTAATGAGAAACATTCGATGCTAATTCCTGCCCATTTTCGGCATCTATAAGCACCGCTCGAACAGAATCTGTTCCATAGTCTAATCCTATTACGTAATTTTTCATTCGAAATTAATTTTTAATGGTGACAAATATACTTATAAATATTTATAAGTGTACAAAAAACACTTAATAAAAAAGATACAGTCTTTTTTTTACAGATATTGCACTAAAACAGTTCTTTAGAAGAAAAAGACAAAATAAATGTTTAAATAACATTTATTCTATTGCGATTATCTCATCTTACAACCTAAAACTGCAAAGCACAACCTGCTTTTCTAACTCTATTTTATCTGATTTTTTTCCTTTTTAACTTATTTTTATTCTAAAACCAAAACCTAAAAAGACAGAAAAACTGATTTCTATTTCTTCTTCATTTACAATCAAAATGATTGCAGTTTTAATTTTTTTACTTCAAACCTTAAATAAGTGTTTCTTTAACATTTGTAAATTTAAATAAAAAAATCTTAAAAACAAATTAAAATTCTAAAACAACTGGTTGCAAAAAATAGAT
>NZ_NRQU01000095.1 GCF_004119495.1 Flavobacterium sp. YO12
GTATGAATTTATATATTACATTTGCTTTATTATAAATTATTATTACAATTACAATGCGTACAGGTACAGTAAAATTTTTCAATGAATCTAAAGGTTATGGATTCATTACAGACGAAGAAACAGGAAAGGACATCTTCGTTCACGCTTCAGGAATTAACGCGGAAGAATTACGCGAAGGTGACCGTGTAAGCTATGAAGAAGAAGAAGGAAGAAAAGGGAAAGTTGCTGCTAAAGTAGCAGTAATCTAAGAAAAATATAGCAATTTATTTTTTTTGCCTCTGAATGGTTTTAAAAACGTCTCGATACACATCGAGACGTTTTTTTTTGCTCATTTCTTAAAAAAATATTAAAATTTTAAGACCTTATTTATAATCAATAAAAATTACACCCAAACGTTGTTGCATTGCGTACTTATGTCCCCCTTTAGTTTGTGATTTACGTCATTGAAAGTTATCTTTGTGGCTTATTCTTTAAGTAAAAAAGCTAAGCTTATGCAATCTGATCAATACAGTTACATTCCTATTTTAATGCAGTTCATTCTAGCTGTTGGTTTTGTAGTAGGAACAATCATTATTTCTGGAAAATTAGGCCCAAAAAGAACCTCTGAAGTTAAAGATAAAAACTTCGAGTGCGGGATCGAATCTGTTGGTAATGCACGTATTCCTTTTTCAGTAAAATATTTCCTAGTTGCCATCCTGTTTGTATTGTTTGACGTAGAGGTAATTTTTCTTTATCCTTGGGCAGTAAATTTTAAAGAACTTGGTATTGAAGGAATGCTGAAAATGATTGTTTTTATGTCATTGCTTTTAGTTGGTTTTTTCTACATCATCAAAAAGAAAGCTTTAGACTGGGAATAAAACCCGATTTTAGATTTTAGGTTTCTGATTTTAGATTTAAGCATCTGAAATTAAAATTTAAAATTTAAACTCAATTGAATTTAATACTGATTTAAAAAATTGATTTTACTTTTTACGATTTCCAAAAATCTAAAATCTAAAATCAGAAATCTAAAATAAAAATGAGCGATTCAAATGTAAATATGGTTGCGCCACCTGAAGGTGTTGTTGGTGAAGGTTTCTTTGCAACAAAACTAAATGATGTTGTAGGTTTGGCACGCGCGAATTCTCTTTGGCCTTTACCATTTGCAACTTCATGCTGCGGAATTGAGTTTATGGCAACGATGGCTTCACATTACGATTTAGCACGATTTGGATCTGAGCGTGTGAGTTTCTCTCCTCGTCAAGCAGATATGTTATTAGTAATGGGGACAATTTCAAAAAAAATGGCCCCGATTTTAAGACAAGTTTACGAACAAATGTCTGAACCTCGCTGGGTAATTGCCGTTGGAGCTTGTGCTTCATCGGGAGGTGTTTTCGACACATACTCAGTTCTGCAAGGAATTGATAAAGTAATCCCGGTTGACGTTTACGTTCCAGGATGTCCTCCAAGACCAGAACAAATCGTTGACGGAGTAATGAGATTACAAGAATTGGTAAAAAGCGAATCTGTTAGACGCAGAAGCTCTCCGGAATACCAAGAATTATTAGCTTCCTATAACATTTCATAAGATGGCTTTAGAAAATACCCTGATTCAAGATAAACTTACAGAAACATTTGATACAAGTGTTTTTAACTTTCAACAAGAAAGAGATATTTTTTCATTAGAAACAACTCCTGAAAAAATCACAGCATTGATCCTTTTCCTGAAAAATGATTCTGACTTACGTTTTCACTTCTTAACAGATTTATGCGGCATTCATTATCCAGACAACGATGCAGATCGTCAATTTGCGGTAGTTTATCATTTGCACAACTGGTACGAAAACAAACGTATTAGAATCAAAGTTTACTTGAATGGTGAAAAACCAGAGATCAAAACCGTTTCAAATATTTTCTTGAGTTCAAACTGGATGGAAAGAGAAACATACGATTTCTTCGGAATCAATTTTATTGGTCACCCGCAATTGAAACGTATTTTGAATATGGACGAAATGGTGTCTTTCCCAATGAGAAAAGAATTCCCAATGGAAGACAGCGGAAGAACTGATAAAGACGACAGATTCTTTGGAAGAACAACAACAAATTGCTAAAAAATAATTCAACATTATAAAATGTCAGAACTATTATTACCACCAGAGCATCGTTATGCTAAAATAATTAAGGACAAACTAAACGAAGACGGAAGCGAGCTTTCGGTACTGAATTTAGGACCAACGCATCCTGCGACTCACGGTATTTTTCAAAATATCCTATTAATGGATGGTGAAAGAATTCTAGAGGCTGAACCAACTATTGGTTACATCCACAGAGCTTTTGAGAAAATTGCTGAGAATCGTCCTTTCTATCAAATCACACCTCTTACAGATCGTATGAACTATTGCTCCTCTCCTATTAACAATATGGGATGGTGGATGACTTTAGAAAAATTACTAAATATTGAAGTTCCTAAAAGAGCACAATACTTAAGAGTTATTGTAATGGAGCTTGCTCGTATTACAGATCACTTAATTTGTAACTCGATTCTAGGAGTAGATACTGGTGCTTATACTGGTTTCTTATACGTTTTTCAATTCAGAGAAAAAGTTTATGAGATTTACGAAGAAATTTGTGGAGCTCGTTTAACAACAAATATGGGAAGAATTGGTGGTTTCGAAAGAGACTGGTCACCAGAAGCTTTTCGCAAATTAGATGTTTTCTTAAAAGATTTTCCTGTTGCTTGGCAAGAATTTGTTAACTTATTCGAAAGAAACAGAATTTTCCTTGACAGAACCGTCAACGTAGGTGCAATTTCTGCTGAACAAGCAATGGCTTACGGATTTACAGGTCCAAACTTACGTGCAGCCGGAATTGATTATGATGTTCGTGTTGCGCAGCCTTACTCTTCTTATGAAGACTTCGAATTTAATGTTCCTGTTGGAAAATCAGGTGATACTTACGATCGTTTCTGTGTTCGTAACGCCGAAGTTTGGGAAAGTTTAAGCATTATTCGTCAAGCTTTGGATAAAATGCCGGCTGGAAACGAATACCATGCAGAAGTTCCTGATTATTATCTTCCTCCAAAAGAAGATGTATATCATAATATGGAATCTTTAATCTATCACTTTAAAATTGTAATGGGAGAAGTTCCTGTTCCAGTTGCAGAAATTTACCACCCTGTTGAAGGAGGAAACGGAGAGATAGGTTTTTATTTAGTTACAGACGGAAGCAGAACTCCATATAGATTACATTTCAGAAGACCTTGTTTTATTTATTACCAAGCATATCCTGAAATGATCAAAGGTTCATTACTTTCTGATGCAATTGTTATCCTTTCGAGTTTAAACGTAATTGCAGGAGAATTAGACGCGTAAAAAATTTTAGATTGAAAATTTTAGATTTTAGATTGCAGAATAGCATATCTAATAATTTAGATTGAAAATCTAGACTTATCATAGAATTGAAGAATTCAGATTGAAAAAATCTAAAAACTAATAAAGATTGCAGAATACGGATTAAGGACAAAGATTGAAAAATCTGAAATCTAAAATCTAAAATCTAAAATAAAAATGGAACGTAAACATTACAAACAAGAAATAAATATGACTGAGGCATTGATCGCTCGTATCAATGAATTGATTAGTCATTATCCCGAAGGCAAACAAAAATCGGCTTTACTGCCTGTTTTGCACGAAGTGCAAGATGCGCATAACAACTGGCTTAGCATTGAATTGCAAGACAAAGTTGCCGAGATTCTTCAGATAAAACCAATTGAGGTTTATGAAGTGGTTACTTTTTATACCATGTTCAACCAAAAACCAATTGGAAAGTACATGTTTGAATTTTGCCAGACTTCTTGTTGTTGTTTAAATGGTGCCGAAAATTTAATGGATTATACTTCTGAAAAATTAGGCATTAAAATGGGCGAAACTACTCCAGACGGAATGTTTACTATTGCTGGTGTAGAATGTTTAGGTGCTTGCGGATACGCTCCGATGATGCAGTTAGGCGATTTCTACAAAGAGAAATTGACAGAAGATAAAATCGATCAGTTAATCGCTGATTGTAGAGATGATAAAATAATATTACACGATAAATAAGATGTCACAAAAAATATTATTAGATAAAATCAATATTCCTGGAATTAAAACCTACGAAGTTTATCGCCAAAACGGTGGTTACGCTTCTGTAGAAAAAGCTTTAAAAACACTTACGCCAGATGAAGTTACTGAAGAAGTAAAAAAATCAGGTCTTCGTGGTCGTGGTGGCGCAGGTTTCCCTGCAGGAATGAAATGGAGCTTTATTGATAAAAAATCAGGAAAACCAAGACACTTAGTTTGTAACGCCGACGAATCTGAACCGGGAACTTTCAAAGATCGTTATTTGATGGAATATATTCCTCACTTATTGATCGAAGGAATGATCACTTCAAGTTATGCTTTGGGCGCAAACCTATCATACATCTACATTCGTGGAGAATATATGTGGGTTTTCAAAATTTTAGAAAGAGCAATCGCCGAGGCTAAAGCTGCAGGCTGGTTAGGAAAAAATATATTAGGTTCAGGTTACGATTTAGAGTTACATGTTCACTGTGGAGCTGGAGCTTATATTTGTGGAGAAGAAACTGCACTTATTGAGTCTCTAGAAGGTAAAAGAGGAAATCCTCGTATTAAACCACCTTTCCCAGCAGTTTCAGGACTTTGGGCAAATCCAACAGTGGTAAACAATGTTGAAACTATTGCAACGGTGCCGTGGATTGTAAACAATTCTGGTGACGATTATGCTAAAATTGGAATTGGACGTTCTACTGGAACTAAATTAATTTCAGCTTCTGGACACATCAAAAATCCTGGAGTTTACGAAATTGAATTAGGTTTAAGTGTTGACGAATTCATGAATTCTGATGAATATTTAGGAGGAATGTCTTCAAGCCGTCCGTTAAAAGCATTTGTACCGGGAGGTTCTTCTGTGCCGATTTTGCCAGCTGAATTAATTTTCAAAACGGCAAACGGAGACGACAGATTAATGACTTACGAATCTTTAAGTGATGGTGGTTTTGCTACCGGATCGATGTTAGGTTCTGGAGGATTTATCGTGTACAACGACACAGCTTGTGTGGTAAGAAACACTTGGAACTTTGCACGTTTTTACCACCACGAATCTTGCGGACAATGTACGCCTTGCCGAGAAGGAACAGGATGGTTAGAAAAAATCTTATGGAGAATCGAAAACGGTCAAGGCCGTGAAGAAGATATCGAATTATTGTGGAGCATTCAAAGTAAAATTGAAGGAAACACAATTTGTCCGCTTGGTGACGCCGCTTCTTGGCCAGTAGCAGCAGCGATTCGTCACTTTAGAGATGAATTTGAATATCACGTTCGTTTCCCTGAAAAAATTAAAAATAGAGATCACTTTGTTGCTGAACCTTTTTCGCAAGTAAAGCATTTAGTAGGCGGTAAAGTAATCGTATAAAAATAAAAAGCAGAAAGTTATAAAGTTCATAATGTTAAAAAGGACAGCAATTCTTTTCAATATTCCGACTTTCAACATTCAAATCATAAAGAGATGAAAGTAACCATAGACGGTCAAAGTATAGACGTAGAACCAGGAACAACAATCCTGCAGGCTGCACGTATGATTGGTGGAGATTTGGTACCGCCAGCCATGTGCTATTACTCAAAATTAAAAGGCAGCGGTGGAAAATGTCGTTGTTGTTTAGTTGAAGTTTCTAAAGGTAGTGAAGCCGACCCAAGACCAATGCCAAAATTAATGGCATCTTGTGTAACAGGATGTATGGACGGAATGGAAGTAAACAGTAAATCTTCTGCCAGAGTTACCGAAGCGCGTAAATCTGTAACAGAATTTTTATTGATCAATCACCCATTAGACTGCCCAATTTGTGATCAAGCTGGTGAATGTGATCTTCAAAATTTAAGTTTTGAGCACGGAAATCCAAAATCACGTTTTATTGAAGAAAAAAGAACGTTTGAACCAGAAGATATTGGTCCAAATATTCAACTGCATATGAACCGTTGTATTTTATGTCAAAGATGTGTACAAGTTGCAGATCAATTAACAGACAACAGAGTTCACGGAGTATTAGACCGTGGTGACCACGCTAATATTTCAACTGGAATCTCAAAAGCAATCGACAACGAGTTTTCTGGAAACATGATTGACGTTTGTCCGGTTGGAGCTTTAACTGACAAAACTTTCCGTTTTAAATCAAGAGTTTGGTTTAACAAACCTTATAACGCACACAGAGAATGTACTACTCCTGGATGCTGCGGTAAAACTACAGTTTGGATGTTTGGTGGAGAAATTCAACGTGTAACTGGTCGTAAAGATGAGTATCATGAAGTTGAAGAATTCATTTGCAACAGCTGTCGTTTTGATCACAAAAACGTTAATGACTGGGTTATTGAAGGACCAAGAGAATTTGAAAAAGATTCTGTTATCAACCAAAATAACTACACTCAAAAATTAGAGAAAGTTGAAATCGACACAGAGAAGAATATTCTTTTAGGTAGAGATATTGACCGTAAAAAAATTAGTATGGCAGCAATTCCATTAACTACTAATGATAAAAAAGTTTAAGAAATGGAAAGTGCATTTATTATAGAAAAAAGTGTTGTTATTGTTGTCGTTTTTGCGGTAACAATGATTATGGCAATGTACTCTACTTGGGCTGAACGTAAAGTTGCTGCTTTTCTTCAAGACCGTGTTGGTCCAAACCGTGCAGGTTGGGGAGGTTTATTACAGCCGCTTGCCGATGGTATGAAATTATTCTCAAAAGAAGAATTTTTCCCAAACACGCCAAACAAATTTTTATTCGTTGTAGGTCCTGCAATTGCCATGAGTACAGCCTTAATGACAAGTGCTGTAATTCCGTGGGGAGATAAACTGCATCTTTTTGGAAGAGATATTTATCTTCAGGCAACTGATGTAAACATTGCTTTATTATACATTTTTGGAGTTCTTTCTGTTGGAGTTTATGGTATCATGATTGGTGGATGGGCTTCAAACAATAAATTCTCATTAATGGGAGCTGTTCGTGCAGCATCTCAAATGGTTTCTTATGAAGTTGCAATGGGATTATCAATGATCGCATTATTAATGATGACAGGAACAATGAGTTTAAGAGAAATTTCATTACAGCAATCAGGAATGAACTGGAATGTTTTTTATCAACCATTATCATTCTTAATCTTCTTAATTTGTTCATTTGCAGAAACAAACAGAACTCCATTTGACTTAGCAGAATGTGAAAACGAATTAATTGGAGGTTACCATACAGAATATTCATCCATGAAAATGGGATTCTATTTATTTGCTGAATATGCAAGTATGTTTATCTCTGCTACTATTATTTCTGTTTTATTCTTTGGAGGTTACAATTACCCAGGAATGCAATGGATGGTAGAAAATGTTGGAGTAAACACAGCTAATCTTTTAGGAATTGCGGTATTATTTGTAAAAATATGTTTCTTCATATTCTTTTACATGTGGGTACGTTGGACGATTCCAAGATTTAGATATGACCAATTAATGAACTTAGGCTGGAGAATTTTAATTCCGCTTTCGATTATTAATATTATGATTACGGGTGCTGTTATTTTAAGACACGATATCGCAGCAGCTTTAGGATTCTAAGAACCTTAACTGGCTTCAAATAAAAATAAAATAGATTTAAAATTTGATTGATCTCAAATTGAAAATCATAAATCATAGATTAAGAAATGTCAATAGAAACTATATCATTATCGGGTAGAAAAAAAGTGGTCTCTAATAAAGAGATGTCTTTTTTGGAACGATTGTATCTTGTGGCGATTGTAAAAGGTCTTGCTATTACGCTTAAGCACCTTTTTAGAAAAAAAATTACGATTCACTATCCAGAAGAAGTTCGTGAGATGAGCCCAGTTTATCGTGGTCAGCATATGCTGAAACGTGATGAGCAAGGCCGCGAAAATTGTACAGCTTGTGGATTATGTGCTTTATCATGTCCTGCAGAAGCCATTACAATGAAGGCTGCAGAACGTAAAGCAGATGAAAAACATTTATACAGAGAAGAAAAATACGCTGAAATCTATGAGATTAATATGCTTCGTTGTATTTTTTGTGGATTGTGTGAAGAGGCTTGCCCGAAAGATGCTATCTATTTGACAACTTCTAAAGTATTAGTTCCTGCTAATTATGAAAGAGAAGATTTCATTTTTGGAAAAGACAAATTAGTGATGCCTTTAGAAATGGCTATTAAAAACTCACAACTTAATAACGCTAACTAATGATACATATTCCTGATTTTGCACACGCAACAACTGTACAAATTATATTTTGTTTCTTAGCGTTCATCACCGTAATAACTGCTTTTTTAACCATTTTTAGCAGAAACCCAATTCACTCAGCTATTTACTTAGTGATTTGTTTCTTCTCTATTGCTGGTCATTATTTATTATTAAACTCACAATTTTTAGCAATTGTACATATAATAGTCTATTCTGGAGCAATTATGATTCTGTTCCTGTTTACCATTATGTTAATGAACCTAAACGAACAGCGAGAAGTTCACCGACCAAGAATCACACGTTTGGGAGCTATTGTTTCTTTCTGTTTGATTTGCGTGGTTTTAATTGCAATATTCATTAACTCTAAACCTATTGTTGGTGAATATGATTCAACTGGAGAAGATTTCCAATCTATCAAAGTATTGGGTAAAATATTGTTGAACGAATATATGGTACCATTTGAATTTGCTTCGATTTTACTTTTGGTTGCGATGATTGGAACTGTATTATTGTCTAAAAAAGAAAAATTAAATAAATAATGGGTAATATATTAAATCAAATAGGTATTGAAAATTACATCTTTTTAAGTGTTGTACTTTTTTGTATTGGTGTTTTTGGTGTATTGTACAGACGAAACTCTATTATCGTTTTCATGTCTATCGAAATCATGTTGAATGCAGTAAACCTTTTATTTGTGGCTTTTTCAACTTATCATCAAGATGCACAAGGACAAGTTTTTGTATTCTTTTCGATGGCAGTTGCTGCGGCTGAAGTTGCAGTAGGATTGGCTATTCTTGTTTCGATTTTCAGAAACATTGGCTCAATTAGTATCGATAATTTAAAAAATTTAAAAGGATAAAATAGAAATGGATACCAATTTAGCTTTAGTTTTAGTTTTAGCTCCTTTTTTAGGATTTTTAATTAATGTTTTCTTTGGGAAAAGCTTAGGAAAAACAGTTTCCGGATTTATCGGGACTGCTGCCGTGGCTGTTTCTTTTATA
The DNA here is from genome assembly GCF_004119495.1 of Flavobacterium sp. YO12. Taxonomy (GTDB): domain Bacteria; phylum Bacteroidota; class Bacteroidia; order Flavobacteriales; family Flavobacteriaceae; genus Flavobacterium. The sequence continues at coordinate 9,263 of NZ_NRQU01000095.1, forward strand.
GTTACTCTTGTTCTTTTTAATCAAATAACTTCAACTGGAAAAGCAATTGAAGTTACTTTATTTGATTGGATTCAAATTAGTAATATAAAAATCAATCTTGGATTTTTATTAGATCAATTATCTGTTCTTTGGTTGTTATTCGTAACCGGAATTGGATCTTTGATTCACTTATACTCTATCAGTTACATGCATGACGATGAGAATATGCACAAATTCTTTGCCTATTTAAATCTATTCGTATTCTTTATGATTACACTTGTAATTGGAAGCAACTTACTAGTATTATTTATTGGTTGGGAAGGTGTTGGACTTTGCTCTTATTTATTAATCGGATTTTGGCACAAAAACCAAGATTACAACGATGCAGCAAAGAAAGCTTTCATTATGAACAGAATTGGAGATTTAGGTCTTTTAATTGGTATGTTCATCATTGGTTCAATGTTCTCTACTTTAGATTATACCTCTCTAAAAACTGCAATCGCTGGAACAACAGATTTAAACTTACCATTACTTTCTCTAGCAGCTTTATGCTTGTTTATTGGAGCTTGTGGTAAATCTGCACAGATTCCATTGTATACTTGGTTACCAGATGCGATGGCTGGACCAACTCCGGTTTCTGCTTTAATTCACGCGGCTACCATGGTAACAGCTGGTATTTTCATGGTAACAAGGTTAAACTTTGTTTTTGATCTTGCAACAGATGTACAAAACGTAATTGCCATTATTGGAGCAATAACATCATTAGTTGCTGCTACAATTGGTTTAGTTCAAACAGATATTAAAAAAGTATTAGCTTACTCAACTGTTTCTCAATTAGGATTAATGTTTTTAGCATTAGGATTTGGAGCTTACGAAGTAGCTGTTTTTCACGTAATCACACACGCTTTCTTTAAAGCTTGTTTATTCTTAGGATCAGGTTCTGTTATTCACGGTTTACATGGTGAGCAGGATATGCGTAAAATGGGTGGTTTGCGTAAAGCAATGCCAATCACTTTCTGGACTATGTTGATTTCTTCATTAGCGATTTCAGGAGTTCCATTTTTCTCAGGTTTCTTCTCAAAAGACGAAATTTTAATGACAGCTTTCCACCACAGTATTCCATTATACGTTGTTGGATCTGTAGCTTCAATCATGACAGCTTTCTATATGTTCCGTTTAATGTTCTTAACTTTCTTTAAAGAATTTAGAGGAACTGAAGAGCAAAAACATCATTTACACGAAAGTGGTTCTTTAATTACAATTCCATTGATCATTTTAGCAATTCTAGCGACTTTTGGCGGACTAATAAGTTTACCTGGAAACAGCTGGTTAAATGAATATTTAGCTCCTCTTTTCACAAAAGCAGCTGGCGAAGAACATCATTTAGGCACAACAGAATACACTTTAATGGGTGTTGCTGTATTAGGCGGATTATTAGGAATTATAATTGCTTACGTAAAATACTTTAAACAAGATAATGTTCCTGAAACTGATGAAAACATTACAGGTTTAACAAAAGTATTATATAACAAATATTATGTTGATGAAGCTTACGATGCAATATTTGTTCGCTCTATAAATGGATTATCAAGATTCTTTAGAGATTATATCGAAACTGGCTTATCAGCACTTGTTTTCGGATTAGGAAAAATAGCAAATGAATTAGCTTTTCAGGGTAAAAAACTGCAGACAGGAAGTATTGGGTTATATCTTTTTGTTTTCGTTTTAGGTCTTTGCGCAATTGTTTCTTATTTATTTTTAGCTCAATAATTTTATAACTATGAACGTTTCTCTTATATTAATTATTCTTTTAGTTGGTGCATTTATCACCTATTTTGCAGGTGACAAACTCGCTTCAAAAGTAGCTTTGTTCTTTAGTTTGGCAGCTTTAGGCTGTTCGGTTGTATTGTTAAACCATTTTAATGCTGGTGAAAATATCAGCCTTATCAATGCTTGGATTACACAGCCTAAAATTTCATTCGCTTTAAATGCAGATGGATTAGCAATTGCAATGCTTTTATTGACTACAGCTTTGACTCCAATTATTATATTCTCTTCTTTTGGAAATGAATATAAAAATTCAAAAGCTTTTTATGCTCTAATATTATTCATGGCATTTGCAATGACAGGAACTTTCTTGGCAGCAGATGGTCTTTTATACTATATTTTCTGGGAATTAGCTCTTATTCCTATTTACTTTATTGCTCTTATTTGGGGTAATGGCGATGCTGAAGAAAGAAGAAAAGCAGTGGTTAAATTCTTTATTTACACACTTGCGGGCTCTTTATTCATGTTAACTGCTTTTATCTATTTATACCAAAAAGCAGGCAGCTTCTTAATCGAAGATTTATACAAAGTAGAATTATCAGCTTGTGAGCAATTCTGGATTTTCTTGGCATTCTTCTTAGCTTATGCTATCAAAATTCCAATTATTCCTTTCCACACATGGCAGGCAAATGTGTACCAAAAAGCGCCAACTGTTGGAACAATGCTTTTATCTGGTATTATGCTAAAAATGGGATTGTACAGTGTAATTCGTTGGCAATTACCACTTGCACCTCTTGCGGCAAAAGAATACATGAACATCTTTATCGCTTTAGGAATTGCTGGAGTTATCTACGGATCTATCGTAGCATTAAGACAAAAAGATTTAAAGAAATTATTAGCGTATTCATCTCTTGCTCACGTTGGATTAATTGCTGCAGGAACTTACACTTTAACTCTTGATGGTTTTAGAGGTGCTGTTATGCAAATGATCGCTCACGGTTTTGTTGTAGTTGGATTATTTTATGCTGCAGAAATTATCTACAGAAGATTTGAAACTAGAGAGATCAGCGAATTAGGAGGAATCCGTACGCAATCTCCAAAATTCACTTCAATGTTTTTAATTTTGGTTTTAGCTTCTGTTGCTTTGCCAACTACTTTTAATTTTGTTGGAGAATTTACAGTATTATACAGTTTATCTCAAATTAATATTTGGTTTGCTGTTTTAGGCGGAACAACGATTATTTTAGGAGCTTACTATATGCTTAAAATGTTTCAAAATGTAATGTTGGGCGAAACCAATTCAAGAACTTTTGCAGATGTTTCTGTAAACGAAGGAATTTCGATGGTAGCAATTATCGCTGTATTAATTTTCTTTGGATTTTATCCAAAACCAATTACAGATTTGATTACACCAAGTTTAGAAACGATTTTAAACGTTATCAATAAGTAATTTGACCTCTATGAAAAATAAATTATTTATAATACTGTTCCTGATTATAGCCAAAGTATCTGCCCAGGATAAAACAGATGTTCAAATTAAATTAGATAAAATAAACGAAATTTTAAATACAAAAGATCCCAACATTTACCGATATAACGTTTTTACAGTTGATACTGAAAAACTTTACATATGGGATTATAAT
>NZ_NRQU01000096.1 GCF_004119495.1 Flavobacterium sp. YO12
AGGCTTTTGACGATTATTTGAGAAAGTGATTAATATTATGTCATTTTCTTTTATTTCATAATATAATTTAACCTGTTTTGAAATAACTAATTCCCGGCATTCTAGTTCTGCATTGTATTTACCTAATTGAGGATTTTTTTCAAGTAAAGTAATAATATGTAATGTGTCTTTGATGAATTTTTGTGTTATTAGTATGGTCCAATATTGTTCTAAATAATATTGGATATGATAAAAGGTGTAATTTGCTTTTTTTGACCAAACAATTTTCATTACTAAATTTTGATTATTTGGTAAAAATATAAAAATTAACCTACAAATATATATTGCTTAAAGATTAAATTTTACCCCTTGTTCAGGATAAATAATCTTTACCCCTAAATCATTTTGATTTTTAATTTGCTCTTTTAATTTCACAATATTCTTAGCAGGCGGTTTCAAATGTGTTATGATAATGTTGAAATCTTTTAGACTTCCTTTTCCTGATAATTTTTCTAAAACATGAAGTTCTTTCATTAGATAATTGGGCGTTAAATGTCCAAACAAAAATTGATCAGGCTGTTCATTGGGAAAGGAAACTTCAATAAAAATTCCTTTCAATTGTTTGTTTTTAATAAGAGGAGCAACTGCTGTCCATAAATTTTTAAGATTATCACTTTTTTCAACTGCGTCAGGTCCCGTATCACCTAAATATAAAACATATGAATCTCCATTTTTTATTAAAAATGCAGTGCTCTCAAACGGATTGACGTGACTTAACGGAAAAGCTTTTACCGTCATTTGAGTGTTCGTAATCGGCGTTTCAAGGTTGGTTTTTAAAGTCTCAAAATGATATTTTTTCAAAGGAGTTCCAGGGCCTTTATCTCCAAAATTTGCCCAAGTTTGATCATTAAAATAATGATTTTCCATCATTTTCATGCATTTTTCAGTTGCATAAACTGTCTTAGAAGAATCTGCAGGAGAATTTATGATTAAGCCAGAAACGTGATCTAAATGAGCATGTGAAATAAAATAGCCTTTTATATATTTTCGCAAAACTTCACTGGTTGAAACTTTAAAAACTTTATTTTTTATGGCAACTTCAATTCCAGCATTTATGGTTCCTGCATCTAGACAGATAAAGTCGTTTGTATGTAGAGGAGCAAGTAAATAAGCAGAAAGATTTTTTTCGTCAATTCCGCCTTTTACACCCAATGGAACGACTTGAAACGAAGTTTTTTGATCTTTTTGAGAAAAGGCATTTAGTGTAACTAATATAAGGCAGAGTACAAGACGTTTAAAAAGATTCATGTTTTTTATTTTAGAAAAGCAAATTTCATCAAATTTACTGAATAAAGCAGGCTTTGATTCTGTTATTACTATTAAATAGCCTTAAATTTACTCTGATTTTAACTATTCTGATTTATTAGAAAGTAATTTTAAAATAATATCTTTACGTATTAATATAACAATTTTAACTAAAAAAGTTACAATGACAACAATAGCATCACAATTTGGCATAAATGAAGCACTTGAAAAGCTAGGAATAAAACAAGTAAATGAAGGAACTTCTACAGGAATAGAAAATTTTTCATCGGGTGAGATTTTAGATAGTTTTTCTCCTGTTGACGGAAAATTAATTGCGTCTGTAAAGACTTCTACACTTGAAGATTATGAAAAAGTAATGCAATCTGCAATTGAAGCTTTCAAAACATTTCGTTTAATTCCTGCGCCGCAGCGTGGAGAAATTGTACGTCAGTTTGGGCAAAAATTGCGTGAAAATAAAGAGGCTCTTGGTAAATTGGTTTCATACGAAATGGGGAAATCTTTGCAGGAAGGTTATGGAGAAGTTCAGGAAATGATCGATATCTGTGATTTCGCTGTTGGATTATCACGTCAGTTACACGGATTAACGATGCATTCTGAAAGACCAGGACATCGTATGTACGAACAATACCACTCATTGGGAGTTGTGGGGATTATTTCGGCATTTAATTTTCCGGTTGCAGTTTGGTCTTGGAATACGGCTTTGGCTTGGATTTCTGGTGATGTCTGCGTTTGGAAACCTTCAGAGAAAACACCACTTTGCGGTATTGCGTGCCAGAACATAATCGCTCAGGTTATTAAAGAGAATAATCTTCCAGAAGGAATTTCTTGTTTGATGAATGGCGATTATAAAATAGGAGAGTTGATGACAAAAGATACTCGTATTCCGTTAGTATCTGCGACTGGCTCTACAAGAATGGGAAAAATTGTAGCGCAGACTGTTGCAGGTCGTTTAGGAAAATCATTGTTAGAACTAGGAGGAAATAACGCTATTATCGTAACTCCAGATGCCGATATTAAAATGACGGTTATTGGTGCTGTTTTTGGCGCTGTTGGAACTGCTGGACAACGTTGTACATCAACTCGAAGATTGATTATTCACGAAAGTATTTATGATAAAGTAAAAGATGCATTGGTAACGGCTTACAAACAGTTGCGAATTGGAAATCCGCTTGACGAAAATAATCATGTTGGACCGCTTATCGATTTGCATGCTGTCGAGATGTATGCACTTGCTTTAAATAAAGTAGTTGCTGAAGGTGGAAAAATTCTTGTTGAAGGCGGAGTACTTTCAGGCGAAGGTTACGAAAGCGGCTGTTATGTTAAGCCCGCAATTGCCGAAGCTAAAAATTCATTTGAAATTGTACAGCATGAAACTTTTGCTCCGGTTTTATATTTGATTAAATATTCTGGAGATGTTGATGCTGCAATCGAAATTCAAAATGGTGTTGCACAAGGATTGTCATCGGCAATTATGACTAATAATTTACGTGAAGCCGAAAGATTTTTATCGGTTGTAGGTTCTGACTGTGGAATTGCAAACGTAAATATTGGAACTTCGGGTGCTGAAATTGGCGGTGCTTTTGGTGGTGAAAAGGAAACTGGCGGCGGACGCGAATCTGGCTCTGATGCTTGGAAAATTTATATGCGTCGTCAAACCAATACAATAAATTATACGACTAGTCTGCCATTGGCACAAGGAATTAAATTTGATTTGTAAAAATAGAAGATTTATTAATAAACCGCTTTTTTCAATATTTGGAAGAAGCGGTTTTTTTGTATTGAATTTGTAGTAATTTATTTAGATTTGTATTTGATATCAATGAGTAATATATAATTCAATAAAATGCCTTTATTTTTTTTAGCAGGACTTACGCCTTTTGGATATGCTTTTATAGGAGTTGCTCTTTTGTCTTTTTTAATAGCTTATTTGTGGCTTAGATCGTCAAAGAGTGAATATAAATTAGGCTGTTTTTCTGTTGGAATTGCTGGATTTATTGTTTGGTTTGGTTTAATGTTTCCCACTTTTATCTCGTTTAAAATTATCGAAAGTGATAATGACGCAGCAAAAATCGGATTGTTTATTTTTTGGCTTTTTCTTTTTGCTTTGATAAGTTATTCATTGTTTGCAAAAGACACTACAAAACTTAAACACATTATTCTTTCGTTTTTTAAATATCTTCTGTATTTAATCTTTATCGGTTTGTTTCTGGTGTTGTTCTTCGGAATGGCATATTATATTTATTTGAGACTTTTTACAACCGAAAAAAATGAAGATCCCATTTGGGTCGCTTTCTTGTGTATCTTTTTTGTTTCTGTATTAAGTGTAATTGGTTTTGGTTTTTTGGTGAGAAATAAAGAAGAGGAGAAAAGGGAAAGATCGACTTTTTATGATTTGGAAAAAGCAAAGTTAAAGCCGCAGTTAGTTATTGAACTCGATTTATCAAAAAATAAACTAAGTAAATTTCCAGAGGAGATTTTACAGTTTAAGAATTTGAAATTCTTAGTTTTAAGTCATAATGAAATTAGTGAAATTCCAAACGATATCAATAAATTGCACAAATTGATTGGTCTTGATTTAAGTCATAATCCAATTTCAGATTTAGAAAGGAATCGCTTAAGAAAACTGCTTTCTAAAGAAGTTGAAATTGTATTTTAAGGAATTCTGTAAAAGAATATCCAAATTATAGCATTGTAAATATGAACGAATTTTTTGCATTTCTTACTCAAAACAAAGCCGATGCTGGAGTGGTTGTTTTTTTAATGCTCTTTAGTATGGGTGTCGCTTTATTTCAAACCGTAATTTTTTCGGGACTTTATAACTTGAAATTTCCTAACTGGTTGTTTTTTGTTTTATGTCCGCTTACAGTTGGCGTGAGTTTTTTAATTGATCCAGGATATCCATTTGCGGTTATATTATTTTTGTTTGTCTCTGTTTTTCTATTCGGAATCATCGGAATGATTTATTCAGGAATTAAAAGCAGTAAACAAGAAAAAATAGACAGAGAAAAATTTAATAGGCTTCACAATATTCCAAAAACGAAATTAAGGGATAAACTTCTCGGATTCTTTGTTTTAGTTTGCATTGTTGGAGCTTTTTATGGGCTGGCAGTAACTGAGAATTTAAAGCTTCTGTTTTTAATTATTCCTGGTTTTGTGTTGGTTAGTTCGATATTTTTTCCAAGCAGTAAAAGCAAATTTTATAAAATGCAGTCTATTTTGCCAACATCAAAAATAGATGCAATTGCTATGGGTTTAGTAGAAATTGAAGGAGATTTGGAGGAAATCGAACCTATAATTTCTCCTTACTTCAAAAAACCATGCATTGGTTATTCGTATAAAATAGAAAAAGAAAGTCCGAGAGATGATGACGGCAGAACAACATATTCAACTATTTTCAGTGAAGTAAAAACGGGGAAATTTAAAATTAAAGACGAAACGGGTTCTGTTACGGTAGATGGCGAAGGATTAGAATATTATTTTGATAGAATTGACAATCAGTCTGGAGGAAAAACAAGATATACTGAAACCTACCTGAAAAGTGATGATTATATGCTGCTTATAGGTTATGCGGCCTCAGATAATGGCAATGTATTAATAAAAAAAGATAGTGCAGATACTATTTTTGGTATTGCAGTTCCAAGGAGTATTTCATTTAGAAATAAATACAAACCGCTGCTGGATTCTTTTTTAACCGTTCTGTTTTTTATCTCACTTATACTCATCTATATTATTTTAAATTAAAGAAAATATGACTGTTCAAAACATTGCCTTAATTATCGGAATAATTCTAATTATTGTGTTTTTTAATTTTTTTATTAGAATTTATAATAAGCTGGTTATGCTGAAAAATAATAATGAAAAAGCATTTAGAAATATTGATGTTATCCTGATGCAGCGCGCAGAAGAAGTGCCGGAATTGGTGAAAATTGTGTCTAAATTTACAGAACACGAAACCGCAATGCTTACTAATTTGACTAAATTAAGAACAGATTTTTTAAACGCGAAAACGGTCGAAGAAAAGATTGATAATGCCAACGAGTTTTCGAAATCATTAAAAAGCATTTTTTCAGTTTCTGAGAATTATCCAACGCTGTTATCCAACAGTAACTTTTTAGAATTACAAAAAAGAGTTTCTCAAATGGAGGATAAAATCGCTGACCGACGAGAGTTTTTTAATGATAGTGTAAATCTGTATAATGTAGGGATTCAGGAGTTTCCTAATTTTATTTTGGCTAATATAATTGGTTACAAAACACAGACTTTATTTGATGTTACACCAGAAGATAAGAAATATGATGGAGTTCAACTTTAATACTTTTTTTGGTTACGAGAACGAAATTAACAGTCTGAATGACACTGTGCTTATTTATGGTTTTGGAAGTATAATGTTTGGTTTAGTAACTCTAACATTTGCCGCTTTTATAATTAGAAAGCTTGGCTTTGGCGTTGTAAACAGCTATTTTATAAGTCCGCTTATGTTGTCTTTCGGGCTTACAATAATGGTTTCTATTTTGCCTACAATTGTATTTTACGTTGTAGCTAATGATATTTCACCAGTAAAAATTTTATACTGTTGGATTACAATTTTTATAGGAATGTTTTTGTTTGTTATGTTTAATTTAGAAACTATTAAAAGCTTTTTTAGAGAATTTAATAAAGTAAGTGAACAAGAAGAATTTAGAAATAGAAAAAGATAAATTATAGTTTGAATGAAAATAAAAAAGGCTTCCAAATTTTTGGAAGCCTTTACTTTTATAAATTATTTTTTAATAATAGTCTGATTATACGAACCATCAGCTGTGTATATTTTAGCTAAATAAGTTCCAGTAGTCAAAGCGTTTAAATCGATGCTTTCGCTTCCTTTTTGTACTGTTTTTACAAGAAACCCTGTTATGTTATATATAAGAATTTTTTCAACAGTCAAATTTGGATCTGATAAATACAAAGTGCCAGTTGTTGGATTTGGGTACAAAATGGCTTGCGTGCTTTCAGTCTCTGCAACTGTTTCACTTATAGATTCAGTCTGTGCAATTCTTGCCGTTGAGCCGCTGTATGCAGTACTCATATAAAAAAGATTTGCCGTATCTTTTTTCGTAATTGTATGGCTGCCGGCAGCCAGAGAAACCGTAACAATTCCGTTTGAAGCAGTTCTATCTACATTATCAACTTTTATAACAGCTGATGGTTCAATTAGTACAAGCGTTAAAGTACTGGCTTGAGACGTTGTAAAAGAGATATTAGTTGAAGATTCTATTTTTAAACACTGCGTTAATGTCAAGTTATTGTAAGTTACAGTGCCTTTTGTCGTCGAAAGATTTCCAGTTATAGTGTAAAAACTGCTTGTTTTACCTGAAGCAGTAAAATTGTGAATCTCATCTCCACTTGGAGTACTTGTCGTTACAGTTATAGTTCCTGAATTAGTAACAGTATTTCCTGTTCCAACAGTTGTTATGGAATAGGATAGAGTCGCAGTAGGTGTCCCTGATATTGTTATAGTTTTAGCAGTTGTATTTTTTACAAAAGTAATTCCAGAAGCAGGTAATCCTGTCACAGTTGCATCAGTTGCAGTTCCGCCCCAAGTAAATACAATTAAATTTATGGCTGTTCCGCTGTTAACAGTCTGACTGTTATTATTAGTTGATGTCAATGTTTGTGTTCCAGCAGGATTAACTGTAATTGTTCCTGAACCCGTTGCTGGCGTTCCAGTTCCTGAAGTAGCAATTGAATAAGTTACTGTTGCAGTTGGTGTCCCTGAAATTGTTATTGTTTTTGCCGTTGCATTTTTTACAAAACTAATTCCAGAAGCAGGCAATCCTGTAACTGCTGCATCTGTAGCGTCGCCGCCCCATGTAAAAACGATACTGCCAATGGCTGTGCCGCTTGTTACTGTTTGATTATTGTTTGTTGTTGAGGTTAGCGTTTGTGCACTTGCAGGAGGATTTCCTTCGCCTTGTACTGCAACTAAAGCGCCGGTATAATTTGTTAATGTTGTTTTTAGCGCTGTAATAACAAGTGATGAAGTATCATCTACACTATTATCAAACACCCATTTTAAATCTCCGCCAGAAACACGTCCTGCATATTGCGTTACTTTTGTTTTTGCCACTGCGGGTTGATCTGTTACAAGATTTTTTACATATAAAGCAGCGTCAGTATCAAAGTTATTGTATGTATTTGCTCCAGATTTTGATTTTACACTGCTGCTTACTGTTTCGCCTCTTGTAGTTGCCAGATAAGCATCAAAATCTGTAGCAGAGCTTATTTTTCCTGAAATATTGTATAAAGGATTCGGATCATTGTAAGCTACAAATCGCATATTATTTGTTCCGTTTGAAGCATCAAAAGTATTGTTAAAAGCTTTGATTGAACCTCCTGCTTCTCCAGAAAATGTTCCCATTGTTCCAGCATTATTCACTTGATTGGCTTCATCCCAAATATCAGAACCTTGCAGCGAAGTCATCATTGGGTGTTTGCTGTTACGGTAATAATTTCCTTCAACAAATAATGACGAACCCAAAGTTGATCCTGCGCCGTATTTTGAAACGCCATCATAATAATTATTGTAAATGTGAGCTGAGTAGTAACGAACTCGCGGATGGCGGGAATCAGAATGGTCAAACCAGTTGTGGTGATATGTGATGTATAAGCCAGTTGTGGTTCCTTCGCTTAAACCTAATAAACTTGCTTTTCCATTGTCCCAAAAGTGATTGTAGGATAAAGTAATATATGTTGAAGATTTATTGTCTAATGCTCCGTCACCTTTTATTTGATCGGCATCGCTTCCTGCATTTCCGTAGAATAAATCGCAGTTGTGAACCCAAATATGATCATTATCCTGTTGCATTCCAACATTATCGCCAGCAGTACTGTTGCAATTCATGAAGCCAATATTGTTAACTTCAACATTTGAAGCTGATTTTAGACGAACTCCCCATCCATTTGCTACAGCATCTGTTCCTATTCCTTCAAAAGTGATGTAGCTTGAAGCATTGTTGGCATTTTCAATAACAACATCTCCGCCTTCCATAACAGTCATATCCGTTATATTACCAATTAATCTAATGATAAATGGGCGAGTGTCTTTTCCTTTTTTGATGGCATATAGAATATTTTGTAAACCAACGCACGGATTTGCGCTGGCGCCTGTAATATTCATCGAAATCGTGTTTTTTGTGTTTTGTGTAATGTATAGAATTACAGCATTATCTTTTGGAGTTCCATCAGCTTTATATCCTCCAGGAACTCTGCCGCTTTCAAATGCAAATCCGTTTCGATCTTGTGGTAATACAGTTAGAGTGCTTGTTGTTGAGCCTGAACCTTCGGTACCAGAAATTACAGGTTTAACTTTTACAGTATAGCTTCCTGCTTTCAAACCAGGAATGTCTGCACGAAAATATGTTCCGTAACTGCGAATCAATTGATCATCAATTTTTTGGTCAGTTAGACCGTTTCCTGTATAGTAAACATTGTAGGTTTGAGCGCCGCTAACAGGCTGCCATTTTACAAAAGCGGTTTCAAGCCAGCCAGAAGCTTCTGTGATTTGAACTTGTTGTGCCCATATTTGGACGGTAACAAGGAAAACGGTTAAGAAAAGTAGGTTTTTTTTCATAATAGTTTGGGTTAAAAAATTAATAATAGTTATTAAGTGGTTTTAATTATCTCAAACAGTAATAAATTGTAATCGATTGCACAAAAATATATAAAATTTTGATATTCTTATTTTTTTGGTAGTAAAAAAAATATATAATCTAAAAATTTTGTAGTTTGGTTTTTTATTATGTAATAAATTGCATTGATTGTAATTTATTACATAATATCTGAAATCTTCGTTAAGTCTTATTTTTATTACTTTTTTTTTAACACAAGTGCTTCTTGAAATTTTTATGAGGCGTCTTTTTTTTTAATTTTTAAATTTTTTTGACAAATTTGTTAAAGAGAGAAAAAGATTACTTTTATGAAGGAAAATAATAATCTAATGGATTGATGAATGCGGAAAAAACTACTTGGGATATTTGTTTTGCTCTTGAAATTAAAATAGAGTATTGTATAAAATGAAGTTGTAAATGTATAATTCTATTATTATGCTTTTTGAAATGTATAGGTACAAAAAAAAAAGCCTTTTGTATTATCAAAAGGACTTTTAGAATATGGTAAAACTAGTATTTAGTCTTTACTAGATAGTTTCAATAGTAATCTTAAAAATTCAACATACAACCAAACTAAAGTAATCATTAGTCCCATTGCGCCAAACCATTCCATATATTTTGGCATTCTTTGCTGTACCCCTTTTTCGATTTGATCAAAATCTAAAAATAAGTTTAAAGCAGCAATAACAATTACAAAAACACTAATTCCAATACTCATCATAGAATTTCCATGATGTACAGGAGTCCAGCTTGTAAACATTGAAACTACCCACGAAATTAAATAGTAAGTTGCGATTGCTAATGTAGATGCAACAACAACTGATTTGAATTGTTCTGTAACTTTAACAATTCTAAATTTATACAATCCTAAACAAACTAGAAAGGTTACAAGAGTTGCACCAACTGCATTAACAACGATTCCTGGATATCTTAATTCAAAAATTGCAGATATTCCTCCAATAAATAAACCTTCAAAAAGAGCATATCCAGGAGCTAAGTATGGAGAAGCTTGCGGTTTAAAAGCAGAAATAATAACTAAAATTAATCCAACAATTGCGCCGCCAATTGCAGGTAGCATTGGATTCATTCCGTTAAATGCCATCCACCATGTAATCATAGATGATGCGCATAATATTAAAAATAAAATTGCTGTTTTATTAATAGTACCAGACAAAGTCATTTCCTGATTGTAATCAATAATTTTTGCTTCGTGTACTTCTTCAGCTCTTGAAACTGCATTTGATGAAAAACGCTTGTTGCTTAAAAATGGATTTTTTGAATTGAAGGCCATAGTTTTAATACATTTAATTGAACCCAAATATATGGAGTTTTTTCGAGGTGTGGCGGCTTGAGCTAAATTTTTAACATGATTTTCTCTTCTATAAAAAGCAGGTAAAAAAAAAGTCCATCAAAAAAAAATCTTGATGGACTTGTGTTTATTTTGAAGTAAATTTTAATTCAATAAGTCTAAAACTAATGATGGGAATAATCCTAAAACAATATTTAAAACAATTGACACAACTGCAACTGCATAAATAAGAAATGGTTTTCCTGTACGTTTTTCATTTGGTTCTTTAGAATACATTGCCAAAATAAGTTTGAAATAATATCCAACACTTATAATTGAATTAATTACTGCAACAATAACTAAAGCAATATATCCCGCTTGAATCGTTTGATTGAATAAGAATAATTTCGCGAAGAATCCTGAGAAAATTGGAATACCAGCCATAGATAACAGCGAACCAGTTAAGATTGCAGCCAATAATGGATTTGTTTTTCCAAGTCCGTGGAAGTTCGTAATATCCTCGTTATCCTGATTTTTACAAACGTATAAAATAACACTAAAAGCAGCGATTCCCGCTAAAGCATAAGCTGATGTATAATACAATAAAGTACCAGCTGATGTTGCAATAGATAAGAATGTCATTAACATGAAACCTGCGTGTGAAATTCCTGAAAATGCCAGCATACGTTTTACATTAACTTGACGTAATGCCATTATGTTTCCAACGGTCATTGACGCAATTGAAATAATTACAATGATGTTTTCAAATGTTCCTAAAAGTTCTTGATTCTCTAAAGATGGAATTAAATTAAGTCCAGCAACTAATTTGTAAAGAGTTGCAATCGCTACAACTTTTGCCAAAGTACTCATTAAAGCCGTTGTTAAAGCTGGAGAACCTTCGTAAACGTCTGGTGCCCAGAAATGAAATGGAACAGCAGCAATTTTAAAAAACATTCCGATAGTCATTAAAACCATTCCTATTGGAAACCAGATTGGAAGTTCTGCAGATAAAGAACTTTCGTGAATTTCTGTAACATCAAATGTTCCCATTGCTCCGTAAATCAAACAAATTCCAAATAAAATAATTCCAGATGCAAAAGATCCCATTAGGAAATATTTCATACCTGCTTCATTACTTTTAATATTCAAACGATCGCTTGCTGCAAGAACGTATAATGCGATAGATAAAATTTCGATTCCAAGGAAAAACATAGCTAAGTTTCCAAAAGAAACCATAGCAACGGCTCCAGCTAATAAAAAGATTTTTATAGCAATGAAATCAGAAATTTTCGATTGATGATTTTCGTAAAAATTATGACTTAATGCTACAAGGAAAATAGTCAGAATAATAAATAATGATGAAAAGGCAGTTGAGAATTTATCTACTGCAATCATATTATTGTAATAACTTGCTGTTGATCCAAATTCGTAAAAGTTAAGTGCCAAAACGCTCAATAAACCTACAATGGTAAACGGAACGATGCCTTTTCTAAAATTTAGAATTTCAAACAATAGGCAAAAAATACCCAATCCTGTAATTGCTATTAATGTATTCATTTTTTTTAATTCGTTATTGTTTTAGAAACCATAAGTTGATTGTTTTGAGAAAAAAGCAGAGCAATTTCTTTCAATAAATTTATGACAGTTTCTCCATTTTCTTTTGTATCGATAAAAACACCATATTCTTTTTCAAACTTGTAAATGTATAAAGATGCATTGCTGGTGCTCCGTCTGATACAATCATTATTTTAAGACCTTTATCGTCTTTTTTACCTTCAGTTTATTAAGGTCAATTTTTGATACTGGAATATTATGTGTAAAAGTATT
>NZ_NRQU01000097.1 GCF_004119495.1 Flavobacterium sp. YO12
GACACCTTCATTAGATGTCATTTACGAAAATTTAACTCACGTTTTTGATGATAATATTGATGCTTTTTTTAAATTTAAAAAGGAATATGAGGAAGAAAATAAGACTTTACTAATAAAAAATGAAGAATTAAAAAACGAAGATGACATAACAAATGCTTTTGACTCATTTCTAAATTTCGACATTCCAAAAAATGAAAATAAGTTTCATTTTAAGTTTCAATATAAAACAATAGAATCTAACAAATCAACAGATATTGGAGTGATTTCTTTAAAATATTCAAAGTACAAGTGTATTTGTTTTATTGAAGCTAAAAGACTTCCTACACCTATTTATTCAGCAAGTCAAGAGACAGAATATGTTTGTTATAAAAATTCAACTAAAAAAGGAGGAATAGAGCGTTTCAAAACTGGAGACCATGGAGGCAAAGAACAATTTCCTTTTAGTATAATGGTGGCTTACATTGAACAAGATAATTCAAGCCATTGGCACAACAAGATTAATGAATGGATTGATGAACAAATTAAGGAAAGTTCAAACTCGCAACTATCTTGGTCTATTGAAGATAAACTGATTCAAAACCAATCTTTTTCACAAAATAAAATAACCAAATATTATTCAACACATTCAAGAATTAACCTTGATAAAATCAACTTAACACATTATTGGATTGACTTATCTTAAAGCCAATCCAAATAATACAGCATTTCTAAAGTACCATTGTCAGCTGAATTCTCTTTCTATCTTCATCGACCTCAGTAACTTTTACATCAACATGCTGATGTAATTTTACAACTTCGTTTACATCGCTTACAAAACCAGCTTTCAATTGTGATATATGAACCAAACCGCTTTCTTTGATTCCGATATCAACAAAACAGCCAAAGTTGGTAATATTGTTCACAATTCCCGGTAAAATCATTCCCGTTTTTAAATCTTTAATCGATTTTACATTCGCATCAAATTCAAAAACCTTTGCCGACTTTCTTGGGTCTAATCCAGGCTTTTCAAGCTCTTTTATGATGTCTTTCAGTGTAAGTAAACCAATTTCAGGAGTAATATAGTTTTCGGCCTTAATAAGCGCTGTTTTCTCTTTGTTTGCAATTAAATCGTTTACCGAAAGTTTCAAATCTTTTGCCATCTTTTCAACAACTGGATAAGCTTCTGGATGTACCGCAGAATTATCTAATGGATTTTTAGCATTCGAAATTCGAATAAAAGCTGCGCCTTGCTGATATGCTTTATCACCCAAACGAGGAACTTTCTTCAATTGCTTTCTATCTTCAAAAGGACCATTTTCTGATCGATATTGCACAATGTTTTCTGCCAGCTTCTCTCCTATTCCACTCACGTAACTCAGTAAATGTTTACTTGCAGTATTAATATTAATTCCGACAGAGTTTACGCATCGAATTACAGTATTATCTAATTCTTCTTTTAATTTCGTTTGATCAACATCGTGCTGGTATTGTCCTACTCCAATTGCTTTTGGATCAATTTTAACCAATTCTGCCAAAGGATCTGAAAGTCGACGCCCAATAGAAACTGAACCACGAACTGTTACATCATAATTAGGAAATTCTTCTCTCGCTATTTTTGATGCTGAATAAACAGAAGCTCCTGCCTCAGAAACGATAAAAACCTGCAATGGTTTATCAAACGCAATTTTTTTAATGAAAAATTCCGTTTCTCTAGAAGCAGTTCCGTTACCAATAGAAATCGCATCTATTTGATAGGCGTTTACCATTGAACGGATTTTCTTGATTGCCATTGTTTCCTCATTTTGAGGCGCGTGCGGATAAATGGTTTCATTGTATAACAAATCGCCTTTTTCATCCAGACAAACTACTTTACAACCACTTCTAAAACCAGGATCGATTGCTAAAATTCGTTTTTCGCCTAAAGGCGGAGCCAATAAAAGCTGTCCTAAATTGTTAGCAAAAACTTGAATTGAATTTGCATCAGCTTTTGCTTTTGCTTCCTGCAACGTTTCATTTCCTATTGCTGGATTTAGTAAACGTTTATAACTGTCTTCAATCGCTAATTGCAAATGAGCTGTTGTGCTGTTTTGTTTTTTAATGATAATTTCATCAATAACATCGTAAGCATCATCGATATCAACATCAATTTTCATTTTAACAAAACCTTCATTTTCAGCACGAAGCATAGCTAACAATCTATGCGAAGGTGTTTTAGTTAAAGGTTCTTCCCAATCAAAATACTGACTGAATTTTTGTGCTCCTTCTTCTTCCGCTTTCTTTTTAACCACTTTAGTCCCAATAGTTGCTTTTCGCTGATATAATCTACGTAGCTGTTTACGAACGTAAATATTTTCGTTAATCCATTCTGCAACGATATCTCGTGCGCCTTGCATAGCAGCTTCTTCATTAACAACATTTTCATTGATGTATTGCGTCGAAATAAAATCTACATCAACATCATTTTCAGACATTATTATTTTTGCCAATGGTTCTAAACCAAATTCGCGCGCAACATCTGCTTTTGTTTTTTCTTCTTTTTGTATGGAAGATAAAAATCTTCTATTTCCTGCAGATCAAAACTCTGTTCTATTTTTTGTTTTAATTCTGGCGTAAGCGCTTTTTGTTCTTCAATTGATTTTAGAACAGCTTCTTTACGTTTTGTAAGCGTTTCATATTCTTTTTGAAGTTTTGCAATTTGTTCAATTACAACTTCATCAAGATTTCCAGTTGTATCTTTTCTATATCGAGAAATAAACGGAATAGTACAATCTTCCTCTAATAATTTAACGGTATTTTGAATATTAATTGCTGCTGTTTGAACAGACTTGGCAATGAATTGAATATTAGTCATACTTTTAATGAAATAAATTCTTAATTATAAATTGATATAATTTACTTGTTAAATATTTTAGTAAACTACCAATGATTCTGCTAAAATAATATCTTTGTTTTTAATTTTATACCAATGGAAATTTTATTACTGTATTTTTTATTTGTAAATATCTTCGTTTTTATTCTCGCTGGATATGATAAATATCAAGCTCGAAAAAACAAACAAAGAGTTCCCGAAAATACACTTTTTTTATTCGAAGCAATTGGCGGAACAATTGGTTTATTAACAGCAATGTTAATCTTTAGACATAAAACGAGTAAAATGTCATTTATTGTAAAATTCTCAATCATTTTTATTCTTCAAGCCGTTTTGATTTACCTTATAGTATATGATAAAATATAGATATTAACAATGTTGACAACCTCAAAAAACGAACATATAAAACTGATTTACAATAATTTAAAAACATAAAAAACCGGATAAATTTTAAAAATCTATCCGGTGTGTTTATTATATATTGGTGCGAAGCACCTTTTTTTTGTTTTACGAACAAGCAATCTTATTTACTCTATTTTGATGTCTTCCACCTTCAAAAGCAGTTGCTAAAAACGTTTCAACAATTTCTACAGCTTGCGGAATAGAAGTAAATCTTGCCGGAATACTCACAATATTAGCATCGTTGTGTAAACGTGTTAAATAAGCTATTTCTTTAGTCCAGCATAAACCAGCTCTTACTTTCGGGTGTTTATTAACAGTCATTGCAATTCCGTTACCGCTTCCGCAGATTACGATTCCAAAATCTGCTTTTCCTTCAGATACATCATTTGCAACAGGATGCCCAAAATCAGGATAATCAACAGAATCCTCAGAATCAGTTCCATAATTAGTTACTTCATATCCTTTTGCTTTTAGCATTTCAACAATTGCCTTTTTATACTCTGGTCCTGCGTGGTCGTTTCCTATCGAAATTTTCATTTTTAATACTATTAAGTTGTGTTGTGCAAATTTACTCAATTAATAAATGTTTACCACGAATTTCCCTAATTTTCACAAATTTTATACTTATTAACTTTAAAAAACAGTAATCATAATTGTAAGCTCCATTTTAGAAATTCATACCCTGAAACCCTTATTTTACAACTATCTTACTATCAAAACCTTATCACTTATTAACATTTTTAATAACTCTATAAGTATCTCATTATCAATTAAAGAATAAACAGCTTTTTGTTAAAATTTTAAAGTGTTAATAGCAATTCGTAATTCGTTGATATTCAATTAACTTTAAGTTAACATTATTTGTTAATAAGTTGGAAAAGAAAATTAGAAGTTTTTTTTGGTCGTGTCAAAAAAATGCTTAATCCAAAACTGGAATTTAAAATGCAAGAAAAGTTTCGGGAATTTTTGGAAAAGTTATCAATATCAAAAATACCATTTTCAACAAATATCAACATATGAACTTATCTACAAAATGAATTCATTTTCGGTTGTCAACCGTTGTTAATTAAAATACAAAAAGTCTTAAAAATTAAACTTTTAGCTTAAAATAACTATGTTGATAACTCAGAATAACTAAGAGAAACTTCATTTCAATACTTTTAAAAATAAATTTATTCGACATATTAACACACTATAATAACAACCAAATTTTTTTAAATTTTTAAAAATCTTTTTTGTTGTATTTAATATATGTTGAAAACTAAAAAAGTTTAAAAAGAAAAAAAATGAATTTAGTTTGAAAAAAAGAAACTGTTTAAACGATTTTAAGTGGATTGTTTAAGTTGTCTAGAATTTCTTGAACTTGTTCGAAATCGTTTGGATGAACTTTGAGTTTGATTCCGCCAAGTGCAGTCGAGTACATTGGGACAACAGAAAGTGTCATTTCGTTTTCAAAAAAATATGGAATTTCTTCTTGTTCCAGTAAGTGTTTGAGAACTACGGTTTCGTGCTGATAATTGAATATAGCGATGGTTTGAAAGCTTTCCATTTTAGGTCTTTTTGTAAATGTACGAAAAGTTATATTTTTAATAATTCTAATTTTTAAAAAGTGTTATCTAATATCTTATTTGTAATTTTAAGCCTTATAAGAAAAGATATATGAGTAAGAAAATTAGAAAGCCGATAAAAAATGAGAAGGATTTCTCTGGAAAAATAATAAAAATTTTATCGCAAAGCCCTAATAAACCATTCAATTATAAGCAAATAGGAGCAAAGCTCGAACTTGATGATACTAAAAGCAGAAATCAAATTATAAAGGATTTGAAAATTCTAGCTGCTTCAAAAAAGATTATAGAATCTGAACCTGGTAAGTATTTAATAAAAGCAATCAGTCAGGATTATTACGAAGGAACAATTGATATGACCAGCAGAAAAACGGCTTATTTTATTTGTCCTGATTTTGCAGAAGATGTTTTTATCCCGACCAATAATCTAAATCGTGCTTTAGATAAAGACAAAGTTAAAGTCTATGTTTATAATAGAAGAAAAGGAAAAAGACCTGAAGGTGAAGTAATTGAAGTTTTAGAAAGAGATAAAACAGAGTTTGTTGGAGTTATTGATATTCAGCCCAATTTTGCTTTTGTTTCGACTGCAAATCCTAAAATGTATACTGATATTTTTATTCCAAAAGATAAAATTGGTGAAGCTGAAAATGGAGATGTAGTTTTGGTAAAAATAGAAGATTGGCCTAAAAGAGCTGATAGTCCTTTTGGATCTGTAATCAGAGTTTTAGGAAAACCTGGAGAACATAATACAGAGATTCATGCTATTTTAGCTGAATACGGTTTACCAGCAGATTTTCCGGTAGAAGTAGAGGTGTATGCACAAAAACTAGATACCTCAATTCAGGAATCTGAAATTGCAAAACGTCGTGATATGCGTGATACACTTACGTATACGATAGATCCAAAAGATGCAAAAGATTTTGATGATGCGTTGTCTTTCAAAAAGTTAGAAAACGGAAATTATGAAATTGGTATTCACATTGCCGATGTTTCGTATTATTTAGAAGAAGGAACAATCTTAGATGATGAAGCTTATCAACGCGCAACCTCGGTTTATTTAGTAGATAGAGTAGTGCCAATGCTTCCTGAAGTTTTGTCTAATTTTGCTTGTTCACTTCGTCCGAATGAAGAAAAATATACATTCTCTGCTGTTTTTGAAATTTCTCCAAATGCACAAGTTATTAACCAATGGTTTGGTAGAACTGTAATTTATTCAGATCAGCGCTTTGCTTATGAAGAAGCGCAATATATCATTGAAACAAAAGATAATACTATTCCTGTTGATATTTCTATAACTGGAGATTCTTATGTAGTTTCAGATGAAATTGTAGAAGCAACTTTAAAATTAGATGAATTAGCAAAGATTTTGAGAAAGAAAAGAATGCAGAATGGTGCTATTTCTTTTGATAAAGTTGAAGTAAAATTTAATCTTGATGCAGAAGGAGAACCAGAAGGAGTTTACTTTAAAGTTTCAAAAGATGCCAATCATTTGATTGAAGAATTTATGCTTTTAGCCAATAGAAAAGTAGCTGAATACATTGGAAAACAAAAGAAAACGTTTGTTTACAGGATTCACGATGAGCCAAACGAAGACAAATTAATTGCAATGCAAGGTGTAATTGCTAAGTTTGGTTATAAAATAGATTTCCGTAACAAAGGAGATATTTCGAAATCATTGAATGCTTTAATGGAAGAAGTAAATGGTAAAAAAGAACAAAACTTAATCGATACTCTTGCGATTAGAAGTATGAGTAAAGCCAAATATTCGACAGATAATATTGGTCATTATGGTTTAGCTTTTGATTATTACAGCCATTTTACATCGCCAATTCGTCGTTATCCTGACGTTATGGTACATCGTTTGCTGCAGTATTATTTGGATGGAGGAGCTTCTGTCGATGAAGAAACTTATGAAACTAAATGTTTACATTGTTCAAATATGGAAGGTTTAGCTACAAATGCTGAACGTGACAGTATTAAATACATGCAGGTTAAATACATGCAGGATCATCAAGATGAAGAATTCCTTGGAGTTATTTCTGGTGTTACTGAATGGGGAATTTATGTTGAAATCGTTTCTAACAAATGCGAGGGAATGGTAAGAATCAGAGAAATAAAAGATGATTACTATACTTTTGATGAAAAACAATATGCTTTAGTTGGAGCTACTTCAAACAGCATTTTACAATTAGGAGACGAAATTTATGTTAAAGTAAAAAATGCCGATTTAGTTAAAAAACAACTTGATTTTCATTTTTTACGAAGAGCTGAATAAATATTAATTAAAAAAATAAAAGTATGAGAAAGCTAATTATTGGAGCAGCAATTTTATTTGTACAAATATCTTTTGGTCAAGTTACTAAAGAACTGGGAGATTTCGATTCGGTTAAAGTTTTTGATAAATTAAGTGTTAAATTAGTTCAATCTTCTGAAAACAAAATTGTCATTAAAGGAGCAAGAGAAGCAGAAGTTGAAGTTGTTAACAAGAAAGGTTTATTAAAATTAAGAATGCCTTTTCCTAAACTGTTATCTGGTGATGATCTTGATATTACTTTGTATTACAGAAGCATAGAGCTTATTGATGTAAATGAAGGTGCTTATGTTTCAAGTAAAGATCCTATAAAAGCAACTGTTTTTAAAGTTAGTGCTCAGGAAGGCGGAAAAATAAATGTTGATTTAGATGTTGATAAACTTAATGTAAGCTCAGTTTCAGGAGGTTCAATAACATTGACAGGTAAAGCTTCCAATCAAGATGCAAGTCTTGGAGCAGGCGGTTATTTGCTGGCAAGTAAATTAGCCACTTCTCAGACGAAAGTAAGCGTTTCTGCGGGCGGAAAAGCAGATGTTAATGCATCAACCCTTGTCGATGCAAAAGTTAGCGCAGGAGGCTCTATTTACATTTATGGAAAACCAAAACAAATTAACCAAAAAACGGTTTTTGGTGGTAAAATTGAAGAAGTAAAATAATTTTTGATGATAAATGATATTCTGGCTGGACTGCCATGGGGACTTGTTCTAAGCTTTATGGTAGGTCCGGTATTTTTTGTTTTATTAGAAACCAGCATTACAAAAGGATTTAGAGCTGCAATTGTATTTGATTTTGGAGTAGTATTAGGTGATATATTTTTTATTGCCATTGCTTATTTAGGAAGTTACAGACTGATTTCAAGCTTAAAAGACAAGCCCGCACTTTTTATTTTTGGAGGCATAATTATGCTTTCCTATGGTATTATTTCTTTTGTAAAACTGAAGAAAGAAGAGAAAATTAATGATGAAGAAATTGATCGAGATATCTTAAAAAGAAACTATGGAAGTTTGTTTGTAAAAGGATTTTTACTAAACGTTATTAACATTGGAGTTCTTGGTTTTTGGCTTGCAGTTATTATTTCTGTAGGACCAAAATTAGAAATGCAAAATTCAAGAATGTTTACTTTTTTTACCTCTGTAATTATTACTTATTTGTTAGTTGACTGCGTTAAAATTCTATTAGCCAAACAATTAAAATCTAAAATGACACCAACAAATATTCTAAAAATTAAAAAAGGAATTAGTGTAGTTTTGATGGTTTTCGGTTTTGTTTTAATGATTCAAGGATGGTTTCCGAAAGAAAAAGAAATGGTTAAAAATGCTTTTGAGAATATTGAAAAGTAGTTTGTTAATAACCCAAAATTATAAAATTAAGCCTCTGAATTTCAGAGGTTTTTTTGTGTTTAAAAGTGTTAGTTTAAAACTTTGTAAAGGTTATTTCGTATAGTTTGTCATTTCGACCGAAGGGAGAAATCACACTAGAAGCTCCGCAAAGTAAGTCGCCAATCTTTGTCGATTTACGTGTGTGATTTCTCCTTCGTCGAAATGACAAGATTGTGGAAAGTTTAGGCATAAAAAAAAGAGATACATTTCTGTATCTCTTTTTGAGGCATCGTCCGGATTCGAACCGGAGTAGGAGCTTTTGCAGAGCCCAGCCTAGCCGCTCGGCCACGACGCCATTACTTGAACGGATGGCAAAAGTAACTAAAATCTTTAAATTTCAAAAGTTTAATGTAAACTATTTTAAAAAATTAGATTTTATGAAAAAGGAATTACTTTCTTTTTTCGGTCATTTTTATGGTAACTGTTTCAACATCACCGCCAATAGGAGGATTTACTTTTGAAACCCAAACAGTCGTTTTTTCTACAGATTCAATTTCTGCCAGTACACGAATTATGATTCTTTTCGCCGCATGCTCTAATAAATGAGAACGAATTGCCATTTCTTCAGCAACAATTTTATTCAAATGAACATAATCAACTGTGTCAGCAAGATGATCACTTTGCGCCGATTGCTGTAAATTTGCCTTAATTTTTAGATCAACAATATAATCTGATCCTATTTTTCCTTCTTCAATTAAACATCCGTGGTAAGAAAAAGTACGGATATTTTTCAGTTTTATAACTCCCATTTTTTTATTGTTTCACGTTTAAAGTTTCAGGTTTTGCGCCACTTAAATAACTTTAAACCTGAAACCTGAAACCTTTTTTTTATCTTTGCTAAAATTAGTATAAAATAATGGCATCAGAAGAGAAATCACTCAATTTTATTGAACAAATCATAGAGGAAGATTTAAAATCAGGTCTTTCACAAAGTAAACTTCATTTTCGTTTTCCACCAGAACCAAATGGATATTTACATATTGGACACGCTAGTTCAATTGCGTTAAATTTTGGTTTAGGTATTGATTATCAGTCTCCTGTAAATTTACGTTTTGACGATACAAACCCTGAAAAAGAAGAACAGGAATTTGTTGATGCTATAAAAAAAGATGTTGAATGGCTGGGCTACAAATGGGCTGAAGAACGTTATGCTTCTGACTATTTTCAACAATTATATGATTGGGCAGTTTTATTAATTAAAAAAGATAAAGCCTATGTTGATAGTCAGTCTTCTGAAGACATGGCGATTCAAAAAGGAACTCCGTCTACAGTTGGAACAGATAGTCCATACAGAAATCGTTCTGTTGAAGAAAATTTAGATTTATTCGAAAGAATGAAAAACGGTGAATTTGAGGCTGGTACACATATTCTTCGTGCAAAAATTGACATGAAATCGACTAATATGTTGATGCGTGATCCTATTATGTACAGAATTTTACACAAACATCATCATAGAACTGGGGATGCCTGGAAAATTTATCCAATGTACGATTGGGCGCACGGACAAAGTGATTATTTAGAAGAAATCTCACATTCATTTTGTACGCTTGAATTTTTGCCTCACCGTGAATTATACGATTGGTTTTTAGATCAGATTTTAGACGAAAATAAACTACGTCCGAAGCAAAGAGAATTTGCTAGACGTAACTTATCGCATACCGTTGTTAGTAAAAGAAAATTACAGCAACTAGTTAAAGAAAAGCATGTTAACGGTTGGGATGATCCTAGAATGTCTACTATTTCTGGATTAAGAAGAAGAGGTTACACAGCTGCATCTTTACGTAATTTTGCCAATACAATTGGTATTGCAAAACGTGATAATTTAATAAATGTATCGGTTTTAGAATTCTGTATTCGTGAAGATTTGAACAAAATTGCACCTCGTGTAATGGCAGTTTTAGATCCGGTAAAAGTGGTAATTACAAATTATCCTGAAGGAAAAGAGGAGTTGTTAGAAGCTGAAAATAATCAGGAAGATGAGAATGCAGGATTTAGAAAAGTACCTTTTTCTCGTGAATTGTACATTGAAAGAGAAGACTTTTTGGAAGAAGCTCCAGCGAAATATTTCCGTTTGACTTTAGGAAAAGAAGTACGTCTTAAAAATGCATATATTATTAAAGGAGAATCTGTTATAAAAGATTCAGAAGGTAATATTACAGAAATTCATGTTACTTATGATACTGATTCTTTAAGCGGAAGCGGAACAGAAGCAAGTCAAAGAAAAGTGTCTGGAACACTACATTGGGTTTCTATCCCTCATGCGGTTGAAGCAGAAGTTCGTTTGTACGATCGTTTGTTTACAGATGAAGCTCCAGACAGTTATAAAGAGAAAAATTTCTTAGATTTTGTGAATCCAAATTCATTAGAAATTGTAACTGGATTTGTTGAACCAAGTTTAGCGACAGCTAAAAATGAAGACAAATTTCAGTTTCAACGTTTAGGATATTTTACTGTTGATAAAGATTCAACTAATTCAAAATTAGTGTTTAACAAGACTGTTGGATTGAAAGATGCTTGGGAAGAAAAGGTAAAAAAGAAGAGAATAGCATTAATAATTCTTTAAAAGATATTAATAAATATTTTAAATTAGAAGATTTAGCTGAACGTTTGGCAATTCGAGATGCAATAGGCGAGAATATAGCCGCTGTTTCTAGTTTTTCACTTTTGCAGAATTCATTAAAAAAGAATATCAACAATAATAAAGCTTCATTGTTGTTTGCTCTATTTATTTTGAAATATTCAAACTGGAAATCTTCGGATTTTGAAGAAGAGGATATTAAAAAGTTATATACTATGTCTTTAAGAAGTGAATCGACTTATGTTAGATATAGAGCTCTTTTAAATTTAAAAAATATTGAAAACGAAAATTTAAGAAATCAGTTTGAAGACCAAATTTCAAAACTGCATTCAAATCCTCCAAAAAATGCATCCGAAAAAGAAATAGAAATTCTTGCCGAGATGATAAAAAAATAATATAATTGTAATCTATTGAAAAGCGCTTTTTATAAGCGCTTTTTTTATTATTTATTTTTTCTATTAATAATTAATATTTTATAAGTTTTATAAATTAAAAATGACTTTAATATATTAATTTTAAGCGATTTTTAAAATTCTTCCATGTAAATTATCCTATTTTTAAAAATAGTAAAACAGAAGTCTTTATTTTAATTTTTGATTTTGTTTTATGTTTTTTTGCGTTCTTTTTGAGTAGAAATTATTTTTTAAAATTGAAGATTGTCTTTTTTAAGGAAAATTATAATTTGTCTTTTTTTAGTTTTTGTCAATTTCTAAATTGCTGTTTTTTATATATCAATTTTAATTATGTTATTTTTATT
>NZ_NRQU01000098.1 GCF_004119495.1 Flavobacterium sp. YO12
AATATTTTCAATCTTAAAATAATACGCAAATTCCTTTTATTACCGACAGCTCCTCGTTGTATGACTTGTATTCATATATTATCCGTTTTCTTTTCATATTCTATCAGATCATGATACTATTTTAGACATATCACAAACAAACTAGTTGGTACTGGTACGAAAAAACAAAGAAACCTTTCTAATTTTGATTTTCAATTTTATTTCTTTCTACTAAACAGAAACATAAGATAAACAACCTGAAAAATGGCCTTTTGCCCCTCATGAAAATTAAAAAATAAATACAATGAAGATATTATTTGCCAAAACCCGAAAGCATTTTCTATTTGTCGCAGCTGCACTTTGCTTTTTTTCCAGTACACTCTT
This sequence comes from Flavobacterium sp. YO12, assembly GCF_004119495.1. Taxonomy (GTDB): domain Bacteria; phylum Bacteroidota; class Bacteroidia; order Flavobacteriales; family Flavobacteriaceae; genus Flavobacterium. The sequence goes on from NZ_NRQU01000098.1 coordinate 364, forward strand.
TTCGCAAGAAGAGCGCCGCTGGCAGATTGATAAAGACGGATCTATTTCTTGGCAGATAAAGAACAATATTCCGCACAAAGACCACATTGAAATGAGCGGTAAAAAAATCTCCTGCGTATTACGATATGGTGTAGCGGCAGATGGTACGTTTCATGCTACCCGCAGTTTGGTTTGGCCAATGCTGAGAACAATTCCAAATAATACCCATGCTAGTTTTACGCGTCAGTTTGCGCAAGATGCCTTTGATTTGGTGACGGTAAATTACAAACCCATTGCTGCTGAAAAAGTAATTTCGCTAACATTGAACGGGACATTACTGGTTAAGAGTAAAGCAGGTACTACTCTTGAATTAACCAGACAGTTTTTCCCATCGACAACTTTATCAGGATATTGTGAAATTTATACCCTTAAAAACATTTCTGAAAAATCTTGCATTGTAGAAATTCCAAAATCAAATGCCGTTTATACGTCAAATCCAGCAAAAGGAACGGAAGGCAGTTATAATTTACATGTCGATCTTTTTAATCACGGAAATTTTAATCTTCAGCCAAACGAAACAATTCGTTTCACTGTTTTCTATTCGGCAGGTAAAACAAACGAGCCAACTCCAGTGGTAAACATTGAAGAAGAAAAAGAGAAACGTTTAAAATTAATACATGAATTTTGGCATAAACTCATATTAGAAACGCCTGATGAAGTTTTGAATACAGAATTTGCTTTTGCCAAAATTAGAGCTTCTGAAAGTATTTTTGAAACTAAAGGCGGGCCTATGCACGGTCCTGGAGGAGAATCTTATTATGCGGCTATTTGGGCAAACGATCAAGCTGAATATATTGGGCCATTCTTTCCGTTTTTAGGATATGAGTATGGTAATCAGGCATCATTAAACGCTTATTTGCAATTTGCCAAATTCATGAATAAGGAATACAAACCTATCCCAAGTTCGATTGTTGCCGAAGGAACGGATATTTGGAATGGTGCAGGCGACCGAGGTGATGGCGCAATGATTTCTTACGGTGCGGCACGTTATGCTCTTTCTCGAGGAAATAAAAATGAAGCCAAACAATTATGGCCATTGATTGAGTGGTGTTTAGAGTATTGCCATAGAAAACTTAATTCTGATGGAGTTGTAACTTCTGATTCTGATGAACTCGAAGGGCGTCTTCCGGCAGGAAAAGCCAATCTTAACACCTCATCTTTATATTATGATGCTCTTAACTCTGCTGTTTATTTAGGTGAAGCTTTAGGAAAAGACAAAACCCAACTGAAAAAATATAAAGCTGAAGCTGAAAATTTAAAAACAGCTATTGAAAAGTATTTTGGAGGAAAAGTAGAAGGCTTCGAAACCTATAAATACTACAAAGAAAATGATGTTTTAAGAGCTTGGATTTGTACTCCTCTCACAATGGGAATTTATGATCGAAAAGAGGGAACTATAGATGCTTTGTTTTCTTCAAGATTATGGACAAAAGATGGTCTAGCCAGTATTGCAGGTGATAAAATATTTTGGGACCGCTCGACTTTATATGCTTTAAGAGGCGTATTGGCTGCGGGAGAAACGGAGAAGGCATTGAATTTTTTACATTATTACTCGAACCGTCGCTTATTAGGCGATCATGTTCCGTATCCTGTAGAGGCTTATCCTGAAGGAGATCAGCGACATCTTTCTGCGGAAAGCGGTTTATACTGTAGAATTTTTACGGAGGGATTATTTGGCATTCGTCCTACTGGTTTAAACAGTTTCGATTTTACGCCAAGACTTCCTAAATCTTGGCCCGTAATGAAACTGCGTCAAATACATGCTTTTGAAAAAGATTTTGATATTACTGTTGAAAGAGTGAATGAGAAATTGAAAGTAACTATCTCTAATGGAAAAAAAATAGTATTTACCAAACGGATTAAAGACGGAAATACAATCAATATTCATCTTTAACAAATCAATAAGTTTTTACAAAAAAGGAGCTTCAATTTTAGAAGCTCCTTTTTGTATTTTTTTCATTTAGACGTGCTCTGTGCTTTTTGATTAAGTGGAATGTCTTTTTTTGGGCAGTGTGAATCTCTATCGAGAATATGTGTTTAAAAAATTATGCACATTGGGTTTGTTATACAAAATACAACACTGTTTTATATAAATCATTTGACTGTATTTGTTTTGTATCTACATTCAAAACTTTAGATTGAATGGTATCACTTTTTGATTGAACAGCAGTTTTAAGATATACCTTCAAGTCATTAACAATTCCTCTTTTTGTTTGGTAACCGCTTAGCGCTATCAAATTGTTAATTTCTTCTAGAACAGCAATATTAGCATACAATAACTTATCAAATAAACAGACTAAAGCAATTGTTCCTTTCTTTTCAAGTTTCAAAAATTCAATTAATTCTTGACGACTGTAAACTACAAATATTGATCTGTTAAGCCCTTGAGATTTTGGCTTTTTACTAATCAAAAATGAATCTTGGGTAAATTTAAATTCATCTGCAAAATTATTTTTAAACATTTTTAAAAACAATCCTTTATCGTCTCGCACCAAAACTTGTATCTTTTCCATTGTCAATTTCTTTACAATTAATACTCCCTAAACTGAGCTGATTACAGCTCATCAATGTTTCATTTTAGGTTTTGTATTTGTTTTTCTTTTTTGATTTATATAATCTTGATAAACAAAGACAAAAGTATTTCACTTCAAAATTAAACACCTCCACAATAAGACATAAAAACCTCAAAATAAGACTTTTATTCACTAACCATTTTAAGGAAACATTTTGTAAACAACGAGATAATCTGATAAAAGTATTGTACTGTATTCTTTTAAAAACAAAGAATAGAAAATTTAATATTTGATAAAGTTAAATCGATCAACAAACATAGATCCGATTAGTGGTATTGGTTTTCTTTTTTGGTTGACAGCATTAATAATCCCCGCTATTAAAACAATTAATACACCAAAGCTTAAGATGGTAAAGAAAGTTGAAATTACAGGATTAATTGAAAAGATTGGAAAAAATATGCTGCCTAAAACTGCACTCAAAACTCCTAATCCAAAGGACTGTTTTAGATGATATTGTGCAAATGAAGATCTTCCTCCATTATGATAAACAAGAAAAGAAATTACCCATCCTACAAGAGTTAAGTAACTAATTATTGATATGGTTTTTCGGCTCATTCTTCTCTTGTTTATCTAGTTTTAAAAAAAATAATTGATTTATATTTTAAAGTTTCGTGATAATAAATTCACTTCTTCTATTCATTTGATGCTGTTCTTCGGTACATTTTACACCATCAGAACATTCATTTACAAGTTGAGTTTCACCATAACCTTTACCTGTTAATCTGTTTGGTGAAATACCATTTTTTACCAGCCATTTAATTGTCGATTTGGCTCTTCTGTCAGAAAGTCTTTCATTGTATACGGCTGTTTGACGGCTGTCTGTATGCGAACGAATATCTATTTTCATTGTTGGATACTGATTTAAAACATCTAAAATTTTCACCAAATCCAAGACCGCTTCTGGACGAATATCTGATCCATCCAAATCAAAATAAATCATTTTAATATCAAAACATTTCCCTAAATCATCTCCTACTGCAACCTGACATGTAACTTTATCCAGTGAAATTGGCAAATACGTTTTTCCTGTTTCTGTTCCAATCGATGTACGAACTTCTTTAGTTGCATAATCTGCTTTTTCAACTCTTACATTATAGGTTTTTCCACATTCAACAGAAAAACTGTAAAATCCATTTAAATCTGAAATAACAGTACTTTTCAGCACCTGCATATTATCATACAATGAGACTTTGGCACCAGATAAAATAATTCCTGTCTGCGTATCTGTAATAATACCGTTTAACTCCTGAATACAATCTAATTTGCGCGTTTCTAAAAACTTATAAATATCATCAGAACCTTGTCCGCCGTCTTTATTCGAAGAGAAAAAACCTCTTCTGGACTTAGTATCAATAACAAATGCAAAATCATCGTTAGGAGAATTAATATCAGCACCTACATTTTTAATATTTGTTATTTCATTCCCGCTTATTTTACCAACAAATACATCTAAACCTCCAAGTCCTGGATGACCATCAGAAGCAAAATAAATTTCGTTATCAGCTGTTATAAATGGAAAAGTTTCTTTTCCTTCAGTATTAATGGTTTTACCTAAATTTTCTGGAGAACCAAAACCACCGCTTCCATTAATACTCACTTTATAAATATCTGACTGTCCAAATGTTCCCGGCATATCAGATGCAAAATACAAGGTTTTTTCATCAGGACTTAATGCTGGATGTGCGGTACTATAAGTATCACTATTAAATGGAAGTTCAATAATGTTCGTCCATTTATTATTTTCAAAAGTTGCTTTGTATATTTTAATTAGAGTAGTTTTATTACCATCTTTTCCTTTTTTGCCGTCAATAAAATTGTTTCTTGTAAAATAAACCGTTTTTCCGTCTTTTGTAAAAACAGGCGTCGCTTCGTTGAATTTAGAATTGATTTTAGATTTTATCTTTTCGGGTTTATTTGGATTGAAATCGGCATCAATATCAGCTTGATAAAGATTTGTAAAATGCTCGCCCGTCCATTTGTGAATTCGCTGTGCAAAATTCCCAGTATCTCTGGCTGATGTGAACACTATTTTATTTTGATAAAATGAAGTTCCGTAATCTGAGTACTTACTGTTTACTCCTGCGTCTTCAATTTTATATCTTCCTGAATTGGCTTTAATTTCTGCTAAATAATTTTTATCTTTTAAATAGCGCTCAGCTCTTGTATCTTTCTTTGATTTTTGAGCAAACAAGTCTAATATTTCATTTGCTTTTTTATCATTTCCAGCTGCTTTTAATGATTGTGCATAACGATAATAATACTCTGGTTCTACTTCGCTTTTCATAGCAAATAATTCCTCGTACCATTTGGCTGCTTTCTCAAACTCTGAATTGAAATAAAAAGAATTACCTAATTTCTTGAACATATCCTCAGATTTGAATCCTTTATCAGCAATTCTTTCGTAGGTTTTAATGGCATCTATATAGGCATAATTGTTATAGTCTTTATCAGCAGAAACTGTCTGGTTTTGCTGGGAATAACTATTAAATGAAAAAACAATTAGTAAGGCGTAAACAAGTATAAAATTTTTCATTGTTAATGTAGGATTAAAAGAAACGTGGGGTTGTAATTTTACCATAGTTTTTAAAGAACTCGTATCTCAGAAATATTTCATGCGATCCTGAATTATAATTTTGCAATTTTGTTGTTTCATGGTCATAGGCATATCCTATATAAAGTCCATCTGAAACCTGAAATCCTGCCATTGCGCTCAATGCTGCACTCCATCTGTATGCTGCTCCTACAACAAATTTGTCGTTGAACATAAAATTAGCTGAAAGATCTACTTGCAAAGGCGCTCCTTCTACCATTTTTACTAATACCGCAGGTTTGAATTTGATGTATTGATATTTATCTAAATCAAATACATATCCTCCCATTAAATAATAGTTGATTCTATCTTTATAAATCGCCACATCATTATCATCGTAACGATTGGTTTCTATAAAATTTGGCACTGATAAACCAACATAGGCTTTGTCTGAATGCCAATAAACTCCAGCTCCGACGTTTGGAGAAATTTTATTTCTTAAATCTTGAAATTGCGGATCTCCTTGGTCTTCAATGTTCAATTTATTAATATCTAAATTAAACAAATTAACTGTTCCTTTGATACCAAATGACAATTTAAAATTTGCTGATGTTTGAATTGAATACGATAAATCTGTTGAGAAATTATTCTCGTTTGTTGGTCCAATTTTGTCATTAACAAGCGAAACTCCAATTCCTAAATTACTATTGCTAATTGGCGAATTGACCGAAAAACTGCTCGTTTCTGGAGCACCGTCAAGACCTACCCATTGTGTTCTATATAAACCAAAAACACTCAATGCTCCTCTTGATCCTGCATATGCGGGGTTAATACTTATGGTATTGTACATATATTGTGTAAACTGAGCGTCTTGCTGCGCACAGCAAAAAAAACCAGTTAACATAATAACCACTGTATAAAATTTTATTCTCATGCTTTTATCTTTAATAATTTAAAGCTGTTTAAAATGTACCTCAACAAATTAATTTCTAGTTAAGTACAGGTACCCTGATTTTTTTAATACTTGAGGTGAAGTTCCAGAATATTTAATGTTTATAATGTAAAAATAGGTTCCTGTTGGCAGCATTTCATTTTTTGATATGGTTGTTCTTCCTTCTGAATAGCCTCTAAAAACATTTCCATTAGAATCATAATTTACGGTGTCATATACTTTTATTCCCCAGCGATTATAAATTTCAACGGTATTGTCTGCAGAACATTCTGTCAGTCCTCCAATTTTAAAATATTCGTTTTTTCCATCTCCATCAGGCGAAACAGCATTATAAACTGTCAAAGTACTGCAAGGCAAAACAATTCCGTCATCAACTCTTGCTGTAGTAAACACGTTATATCCAGAAACATTTACAGGAGTAGTAACCGTTTTTTTATCACTATCTACAACTCCGCCCTCATCAATCCAGCGGTTTTGAGCTTCATCCCATCTTACTATATGTATTGAACTTTGTGGTGACACGAGAACGTCTGCCGGCGTAGTCGATGATTCATCCCAGCTTAAAGTCAGCATTACATCTGAGTTTCCAGCAGTTTTATCCAAAGTCCAATATTCTTGATTATTGATAAGTACTATTTCCTTTGCTTTTTGACTGTGCGGATATAATGCATTAGAATCTTCGAAGAAATATTTGCCAGTAAAACTGCTCAATATTTCCTTTGGTGCCGAGATACCTGCAAATCGGTATTTATTTTTATCGCCAATTGGATAAGTAAAATCTTCTTGACCTACTTTTTGCACTTTACCGTCAACATGACTGTTATCGTTCACGTTAATATGTTTAGATTTATTCTCGAAAACTAACAATCCTCTGTATTCATCGTCATTAATAATTCCTTGCTGAAAATTAGCCGTACCAGAAATACTCACTTCGTTTGACAAATGAAAAGCGGGCTGAATACTATTGTTTTTAAATTCAGCATCATTCCACTGCATAGGCATAGTTCCCGAAATCTGCTGAAATCCTGTCGATCCAATCATTCGTGTTATTCCTGAATGTGATCCTGAAGAAAAACTTACCAGTCCGTCATTATTGTAATGACTGTACAAGATAAATTCTCCATCATTAAACAGATTTCCTGAACTTTTGTTATCCATTGCTCCTACTGTAGACATAGTTGTGCCAGATGTAATAAACAACTCTCCAACATTTACGGTCTGCGCTGTTATTATTCCACCGAGAAATAATAAGAGGGTTAAAAAAATATTTTGAATTCTTGATTTCATAAGTTCTATTTATTGACTTACTGTTTTATCGAAATTTTTTAGATTTAACTTAAAGAAATAACGCTTTTAGTATTTAGCATTGCTTTTTGAAGGAAGCATTGGATTTGTAATTACCTGACATTTTGATACTGTAACACTTATCACAGCTTTCTTAGATCTAAACCCTTCATCTCCATAAGGCTGAAATGTTCCAGCCGGATATGTTTTACCTTTTATATTATAGGATACTTCGGCCTTACCTGTAAATCCTTTAACGGGATTGAATGTCACTATTCCAGAAGCTGAATCATAGGTAAAAGTTCCTTCTGTTGTCGTAATCGAAAACGGATTTGCCGCAGTAGTACCATCAGCATTAAGAAATCTAAATTGACTGTAATCAATATTACTTGAAGATGCTGTAGGTATTGCATAAGTGGGTCCAGTATAGGCAACATCATTAGCGTATGGATTTATAGTTACTGGATTATTTTTGCATATTGTTGCATTATCAGCAACTGCTTCTGCGGCATAGGGTAAAACTACTTCTAAGCCCCATATTTTATGTATATCATTTAAACCTCCTGTTGAAGCTCCGAAACCAATTTTAAAACTATTAGGAATAGCAGTATTTAAAGTATGAGTTGTAGCTGCTCCTTCATTTAAAGAAGTATTATAGTCCGAGTTTTCTGGATTTGAATTTTCGGTATAAAGTATAGATTGCTTGTACCAATAATTATTGATTATAGTTCTAACTGTATTTTGATGCTGTATTTTTACTGTAATGTTATAACCGCCAGACGCATTGGGAACAAGTTCAATAAATGCTTTTCGATAATTTACATTGTTAGGATCTGTGGTATAGGCTCCAGATCGAATATTAAAATTATCCGGATCACCGCTATTGTAATCGTATGACCCTAAGATATTTAGCTTCGCACCTCCGTTTGATGTCCCTGCTGGAGTTAGTGTACTTTGGGTTGTAAGCACAGGATAACCTGTATAACCTGCTCCTCTTCCTTTATTATCCAAAGCACCTCCTCTAGCACCTCTTAAAGTAACATGACTGCTTCCTGAATTTGCCCAGCCTCCTGATGGAGCTGAAACTCCATTCAGCCTAGCATCACCCTGAAATGGATCTCCTTTAAAATTTCCGTAAGAATCTAAAGCAATACCTAAATAAGCTCCAGAAAGTCCTTCACGTCTATTGCCTGAATAGGAATCATTGGCTCTTAAATAAGAATATCCCATTCCACGTCCATTTGTTCCAATTGTTGGAGTAACAGCAGCATCAAATAAAAATACGCTTATACCATCTGCTCCAGTTCCTCCATAAATTGCATACTCAAATGAAATTTTAATACCAACTGCACTGTTAAATTTTTTATTATCAATGATAATTGCTCCAAATTTTGAATTGGTTGCTGGTGTCAACTCTAATCCAGTAGTTGTAAATACCGCAGCATTTGCAGTAGCTCCAGTTGGCAAAATTATTTCGGCAGGCTTTGTCGCCGAATTAAAGCTCTGTGTATACGGGAAATCACCATACACCTGTGCGCTTACTGTTTGAACAGCTGCTAGAAGCAAAAAAACTGTCAGTTTACTATACCCTTTTAAAAATGTATTTTTCATAATAGTACGTTTCAAAAACATTAGTCTCTTACTTTAAATACAATATTCATAAATGAAGCTTCTGTAGGAACAGCTGTAGATTTAACTGTATAACTGATAACTCCTGCTGCTGAAACCGTAACTGTATTAAATACATTAGTATCAAAATAAGTCACAAAATAATCTAAATCTGCAGGTGCTAAAACAGGCAGTGACGAAGATGAATTACTTCGAGCCTGTCCAGCAGAAGCACTGAACCCAAACTGTTGTGAATAAAAAGTATATATGTTCAAAGTCTGTGTACCTGATAATACAACCCCAGATGCGTTATGCGTTGGCACGACAACAGAAGGTGCATAAAAGAACTTTGGCATCGCTGCTTTTACTTGTTTCAAAACACCTGTTGAAGGATCAGCAACAACAATACGATCTGCTGTTGATGTATATGAACTTCCGTTAAAAATATTAGTATTGTTACCCGTTTGCAAACCACCAATTGCTAATGTATTAGCAGTTGTAGTAGTAACCGTAGTTGGTTTTATTAATGCTCCTCCTAACTGTGTATTACCAGTAGTAATTGTTAAACCATTATCGGCAGTAATTGCGCTGGTTATTGCTGGGGTTAAATCTAAAGCTGTTGCAGGTATTCCGTTTACTGTCGTTGTCAATTTAGCACCGCTTAATGCGTTTGCAACTGTATTTACTGCAGGTGCCGTAACACTAACACCATTTACTACTGATGTAATTGTATTGGTTTGATTTGATAATGTATGAGTAGTTGCTGGTATAACTGCATTTATAACGTAAGGGGCTGATGCAGTTCCAGATCCAGTTATTGAAATATTATTTCCTGCATTTGTAACACCTCCTTGACCAGCTGCTCCAGTTGCTCCTGTATCTCCTTTAACTCCTGCAATTCCTTGAGGACCTTGCGCTCCCGTATCTCCTTTTGCTCCAGCAGTTCCTGCTACTCCTTGCGGTCCTGTTGCTCCAGTATCACCTTTTGCCCCCGCTGTTCCTGCTACTCCTTGTGGTCCTGTTGCTCCAGTATCACCTTTTGCTCCAACTGTTCCTGTTGCTCCTTGTGGACCTTGCGCTCCTGTATCTCCTTTTGCTCCTGCAATTCCTTGTGGCCCTGTTGCTCCAGTTGTTCCAGTTGCACCTTTTGGTCCTGTTAAATTAGAAGTGGTAAAAGTTGTACCGTCAGTATAGGTAATAGTAAACGTTCCATTTCCGTTATCAACTGTCGTTGTAATTCCTTTTCCGCTATTTCCTGTTGCTCCTTGTGGACCTTGCGCTCCCGTATCACCTTT
>NZ_NRQU01000099.1 GCF_004119495.1 Flavobacterium sp. YO12
CTGTTTACAAGTGCTGTTCCTGCCGAAATTACATTTCCGCCATTTGCGGCATCATACCAAGTTACATTACTTTCGTTTGTAACTAAATCAGAAACCAAAGCATTTGATGCTGAACAAAACTCTTGTGCTGCACTTCCTGTTGGTGTTCCTGCATCAGAAACTCTTACCACTACTGGCATTCCTGTAGTTGTTTCGCATGCATTCTCTCCTTTAACTGTTACATAATATGTAGTTGTAACTAAAGGATTTGCATTATAAGCTGCATCAACAGCCAAAACATTTGTTAAGGCAGCATCGCTGTACCAAGTAAATACAGGATTAATTACTGTAGCACTACTTGCAGTTAGTATTGTTGTTTCTCCGATACAAATATTTTGGTCTGCAATTTTATTCATTGCTCCTGCTGGATTTACTTCAATAGTAAATACAACTGGAGTACCTGAACAGCCTGATGCAGTTGGTGTTACTGTTATAGTAGCAATTTCAGATGAATCGCCTGTATTGCTTGCTGTAAATGCAGGTATATTTCCTGTACCAACAGTTGCTAAACCAATTCTCGGATTATCGTTTGTCCAGCTATATGTAGTCCCTGTTATGTTACTATCAAAATTAATTTCTGAAACGATATTATCGTTACAAACCTTTATATCGGCTGGTTTAGTCAGCACTATATCAGGATTTACAGTAATGGTAAAAGTAAACGATCCTGCACCACAATAAGTACCAATAGGGTGTACGGTTACCGTTGCCGTTACAGGTTGTGTTCCTGTGTTAATCGCTGTAAAAGAAGGCATATTAGGACTTGAAATCCAATTATCTTCCAGACCAATAGTCCAATCATCGACGCTCCAAACATATAAAGTTCCTGCAGAATTACTATCAAAATTAATTTCTGGAAAAACACATTGATTACCTGTTATTTGCGGTGTTGGCGGCGTTACTACCAAAGCAGGGTGAACTGTTACATGTACTTCTTTGGCTGTACCTGGTAAATTTTCGCAGACATTATCTCCTTTTACAGTAACATAATAGCTTTTATCGGTTGTTAATTCTGGTGTTGTAAAACTAGCTCCAACGCCTAAAACATCAGTTAAATCAGCATCACTATACCAAGTAAAAATAGGATTAGTGATAGTTGTACTATCTGCATTTAGTGTTGCAGTATCATCAAAACAAGTATCTACTGCATCGGCAGTAATATCTGTTGCTGTTGCAGAAGGATTAAGCGTTACTGCTACTGCTCTGGCTTCAGCTGGAATGCTTTCGCAAATATCGGCATTTTGTACCGTAACATAATAGGTTGTATTTGCTGTTAATACAGGTGTATTATAATCGGCACCTGTACTTAAAACATTGGTCAAACCAGCATCACTATACCATGTAAATAAAGGATTTGTAATTGTAGTACTTGTGGCTTGCAACGTAGTTGTTTCCCCTGAACAAATAGTTTTGTCTGTTGCTAAAACATCTGCAAGAACTGCCCTGTTTTTTAGTTTTACCTCTATCACATCTGTAACAACACAACCAGAACGAGTTGTTACTTTTACTGAATATTGTCCTGCTTGTGGATTACTAATTACCAAAGTACTTCCTGTTTGAGTTGTTCCGTCGGGTAGTTTCCATTCGGCAGCTGTTATTGGTCCTATTGATTTAAGAGATAAATTCAATGCATCTGAATCACATAAATCATTAGTTCCCTGAATTATATTTCCTATGTTGCTTATATAATCCATTTTAAAATTAGTCTCTAATGCTGTCGGATAACAAGCTGTTTCAACCTTTACCATATAATCTCCTGCTGTAAGATTAGGAAAATCGGATGAACTCTGTCCTGTAGCTGGATAATTAGCATCAGAAGCTTTTTTTAAGTAATAAACTGGTGACGTGGCATTTTTTACCACAACACTTAAGGTACCTGTTGTGGCTCCTGTACAAATTGCGCCTCCAGAACCATTCATATCAAATACTGGAAATTCTGACTTAACATTTAATTCCCATGGTCCCCCAATTACATTTGTTGGAGTATAATAATCGACTAGGTTTATTTTATAAAGCCCCGTAATATCACCTCTAAAAGTCGCTGTAACTTCTGGCGTAGATGACATTCCCCAGCTATAAGCACTATTAAATACAATAGCATTGGTGTGGGTATAACCTGCCGGTCCATCAATTACCTTAAATCCTAGTTGGGGTGCTTTAAATACATCTTCGAAAGCATTAGTTGGGTATGGTCTTAATATTCCTCTATTATTAATTTTGTATTCGAATGTTTTTATATAACGATCGCAGGCTACTGGATCAGGTGTAATGGTAGAGGTAACCGAAATACTATCAATTACTCGATCGAGTGTAATAGGAAACGTTTTATCATAGCATGTCGCTGCAGATGTTACACGAACAGAATAATCACCTAAAACTAGATTATCTGACAATAATGTACCAACAAAGCTGTCCGATTTAACAACTATTTTTTCCATATAAAATCCGTTCGGACCTGTAATAGCCACCGTATATGGCTTTGGCAGAGCGTAATCTCTGATACCAATTTGGCTTCTGCCGAAATTTTTAAAATCGGCCATACTACCTAATTCAACAGATAATTCATCCTGATTTGCAGGTCGGAAGTTTACAGGATCAATAAATATTTCACTTCTTGAATTCAAATTTACTCTTTGTCCTCTTGTTATATTTATATAAGAAAACCTATTTAATTCGCTTCCATTTGCATCAGTAAATTTTAAAATATAAGTATTTCCAAGGGCTAACTGGGCTTGAAAATCATTTTGATTTGCACTTGTTATGGTATATTGTTGTGGAAGTTCTGCCCCATTTTTTTCGGTAATAGTCAAAGTAAGAGGATCGCAAAAACCTGACAATAATGAGAATCTTGATAACGTAACATATCCTGTTGGAGCACAGAGTGTATTTGCAGCATCATCGGCCACATAAAATGTTATCGCTCCATTTTCAATGGGTTTAGGTAAAAAATCATTTCTTCTTGAGGGTAAATTGTAAACTGTGGATTTTTCAACTCCGCAATTACTCACCCATAAAGTCATTGGTTTCCATGAGTTTATATCTGTTGGCAGAGGGTGTTTGTATGTTCTAAGTTCATCGCGAGTCATGTAGGCCGTTTTTATACCATCATATTCTACCGCATACATTGGTGTAATTCCAGGTGCCAGACTTATCGGATAAACATCGTTACCTGTAATTACAGGAATCCCAATCCCGCCTGCATAACTAAAATCATAATAAGCATCGCTTACAGGATCACATATAGATCCTGTGCTGTCGTGCGTAACTTGTATGGCACCAGGCCAATACCAATTCGTAGGTGTAGAAACGGTAAAATCATAAACAATATTTGGCGCAATAACAAAAGGACTATTACTGTTTACCACAGTTCCACAATTATCTTTTACCCTAATTTTATAGGTTCCAGCTGGCATAGCAGGGAAACTTTGACTTCCACTAGAAACAGCTTCTCTTACTACAACATCATTAGTGTCTAATACTGTAACGGTATAGGGCGCTGCACCGCCATTTGGTATAACCCACATTAATGCCCCAGGATCTGAATCTGTACCGCAATAAGCCAATCGAGTAGAAAAAACGTTACTTATCGTTAATGTTTTTTCTGGTCCGTTATTAGGTACAACAACCTGTTTTGTAATAGGAGTTGTACCATTATTGTCATCATACACGCCAACGGTATAAGTACCCGGGGCTAAGTTTAGAAAAACAGGATTATCTTGCGGAATTCCTATTACGGATCTTACTGTTATTCCTGAATAATTTACCAATTCGTATTGTACGTGTCCAACTTCATTGGAAACTGTCACGGTAATTGAACCGTCATTTACACAGAACACAGGTGTAGCTACTGTTGTAAAATCGAGCCCTTGCGCGGCAGTAATTAATGGCAGAAAGACAAAAAAGGATATTAGTAATTTTATATTTTTCATTTTTTTTTATTTAATAGAAGCATCACTTACCCTTCTTTAATCGATAAAAAGAATGAGCTTTATTTTATGTGATAAAATAGCTTCTTGTTTTTTTTCAGACTTACATGGCAGTAATTATAAACTGACTTCTTCTGTTTTGTTGATGCTCTTCTTCAGAACATGCTACGCCATCGGCACATTTATTAACCAGCTCACTTTCCCCATATCCTTTGGCGGTTAATCTGTTTTTGGCAATACCGGATTTTACCATAAAATCCATAGTTGCCTGTGCTCTTTTTTGCGATAACATAAGGTTGTACGATTTAGAAGCACGACTGTCTGTATGCGAAGTAATTTGCAGTTTCATAGTAGGGTGCTGATTTAAAACTGCTATAATTTTACTTATATCCAAAGCTGCGTCTGGGCGGATATCAGATTTATCTAAATCGAAATAAATTCTCTCAATGGCAAAAACTTTGGCTAAATCTGTTCCCGGAGTTAGTTTTTTGATGTTCTTTTCTAGAGCAATCTTTGCCTCTATTTTTCCGTTTTCTGATGATATATACTGCTTTTGTTCTTCAGTACGATATTCGTCTTTTGAAACTCTTATATAATATGTTTTTCCAGATTCGGCTTTGTCATAACTAAACTTTCCTTTGTCATCAGTCGAAAGCTCTTTTACCACATTCATCTGCTCATCCAGTACTAAAACTTTGGCTCCAGCCAAAAATCCCTGAGTTTCCTTGTCGAGAACAGTTCCGTCTATTGACTGTGTATTTAATAGTTTTCTAGTTTCGGTAAAACTGTATATATCATCATATCCCTTCCCTCCTTCACGATTAGAAGAAAAATATCCAGTGTTAGTATTGGTATTGATAACAAAGGCAAAATCATCCATTGCACCATTTATTGGCATCCCTACATTATTTGGTTTTTCAAAACTTCCGTTTGGATTCATTTTGGAAACAAAAACATCTAAACCTCCTAATCCCGGATGCCCGTTAGAAGAAAAATAAAGTTCATTTTCGGCAGATATAAACGGAAAGGTTTCTTTGCCCTCTGTATTTATAGTATTACCGAGATTTTCAGGATTTCCGTAACGATCATTTCCATAAATTGCAACTTTATAAATATCTGATTCTCCTATAGTTCCTGGTCTGTTAGAAGCAAAGTACAATGTTTTCTCATCTGGACTCAATGCGGGATGTGCTGTACTAAAATCATCGCTGTTAAAAGGAAGCTCTTTTACATTTACCCATTTACCATTTTCCAGAGTGGCTTTATACAGCTTGAGCAAAATTTTACCTTCTGTATCTTTCCCTTTTTTCCGTTATTGTAATTGTTTCTGGTAAAATATACAGTTTGACCGTCTTTTGTAAAAACTGGTGTTGCCTCATTAAATTTAGAATCGATAGTACTAGAAAAAGGCTGCTGTTTTTCTAAGTTACCATTTGCATCTATTTTGGCTGTATACAAAGTAGAAAAAGCCTGATTGTTCCATTTCTGAATGCGCTTTGTAGTCCCTTGTCGTTCGCGCGAACTTGCAAATACAATTTGATTCTTAAAAAACGATGTTCCGTAATCTGATAATTCAGAGTTTATTTCAAGATTATGTATAGTAAAACGTCCTGAATTTTCTTGAATTACTGCATAATAATCTTTGTTTGATTCGTATAATTTTGCCCTTGAATCGTTACCGTTTTTTACATTAAATGCATCTAACATTTTATTAGCCGCAGCGTAATCTCCCACAGATTTTAACGTTTGTGAATAACGATAATAGTACTCTGGATCTACCATTTGATTGAGCGAAAAAAGTTCAGCGTACCAATTATTTGCCTGTGGTAATTCGGCATTGAAATAATAAGCATTTCCTAATTTCTGAAATAAATCGGCTGATTTATACCCTTTTTCAGCTACATTTTCATAAATCTTGATAGCATCAATATAGGCTAGCTGCTCATACTGTTTTTCAGTCTTTTTTTATTTTATTGTTTTGAGCATAACTTCCCCATCCGAAGATTATGATTAAGGCGCTTAGTCGTATTTTTAGTTTCATAATAGTATTTGTTTAGAAGAATCTTGGTGAAGTAATCTTATCGAATTTCTTAAACAACTCAAATCGAAGAAAAATCTCGTGTGATCCTGAATTATAGTTGGCTAATTTTGTTGTTTCGGCATCATAAGCATAACCTATAAATAGTCCGTCGCTTACCTGAAAACCAACTAATGCGCTCAATGCAGCACTCCAACGATAGGCAACACCGGCTGTAAATTTTTCGTTGAATAAAAAATTGGCTGATAAATCGACTTGTAAGGGAGCTCCTTCTGTCATTTTTACCATTGTTGATGGTTTGAATTTTAGATTATAATCTAAATCAAAAACATGTCCCGCCATTAGGTAATAATGAACTTGCTCTCTGGCAAAAAATGTAGAAGATCCATCGTAGTTTACAGATCCATCAAAGTGTTTGGTTTGCAATAATGCTGGAGCAGAAAGTCCTACATAAGTATTATCTGAATATAAATACACTCCCGCCCCAACGTTTGGCGAAAATTTATTGGCTATATTCTCCTGGAATCTTGGATCAGAAGGATCATAAATATCCAATCTTGTATAATCTATATTTATTAAATTGGCATTTCCTTTTACTCCAAAAGCTAGTTTGTATTGATAAGAAACATCAATAGTGTATGACATATCTACTGCTAGATTTGTTTCGTTAGATGGGCCAATCTTATCATTAAAAAGGGACACTCCTAAACCTACTTTCGAATTTTCGATAGGCGTATGCATCGAGAACGTTCCTGTTTGAGGCGCTCCTTCCAGCCCAACCCATTGCGAGCGATAAAGTGCAAAAATGCTCATTACATCTCGAGAACCTGCATAGGCAGGATTGACAATACTAGGATTGTACATGTATTGTGTATACTGCGAATCTTGCTGTGCGCTTGTATAATTAAAAGCGAGCAAAAGAATTATTATTGATAGTATCTTTTTCATATTCATTTTAATCATTTATTTAAGAGTAAATTCGGAATCATAGATTGGTAAGGTTTGTTTAATGCCTTCTTTATGGCTCCGCTATTCGTAAACTTGTTTTTTAATTATCCTGATTTACATACAGATAACCTGATTTTTCTTTGACTTTCGTTTCTGTTTTATATTTTAAGATGTAGAAATAGGTTCCTGTTGGCAAACCCGCGCCTCGGTTAACTGTTGCACGCCCATCTGAGAATCCTTTAAAAACACGATCGCTTTCATTATAACCTTGGGTTTGATAAACCAAAACTCCCCATCGATTATAGATTTCAAGACTATTGTCAGGATATTTATCAATGCCTTTTATATGGAAAAAATCATTTTTATTATCGCCATTTGGTGACAACGCATTGTAAACAATTAAATCGTCTAGTTCTTCAGGAGCCTTAGTTACTCTGGCTAGTGTAAAAATGCCGTAACCAGAAACTTTGGCGGTTACCATTCTCTGTGCTTCATCTGTAACTCCGCCTTCAGAAATCCATTTTTTTTCGGCAGTATCCCATCTTACAATTTGAATTGCAGTCCCTGCCATTTCCTGATAGATAAAAGATGGCGTTGTATCTGGATTTAAGGTTAGTGTAAGTACAATATCGGTAAGACCATTATCTTTTGTTATTTCCCAATATTCTTTATCATTGATTAATTGAATATTATCTTGTTTGCTGCTGTGAGGATAATTAGCATCTGAGTTTTGTAAAAAATAATGTGCCGTATATGCATCTGAATTATCACCTGAGTTTCCGTGTATAGATGGACGATAATAATTTGCATCTCCAACAGGAAATTCAAATGCTGCCGTTCCTATTTTAGTAACTCTGCCGTCAACAAAACTGTTGTTACTTGTATTGGAATGTGTTGCATTACTTTCGAAAATTACTTTTCCGTTGTAACTATCAGCATCAATTATTCCTCTTTGAAAATTAGAATTACCTGAAACAGAAATATCTGTCGCTAGTAAAAATGGAGTCGATGCATAAGAATTGTTGAACGTAACATTTTTAAAACGAGAGTAAACAACAGTTGAAGGTATTTCTCCATCTATAATTTGTTCTTCTTGTCCTGTAAAATAAGTAGTTCCTTGTTGCGAAGGTGTAAAACTTACCTTACCATCATTGGTCCAATGATTGAAAATATGCACCTGTCCGTCATTAATAAATTCTCCTGTGGCAGCATTTTTAAAATCAAAATGTACCGAAACTAAAGTTCCAGAAGTGACTTTAATTTGATCAGGATTTAATAATTGTGCCTGTACACTAAAGACTGGGGGAAAAACGACCAAAATAAGTGTCGTTATATTTTTAATAAATGGAAATCTATTTTTCATAAAAATTCAATTTAATGCCTGTAAGCAGATTAGAAATGAATGCAGGCTTTTGTCGATACTCCCTTTCGGCAGTTGTAAAGCCCGATATTTATATTACAAAGTGACGAAAATCAGGAGCCTAAAAACGTCCAAAAAACACCATATTAAGGTATTTTTGTTCTTGTAAAATCGGGTAAACCAAGTGGTTTTGTGTTTAAAATCAGTAGTTTAATAAAACGACTGATTTTAAACTTATAAAAAGAGTACAGTCTTTACTAAAGACTGTACTCCCATTTACTTATTTTTTTGCTATAATTTCTTGCATTAATTTTTTAAGTGCATTTAATTCTTCTTGCTGCTCTTTTTGATTTTTTTGAAGTGACAAGATTTCATTTTGTTGCTCTTTTACCGCTTCTACCAATACTGGTATAATTGTAGTATAAGAAACAGAGTAGTATCCTTTGTCATCAACTGTAACAGCTTCTGGCAACACTTTTTCAATATCCTGAGCAATTACTCCTAACTGATGTCTTTGATCAAAACTCATTTCTTTAAATTCATCTGCTTTCCAGTTGTAACCTACCCCATCAATTTTCATTATTTTATCTAATGCATTTGTGATTGGAGCAATGTCTTTTTTAAATCTTCTGTCTGATGATTGCGACCAAGTTGTTGTTCCTCCCGCTGCACCATTTACATAAAATCTAAATGAAGTATTAGCATTCATCTGATTTATTGCAAAACTGCTGCTTACTCTGTCGTAAACAAAAACTCTATTAGTAAAGAGGTTACTACCATTTATATGAACTAGTTCAAAAATATCGTTACCTCTTCCGTTAAGTGAGGCTCCTAAGATCCATCTGTCATTTGCAGCACTTCTAATAAAATTAAGTTCCGCTGGATTGTTATAATTTCCTGTTGAAAGCCCATTATTAATGTGCATCACATTACTTCTAATAGTACCTACAACATCTAGTTTTTGACCTGGATCCAGTTTTCCAATACCAACATTACCATTACTAGCAATAGACATACGTTTTGCATTATTAGTCCAAAAGTCTAATCCCCATTGGTTTCCATTTGTTGTTGTTCTATTTGATGTAATTCCTTCACCACTAGTAGTAGTACCAAAATATAAACCTGTTCTGGTTGTTCCGTTACCTGCCTCTTCACTATCTATTTGTAGTGATTTAGAAATTACCGCATTACCTACAACACTCAATTCTTTACTTGGATTATTAGTCCCAATACCTATTCTACCCATTTGGTAAATATTCTGGGTATTTGAAGTTGCTTCATTTGTTGTACCCGCTACTCGCCAAGGTTCCAAAAGCCGTATGTTCGCAGGTCCCCAGTTACTTCCATTCCAAGCTAAAACTTGATTTCCTGTTGGTACCGTAGTACTTATAGGGTGACCTTGCAATTGGTTAGCGTTCCACAAATTTGTAGTGTATAAAGCAGAAATGATATGTTTTGTATTATCAACTGCTATTCCTGCACCAGCGGTATAAACTGGCGCTGGATTTCCTGCATCTCCTTTTGGTCCTGTTGCTCCAGTTAACCCAATTAGTCCTTGTGCTCCAGTTAAACCTCTTGCGCCTGTCGCTCCAGTTGCTCCAGCATCACCTTTATCACCTTTCGCACCTGTAGCACCAGTTGCTCCAATGTCTCCTTTGTCACCTTTTACTCCAGCGATACCTTGCAAACCTTGTGCTCCTGTTGCACCTGCATCTCCCTTATCTCCTTTTGCACCTGCAGCACCAGTTGCTCCAATATCTCCTTTGTCTCCTTTTACTCCAGCGATACCTTGCAAACCTTGTGGTCCAACTGCACCTACATCTCCTTTATCTCCTTTTACACCTGCAGCACCAGTTGCTCCAATATCTCCTTTGTCTCCTTTTACTCCTGCAATACCTTGTAATCCTTGCGGTCCAACTGCTCCGTCAACTCCGTCTTTTCCATCAGCTCCGTTAGTTCCAGCAATACCTTGCAAACCTTGCGGTCCAACTGCTCCATCTTTTCCATCAGCTCCGTTTGTTCCAGCGATT
>NZ_NRQU01000100.1 GCF_004119495.1 Flavobacterium sp. YO12
GATTTGTGGGTCATAGTTTTTTTTGGGTTGTGGTAGTATTTTTATTTTAGTTTTGAAGATAAACAATCCGTTATTGTGTAATGTTTCATTGGTTTTATAAATGCGAATATAAAATTAATTTTAGGTTCAGAAATAAATTATTCAAACACTATTTAAGATTCTGAGTATTAGATTTTTTTTCCAATTTGATTTAGAACAGAATAGGTAAACCCAAAGCAAAAAAGAGATTAATGTATTATAACAACTACAAAAAAATATTTCAAAATTGATAATATTTTATAATTTTACAAATTATGCTGGTATAAATTAAATTTCTATTAGTGAATTCTTATAAAATGGTAAAACTTTCTTAGATCTTACTTAAGGTTAAGGATTATTTTATTACATAGCCTAAATTTGTGTGGTGCGAAAAATCATAGTCTACATATTCATCTTTCTCATTGTATCCAATATTGGGTTCTTTCAGCAGTTTTATAAATTGCCCATATTGATTGAACATTACAATGAACATCAGCAAAGACACAATGTAAGTTTTATTGATTTTCTAGAAATGCATTATTGGGGAGAAGACATCAACGATAATGATTCTGACCGCGATATGCAGCTTCCTTTTAAGCATATTTCTAGCGCTTCGTTTCAGCTTGTATTTGTTCCCGCAGAAAAACACATTTTTGATATTCCTTTTAATGCCGATTTTTCAGAGTCTGGCATAATTCCGTTTACTTCAAACTTATATTCTAATCCTGCATTGTTTGCAGTATTCAGACCTCCTTTGGCATAATTTAATTTCTAAGATTTTATTGTGGTTAAGACATTTTGATGTTTTGACCATGACATTATTATTTCTAAAAAATTAAATCAAATCATGCTCAATAAGATCATTCAATTTTCAGTTAAAAATAAACTGGTAATTGGGGTTTTCACCTTGCTGTGGATTATCTACGGTGTGTTTGAAGTGACCCGTTTACCAATTGATGCCGTTCCTGACATTACCAACAATCAGGTTCAGATTATTACAACCGCTCCATCTCTGGGGGCAGAAGATGTAGAACGTTTAATTACTTTTCCGATTGAACAGGCGATCAGTAACATTCCGCAGTTAAAAGAAAGCCGCAGCATTTCCCGTTTTGGACTTTCGTTGGTAACCATTGTTTTTGCCGATGATACCGATGTGTATTGGGCACGTCAGCAGGTGGCAGAACGTTTGCAAAAAGTAGAAATTGCAGAGAATGCCAGTATTCCCGAAATGGCTCCCGCAACAACAGGTTTGGGCGAAATTTACCAATATGTTTTAAAACCGCAGCCCGGTTACGAAACCAAATATTCTCTCGAAGATTTGCGTACCATTCAGGACTGGACAATTCGAAGACAACTTTTGGGAACACCTGGAATTGCTGATGTGGCTACTTTTGGCGGAAAGTTGAAACAATACGAAATTGCCGTAAATCCGTCGAGATTAAAAGCACAAAACCTGACTATAAAAGAAGTTTTTACTGCCTTAAGCAGTAATAACGAAAATACAGGTGGAGCTTATATCGAAAAAGGACCAACTGTATTGTATATCCGAAGTGTTGGACTAAAGCGAAATATTAAAGACATTCAAAATATTATTGTCAAAAATACTCAGGCAGGAACTCCAATTTTAATCAAAGATATTGCCGAGGTAAAAATGTCCTCGGCGATACGTTACGGTGCTTTAACAACAGATGATATTGGCGAATCTGTGGGTGGAATTGTGATGATGCTGAAAGACGAAAATGCCAATAATGTTATCGTTAATGTAAAAAAACGTGTTGCAGAAATCGAAAAGATTCTGCCAAAAGGTCTAAAAATTGAGCCTTTTTTAGATCGTACTAAAATGGTCGACAATGCCATTGGCACGGTTGAAAAAAACTTAATCGAAGGAGCTTTGATTGTTGTTTTAGTTCTGGTACTTTTTCTAGGAAATTTACGAGCGGGATTTATCGTAGCTTCTGTTATTCCGTTAGCCATGCTGTTTGCCATTATTATGATGAACACTTTTGGCGTAAGCGGAAATTTGATGAGTCTAGGTGCGCTCGATTTTGGTTTAATTGTCGATGGCGCCGTGATTATTGTTGAAGCGATTTTGCATCATATTCATAGTGCCAAAAAATACAAAGGAATCGATACCATTTCGCAGGAAGAAATGGACAAAGAAGTTACGAGTTCAGCCGGACGTATGATGAATGCAGCGGTATTTGGGCAAATCATTATTCTGATTGTTTATCTCCCAATATTATCACTGGAAGGAATTGAAGGTAAAATGTTCAAACCAATGGCGCAAACTGTAGCGTTTGCCATTTTGGGAGCTTTCATTCTGTCGCTTACCTATGTGCCAATGGTCAGCGCTTTGTTCATCAGTAAAAAGGTTAGTCATAAACCCAATCTTTCTGACCGAATTATGACAAAATTGGAAGGACTTTATGAAAATTGGCTGACCAAAGCTTTAAAGATGAAAAAAGGAATCGTCATCTCGGCTTTTGTTTTATTTGGAATTGCTTTGCTGCTTTTTAGCCGAATGGGAGGAGAGTTTATTCCACAATTAGAAGAAGGCGATTTCGCGGTAGAAACCCGATTGTTGTTAGGAACTAACCTTTCGACAACAACAGAAACCATTCAGAAAATTTCGAATACACTTAAAAAAGAATATCCTGAAGTTGAAAAAGTAGTTTCGAGAATTGGTAGTGCCGAGATTCCAACAGATCCAATGCCTATTGAGGGCGGAGATATGATTATTGTACTAAAAGATAAATCAGAATGGACAAGTGCTTCTTCGTTTCCGGAACTGGCAGATAAAATGACCGAAACTGTAAAACAAACAGCTCCGGGAGTTACAACAGGTTTTCAGTTTCCCGTGCAAATGCGTTTTAATGAATTAATGACGGGAGCCAAACAGGATTTAGTTTGTAAAATTTACGGAGAAGATTTAAACAAGCTTGCCGAATATGCGGAGAAATTAGGTTCAATCAGTAAAACGGTCGAAGGCGCAACAGATTTGTATGTCGAGAAAGTAACCGGAATGCCTCAAATTGTAATTGATTATGACTGGGCAGAAATGGCGAAATACGGTATTTATGTTTCCGATATTAATCAAACTGTAAATGCTGCATTTGCAGGTGCTGTAGCCGGAAGTATTTACGAAGGCGAAAAGCGTTTTGATATGGTGGTAAGAGTGGAAGCGAGCGGACGAAAAGACATTTCGGATGTTAGAAATCTTTTAATCTCAACCCGTTCCGGAATGCAGATTCCGTTGTATCAAGTGGCTTCTGTAAAAGAGGTTGAAGGACCTAACCAAATTCAGCGTGAAGATGCTAAACGAAGAATTATCGTTGGTTTTAATGTAAGAGGTCGTGATGTAGAATCTATCGTGGAAGAATTGCAGAAAAAAGTCAACAGCCAGATCAAATTTGATCCTGGATATTATGTTACGTATGGCGGAACTTTCGAGAATTTGCAACAGGCAAAATCACGTTTGGGAGTTGCGGTTCCAGCAGCTTTGTTTATGATTTTGGCTTTATTGTATTTTGCTTTCAGATCGTTTAAAGAAGGAATTATCATTTTTACAGCCATTCCGTTATCGGCAATTGGTGGTGTTTTTGGATTGGCGCTGCGTGATATGCCTTTCAGCATTTCGGCGGGTGTTGGTTTTATTGCGCTTTTTGGTGTAGCAGTTTTAAACGGAATTGTTTTAATATCTGAATTTAACCGAATACAGAAACAGGATGAAATTACAGATCCATTCCAAATCATTATTACAGGAACCAAAAACAGATTACGTCCAGTATTAATGACGGCAGCGGTAGCTTCTTTAGGGTTTCTGCCAATGGCTCTAAGTAACGGAGCAGGAGCAGAGGTACAGCGCCCATTAGCAACAGTAGTTATTGGCGGATTGATAACAGCAACTTTGCTGACACTTTTTGTACTTCCTGCTATTTATTTAATGACGTATCACACTAAAGTATTTTCGAAAAAAATCAAAAAAAATAAAATGGATAAAGTGACTTTATTACTTGTCGCTTTATTGGTAACAGCTTCAGTGCAATCGCAGCAAAAGCCTGTTTCTCTCGACGAATCTTTGTCGATTGCGCTTCAGCATAACAGAAGAATTAAATCGGCTCATCTTAACGAAAAGTCCAAAGAACAATTGCAAAAATCAGGGTATGATATTCCAAAATTAGCTTTAGATGCTGATTATGGTCAGTTTAACAGCGGTGTTAATGATTCTCGTTTTGGTGTGAGTCAGACTTTTGCTTTTCCTACTTTATACAGTAATCAGAAAAAAGCGTTACAGGAAAATTATAATGTTGCCAAAGCAGCTTCACAATTGACTTCGCAACAGATTAAATCGAATGTGAGAAGCTTGTTTTATTACTATATCTGGCTCAACAGTAAAAAGGAGTTATTGGCTTACGCCGATTCTATTTACCGATTAATGGAACAGAAATCCGATTTACGTTATAAAGCAGGAGAAACCAATGTATTAGAAAAAAGTGCTTCGCAATCGGCAAGGCAGTTTTATACCAATCAGCTTACGATGGTCAATAAAGATATTGCGATTACACTGAAATCTTTTAATACAATTTTGCAAGATAGTGTAGTGCATGTTCCTATTTCGGTAAACATCAAACATGATTTTGCTATTTCATTAAATGAAAAAATAAATACAGCTGAACTTCCGCAAATTCAACTTTCAAATCATGAAGCAGAAGCGGCAAAATGGAAATGGAAAGCGGAACAGGCTAAACTAATGCCGGATATTACAGTAGGATATAATAATCTAAGCATTATTGGTACACAAACCAGTGCTGCAGGTCAGGAAGTTTATTATGATAAGAGTCACAGGTTTAGTTATGTGAATCTGGGACTATCGATTCCGTTATTCTTTTCGAGTCAATCCGCGCGCAATAAAGCGGCAAAAATAGAATACGAAAATTACAAAATGATGGCAGAATCGGTAAAAGTTGAAATGACAACTGAAATCGCCAATGCGGTTAGTGAAGCCGAAAAGTATAAAGAAAGCCTTAATTATTATGAGAATGAAGGACTTAAAAATGCGACTGTTATTATTGATGCGGCAAACAGCCAACTGGAAAATGGAGATATTGATTATTTGCAATGGGTTTTGGTCGTAAATCAGGCAATTACCATTAAAAATGAATATCTCGACAGGATTAACGATTACAATAAAGCGATCATAAATCTTCAAACTCTCACTAATTTATAATAAAATGAAAACATATATCATCGCGGTTTTTGGTCTTTTATTGCTGGTTTCTTGTAACAGTGATAAAAAGAATCAAGAGAGGGAAACAGTACAAAAACAGGAAAATACCATTCAGTTAAGCAGCGAACAGATTAAAAATGCAGGACTTGTTGTGGGAAATCCGGAAGAAAGAACAGTAAAAGGAATATTACAACTTCAGGGAACTGTAACCGTTCCGCCAAAAAGTGTCGTTTCGGTTAGTATTCCGCTTGGCGGCTATATAAAAAAAACAGATTTAATGGCAGGAATGCATGTTCGAAAAGGGCAATTATTAGCCGTTGTCGAGGATATGCAATACATACAACTGCAACAGGATTACCTTACGGCGAAAGAAAAATTTCAATTGGCTAAAAGCGAGTACGACCGACAAAAAGAACTAAATGCGAAGAAGGCAAGCAGTGATAAATTGTATGAACAAACAGCTACAGAAATGCAGACGCAGCGTATTTATATGTCGTCATTGGCACAAAAATTATCTTTATTAGGAATTAATGTCAAAACACTTTCAGCGTCAAATATCAGTAAAACGGTTTCGATTGTTTCGCCTATAAATGGTGTTGTGTCTAAGATTAATGTAAATGTCGGGAAATATATTGCCCCAACAGATATGCTTTTTGAATTGATGGAAATGAGCGATATTGTATTGGTAATGAATGCTTTTGAAAAAGATGTTCATTTACTTTCGACAGGACAAACGGTAAGTGCTTTTACGAATGCTAATCCTTCGAAGAGATTCTCTGCAAAGATTGCGTATATCAACCGCAGTCTTAATGATGATCGTGCGGCGGAAGTTATTTGTAAAGTAAATCAATATGATAATGCACTAATTCCGGGGCTTTTTATTAATGCTGAAGCGGAATTTGAAAACGAGAAAGCGATTACAGTTCCAGAAGATGCTGTGGTAAGATGGCAGGGCAAGTTTTTTGTTTTCGCTTTAAGCGGAAATAATCAATACAAAATGGTTGCAGTAGAACCCGGAACTACGACTGATGGTTTCCGTCAAATTAAATCTTCGACTATTGATAAATCATCCAAAATTGTGATTAAGAATGCTTACACACTTTTAATGACTTTTATGAATGGTGGAGATGAATAAGTAAGTCGAAAGTTTGAAAGTCATAAAGTCAAAAAGATTGATATCGATTAAAAGAATTATTTAGTTAATTGTTGGTAAGAGGGCAGTCCTGATTTGGGCTGCTCTTTTCTTTTAAGTAGTCTGAACACCAAAAATATATCCTACAAGTGCCGACATTACCATTGCAAATGTTCCCCAAATACAAATACGAAGTACTGCTTTTAATATGTTTGAACCTCCTGCTTTAGCGGCCAAAACTCCTGAAAAAGCAAGAAACAGTATCGAAAAAGCATATTGATAAAATACCATGCTGGATATGGGAGCAAATGCGGCTACCAAAACGGGTAATAATCCACCAACAATAAAGGAAACTGCCGATGCAAAAGCAGCCATTAATGGATTTGCCTGTGTGATTTCGTTTATTCCCAGCTCATCTCTGGCGTGAGCTTCGAGAGCATCATAAGCGGTTAGTTCCAAAGCAACTTGTTGTGCTAAAGGTCTACTTAATCCTCTTTGTACATAAATATCCGTGAGTTCTTCAAGTTCAATTTCGGGCATGGTTTTCAGAGCATGACTTTCTCTTTTTAAATCAGCTGCTTCAACATCAGATTGTGAGCTTACAGACACATATTCTCCTGCTGCCATAGAAAGTGCTCCCGCAACCAAACCTGCTACTGCGGCGAGTAAAATAGGCTCTCGTGTGGTAGTTGCGGCAGCAACACCAATAACTAAACTGGTTGTAGATAAAATTCCGTCGTTTGCACCTAAAACAGCTGCTCTAAGCCAGCCGCTTCGGTTGATATAATGATTTTCAGCTTCCATTAGTGCACCTGTTGTTATTTCATTATGAAGTTACTTCAAAAAGCGTTTGATAACCAGATAAAAACTGATAGAATGATTCTAAATTTTCAAGGAGATAAATGATCTTCACAATACAAAACTCCATAGGAGCAATATTTTTTCAGAATCTAAATATATTCCTCTCCTATGGAGCTTTTTTTATTTGTCTTATTAAAATTCTATAGATATTTTACCCCGCTGGGGTAATTTGCAGAATAGTCACCACTTTTTCAAATCGCCCGTGATGACTTATTGATACGTTCTGAATAGCATTTTGAGAAGTGAGTAAGTAGGGGATACCGTTTTTATCTTTTAGAATAGACTTTCTTTCGATTTCTGTTACATCATTTAGATTGTCTAAAATATTGACTGCAATAGTATGGATATGGTCTTTAGACAGCGTTGTTTTGGTGTAGTAAACAGTATCAAAACAAGTAACAATTCCTGTAGCAGTATTCTGGTTTTGAGATGTGATCGAACAAACGAGGTTTTGCGGGATGTATTCCCTTATTTTGGTTTGTCGGTTATAAATTTTATAAGCCGCTTCTTTCATGCTCCAAAGCAGCCAAACCATAATTTCAGGATTTGGTGCATTTGAAATAAGCAATTGTTCGTCTAGTGTAAATAGTTTTTGTACAAATCCCTTGCGTTGCCAATTACTTTCCTGTCTCGATTGCAGTATATCTATGACATCATTACCAATCATTTTTCGGATAACTTAGTTTCTATGATTTCTACGGCAGCTTTTACATTGAGCATACGTTCCATATCAGTATTATCAATTACTACATCAAAATTTTCTTCAATATCCAGTACAATATCTACCAAGTTAGCCGAATTGATATTTAGATCGTTAATGAAATCGCTATTTTCATTAAGGTTGTCATACGCTTCGGTATTAGTTGTGTATGGTTTTATTATCAATTTTAGTTTAGCGATAAGTTCTTCTTTGTTCATAGCTTTATTTTTTAAATTTCTTAAAGATAATGCAGGCATTTACGTCACCGAAACCAAAACTGGCTTTGGCAATTATAGTTGGACTAATTTCGATTGTTTTTAAAGGTATTTTAGATGGATCAATCAATGCAGTAATTTCGGAATGAAGATCATCGCAATTGATATTTCCAAATATAAAGCCTTCATGAATTTGTAATATTGCGGCAATACTTTCGATACTTCCCGCGGCACTTAAGCAATGCCCAGTCATGCTTTTTAAGGAATTGATATACGGAAAATCTTTTCCTTTTCTGTTTAATGCAATAGTCCAGTTTTCAATTTCAAGACTGTCTTTTGTGGTTGCGGTAAGATGTCCGTTGACGGCATCAATATCAGTTGCAGAAATTCCGGAATTACTAATTGCGTCGGTAATGCAGCGTTGTACAGCTGTGCTGTTGGGAGCTGTCATACTTCCGTTACCGCGTTGACCGCCTGAGTTTACATTTCCGCCTAATATCTCAGCATAAATAGTCGCGCCACGTTCTAAGGCACTTTCTAAATCTTCAATTACTAATGCACCTGCACCACTTGCAGGCACAAACCCTGCAGCTGTGGCACTCATTGGTCGTGAACCATTCTCAGGATTATCGTTGTATTTTGAACTGCAAACGCGAAGTGCATCAAAGCCTCCCCAAATATAAGGTCCGCTATCGCCCGTACTTCCTGCTAGTATGCGTTTGACCTGTCCAGATTGTATACGATCGTATGCCATTAAAATGGCTTCGGTTCCTGTTGAGCAGGCAGACGAATTTGTGGTAATCTGATTACCGAGCCCTAATTTGCCGCCAAGATAAGCGCTAATACCGCTATTCATGGTTTGAGCCACAACAGTACTGCCTAATTTTCGAACCTGAAGTTCATCTATTTTATATATGCTTTCGCGAAATTTATCAATTCCTGATGTACCAGAGCCAAAAATGATTCCGCTGTCCCAATCAGGATCATCGTTAATCTCTATAGATAATCCTGCATTTTTCCATGCTTCGATACCTGCAATAATACCATACAAAATACCTGTGCTGCTAAAACCACGAAGTTCCAATTCTGTAAAATACTGAGCTTTTAATTCTTCGGAGATTTCAGGTTTTCCTGCTATTTGACAAGAGAATTGAAGTTCTTCCAACTGAGTATCATGCCGAATTCCTGATATTCCGTTTTTTATGGCATGGCTAAATTCGCTGATTCCAACTCCGTTTGGAGCAGCAACGCCTAATCCTGTTATTACAACTCGTTTGCTCATAATCTATTTGTAATCATACCAGCCAAAATGCCTTTGCAGACTTCTTGCCCGGCTTCGTTTGTCATTACTACATCACATTTTAATTTTCCAAATCTGAAAAATGTTTTTTGAGAAGTTACTGTTACTTTTTCGTTTGGATAAACAGGTTTTAAAAATTGCATATCGGCTGATGTAAAAGCGATTACAGTATCTTTATTAAAGTTATTTCCTAATAGGTAAACACCTAGACAGACCATGCCAATTTGCGCCATTGTTTCGGTCAGAATTACTCCTGGAGTTACAGGATTATCTTTAAAATGGCCCTTATAAAAATCTAGATCTTCTTTAAAAGTATAAGTTCCAATAGCACTATTTTCGTCTACATGGAGCAATTCATCTACAAATAGAAAAGGTTTGCTGTATGGTAACTGTGCTTGGATATTTTCTAAGGTCATGTTTTTTTGTTTAATGGTTTGATGTTTGATTGAACGCGGATTTTACGGATTTACTTCGTAAAGACGCGGATTAAAACGGATTTTTATATTTTATTTATTCATTGTCCAAGGTTTTAACCTTGGGGTGCGGATTGTGATTATATTGCGTCCCAAGGTTGAAACCTGAGCAATGTTTATAATTTTCTGTTTACAGTTAAATTAGAACAAAAAATCAACGTTTTTTAAATTTTAAAAATCCATTTAAATCCGCGTTTTCGCAT
>NZ_NRQU01000101.1 GCF_004119495.1 Flavobacterium sp. YO12
AAAGCATCCTGTTAAACGGATGCTTTTTTTTGATCTATAGTTTTTAAATAGCTTTCGAAAAGATATTTAATTTACCGTTGTTTAGAATTGAATTAATGGTTTTTATATAATCCTTTTTAGAATACAAATTGACGTCTATCCCCACGCTGCAATTGTCATAAGGCTCGTATTTTTGTATGTTTGAAACAGAAAACAAACCAATTGTAGGTGTTTGAACTGCACTTGCTAAATGCATAATTCCACTGTCAGCGCCAATAAATAAATCTGCATTTGCGATAACCGAGCCTATTTCGCGAATATCTTTACTATAAAATGTCGGCGCTTTAAAATCAATCTGCGAAACGTTTTCTACTGGCAGAATTTCAACAATATTATAGTCTTTATATTCTGCGGTAAGCTGCGAATAAAAAGATTCCCACCACTCTACAGATAAACATTTTGCACCAGTTGCATAAGTAAATATGCAAATTGTTCTTTTGGCATTAGAAACTAAATCATTTAGAATTTCTTTGCCTTCTGCGATTTCAGAAGAAGATAATTTAAGGTCTATTGGAGCTATTATTTTGTTGCTTTTTGCAAATCCTAGTTTTGTTAAATAATATCGGAAATTATAAACAGGATATTTTGCAATATGATTGTAGTCGCTTTTTACAAGTTGAGATTCTTCTAATAAATCTCCAAAGAATTTGTATTTAGCATTTGAGAACTGGACCGCTAAACGTCCTGAAGAAGAATTTTGATCGACGTTGATCGCAATATCGTATTTTCGTCTTTTTATCGAAATCCAAACATTTAGGTATTTCAACAAACTTTTGAATGGCTTTTTGGGTAAATCAATAACTTTATCGATACAGTCATAATTCTCAAAAATTACCGGAGCTAAAGTTCCCTTAACAAACAAATCGACTTTACAATTTGGAAACATTTCGCTTACTTCTTGAACAAGCGGAGTAATCAATAAAAGGTTTCCTAATCTGGCATTTGGTCTGCAGACTAAAACCCTTTTTATCTCCATTTTGTCTACTAAAACAAAACCGGGATCTTCCTTTGGTTTTCCAATATTTTTAGTCAGACCTCGCATTATACTGCGCCTGTATTGATTTACTTTTGTTAGAACACTCATCTGTATCGAATAATTTATGAATTATTAAATCGCTCTTAATTTTAGAATAAAACCTCTAATGACTTGTTTCCAAATCTAGGTTCTTTATTTTTCTAAAAATAAATTCTTTCAATAAGCATTTATTACAAAATTGTAACCAAATGTATCAATATTTGCATCTTTATGTCTTTGGAAAGAGACATAAAAATACAATATTAATTTCATAAACAACAAAATACTAGATAGTTACGCAATAAAAATCGACAGATAGGTAAATTCCCTAGACGTTTATATTGACCACATATCCTTCAGAACCGCGGATATTAAAGACAGTTCCGTTTTCAAAAATTAAATATTGACCTTTAATTCCAATTAGTTTTCCTTGAAATGAAGGTATTTTATCCAGATTCAAACTTGCTACTTTTGATGGGTAATTTAAAACGGGATAGTTTAACTCATAAACATCATTTTTCTCACTGTAAAAGTAATCTTTAACCTCAGCAGGGATTAGGTTTTCTACTTTTGCTTTTTCAAGAATCAAATCACAAGATTCTGCGGTACTCTGCAGCATCTTTCTCCAATTTGTTTTATCAGCATAATGATCTTTTAATGCAACCTCAGTAATTCCTGCCAAATAACGATTTGGAACTTCAACAATTGTAATTGCCTGTGTTGCTCCTTGATCAATCCATCGGGTAGGAACTTGCGTTTTACGCGTTACTCCTACTTTTATCTCGCTCGACAATGCCAAATAAACAATATGCGGCTGCAATTGTACTTTTTGTTCGTATTCTAAATCTCGATCAGCAACTCCTAAATGCGCCGTACTCAATTCTGGTCTCATGATCCAGTCGCCCACAGCTGGACTTGAATAAAAACACTCGTAACAAAAACCCTGTCTGTAGATTTTTTTCTTTTTATGGCAATTCAAACATTCATAACCTGCAAAATTAATCTCAATCTCTTTATTCAATAACTGATTAACGTTGATAAAACTGTCCTCAAAAACCAAATAATATTGAATTGGGTTTCCTAGTTCAGTCTGCATTTTTGTAAGTACGCCTTGATATTGCATTTAATTTTAGGTTTTAGATTGCTGATTTAAAAATTTTAGATTCAGTTCTGAGAAGTTCGGCTTTTGAAGTAGAATCTTTGCCTTAAATAGAATTGTTTTTTGCAAAAAACACTATTTTTGATACAACGGCAAAGTTAATATTTGTCTGTCGATATTCAAATTTTAAGTTTCGTGTTTTTTACGTCAATCTGTAAAGACTAACATCTAAAATCTAAAATTCACTCATGCCCTTATCCATTATAAATTCTTTCGCTTCTTGGGTCCTGAAACAAAGGATACATCAAATAGAACTTTTTCTAAAATATCCAAATGAAGTTCAAGAAGAACTCTTGCATAATTTATTGACAGCATCAGAAAATACAGTCGTAGGAAGACAGTATGACTTTGCATCTATAAATTCTTATCAAACTTTTGCAGAAAGGGTTCCTATTTCAAGTTACGAAGAGCTGCAGCCTTTGATTGAACGCACACGTCAGGGTGAACAGGGTGTTTTTTGGGAATCGCCGATTAAATGGTTTGCCAAATCGAGTGGCACTACTAATGCGAAAAGTAAATTTATCCCTGTTAGTAATGAAGCTTTAGAAGATTGTCATTATAAAGGGAGCAAAGATTTACTTTGTTTGTATTTGAATAATAATGAGGATTCTGAATTGTTTCTTGGAAAAAGTCTTCGCTTAGGCGGAAGTTCTCAGATTTATGAAAACAACAATACTTTCTTTGGAGATTTATCGGCCATTTTGATCGAAAACATGCCAATTTGGGCAGAATTCAGCAGTACACCAAGCAGTAAAACTTCGCTAATGAGCGAATGGGAAACTAAAATCGCTGCGATTATAAATGAAACGAAAAACGAAAATGTAACGAGTTTTGCAGGAGTTCCTTCGTGGATGCTGGTTTTAATGAACAAAGTTTTAGAAAATACGGGCAAGCAAAGTTTATTAGAACTTTGGCCGAATCTTGAGGTATATTTTCACGGAGGCGTAAGTTTCTCTCCTTACAGAGAACAATACAAGAAAATTTTGCCGAGTAAAGATTTTAAATATTACGAAATTTACAATGCTTCTGAAGGCTTTTTTGCGATTCAGGATTTAAACAATTCCAGCGATTTATTATTGATGCTCGATTACGGAATTTTCTACGAGTTTATTCCAATGGAGACTTTTGGAACTCCAAATCAAAAGGTAATTCGTTTAGCTGATGTGGAATTGAATAAAAACTACGCTATTGTTATTACAACCAATTCTGGTTTATGGCGCTATTTAATTGGCGATACGGTTCGTTTTACTTCTTTAAATCCTTATAGAATAAGAGTTACAGGTAGAACAAAACATCATATTAATGTTTTTGGCGAAGAATTAATGGTCGAAAACACAGATCAAGCGATTGCAAAAGCCTGTCAAATTACACATACTGAAGTTATCGATTATACGGTTGCTCCTATTTTTATGCAAGACAAAGAAAAAGGCGCACACGAATGGATGATCGAGTTCAAGAAAAAACCTGCCGATGTTGGTCTTTTCCAAAAAGTGCTGGATGAAACACTGCAAACTTTAAACTCTGATTACGAAGCGAAACGCTACAATAATATGACACTAAACCCTTTGGTGATTAATGTAGCTCGTGAAAACTTATTTTATGACTGGCTAAAGGAACGTGATAAACTTGGCGGACAGCATAAGATTCCGAGACTTTCGAATCAAAGAGATTATTTGGAGCAGTTGAAGGAGATGTAGGATTTAAGGCTTGCCACAAATTTCACTAATTAGCACGAATTTTAATATCTATTTTTTTTCCATAGCCACTAGCTTTAGCTAGTGGTATAAATGCATTTTTTCTTGGCTTTGGCCAAATTCTACATGCCTAATTAATTTGGCTAAAGCCAAAAATCTATTCCAATCAATACACCTCCAGCTAAAGCAGGAGGCAATTCATGATAAAAATACTTTTTAAAACTTGTCTTTTCTCTTAAAGATTAATTCCACTAAGTCGCATGAGGACTATCCGTTCCAGAGGGACTTGCCCATAAAAAAACCTTAGCTTTTATTGAAAAACTAAGGTTTGTTTGTTTGTTTTATTTAGGTTCTATTTGTCATTTCGACGTAAGGAGAAATCACACACAATAATCGACAAAGATTGACGATTCACTTTATGGAGTTTCGATTGTGATTTCTCCTTAAGTCGAAATGACAAACTGTTTTATTTACATCATATCAATATATCGATCATGGTATCCTAAAAGATATAAAACTCCGTCAAGTCCTAAACTTGAAATTGATGTTGAAGCGCTTTCTTTTACTTTAGGTTTTGCGTGAAAAGCGATTCCTAAACCAGCTAAATTAAGCATTGGTAAATCGTTTGCTCCGTCTCCAACCGCAATGGTTTGGTTGATGTGAATGCCTTCTTTTTCGGCAATTGCTTTTAGGTATTCCGCTTTCTTTTGTCCGTCTACAATATCGCCTAAATATTTACCGGTTAATTTACCGTCTTTAATCTCTAATTGATTGGCATGAACATAATCGATTCCGAGTTCTTTTTGAAGATAATCTCCAAAATAGGTAAATCCTCCAGAAAGAATTGCGGTTTTATAACCGTAATATTTTAGGGCTTTCATCAAACGATGTGCTCCTTGTGTAATTGGTAAATTTACAGCAACATTATGCAAAACTTCTTCGCTCAAACCTTCTAACAAAGCCATACGTTGTTTGAAGCTTTCGTTGAAATCAATTTCGCCATTCATTGCAGATTCTGTGATTGCTCTTACTTGAGGTCCTACTCCATTCAACTCTGCCAATTCGTCAATAACTTCAGTCTGAATTAAAGTTGAATCCATATCAAAGCAAACTAAACGACGGTTTCGTCTGTAAATATTATCTTCTTGAAAAGATATGTCTACGTTTAAGGTTCTGGAAATTTCCATGAAACTTGCTGTCATGGCAATCTTATCGACAATATCTCCTGTTAGGGATAATTGTATACAAGATCTTGGGTATTCTTCTTTTTCGACAACAGAAGTTCTTCCTGTTAATCTTATTATAGAAACGATATTTAAATTTTGATCGGACAAAAGTTTTGCTACGGCAGCTAATTGCGACGCAGCCAATTTTTCTCCTAAAATATTAATGATATAACGCTGTTTAGATTGTGTTTTTACCCACTTTTCGTAATCTTCAAGAGAAATTGGAATAAACTTTACTTTCACTTCTAATTCATAAGCTTTAAACAGCAAATCTTTCAAAACTGGGCCAGAAGTAGAACCTGCTTCGATCTCAAACAAAATTCCTAAAGAAAGCGTATCATGAATATCGGCTTGCCCAATATCTAGAATAACAGCATCATAAGCCGCTAATACCGCTGTTAAACCAGCTGTAACTCCTGGTTTATCATGTCCTGAAACTTTTAATAAAATAATTTCTTTATTCTCTATTGCCATGTTATCTGAATTGATTTTACGAAGCGACAAAAATCGACAATCTCTTGATGATAAAAAAGAATAACAGTTATTTTTTTACAGCAAAAAAGCACATAATAATGTGCTTTTTTGAATAATTTAACAATTATGTTCCGCTATTAAAATAACGTAACAAAATTTAAATTTGATTTTTTTTCAGCTTCGAATTCGTATTTTTTTAAGCGCTATGCTTACACAATTCGTGAATTCACAGTGATAAAAATTATTTTGGCCTTTGGTCGAAGTTTACCATCCAATTGATGCCAAATTTGTCCGTGAACATTCCGAAATAAGCGCCCCAAAATGTTTTATCCATTGGCATAAAAACGTTCCCGCCTTCTGAAAGTCCGTTAAAAATTCGATCTGCTTCTTCTGTACTTTCGACATTAACCGAAACAGAAAAATTTCCTCCAAATTTCACATCGCCTGATTGTTCAGTGCTGTCGCTTCCCATTAAGATGGTATTCCCAATAGGCAGTGAAACGTGCATGATACGGTTGGCTTCTTTTTCTGAAACTTGAGTACAGCCGCCATCTTCAGCAGCAGGCATGTCTTTAAATTTTCCAATGTATGGAAATTCTCCGCCAAATACGGATTTGTAATGTAGAAATGCTTCTTCGCAATTTCCATTAAAAACTAAATAAGGATTTACTGTTGTCATGATTTTTTTTGTTTTTGTTTGTTACTATTCTTTGTTCTAATTGATTTTGTTATTGTAATTTATATCTCCGAAATTTCTTTAACGACTTCTAAACCTCTTGGAAAAACTTCTTTAAAATAATCGACAAATTTTTCGTCAGAATCTACCTGTGCAATCAAATCTGTAAATTCATCATCTTGAATTAATCTGTAAGTTTCCATTGCCCCGCTCCATTTTTTGGTTTCTTCATTGAGAGGCTGTTCTTTAAAATCTTTTATTTCGCCTATATGCTTAAAAGCCATGTATTCGTTTGGTGTTTTTGTTTCGATTATACTATACATTCCTTCTCCGTTTGGTGACATAAAATGTATTTTGTCCCCTTCGTTCCAGTCACTTATAGTATGAGATCCTTCGCAAAAAACACTAGTCCATTTTTTATACGTTTCTTCATCCCATAAAGCACTCCAAACCTTTTCGGCTGGAGCTTTAATTCGTATTTTAAATTCTAAGGTTTCCATAATTAAGATAATTTAGCAAAATCCATAAATAAAACATTCCATCGATGACCGTCTGTATCAGCAAAACCGAAGCCGTACATCCAACCTTGACTTTCAGCGGGCGGAGCAAAAATAGTACCGCCGGCATCCTGCACTTTTTGGGCTAGTTCATCGACTTCTTCTTTGCTTTCGGCATCAATCGAAATCAAAACTTCAGAGCTTAATTTTGTATCTGTTAAACTGTTCTGAGAAAAACTCGCAAAAAGCGATTCTTCAAAAAGCATTACCACAAATTTCCCTTCACCAACAACCATACAGGTCGAACTTGGCGTATCATGTTCTTCATTAAAAGAGAATCCTATTTTCGAAAAAAAAGCTTTTGAAACTGCCACCTCTTTCACTGGCAGATTCAGCCATATTTGCTTTGTCATTTTTTGATGTTTTTCGTTAAACTTATTTTTTAAGACGCTAAGTTTTTCTTTGAACCTTTGCTTCTCTGCAACTTTGTTCCTTAAAAAAATTAATTGTTCTCTACATATCTTTTAAAGTTATCCAAAA
This sequence comes from Flavobacterium sp. YO12, assembly GCF_004119495.1. Taxonomy (GTDB): domain Bacteria; phylum Bacteroidota; class Bacteroidia; order Flavobacteriales; family Flavobacteriaceae; genus Flavobacterium. The sequence goes on from NZ_NRQU01000101.1 coordinate 7,321, forward strand.
TGGCCTGCCACCCGCCGCGCTGCATTTCTTCTGGATTTTGAGTTTCTGGGTCAAAACTTTCAATTATTTCTACACCATTCTCCGTTTCCTTAAAAGTAATTTCAACTTTTCTGCCGTCTGACATTATATATTCAATATTTTTATTTGGCTGCACCAATGTATATTCACCTTCAAAATCAAAACTCATACTCCCATCTTTTGCTGCCATAGTCGATTTGAACTTTCCTCCTTCTTGCAAATCATTTTCGGCATAAGGCGTATGCCAATCTGGAGAGGCGAAACTCCATTTTGTAATATGTTCCGGCAAAGTCCAAAAATCCCAAACTTTGTTTATTGATGCATTGACTGTATTTTGTACTGTTATCATTATTTATATTTTTTAAGATTATTGTTGTTCAATGTTTTCTACATATTTTTTAAAATTGTTAATTACAGCCTGACACCATTGTTTCTGCATGCTTTCAGAATCTTCTTTTGCGGGTTCAAATACCTCTGTTACTTTTACCCTGCCGCCATAATCTTCAAAATGAACGCTTCCTGTTCTGTTATCTAAAAGCTTATATTCTATTAATCTAAATTTTTCTATTTTGGTATATTCACCTTCAAAATCAAAACCTGCGCTTTTATCTTTGGCCTCCATTTTATATTTAAATTTACCTTTTACCTGTAAATCATTTTCTGCTTGAGGCGTATGCCAGCTGTCAAAAGCATAATTCCAGTTTTGTATGTGTTTTGGAAAAATCCAAAAATCCCATACGTTCTCTATAGATGCATTAATTGTATTTTGAACTGTGATCATTTTTTTCCTTTTAAAAATTACACCTGCTCTGGAATTTGAGTTTCATCCATAAAGAAAACTTCCCAGTGATGCCCATCTAAATCTAAAAATGTTCTTTGATACATCCATCCATAATCGCTTGCTTTTTGATAATCTGTTCCTCCAGCTTTAACTGCTTTGTCTATTATTTCGTCGACCTCCTTACGTGTTTCAACAGAAATAGAAATAAGAACTTCGCTGGTTGTATTTGAATCACAAATCTGTTTATCGGTAAACGTTTTATAAAACTCCTCAAGCAAAAGCATTACATTTATGTTTTTACCAATAACAATACAGGCTCCCTTTTCATTTGTAAATTTCAAATTGGTAGAAAACCCCAATTCATTAAAAAATGAAATTGCTCTTTTTAAATCTTTTACAGCAAGATTTATATAAATTTTTGTCTCCATAATATCTAAAGTTACAAATTATTTAAAGCAAATTTAGAATATTACTATCGGCTTTAGGATACAATAAAAGTCAACTTTAGGGGCATTTGAGACATTTTACTTACATTTGTTACATCATTAATCTTCCAAAAAACCACAGAATCATGAGCACAAGAGTAGGTTTAATCGTTCCTCACGAGTATAAATTGTTGAGTATTGCTGCAATTTTAGAAGTATTTGAAACGGCAAATAAATTAAGTAAGGAAACCGAAAAACCATTTGACATTATGGTTTTTCAATCAGCAGAACAAATTAATCATGGTGTTTTGTTTGGATATGAAACCAACTCGATTGAAACTTCAAACAAAGTTTTAGATTTGATTTTGATTCCCGCTTTCACTACTGATGATATGAGCGGAATGATCGCAAAAAACAAAAACTTTATTCCATGGTTAAAAAAACAGCATCAATCTGGAGCTGAGCTGGCGAGCTTTTGCACAGGAGCATTTCTGTTTGCTGCATCAGGATTATTAAACGAAAAACTGGCTACTACTCATGTTGATGCCTGCAGTGCTTTTACAAAAGCTTTTCCGATGGTAAAATTAAAACCAGAAGAAACTTTAACTGCTGATGGCAGTTTGTATACAAGCGGCGGTTCAACCTCAACATTTCATTTGCTGATTCTTTTAGTTCAGAAATATTGCGGCAATGAAATTGCGGTACAAATTGCTAAAATTTTCTCGATTGATTTAAATCGATACAAACAAAGTTATTTCAGCACTTTTAGGCCGAATCATTTGCATAATGATACTTTGGTTGCCATGTTACAACATAAAATTGAAAGTCAATATCACAGCATAGAAAAGCTAGAAGAAATTACAAAAGACATTCCTACGAGCGCTAGAAACATGACGCGCCGTTTTAAACAAGTTACTGGGATTCCGCCAATTGAGTATCTGCAAAACATTCGAGTTGAAAGCTCTAAAAAATATCTGGAGCAAACGCAGCTTTCTATTTCAGAAATTATAGAAAAAACAGGGTATAATGACCCAAAAGCATTTAGAAAGGTATTTTATAAAATGGTTGGAATGAAACCTATTGAATATCGAGAAAAGTTTAGGGTGCAATAGTTTTTAAAAGCAGAATTGAAGAACTCTTAATTACCATGTTCATCTCGATGAATAATGTGATTATTGAAAAAAGCATTAAACATTTTAAATTCACCTAAATATGAATCTTGAAAACTAATATCTTCAAATTTAGTGTTTAATATTTCATTTGGAAATTTTGAATAAAATAACTTTTTTTCAACTATATTTTCTACTTCTAAAACCAAATCCTTAATTTTTCTTGGATCTAAATTTTCCTTTTCCAATTCTTCAATTTTAGATCTTGGTATGATCATTTGTTTTTTATGAACCAAAACATTAATTACGTAATAAGGAATCAATATACTCAAATATAAGGTAATAGAACACAATTCTCCTCCCTCAACGACATTCAAAAAAAAAGTATAACATCGATCCTGATTATCAAGTCTAGAAAAATCTTGAAAATCTTTTAGAACAGAATCTTTAGCAAATTCAGCTT
>NZ_NRQU01000102.1 GCF_004119495.1 Flavobacterium sp. YO12
CTTACTTTTTAAAACTCTGATTATTTTTTATTTACATTAAGAACAATTCTTTTTGTAAGTATTTTTTGAAGATAAAAATAGTACTTTATTTATTACAAAATAGTAAGCTTTTAAAACTTAAAAAAGACGGAATTAATTGATCATTTTTTTAGTCTAAATCATACTCCAATATTAGTTCCCAAAACTGACCAACAATTATTGATGATGATTTCAATTCTACAATTTCCGTGAGGCCGACACTTTACAAGAAAAAAGCTTAATTATATCTGCATTTTCACAATAGGGACTTCATTTCATGTACGTTCAATTTTATAAATCATAATTTTTAAATTATTAATTTACACATCTTACTTTCTCATATTCAAACCACTCAAAATCTTCTCCGAGATTTATGAATTTCATATTTGTGATTTGGTAATTTTCAGCCTATATTTGCTATCGAATAAAAAGAATATGGAACAATTTGTAGTATCGGCTCGTAAGTATCGCCCGCAGACCTTTAAGGATGTTGTGGGACAAAAAGCCATTACAAACACTTTGTTGAATGCTATTGACAGCAATCACCTTGCTTCTGCTCTTTTATTCACAGGACCTCGTGGAGTTGGAAAAACGACCTGCGCACGTATTTTGGCTCGAAAAATAAATCAGCCTGGATATGATGATCCTAATGAAGATTTTGCATTTAACGTTTTTGAGTTGGATGCGGCTTCAAACAACTCGGTTGATGATATTCGTAATCTTATTGATCAGGTTCGAATCCCGCCGCAAACCGGGCAATACAAAGTTTATATTATTGACGAGGTGCATATGTTGTCTTCGGCTGCTTTTAATGCTTTTCTAAAAACATTAGAAGAACCGCCAAAACATGCTATTTTTATTTTAGCGACGACAGAAAAGCACAAGATCATTCCGACGATTTTATCTCGTTGTCAGATATTTGATTTTAAAAGAATTACAGTAAAAGATGCTAAAGAACATTTAGCAGATGTTGCTCAAAGTCAAGGAATCAATTTTGAAGACGATGCTTTGCACATTATTGCTCAAAAGGCAGATGGCGCAATGCGTGACGCTTTATCTATTTTTGACCGTGTGGTTTCATATTGCGGAACAAACTTAACACGTCAAGCTGTAACTGAAAATCTAAACGTATTAGATTACGAAACTTACATCAGCATTACTGATTTGATTCTGGAAAATAAAATCCCAGATCTTTTAATAGCTTACAACGATATTCTGTCAAAAGGTTTTGACGGGCATCATTTTATTGCTGGTTTAGCATCTCATTTTAGAGACTTGTTAGTTAGCAAAACTCCTGCAACTATTTCTTTATTAGAAGTTGGAGAACAAGCACAGCAAATGTATAGTGTTCAATCTCAAAAATGCTCTCAAGAATTTTTATTAAAGGGAATTGATATTGCAAATGATTGTGATTTAAAATATAAATTGAGTCAAAATCAACGTCTTTTAGTTGAATTATGCTTGATGCAGTTAGCCTCTATCAACTTTGATGGAGAAAAAAAAAGTTGAGCAATACATAATCCCGCCTACTTATTATAAAAACGGAAGTTTTTCTATTGTTGAAGTTCAAAGTCCATCCCAAAGTATCGGGACGAAAGTCGAAAGTCAAACTGAAACTTTAAAAACAGAAGAAAAAGTCAATACTGATTCTGTCGTTGCAAATACTGCTATTCCAGAAACACCAAAAGTTCAAACTCCTAAAGTTGAAACTCCAAGAAATGAAACTGGAGGCGAACCAAAAGTTTCTGCCTTTTCTTTGGCTAGTATTCGCAAGAAAAAAGAATTAGAGCAAAGTGGTAAAACTTACGTTAAACCCACATCTATTCTACCTATTGAAGAGTTTACCGAAACTGAAATGCTTGTGCAATGGAATAAATATGCAGAGCGTTTAGGTCAAAAAGGCCTGAAGATTATGGAGTCGATCTTGTTAATCAACGATCCTGTTTTAAATGGAACCAACATTACTTACGAACTTCCAAACGAAGGTTCTAAGCTAGAATTCGAAAGTCAGATGAATGCGCTTTTAGGGCATTTAAGAGGTCACCTGCACAATCACGATATCACAATTGAAGTAATTGTAAATGAAAAACTCGAGACTAAAAGAAGTTTTAACGATCAAGATAAATACAATCGTTTGCATGAAATAAATCCAAACATTGAGCTTTTACGTTCAACATTTGGATTAGATTTACCTGGATAGTTTTATACTCTTTTCATTGCGAATTTTCGCAAAATTGTTTTTACAAGAAAACAGCAATTAACTTTAGCAGCATTATTTATTTAAAAGCCCGAAATTATAAACTTTTTCAAGCCATTTTTTTCTTTGACTTTCTTTTGCAGTTTTTATTATTCCGATATAACTTACTTTTACTGGTTTTACACCGCAAAATTCTAAAGTAGATTTCTTTAATTGATTCACACTTGGTCTTCCAAAAAACAATCTGTAGTACCAGCCGGGCTGATCTAGAGTTGTGATAATATGCGCTGTTTTTCCTTTTAATAATTTATCCCACCAAACAGAATTTTCTCTATACTGAAATGCCATTCCAGGTAAAAATAATCGATCTATAAAGCCTTTTGTAATTGCAGGAAGTCCACCCCACCAAACTGGATGTACCCAAACTAAATGATCGGCTCTTTGAATTTTTTCCCACGATTCTAATAAATCGGGCTCTAATTCGGTTCGTTTTTGATATCCGAATTTTAAATTTGGATTAAAATTCAGCGCTGCAATTGTAATTGTTTCCACAACTGCTCCAGAAGCTGATGAGCCTTTTTGATATTCGGCAGCCATGGCAAAATTAAAGCTGTCCGGATTTGGATGTCCATTTATAATCAGTATTTTTTTCATGCTTTTCTTTTTTCAAAAATACTTTTTGCCCGTTTTCTTTTACTAGACAAATGTCCTAAAAAAAGCTAAACACAAATTTAAATTCGGACCGATCTTTTCCTCCAAATAAAAAAAATGAGCGGCTTAAAAAACAGCTTTTCTAATTCGGCTTAAATGTCTAGGTGTAACTCCTAAATAGGATGCTAAATATTGTAACGGAATCAGTTGAAGATATTTTTGGTGATTTCTAAAAAGTGCTTCATAACGTTCTGCACCAGATAATTTTTGAAAATCAACCATTCGTTTTTGAAGATTTACAAACTCCATTTCGGTTAACTTCCTGCCTATTTCCTGCCAGTTGTAACTTGATTTATAAAGTTTTTCTAATGCATTTCTATCTAAAACCTGCAGTTCTGTATCAACCAATGCTTGAATATTTTCTTCGGCTTTTTCTTGTGTTATGAAGCTGGCAAATGACGCCATAAAATCATTTTCAAAAGCAAAACAATTGGTGATTTCATCACCTTTATGATTCATAAAAAAGGAACGAAGAATTCCTTTTTCTATAAATACAATTTCGTTAGAAACCTGATTTTCTTCCAGTAAAAAATCTCCTTTTTTGAGTTTTCTAAACGTGATTAAATCATCTAAATGTGATAATTCTTCATTGGATAAATCCTGAATGGATTGAAAAACAGCTTTCATTTATAGTATTAAAATTACTCTTTTAAGAAAAAATTCTTTCAATTCTTTTATCTGGAATAAGCCATAACATCGCAACTATAAAATAAGCGGCTCCAGAAATAATAACATTATAAAAGGAAGCTGCGATACCAATTACATATAAAACTGCTGAAGCTTTTCCTTTTAAATCTCTTCCTAAAGCTTTGGCTAAAGCCGAATTTTTCCCCTCAACATCAAGAACTGTTTTTTGTAGGATTACATAAGAAATCGCGCAAAGCAGCAGAATAATACCATACAAAGCCATTGCTGCTTTTTCAAAATTATGTTCTCCCATCCAGCCTGTTGAAACTGGAATTAAAGAAAGCCAAAATAGTAAATGCAGATTACTCCAAAGAATTTTTCCGTTTACTTTCGATAAACCATGAATTAAATAGTGATGATTATTCCAGTAAATTCCAACATAAATAAAACTCAAAATATAACTTAGAAATTTTGGTATAAGAGGCTTCAAGTCAGCAAACTCATGGCCTTGAGGTACCTTAATCTCTAAAATCATAATAGTTATAATGATCGCTAAAACACCATCACTAAAGGCTTCGAGTCTAGTTTTATTCATGTAGTTAAAGTATAAAGTTTGCCACGAATTTCACTAATTTTCACTAATTTTTCAATAAAAACTAAAAAAACAATTCGTGAAAATTCGTGAAATTAGCGGTAAAAGAATATTAAAAATTAAATTTTTCCGTAGTACATTGCTTTTACAATACCATCTGAAAGTCCAATTTTAGGAACGTATATCTGGCGTGCTCCACTCCATTTCATTGCATTAAGATAAATTCTTGTTGCGTGAATAATTACGTCGGCACGATCTGAATTTAATCCTAATTCGGCAATTCGTTGTTCGTAAGTAAGTGAATTTAAAAACGCATATTGCGAATTTATATAGATATAGGAAAGCGGTTTTTCTTGCTGTTTTCCAGACATTTTAAACAACTTATTGATGTTTCCACCAGAACCTATAAGAGTTACTTCGTCGTAATCTGCGGTATTGGTTTTAATCCATTTTTCAATTTCATCCCAAACTACATCGTGCACCATATTATTTAATAAACGAACGGTTCCTGCTTTAAAAGATCTGGAATTAATCAATTTTCCGTCAGAGAATAAAGTAAACTCAGTACTTCCACCTCCAACATCAACAAACAAATAGGTTTCATCTGTTTTTAGTAAATGATGCAAATCTGTTGAAGCTATAATAGCAGCTTCTTTTTTACCATCAATAATCTCGATTTTTATGTCGGCTTTTTTCTTAATTAGAGCTACAACCTCTTTTGCATTGTATGCCTCGCGCATTGCCGAAGTTGCAAACGCCATATAGCGTTCTACTTTATGTACTTTCATCAAAAGATTGAATGCTTTCATCGCATCAACCATTCGATCTATATTTTCTTCTGAAATTTCACCTACTGTAAAGGCATCTTGTCCCAAACGAATTGGCACACGAACAAGTGAACTTTTGTTAAACTGCGGTTCTTTGCCATCTTGCTCTACAACATTCGATATCAGAAGCCTCATGGCATTTGATCCAATATCTATTGCTGCAAATTTCCTTATATTAATCATGCTCACTTTATGATTTGAAATTGTTTTTGTTATTATTGATTTACTTTTTGTGGAATTTCTTCGAACTTTTTAATTTTATTCTGATAATATTTATAGGTTTCAAACTGTGCTCTAAACGATGCATGATGATTTCGGGGTTTGTACTTATTGTCTAATTTATAAGAATGGTATCTTACTTTAACGTTTCCTTTCCAAGCAATATTAAAGTTATCGATTAATTCTTTTTTAATTTCAAGATCATAAATTGGGCAGGTTACTTCTACTCTTCCGTCAAGATTGCGGGTCATAAAATCGGCAGAAGAAATATACACTTCATTAAGGCCAGCATTTCCAAAAATATAAACTCTTGAGTGTTCTAAGTAATTATCAACAATACTTATAGCTTCAATGTTTTCGCTCATTCCTGGAATTCCCGGAATCAGAGAACAAATTCCTCTTACCTGCAGCTGAATTTTTACGCCTGCATTACTTGCTTCGTATAATTTATCGATCATTTTAAAATCAGATAAACTATTCATTTTTAACTTAATGTGTGTTTTTCTTCCAGCTAAAGCGTGCAGAATTTCACGATCGATAAGTTTTACAAATTTTGACCTTGTATAATGCGGTGATACTATTAAATGTTTGTATCTGTGTACTCTATAATTTATATCGAAAAATTCGAATATTTTGGTAACATCTTTCAAAATACCTTGATTACAGGTAAACAAAGTAACATCTGTATAAATTTTTGCCGTTGCTTCATTAAAATTTCCTGTAGAAATAAATCCGTAGCGGCGTGTTTTTCCTTCTTCAAGTCTTTCTATAACGCATATTTTACTGTGTACTTTAAGACCTTTTATTCCAAAAATAAGTTCAATTCCTTCGGTCTGCATTTGCTCTGCATAAGAAATATTGCTTGCTTCATCAAAACGCGCTTGAAGCTCGATTTGAACTACAACTTTTTTTCCGTTTTTAGCCGCATTAATTAATGAACTAATAATTTGCGAATTCTTTGCCAGTCGATATAAAGTAATTTTGATACTAGTTACTTTTGGATCTAAGGCTGCTTCACGCAAAAACTTGGTTAAATATGAAAATGACTGATAGGGCGCGTGTAATAAATAGTCTTTTTTACTAATTTTTTCTAATATGCTTCCGCCAAGGCTTAAACCTGGAATTGGCAGAGGTTCGTTTGGTTTGTATAATAAATCGTAGCGTCCTAAATTAGGAAAACTCATATAATCACGGCGATTATGATATCTTCCGCCAGGAATTATACTATCTGTTTCAACAATTTTCATCTTATCTAAAAAGAACTGCAGCGTATCATCTTCAATTAAATTATCATAGATAAAACGAACTGGCTCGCCTATACGGCGGTCTTTTACAGATGTTGCGATTTTTTCAAGCATACTTTTACTCAAATCACTGTCAATATCTAACTGTGCATCACGAGTAATCTTGATCATATGTGCTGAAACACTTTTATAATCAAATATGTTAAAGATGTTTTTTAGGTTGTAACGAATAACATCGTCAATTAAAATTACATACTGTTTTTCATCTTCAGACGGAAGAACAACAAATCTGTTGATCGTTTTTGGAATTTCTATAACAGCGTAACGAACTTCATTGTTAGTCATTTCTAAACGAACGGCTAGATATCCTAAAGTGTCTTTTAAAACAGGGAATTCTGCCAAATCATTCAATATAATAGTTACCAATTCTGGACTTAATTTTTGCATAAAAAAGTCTTTCAGGAAACTTTCCTGATTTTTGGTAATTTGATCTTCGTTTATAATAAAAATATTCTCTGTTTCAAGTTCAGCTTCAATATTTCCTAGAATACGTAAGCTTTCTGATTGCTGTTGAATTACAATTTCGGTAATATCCTTAATTAATTGGTGTGCCGAAACTCCGCCTAAGTATTTTTCACCAGAAATTCCAGAGAGACTTAATCTTCTAATTGCGGCATAACGAACTCTAAAAAATTCATCTAAATTGTTTGAAAAAATTCCAACAAAACGCAATCTGTCTAAAAGGGGAACCGTATTATCACCCGCTTCCTGAAGTACTCTTGCGTTAAACGCTAACCAGCTTTTTTCTCTATCGATATATTTTTGTTCGTACACTATATTTATTTTAAATCTTTGGGGAAAATTGTTTTATGGGTTTTGCCTTTATTAATAGTATCCCAGCTTTCTGAATCAAACTGTAAAGATACAAAGCCTGAGGTTGGGACATTTTCTATAAAAACATCCCCAAATTTATTAACAAAATTTGTAATAGCCTCGTTATGTCCAAAAAGAATAACGCTTTCGAAACTATTATCACATGATTTAATAACCTTTTCGAGTTGTTTATCATCAAAAGTATAAAGGTCGTCTTTATAAACAATACTTTCTATAGGATATGAAATGTTTTGTGCAAAAATTAATGCCGTTTCTGAAGCTCGTGCCGCAGTACTGCTCCAAATAATATATGTTTTTGGAAGATATTTCGAAATAGTAGCAGAAACATCATGCGCATCTATAATTCCTCTCTTCATCAGTGGCCGATCAAAATCTTTTAGAGGAGCTTCCCAACTTGATTTAGCATGACGTATTAAAATTAAATTTTTCATAAGCCGAAGATTTGAAACCTCAAAAAGAGGTCATTATTTTTTTTAAGTTCTAATTTACAAAAGATATTTTAAACCTTCTCAATTTTTTATTAGTGTTAACATTTTAAGTAAATTTTAACAAGAATAATTAATTCCATGACTTTTAAAACTTATAAAACCGTCTTTAGATTTTTATCTAAAAAAATGTACTTCACCTATTAAACAATACAGTTCGTCGATATTTTGCAAATCAGTAAAATTTTAACTAAATAACTGATTATTAATCATTTACACTATGTTTAAAAAATGATTTTAAGCCAAAAAGAGAAAAAATATGACTATTAAATTCACCAATATTTGGCAAAAAAAATATTTTTTTCATGCCTTTTTTGATAAAAAAAGAGCACTTAAACGAGTTTTTAGGTTAGTTACAGAGAAAAAAAAACAAATCCAAAAACTCTACTATAATTTTGATTGTGTTAACATTTTACAAAAACCACAAAAACAAAATCCTAATATATGAGAACTAAATCTACTCTACAAAAAGTGGGAAAATTGATTGAATGTTGTAAGTATATTTTCCCCTTTCAAAAAAGAACTCAGAACGGAGATGTTCCTAAAATTAATTTAAAATCTATTTTTATAATGATTTTAGGTATCGTGTTCTATTCTTCGACTGTCTCCGCACAGGAAGTTCCTGTGCGAATTGGGAACACCCTGTCTACAAACAAGGCCGCATCAAAAACCACTGCAAAAACTGCTGCCATTAGTGCATTAGCTGCTGCTGGTTCAATAGATGTTGCCAATGCAGCAGCAGGTTATAATGGCTATACTGCCGATCAATTAGTTCGAAATGTTTTGACCTCAGGCTGTTTAACCATTAGTAATGTTCGCTTTGGTTATTACAAAAAGAACAACAACAATAGCTGGACCTGGAATAATCATTCTTGGTCAAATACTGCTGGAGATCGCCAGTTAGGGTATTACAGTAAGGCAACCTCGACATTTCCTATTGATGAAGGTATTCTTTTATCTACAGGAAAAATAAGCTCTGCAATGGGACCTAATACCTATACCAACAAAACGGATGAAATGGTAAATGATGCCAGCGATCCCGATTTAACTGCAATTTCTGGTAAAACAATGCATGATGCATCAATATTAGAATTTGACTTTATTCCTGATGGAAATTTAGTTGAATTTAAATTTGTTTTTGCATCAGAAGAGTACTTGGAATATGTTCATACTGCTTTTAATGATGCCTTTGGATTTTTCTTAAGTGGTTTTGGAATTACTGGAACTTATACCAACAATGCTATAAATCTTGCGCAGCTCCCAAATGGTGACGCAGTAACAATTAATAATATACACTCTGCAGGATCAAATGAAGACGGCAATTCTTTTCCAGATCATAATGTCGCTTATTATGTAAATAACCCGCCAGGTTCTGCTACTATGGAATTTGATGGATCAACAGTAGTTTTAACTGCAACATATGCTGTTACAGCAGGAAAAAACTACAAAATAAAAATGGCAATTGCTGATGCCTCTGACCAAAAATGGGACGCGGGTGTATTTTTAAAAGCAAAAAGTTTTGCAACAAATACATTAGTTATCACCAATCCGGCGCCAGTTTGCGTTAATGGAACTTCGAATCTTACCTTGCCGGCAATTACTGCAGGAAGTACTACTGGTTTGACTTATACTTATTGGACAGACTCTGCTGCAACTATTCCTTATAACACACCAACTGCAGCTCCTGTTGGAACTTATTACATCAAAGGAACTAATACCCAATCGGGATGCTCAGACATTAAACCTGTGGTTGTGAGTCAAACCAATATCGTTATTACTGAAACTACGGCATCTCACGTCGATGTCAAATGTAAAGGAGCTACAACTGGAGCTGCTACTGTAACAGCTTCTGGCGGAACAGGTCCTTATACATATTCTTGGAACACAACACCAATTCAAACTAGTGCAACCGCAACAAACTTAGCTGCTGGTACCTATACCGTGACTGTAACCGATTCAAAAGGATGTAGTAATACTAAACAAATAACAATTATACAACCAACAGACGGTATTACTATCACAGAAACTTCTAAAACAGATGTGAAATGTTTTGGACAATTAACTGGAGCTATCGATTTGACTGTAACTGGCGGAACTGGAACATACACTTATTCTTGGAAAAAAGACACCAATGCAATTGCAGCAACTTCTCAGGATTTAACTGGAATTGGCGCTGGAACTTACGAAGTAACGGTAACAGATGCTAACGGATGTACT
>NZ_NRQU01000103.1 GCF_004119495.1 Flavobacterium sp. YO12
ATTATTGAAATTTGAAGGTTTCATTCATAAATACAGACTCAATTTTAATAGTTCGTTTATAAGAATAAATTCACCTTATGGGAGTTTTTCTCATCAATGGAGCAGAATAGAAAGGGTAATTTTAACGAAAGATTTTTTATTTCTCTATATAAAGGAACGTAATGGCTATATTATTTCTATCTCTAATAAATGTACTAATAAAAGAAAAATAGAGGAGTTACTCACATTTGTAGAAAAGAATGGAACTCATATTCTTAAAGTATAAATGATTAAAAAGAGTACAATGATCCGCTTCTTGGATTAAGAATGCATGCTTTAGATCCTATAAATTTAACAAATAGAATTAGATGTATAAATTCAAATGGATATTTGGATATAAATGAAAAATGGATTTATAGAGAGGATCATTCTTTAATTGCTGCTGATTTAGATGAGCGGCAGATTATGAATTGGGTTTTAGCAGAAACAAAAGAACCGCGGGCTGTTTTAGTTCTTTGTTTAAGGTTTTTTAATTGAAACAAAAAGACCTAATTCTTTCATATATCTAGCCGTAGTAGAGCTGGATATTGTATAACCGCGTTTCTGAAGTTCGGCGGCTATTCTCATATAACCATATCGCTTTTCCATTGCAATAAATATAGCGGCAATTACCCGCAGTAATTCCAGTTTTCTTTTTTTTCTCTCTGAGACATATTGCTTTTTCCATCTGCTGTAAGCACCTTGGTCTACTCCCAGAGTTTTGCAGATTTGTTTTGCAGCGCATGTTTTTTCAAAATCCTGAATGAAAATATAGATCATATGTCTGCTTTTGGAAAGATAAGGAGCCGCTTTTATTATGATACTGGAGTCTCTTTCAGCTTTCTCAATTCTTTTTTCGATGAGGTAAATTCTTTTGTCTTCAGGGCTTAATCGCAGATATCCGGCTCCTGGGAAGCTTCCTGATCCATATTGTTTATAATCCTGACGCCATCTGTTCAGAAGAGACTTTGTTATGCCGAGTTCTTCTTCGACCTTTTCAATGCAGCCGCGTTCATAACTCAGCAGAACTGCCTTCTCTTTAAAAGCGCGGTCATAAATTTTCTGATTTTTCATATGTCCGTCATTCTATAGTTATTTGCCGGTATTAAATTCTTCAATAGTCTTATAATTAAGACTGGAATGTATCCGTATTTTGTTGTACCAGTTTTTAATATAATCAATAACAGCCGTTTTTATCTCTTTTTTTGATAATAATTTATTACGATAAATCAACTCTCTTTTTAGTGTATTGAAGAAACTCTCCGCATGCGCATTATCCAAGAAATTTTCTTTACGGCTCATACTGCGGATAATACAGTTATAAGAGTCAAGTCTTGTGATAAAAGACCTGCATGCATACTGTACCCCGCGATCAGAGTGGAATATCAGTCCTTTCTCAACGCTGCGATTACCCACAGCCATTTCCCAGGCTGCAATCGATGTCCTTTGGGCTGTCATTGTACTGCTCAGACTCCATCCTATTATTTTCCTATCATAAAGGTCCATTACAATAGTAAGATATAAAAATCTTTTATTGGTTTGGATATATGTAATGTCAGATACCCATACCTTGGAGGGACCGCTTACTTTAAACTGCTGATTTAATACATTAGGAGAAGTATAAAAGTTATGTTTGGAATCTGTTGTGATTTTGAATTTTCTTTTTGCTTTTGGATGCAGTCCCATCTGTTTCATGTACAAACCTACCTGTGTATAGGAAATTTTTGTTCCGCTGTTTGTTAATTCTTTGGCAATTTTGACGCACCCATAACGATTAGAGGAGCCTATAAATAGAGAAGTTATTTTTTCTTTAAGCAAAACTATTCGCTTTTTAGTGTCTGAAAGCGGTTGTTTTTTCCATAACCGATAACTGCTTTCGCTTATTTCCAAGGCTCTGCACATTTTATATATAGTGTATTTTTGTTCATTTTCTTTAATGAACTCAAAAATTGCAGGAAAGTCTTTTTTAAGATAGGGAAGGCTTTTTTTTAAGATTTCAAGACGCAGCTCTGCTTCATAACATTTTCTTTCAAGTACGTATATTTTCTGCTGCTCTGGATCTATTCTTGTACGGCCTTTTCCACAAAAGCATCCTGCTCCAAATTTCTCAAAAATACGGCGCCAGCTGTGCAGACACCCAGCAGTTATATTGAGTTCTTTTTCAAGTTGGGAAATATTACTTCTTTGAAAGCTCATATGGACTGCATTCTCCTTGAAAGCAGTGTCAAAAAAACGTTTTTTGGTATCTGTATCTGCTTTAGATTGTGCAGAAATTATCGTTTTTTTCCTGTTTACCTTGGGTTTTCCCTTGCCATGGAAGCAGTCTGCTGCAAATTTTTCGTAATCCTGCCGCCATTTATATAATAGTGCGGGAGTTATATTGAGCTCCCGTTCAAGCTCGGCGATATTGCTTCTCTGATAACTCAATAGAACGGCTTGTTTTTTGAAGTTGCGGTCAAAATACCGATATTGTTTTCCCATAAAGATACCTTGTGTTTATAAAACATTGAAGTTTAGTCTAAAGTGTTTTTATGATTCAGATTATTATTTAAAAGCCGTCAGTAAATCAACTGGTTTGAAATTTCAATTTCGAGACGGAGTACGTAATTTAACTGCAGGCTGTTTCAGTAGTTTAGCTTTTGTTTGTATTGGTTAAATGTCTAAAAATAATTTGTAAATAACTAAGTTTTTTGTAAGAATATGGTAGCTTAAAAAAAAATATGCATGGTCGGATCTATAAAAGGCCGGCAGTATATTTACTGCTCTGCTGTTTAAAAAAAACATGTACCATGATCTTGTCACAAAACCTAGATTAAGTTTTCAACTTTCTATAATTGTTTTCTTTTAAATCCTGCAGTTATGTTTTAACTTTTCAGAGCCGGCAATTTTAACATTGTTCTTTTTGGAGAAAAAGGATTAAATTTTAAATTTGAGGAGAAGTGCTAAACTGCATTTAAGGAATCTTTACAATGGAAAAAGCGATACAATTAAAGGTGAGAAAAGATTTAGATTCGCGCCAGCAGCTCAATGTGATCAAATTAAAAGGGAATCTGATTTCAAAAGGTTTTACTGAAATTATCCATATTATGGATAAGGACGATGAATTTCATATAAATACTTTTGAAACTGCTGCAGAACATAGAAGTGAAGCCCATAATTACATAGCAGCATTTATTAATTCGGAAAATCTTTCAGATTCGATTTCTATCTGTGAATAGAATCTTTAGGAGCTGCAGACATTTATGCCATCCAGTAACACTGGTGTTCATAATACAGTTTTGAACCCAGATCTGTGAATTCTTACTATTGCAGCATTTTTGTTTTTCGAAAACACAATGTGCTGCAATTTTACCACAAAATTTAAAGTAATAATAAACGGAAGTTTTTTATGTTAGATTAATACGCTTGAACCTTGTTTCTGTATGGCTGATTTTACTGCGTTTTTTTCTAAATTATAATATGTAATGATTCTGCCGTAAAATTAAGACAGAAGAATATATTTAAAAACGACTTTAGATTTTTGCAGTAAAAAATGGGTCAATTTGATTTTAAACCGCGGCAGGTTCTGTTTGAAAGTGACCTTCTGCAATAGTTTCTTCATAGACATTTTTCCCTGCACTTTCTTCATGAACAGGTACTGCAGCTGTTTCTTCGCCGGCATTCTGCAAGACATTTTTTCTCATGAGAAGATAGAAATCTCTTAGATGCCACCATGCTGGACAGCGGTCCATTGGCCCGTTAAAGTTTGTGATGCCGATATAGCAGCTCCTAAGGAAAATTTCTGTATTGGTGATCTTTGCCCATTCTGTCCACCTTACTTCTTTAGGCGGAGGATTGTTTTCAAAATGGCGTTTAATATCTTCGTAATTCATGCTGCAAAAGTAGTTCAAAACAGTACATAAGACAAGGCAGTAATTACCCTGACGGCTTATTATGCAGCTGTTTTTTTTATACTGTATTATTACCGTTTTGGCAGCCAGGTATTTGTCTCTGCTTTATATGCTGTATTTATTTTAACAACGTTGCTGCAGTTCGTTTTCTATACCAATCTTAATCCTTTTATTCTTGACAGTTCAGGCATTGCAGGGATGTAAGTACCGTTTAATTTTATCACAAAGGTCGGGAACAGCGGCGCGGGGCGCTGCAAAAAATTCCCCCATAAATGCAGGACGGCCGTCCTGCTTTATTGCGTTGCTTTCTGCGCTTGCTTCCCTCTGCCCGAGGCTGGTGCTATAATTAATCTTAAATCTATAGCATCATGAAAACTGCAGAAAACACCAATTGGAAAATTGTTTCAGAAATCGATCTGATTTATAAAACAAAAGTTAAAAGTTCCCAAAGACCTCATATTACATCCTCCAGTTACGCCTATAACCTCATAAAAGACTGCTGGGATCCTGGCAAGATTGAATTTTTGGAGCAGTTCAAAGTATTACTGCTTAACCAGTCCAATAAAGTGCTGGGCATTTATGAAGCGTCCTCGGGAGGCATTACAGCAACTGTCGTAGATATCAGACTGCTGTTTGCGGCAGCTCTTAAAGCAGGTGCAGTAGGCATCATTGTGACGCACAATCATCCCTCAGGACGAGCATTTCCCTCAGAGTCTGACAGCAGCATAACTAAAAAAATAACACAAGCAGGAGAGCTGCTGGATATTAAGCTTCTGGATCATCTGATTATTACCAACGAAAGCTACTATTCCTTTGCAGATGAAGGCGCTTTATAGCGTCTTTTTTCTGTTTTTTTTAATTTGGATTTTGTCTGCAGAACCTTGTTTTAGACCTGTATTCAAGCCTTGTAGGAGCGCTGTAAGTGCAGCCTGTTTACAGGACGGATTTGATATTGATTCCTATGAAAACTTGCAGCAGCATAAAAAATAATTACCCTTGTATATTTCGGGTTTAGTCCGCTTTTTTTAGATTGTTTTTAAATCTTATGGTGGCTTATTTTACAGGATACATGATTGAAGAAAACTATAAAAAAAACATATAGGATTGTAACATAAAGACAGCAGAAAAAAAAACGTGAATGAGCTGAAATGAGAAAACCGTTAACAGGAGATTTCTGATAACGGCTTTTTTGTTTTTACTGTTTTTCAGCAGCTCCTAGATTCGAGAGTTTCTGGTTCAGTTCAGCAAGACCTGCCCTTTGGAGGCATTCCTCAGAAAGCTGTTTTAATTCTGCTGTATTCTCCTTTGGAACACTCTTGAGGAGTATCGAAAGGCTGCCTTCATTTTCATTAATGCCGCGTTCGATCACATGATAAAGCAGCAGTACATTTTTTCGTGAAATCTTCAGATCCATTCTCACCATTTCATTCATTGCGGGGATACTCATAATGGTATCGAAAATCTGCACCGCATCATTTTCTGTCAGCATAATTTTCACGTTTTAAATTACGAATTGATTTTTTCCAAAGGTACGCTGAAGCTTTGAAAACAGCCCGTTCAAAATATGGCTGGGATAAGCGGGATCCAAAGGGCTTTTTTACTTTAGCGGATGAATTATTCAGGATACTCTCTAAGGCAGAATGTTTTTAAAGGGGTCGGGGGACTGCCTCGTTCCTGCAGTCGGCCAGATGTCCGTTTGTTTAACAAACGCATCGGGCTGCCTTCTGCTCGGAACTCGCTGGCAGAGAAATTGAAGGGAGAATTGTTTGAAGAAATGAAAGGGAAAAACGATGAGAAAGAAGATTTTAAACAGGACGCGTATTACAGCAGTGCGCTTTACGGCAGACGAATATGCCGGGATAGAAAAACGGTTTAAGGCCGCAGCCTGCCGCAAGATGAGCCAGTACATGAGAAAGTGCCTTCTTAATATGCCTGTAACAGTTCATTACCGCAACGAATCACTTGATGAGTGCATGCTGGAAATTATCCGCCTTAGAAAAGAGCTGAGCGCTCTTGGAAACAACTTTAATCAGACGGTTAAAAAACTGCATACTCTTGATCAGATTTCTGAATTCAGAGCATGGATTATCAGCACCGAAGCCCAGCGAAAAGAACTGCTGGAAAAGGTGGAAGCGATTCAGAGCTGTATAGAAAAAATGGCTGGGAAATGGTTGCGGTCATAAAGACGGGACATTCCGTGCGCCGTATTTTGAATTACAATGAGAATAAAGTAAAGACGGGAGAAGCCCATTGCATCGGCGAGGGTAATTATCCTCTGCCCGTAGAACGAATGAGCCTTATCATGAAACTCAGCAGACTGCTCAATCAGAACACTCTTAATGACAACGTGAAACGCGGCAGCGTGCACATCTCACTCAACTTTCATCCTTCGGAGCATTATTCCGCTGAAAAGCTCCTGCAGATAACCGATGCTTATATGGAAAAAATTGGTTTCGGACAGCAGCCTTACTTGGTTTATCAGCACCATGATGCAGGCCATCCACACATTCATCTGGTGTCGATAAAAGTGAGAGCAGACGGCTCTAGAATTGACATGCAGAACATAGGGAAGAACCAGTCAGAAAAGGCCAGAAAAGAGATTGAAAAAGATTTCGGACTGGTGCGGGCTGAAGACTCAAAAAAGGAACTGATTCCTTCCATGAAACCAGTGCCGGCCGCTAAGGTTCAATACGGTAAAACGGAGTCCAAAAAAGCGATTTCCAATGTGCTGTATGCTGTACTGTCCTCCTACAAATACACGTCGCTTGCAGAGCTCAATGCCGTGCTGCAGCTCTATCATATTAAAGCAGACAGGGGCAGTGAGAACTCGCGTGTTTTTATCTCGGGAGGACTATTGTACCGCATAGTGGATCAGAGTGGAAAACCGGTCGGTGTTCCCATAAAAGCAAGTGACTTTTCAATGCGCCCGACACTGGCTTTTTTAGAAAGAAAATTTGCTTTGAACAGGGGCGAAAAAGCTTTTGAAAAAAAGAGAATACGAAGCATTGTGGACAGCGCTTTTTTCGGGAAAGAGATGAATTTGGACAAACTCATTGTGCTGCTGGAAAAGGAAGGAATCAATACCGTGCTGCGAAAAAGTGATGCAGGACTGCTTTACGGCATAACCTACGTGGATCATGTAACCAAATGCGTGTTTAACGGAAGTGCGCTGGGCAGCAGTTACAGTGCCAAGGCGGTTTTGGAACGCTGTAAGACGACTGTGGGAAAAGAGGTCCCTTCAGCTCTTGGAACGATTTTGAAAAGCAGGATTGATTTCAGTGAAAAGCAGTCCTGTGAAAATGGGGTGCAGGAGATTAACATTAAAGGACTGCATGAGCTTATGAAACCCGAATGGCAGCCTGATTACGACGGCGGAAAGTGTAAGGCAAGACGGAAAAAGAAAAAAAGAAAGGGACGTTCAGATCTGAATTAAGATCAAATTATTTATGGTAAAAATCAAAAGCTATGCAGACAGGAGAAAATGAACAGGCGCTGAGAAAAATACTCGATATGACAAGACTTATGAGCATCGTTATACTGATGCTTCATTTTTATTATTACTGTTATGACGCATTCCGGTTCTGGGAGCTCACGGGGGCTTTTGGGAATAAGATTTTAGGTTCGGTTTATAAGACTGGACTGTTCAGAAACTTTCATT
Organism: Flavobacterium sp. YO12; assembly: GCF_004119495.1. Lineage (GTDB taxonomy): Bacteria > Bacteroidota > Bacteroidia > Flavobacteriales > Flavobacteriaceae > Flavobacterium. The sequence goes on from NZ_NRQU01000103.1 coordinate 7,567, forward strand.
TATCTAAGCTTATTTCGCTCTGTTTTTTGGTGATTTCGCTTCTTGGGGCAAAGGGCAGAAAGAAGGAGAAACTCCAATTCAGAACCGCTTTTTATTGTATGGGATCAGGACTGCTGCTTTATTTTTTGAGCGGTCTGGTGCTGCTTTTTTATGGCTGGGTTTCAGCGGGTGCAGTGCTGTATATAGGGATTACTGTTTTGGGGTTTCTGCTGGTGCTCTCAGGAGGGACCCTGCTGTCTTGCGTAATAAAAAACAGGCTTGCTGCAGCAGATATTTTCAACAGTGAAAATGAGACCTTTCCCCAGGAGGAAAGGCTTCTGGAAAATGAATATTCCATTAACCTGCCGGCGCGTTATTACCTCAAAGATAAGCTTCGTTCGAGCTGGATCAATATTATCAATCCTTTTCGATCGCTTTTGGTTCCAGGAACACCAGGTTCGGGGAAATCTTATTTTGTAATTCGCCATGTAATTACTCAGCATATTCAAAAGGGATTTAGCATGTTCGTTTACGATTTTAAATTCGCTGATCTGACAATAATTGCTTATAATACCTGGCTGAAATACCGGCATCTTTATACTGTTGAACCCAAATTTTACATGATTAATTTCGATGATCTAAGCCGCAGTCACAGATGCAATCCTCTGTATCCTGAATCGATGACCGACATAACCGATGCAGCGGAATCAGCAAGAACAATTCTGCTGGGACTTAACCGGGAATGGATTAAAAAACAGGGTGACTTTTTTGTGGAATCCCCTATCAATTTTCTGACAGCTATAATATGGTATTTACGAAAATATAATGACGGGGAATTCTGCACTCTGCCGCACGTTATTGAACTCATGCAGCTGGACTACGACAGTCTCTTTACTCTGCTCAGAACAGAAAAAGAGATTGAAGTGCTTATCAATCCATTTGTCAGCGCCTACCTTAAGGACGTTATGGAGCAGCTTGAGGGACAAATTGCCTCTGCCAAAATTTCCATGGCAAGGCTCTCTTCCCCGCAGCTGTACTATGTACTTTCAGGTAATGACTTTACTTTGGACATCAATAACCCGCTCGAGCCTAAGATTGTATCCATGGGAAACAACCCCCAGAAAATACAAACTTACGGCGCTGTTTTATCACTTTATGTAAGCCGGTTAATCAAGCAGGTCAATCAAAAGGGAAAACTCAAAAGCAGTCTGATATTTGATGAATTCCCAACAATTTATCTCAACAATATGGACAGCTTAATTGCTACGGCAAGAAGCAATAAAGTAGCGACCTGTTTAGGAATTCAGGACTTCAGCCAGCTTAGAAAAGACTATGGACGCGAGCAGGCGGATGTGATCTTAAATATTACCGGAAATATTATTAGTGGTCAGGTTACCGGCGATACAGCCAAACAGCTTTCAGAACGATTTGGAAAAATTATGCAGGACCGCGAAAGCCTTTCAATCAATAGTGCAGACACTTCAATCAGCCGTTCCAAACAGTTGGAATCAGCCGTACCGGCTTCCAAAATTTCCTCTTTAAGTTCAGGGGAATTTGTGGGGATTGTGGCTGACAATCCTGATTGTAAAATCGAGCTAAAAGCCTTTCATTCCGAGATAGTGAATGACCATGAGGCGCTGCGAAGAGAAGAAGAAAGCTATAGGGAAATACCGCGGGTGAGGAATCTCGATAATGTCATGATACAACAGAACTATCTGCAGATCAAACAAGAAGTGCAGGATATTATTTATACTGAAATGGAGAGACTCTTAAATGATCCGGCGCTGACACATTTTATTGTGAAGAAGTGATCGTTTTGTTTTTTAGAAGAGATTTTGTTTGTGTGCTTGTTTTGATTTTGACCGGTGAGAGCGAGGTTAGTTGGAGAGGAAAGTTAGTTTGAATGGGAAGATTATTTTAATTTTTTTTCTTCTAATTTTATTTAGAACTACATTAATAACCATTCAGGGCGCTGCTTTAGAGTGTGTCTCTTTTTTGCAATTTGATTAATATTATTTCTAAGTATATTTATTTCATTGATAAGGATAATAGGTTCTTCTATTAAATAATATAATGACTGATTTCGATAAATGGCTGTAGTAGTTGGTTTTTATTTAATAATTATCTTCTTAAGGTGGTCACTAGATTTTTTACAGCGGCTTACTCCGAATCTTTTTTGAATTCGACAATACTATTTTTATTAGCCCTTATACTAATAATTCAAAAAATAACATAAGAAAGGACAGATTTAACCTTA
>NZ_NRQU01000104.1 GCF_004119495.1 Flavobacterium sp. YO12
TACTAGATGTCTCTTTTTTATTGAATTAAATTTTAAATAGTTTTATTAGCACAATTGACACAAGATGATGTCAAAATATTTAAAACCAATCTAAACATTACGCATTATTGGTTCTTTTTAGATTATCGGACATTACCTCTTATATCTTTGTTGTAATATACTTTTAAAACGTAATAACTATAATCTGACTTCAAGCTTAACATTCAGTACATTGTCAATAAAATTGAAGATGTTTTTTTCACTTCTTAGCTCTTTTAATCTCATTTCCCCAACCATCTGGAATAATTCCGTTTTCACGCATCCATAGCAAGGCATTATCTAAACGATCTTTGTATCTTTCTTTTTGTGTATCCCATTCTAAAAAGTCTTTCTTTAATAATTCATCAGTAATCATTTCTTTACGAATAATGCGATTATTCCAAACGGCGTATAATGTTGAAATAATTTCAGGGCGTTCATAATTAGTAGTTTTAAATTCACTAATAAAATCATTAATCATCAATTTCAAATCTTCTGATAAATAACCATAATCGACTAATGATTTAGGATGATTCTCAGCAGGCATAATACGTTTAAGCCTGCCAAATTCTTCAATTTTAAACCATTTGGCTTTAGTAACTTCATTCCAGAATACTTTTGTAAATCCTCCGTCATAAGGTCCGGCTGCCTGGACAGAATATCTTTGATTATAATTTCCTCTTACTATATGGCATTCTATGAGATGAAGTAGTTTTTCAAACTTTGTTTTCCCAAAAGAAGTATCATTTAATGATTGGTTGATAATATAAGTAGCCAACATTTTTCGACGAATTTTTTTGTCTTTATCAGTAAGTTTCAATTGATTATCAGCTGGACTCTCTACAACCATTCCCAATTGTTCATTTACCATTTCTTTGGCATCAGCAACTGCAACCTGACCATTCATTAGCATGGGTAACAACCAATCTCTTAGTTGTGTCAGTTCTTGGTTTTGTTTTTCATTATTTCTAATTCTTTGATAAATTGGATAAACATTTTCTTGAAATGCTTTTTGCAAAGATGTAGGTGGAATCAAAATATTTACTGTTCTTAATTCGTCTTGTCGAATTCCAAAAACAGTACTTCCACTTACTTTACCCATAATTTGTGAATATCCATTTCCTACTGATAATTCATAAAATAAACAAGCATTATTGATTACCTCTAAATCGGCTCGCATTGCAAATAATCTTTGACTCAAACAGTATTTAGTTTCTCCAATTAAATAGAAAAACTCTCCACAAGGCGCTTCTGAAGTCATTAAAATATCCCCTTCCTGCAATTCCTCTTTCATCCATTTTTGATAGAGTTTTTCATCAACACGATTTGCTTCTTTTAGACTAACTAATTTTCCGCCTTTAACATGCTTTGCTGACAAAGCAATTATATCATTTATATTTTGGGACCAATCACTATCTAATTTTTTCGGCGTTCTTCCTCTATAATCAATTATTTTTTTGATACAAGATTGCAATTGTTTTACTCCCCAACCTTTAGGAATCTCCCTTTTCAAAACGATATTATAAACCATCTCTCCTCCAGAAGATTTATAAGGCTTTCCATTAGCATCAGGAAAATCAAACTGCACAAACCAATAATCATAAAGCGTTTTTACCATTTGTTCTAACTCCGTATTGATTTTATTGTTGAGTTCAATTTTGGTATCTAAATCAGAAAGGATTTTCGCTATTTTTTTTTGAATATTTAATGATGGTAATCTTATTTTTAATTTTTTAAGAACTTCAAAAGTAATTTGAGGAAAAGAACCTATTCTATTTTCTGCACGACTTTGTAAATAGTTAATTGCTTCCGTGGATGTTAAAAAATAATATAAATAATCTGTATCCAAATCATCTGACTTTTTTCTTAATACCATGAGCTTTGTAGATACAACAAAATCTTCAGGATTAGATAGATTTTTGACGAATGCGTATCTTCTGTTTTTTGGTCTTATCTCGCTATATAAAATATCTCCATTTTGTATTGTTTTTTTTGCTTGACCTTTTAGTTCTGAAATGTCAGTGTAATGATTAACTAGTATTTTACCTTCTAAAACATCCGAAGTATTTAAAAAAACCATTTATCTTTTTCAAATTTATGGGTTTTTGAAATAGTGCTAATTAATTCGCCAAGGTGAATATAATTATTCATATTTGATACTTTGTAAGTTATTCAAAATTTCTTCTTCCAAGATTTTGCTTTCAGCAAATAGCACTTTTAAATTACTTTCAAATGAATTCATTTTTGCAGTAAATTCATCAGCTGTAATGTCTGTATATTCAATTTTTACCTCAAAATATTGTCCAGCTGAGAAAGAATAATTTTTTGCAACAATTTCTTCTTTTGAAACAACTACCGACACTTCTTCGATTGGTGTTTTATTATTGAAAGTCTCGATAATTTTATTCTCTTCTGTTTGTGTCAAAACAGTGCGTTGGTTTTTACCCTCCTTTATCGTTTCACCCAGTTTTGAAGCATCCATCAAAACAATTTTTTTACCATCTACTTTTTTATCCAAAAAAATTACAGAAACATTTGTGCCGGTACTCGCAAAAATATTACTTGGCATACTCACCACACCTCGCAACCAATCATTTTCTATTAATCGTTCTCGTATTTTTTTTTCGATACCACTTTGTGCTGTAATAAATCCTGTAGGTACAACAATAGCGGCTTTTCCAATATCGTTTAAACTATGCATAATATGCTGAATGAACAATAGATAAATTGACATTGATTCTTTTTTGCTTTTGGGAATATTCGGAATCCCAGCAAAAAATCTCTTTTTGAAGGCATCTTTATCTAAATTAGCGTGAAAATCAGAGAAATCAAGTTTAAATGGAGGGTTTGAAACGATATAGTCAAACTTGGTTTCTAGATAATAAGGTTTGTCTACAGTATTGGTTTTAATAATATTTGGGATCGAATGGGTGAGGTCATTCAACACCAAATTCAAACGCAACATATTACTCGACTTTTGAGAAATATCTTCGGAGTAAATCGTGCAATTTTCTTCCCCAATTTGGTGGGCAATACTCATCAGCAACGTTCCTGACCCCGCACTGGGGTCATAGCATTTTACGCCTTTTACTGGTTCAGGCACAAGTATTTGCGCCATAATGCGTGCCACGGCGTGAGGCGTGTAATATTCCGCATATTTTCCTCCAGAATCGGTGTTGTAATCTTTAATTAAATATTCAAAAATAGTAGCAAAGAAATCGTATTTCTGTTCAAACATTTCTTCAAAGCTAAACTCGAATAACTTATTGATTAAAGCTTTGCAAAAAGCGTCTCGTTGCGAAGAATCGGATATGTATTGACTTAATTCATCAAACAAAGTATCTTTTGCTCCTGTAAATGATTTTACAGAAAAAACTTCGGCATTATCGATACTAATTTGGCGCAAGGTATCATCGAATAATTTAGCAAAATCATCATCGTTTTGTTTGGTAAACAAATGGGAAATTAAGTGCTCTGGCTGTAATCGCGGAATATTTGGATCGAGTAAATCGATAAGATCAGAATAATCATCATCTGATAACTCTTTTAAAGCCGCTGAAAAAGATTCTGAATCCACTAAATTGGGATTTTCCTGTTTTACGGCATATCTAAATTTGTCATTTAGAAATTTGTATAAAAATACCTGAGTTATAATTTTAAATTCGTTTCCATCATTTCCTAAACCATAATTGGCACAAACACTTTTTAAATTATCAATTAAAGCTTTGGTTTTAGTCATGAAGTTAATATCCTGCGTCATATTCTCTTATCTGTATTGAAATTGTTGTAAATATTCGTTAGCAATTAAATTGCTGACCTTGTTTTTCATATCCTGATCCATTTCGATCTGTTCTTTCTTTTTAAATTCCTGTACTACAAGCTGCAGTAAGAAGCGTTTAAAGTAAGCTTCGTTCTTAATCATGTCTTCTTGTCCTTCGAGCTTGTCATCTACCTGTTGTTTTACTTGCATTAATGCGTTGTGTAACTGCATTTCTTTGGCATTTAACGTGCCTTTTTCGTTGAGGCGTTTGTGAATTCGGGTATATTTCTCGTCATTTTCATATTTTGCTTTCAATAAAGCATTTTTCCGATTGAGTTCTTTAGCCTGATCGTATATTTTTTGCAGTAAATGCATGTTTTCAATCATATCCGCTTGGGTCACTTCGCTCAAATTTTTCTTTTTGAAAATGCGTTCCAGCTCTTCGCGCAAACTTACGAATTGTGGATCGTATTGGTCAAAATTATTTTGCAGTGATTCCCTGGTCTTGCGTAAGATGTTTTTGAATTCATCTGCCAAAACCAATTCACTCTCATCAACTTTTATAAATTCAAAAATAATATCTTCAAGTGCAGTATTAATTAAGTTTCTTGAAGTCTCTTCATTACCAATGCTTTCCACAAAGTTTAAATTGTTTAAACGATTTTGCGCTTCTGATAACAATCGATTCCAAATATCAAAATCGGCAATACCGTCTAAGGCATCATAACCATTTAGGGCAATGATATTTTTTAATTCTTTTGCGTTTCGTAAGGCTTTAATCAAACGAACTAACTCTGTTTTATCAGTAATCTGTTCAATTTGCCGTGAAAATAATTCCCTATTTTGGGTTTCATAGTGAAATAAGGTTTCTTTTATTTCTTTGATCTCCTGTTGAATTTCTTCTTCGGTTTTGAATAAATAAGAATACATTTCCATTTCATCTCCCAATTGTTCTTGTAATTCATCAAAATACAATTTGTTGGTACGGTCAAAAGCTTTAGAAATGTCAGCAAAATCAACGACGTAACCATATTGGTAGTGTTTATAAGGACGATTGACACGGGTTAGGGTTTGCAATAAATTATGATCCTGAATGACACGAGCTAAATACAATTTTTTCAAACGTTTGGCATCAAAACCAGTCAGCAACATGTTATAAACGAATAAAATATCAACTTTCGCTTTTTTATACGCTTTAATTAGTTCTTTACGAATATATTTGTCGTTCTCATCATGTAAAATTAAGGCAGCGGTTAATTTTGGTTCTTCTTTGAATCCATATTTAGCAGGAGGTTCGTCAGCCATAAATATACCGGCATCAGTTTCTTGTACACCGTATTTTTCCTGAAACAAACTAAATAATTCTTTGGCTTGATCTGCTGAATCGCAAACGACCAAACCACCCAAAGAGTTGTCTTGATAGTCTTTTCTAAATTTGATCAGATCTTTAGTGATATAATCTAGCAGCGGTCGGGAAAATTTAGGATGCGCATAGATGGCTCTTGTACTGATATCGCCTTGCAAAACCTTAATTTCATCCATTACTTCTTTCATCTGCATTTTGAAATTACCTTCAATCTGCTCCCGTATCAGGCGTAAGGTATAACCGTCTGCAATAGACATATTGTAGTAATATTTATGAAAATAATTACCAAACAACATCTTAGAATCGTATTCTTTGGCCACTTCTCTTAATAATGGCGTTCCGGTCAATGCAATGATTACCGCTTTACGATCGGAATTAATTAAATTAGCCAAATAATTCCCTTTCGGGTTATAGCTTCGGTGGGCTTCGTCTAAAAAATAAACGCGTTGTACATTGATGTCATACGCCATGTTTGTAATGGCTGTTGCATCTTCTGAAAATTTTTGGATATTTACAACTGTAATTTCAGGAACACCGCTGTCATTGTGAATAGCACCTACTACCTTTAAATCAGTAATAAAATCTTGTTTAGAATTTACTTGTTTTACCTGTAATCCTCTATTGGTAAATTCGCTAGTTGCTTGAATCATCAAATCGATACGATCCACAATAAAGTAGAACTTAGGTATGATTTGTTTTTTGGCAAAGTAATTCGTTAGGTGCTTTACGTTGTAATAAGCCAGAGCTGTTTTACCAGAACCTTGCGTATGCCAGATAATACCTTTGCTTTGTCCTTGATCTAATTTTGTGGCTATGGCTTGCGTTGCAAACAACTGCGGATAACGCATGATGTGCTTCTGATGTGAAATTTTACCTGCGTTTTCTTCCTCGACATAAGCAACAGCATATTTTAAAATAAATTGCAAGCGTTCTTTACTGAACAGAGAAGTAAGTATTCTGTTGGTTGGTGTATTATCTTGCTTATTGGTTATGTATTCAGGAGAATGTTTGATAACCATCAGGTTATTGTCTTTCAATAATGCATTTTCTAGATTTTCAGGAATACTTTCTAAATTTTGTCTTACGGGATAATCTCTGTCTTCCCTGAAATAATTAAAATGAACCTGATCGTAAGAAGGAGTGGCATAAAAAGCACCAAAAATGGGTTCGACAATCCCATCTTCATATTCCATATTATTAGAAAAAACTAATAACTGGGAAATATTAGCAAATCGTCTGAAGTGTTTGTTTTTAAACCGAGTATTTATTCGATTGCGCTCATCAATGACACCTTGTTTGTTATGCGGTTTTTTTACTTCAATAAAAGCTAATGGCATTCCATTAATTAAAACCGTAATATCGGGTCTAAATTCTTCGTCACCTGATTTGCAGGTTAATTCAGTTGTGATATGAAAACTATTGTTTTCAAATTTATCAAAATCAATTAATTTAATTCCTGAGGTTGCTGTAAGTCGTTCATAGAATTTTTTCCCCAAGTCTTCATAATCCAATTCGAGATTAATCTCCTCTAATATTCTTAAACCTTCAGCTTGTGAAATATTATTGATTTCACAAATTTTAGAAATAAAAATAGAAGAAAATATGTTATTATCTTCTATTCGAATCTGTTCCTTAAGTGGAATATAGTGATAACCTAAACTTATTAAATGCAATAATGCAGGTATTTTTACTCTTGAATCTTCGTTGAACTTCATGTAGCGTTCTTATGTTTAGCGGTAAATGTAAGAAATGTAGAAGCGTATAGAAAAAGAAAACAAAAAAACTTGCACAAATATTATATTTATTTTTATTTTTTTTAAACAATAAAAATGTACTATAGTTCAATCTCAAATCAAGTCAAGTTGCATAAATTAGCATAACTAACGATTATTCAGTTACATTAGGTTTTAGACATAGAAAATGTGCCGGAAATGATAGTTTTAGAAGGGAAATTTCTAAACTGGAATTGAAGATTGAAGAACTTCTCATTTTTTATTTATTACGGAAAAGTTGAAAATATTGGTAAATACTTATGACAATTCAGGAAAGGATATACACAGAACTATTACATGAACCCGCATCAATTTGGTTCATCAATGATAATTTTGGAACTAAAATAATGGTTAAGTTAACTTCTGCCATCATAAAATCAGTAATAAAAGGATCGAAAATTGAATTCCTTTTTGGTAAGGACAATTCACAGCAACCTCCAATATTCCATTCAGGATTGCGAATTTACGACGACCATATAAATTACTCAGCTGTTACTGGAACTTTACGTTTCACTGATGAGCACACGTCCCTTGGTGCGATAATGAATCGTAGTTTTACACATATTCATTTTCACAATGAACTTGGCATTTGCGTTGGAACAGCAAAACTTTCATTCAGCATTGCTGACCAGTTACGCGTTCTAAATCTTCAAGGTAATACCGAAAAACTATACTGTGGTAATTTTGATGAGAGAATTTCTCGTTCGTTAGATTGTTTTGACCACAGCATTAAATTGGAAATTGAAGATGGGGATACATATGAGATACAAAATATAACAGTCGAGGGGAAACTGCAGGATTGGATCATTATGAAAAATACCGTGATCGGTTATAACGAAACAAACCAAGTAATGGTTGATGATAAAGATGAAGGAAGCATTCTTGAAAAGGAGGTGACAATCGTTCTTGATGCTCTTTTTAAACAAAAACTATACTTGAATCCACAAATCGCACGCAAAAATGGTTATCGTGAATTGACAGATGTTCTTGCTATCTATGAAAATGGCATTTTTTTAATTGAAAGTAAGGCGCTTGGAATTATAGACAGTGTAACTAATAGAACAATGGAAAAGAAAGTAAAAGGTATTCAAAAGCAAGTCTCAACTGGAATAGATCAACTTGTCGGGGCTTCAAAAAAGGTCATGCTCAATACGACAATATATGACAAACATTTAGATGAAATTATTTTTGGCAAAACTCCTTTTCTACATTGCATCGTTTTAGTATCTGAACTATTACCTTTTGGTGATTGGACAAATATAGAATACAAAATATTTAAAGCTATGGCGGAAAACAAAATATATCTTAACGTTATTGATATGCGCGAATTTATGCAATATGTTGGTCACGCGCGCGGAAGCGCAGATCGACTTAATTTAATGTTAATTGAAAGAGTGGAAGCGTTTGTAGAAGGTGAGAATATCCATATGCGAATTAATATTACAAAAGAACAGTAGAATAATACTATACGCTTTAATAAAAAATACGAATGGTGGTTAAATAATATCGCAAGACCTAGTTTTTCTAAAATCGGAAAGTAAATACTCAGAATGTTGAATTTAATTTTTAAATTTTGCAGATACAATTGTTTAATTGGCATCCGGGGATGCAACAGAATGTCCTCTTACCATCCTGGCACGATAAAAATGTAAACATGGTAAATCAAAACAATAATTAAAATGAAGATAATAACTTGGAATTGTAATATGGCCTTCCGCAAAAAAGCGGAATTTATTCTTAAGGAACAGCCAGACATTTTAATTGTTCCTGAATGCGAAAATCAAGAACGACTTACATTTGATATTGCCATAAAACAAGCTAATGATATTTTTTGGTTTGGCAACAATCCTAATAAAGGAATTGGAGTCTTCTCATATGGCGACTTTAAAATTAAACTACTTGATGTTCATAATCCAGACTTCAAATATGTATTGCCATTATTTATCTACAATGCAAAAATTAACTTGACAGTATTTGCTGTATGGTCGCAAAAACCTGAACAACATGATTGCTATACTGAGCAGGTTTGGAACGCTGTCCATTTTTATAGTAACTTATTAGAAAATGATAACGTAATTCTTATCGGTGATTTTAATAGTAATTCAGTTTGGGACAAACCCAATCGAGTTTTCAATCATTCAAACCTTGTTGAATACTTAAAGATTAAAAATATTTTCAGCACTTATCATCATTTTCATAACCAAGTCCAAGGACAAGAAAAAGATAATACGCTTTTTATGTATCGAAAAATTGAAAAACCATATCATATCGACTATTGTTTTGCTTCTTTAAAACTAATTAATAGATTAAAAAATGTTGAAGTTGGAAGTTATGAGATGTGGACAAAATATAGTGATCATAAACCTTTAGCTGTAACATTTGATTTACCATAAGACAGCAAATATTACTAGAACAAGCAATTTTAAGAATTATTTATATTTATAACCACATTATCAATTATTTACTTTAGAACACAAAATTAATGATAAACATGTCTGAACT
>NZ_NRQU01000105.1 GCF_004119495.1 Flavobacterium sp. YO12
CTCAAAAACTAAAGTATTCTATGCATCATTGAATCCCGAGAAAAATTACTCTAAAGACATACTGGTAGTAAATAAAAAAATACCTCCTTCAAATAGCGGCAGCAATAAAACTTCGTGGATATTTTATGGATATTGCAAATCTGATAAACTAAAAAGCGGAATCTCAATACCGATAAATATTATTGAAAGTGGAAGTTTAAACACAAGCCAGATTCCGATTTGGAGAATTAAAACGGTAAAGGATAAAATAATTTATAGAAGAGAGAATAATATAATCAATAGTCCATTTTCATATGAAATGCGTCAATATTGGGCAACTCCATTATTTATGATTGCAATACTCCCAGCACTATTTTGTTATTTAAAAATAAGACGAAGAGAAAACACACGCAAGCCCTAATTCTATGTTTAAATACAATGATAAAGACGTTAGAATTATTAAGTCTTTATTAATTACATCTATTCCCATTGCGATAATATTGATAATTCTACGTTATACAGGTATCCTAAAATATCTAAAAGAAACTCATAATCAAAAAACTATTATATTTGTTTTTCTCAACACGAAATTAATTTAAAAATAAAGAACAATGCAAAACTCAAAATACACAAAATTTGCTGTAATAATTTTAGTTATATTATTTATAGTAATTAGCGTTATAAGCTAAAAAAAACTTTCACTATTCTACTTTTGTTATAACGATAATGAAATAAAGTAGAATTTATATTTATTCCCCATTCTCAGATAGACAAAAAATGCAAACATCAAAATACACTAAATATATTATAATCGTAATGGTTATTTTATTTGTAATCATCAGCGCTATAAGCTGCTCAACACATACTCACACGTATACACCTGCAACATCAGGTAAAAAAATACCACCAGGACAAGCAAAGAAAATGAATGGAGATAAAAGTGCAAAAGCTTATGCTCCAGGACAGCAAAAAAAGCATTAATACTGTACAAAGCAAAAAGCCTTCTGAAATTCAGAAGGCTTTTTTACTATTCCAAAACCTGAGTGCTACTAAAAATATAAAAAACTAACTAACTATTATAAAATAACGTAATGCTTTATTTTGAAGTAATTTTCTTGGCTGGTGAATTTGTAATTTTCAGCAGATAAGTTCCTTCAGGAAGATCATTAACATTCAGTGAACTGGTATTACCCAACACCTTCTGTCCTTGCGAAAACACTTCAATATTTTTTGTTCCTGCATTTACATCACTGTTCGTTATTATAGAACCTGATGCTGCAGATTTTGTATTTACTTTAGACTTTAAAACTGCCGGCTTTGTTACCGCCGCTGCTGCTATAGTAACGACTGCCTTAGAGCTATTATAAAGCTCTGTAACCTGTTGATCTGTCAAAGCTGTATCATAGATCTTTAAATCGTCGATATCAGCGTTAATTCCAACTGTCGTATTTACTTCTCCTAATCTAAAAATATTTCCTTTCGTTGAACGTGTTATACCGCTTAACGATTTCAACAATTCTCCGTTTCTATAAATTTTAGAAACTGTACCATCATACGTAATAGTATATTGATACCATGTGTCTTTGCTTAAAGTGGTTGAAACAATAACATCGTTAGTAGCACCCCAGCCTGCTAAACTTAAATCTGAATTTGACGATGAGGTACCTTGCTGTAATAATCCGCAATACTGCGCATTGTAAGCTGTACCGTAACCCCAAATATAATTTGCCGCAGTAATATCATTAAACTTAACCCAAATACTTACTGTTCTTGCATTATTTGCCATTGGCAGATTATCAATAACAGCTTCCATAGCCCTGCCATTTAGTCTTTGTGCACTTGCAGTAACTCCTGCTCTATCAGCAACAAAATTATTTGTTCCGATAAAAGAAGTCGTATTTGCTGTATTATTTAAAGTCCCATTGAAACTAAACTCCTGAATTGGGTTCTGAGCAGTCGCATTCAAATAACTTACAAACAAAAATGAGAGTAGTAATTTTTTCATGATATGTAGATTTAGGGATTAAAAAAAACATTGTGTCATTTTAACACTGCTAAACTAGATTATTATGTTTTTGAGCTGAAATTTATCCGACAACTAACCTAAATAATCGTTCAAATAACCAAAACTGATGATTTTTAGCCAACAATTAGAATTACTTATACCACATACTATTATATTAAAATTTTAAACATCTCATAATTAAACTAAAATTTTCTTACGTATAAATACGGTATTCTCACTTAAAACAAACACATTCATAATTTTAAAAACCAAAAATTACACGCAATCGTACTATCAACTAAAAATAGTTCCATAAAAAAACTCCATTCGCAAATACGAATGGAGTTCTAGTATCTAAAAAAAGCAGTCTAACCTACTTTACAAATTCAATTTTTTGAGCTTCTTCTTCATTAACACTATCAAAGAAACCTTGTTCATTCATCCAGTCATCACTAAATACTTTACTCATATAACGTGAACCATGATCTGGGAAAATTGCTATAATATTACTGTCTTTTGTAAACTCTCCTTCTTCTGCATATTGTTTAATAGCCTGCATTACTGCTCCAGAAGTATAACCTACAAACAAACCTTCTTTTCGAGTGATTTCTCTAGCTGAGTGCGCACTCTCCTCATCGGTCACTTTCATGAACTTATCGATGATATCAAAATCTGTAGCTGATGGGATTAAATTTTTTCCTAAACCTTCAATTCGGTATGGATAAATCTCTTTATTATCAAATTCTTTTGTTTCGTGGTATTTCTTCAATACTGATCCAAAAGCATCAACACCTAAAATTCTAATATTCGGATTTTGCTCTTTTAAGAATTTTGCTGTTCCAGAAATTGTTCCTCCAGTTCCGCTGCAAGCAATAAGGTGTGTAATTTTTCCTTTAGTTTGTTCCCAAATTTCAGGGCCAGTAGTGTTGTAGTGGGCATCAATATTTAATTGATTAAAATACTGATTGATATAAACCGATCCTTTTGTTTCCTCGTGAAGTCGTTTAGCTACATTGTAATACGATCTTTCATCGTCTGCAGAAACGTGAGCAGGGCAAACATATACTTTGGCACCTAAACTCCTCAACATGTCAATTTTATCTTTGGATGATTTTGAACTTACGGCCAAAATACAATTGTAACCTTTTATAATGCTTACCATTGCCAAACTAAAACCTGTGTTACCTGATGTAGTTTCGATAATAGTATCACCTGGTGATAAAATTCCCTTTTTCTCGGCTTCTTCGATAATATATAACGCTATTCTATCTTTTGAGGAATGACCTGGATTAAAAGCTTCTACCTTTGCGTAGAAATTTCCTTCTAACTCTTCGGTGACTTTATTTAGTTTAATAAGCGGGGTATTACCTATTAATTCTAAAACATTATTATAAGCGTTTATTTCTTCTTTCATAAAAAAATAGTTAATCGAGATGGTATTTTAAAATAACCTCGATAGGTTGCAAATTTAACAAAAAATTTTTAATTAGCTTTTAATTTTTTCTAAATCTAATAAAAAACTAAATTCCTTTGCTAAGTCTCTCAAAGCCTCAAAACGTCCTGAAGCCCCACCATGTCCAGCATCCATATTGGTATCTAAAAACAAAAAATTATTATTTGTTTTTAAATCTCTCAATTTAGCCACCCATTTGGCTGGCTCCCAATATTGTACCTGAGAATCGTGCAATCCTGTTGATACATACATATTAGGATAGTTTTGCGCTTTTACATTATCATACGGTGAGTACGTTAACATATAATCATAATACTTTTTATTATTTGGGTTTCCCCATTCGTCATATTCTCCGGTTGTAAGCGGAATACTGTTGTCCAGCATTGTTGTAATGACATCTACAAAAGGCACCTGAGCAATAACTCCGTTGTATAATTCTGGAGCTTCATTAACAACAACTCCCATTAAAAGTCCTCCTGCAGATCCTCCTTCAGCATATAAATGTTCAGGAGATGTATAATTCTCGTTAATTACAAATTTAGAGCAATCGATGAAATCTGTAAAGGTATTTTTCTTTTTTAACAGTTTTCCATCTTCATACCATTGTCTTCCTAAGTCTTCTCCTCCTCTAATATGTGCAATCGCATAAACAAAACCGCGGTCTAACAAAGAAAGCCTTGTCGAAGAAAAATAAGTATCCATAGTAATTCCATAAGAACCGTAAGAGTATAACAACAACGGATTTTTCCCGTTTTTCTTCAACCCTTTTCTATAAATCATCGAAATTGGCACTTTTACACCATCTCTTGCTGTTGCCCAAACACGTTCTTCGGTATAATTTTCTTTGTCAAATTTACCCCCTAAAACCTGTTGTTCTTTTAAGATTTCTTTGGTTTTGGTTTTCATATTAAAATCAATAACAGACGACGGCGTAGCAAGCGATTGATAGCTGTATCGCAACACATCTGTATCAAAATCAATATTTGTTGTAGTATAGGCATTATATGTTTCACTGCCAAATGGCAGATAATAATCTTTATCTTCACCCCAAGGCATAATTCGGATATGATTTAAACCGTTTGAGCGTTCTTCTACAACCAGAAAGTTTTTAAAAATCTCAATATCTTCTAATAAAACATCTTCTCGATGCGGAATAAGATCTACCCAATTTTTCTTTCCAGTTTTATTTTCAGGCGTTTTCATTAATTTAAAATTAGTCGCCTTATCTTTATTCGTCAAGATATAAAAGAAATCTTCGTAGTGCGAGATGCTATACTCCAAACCACGAACACGAGGCTGAAAAACCTCAAATTCACCATCAGGATTATCTGAATTTAAAATTCTATATTCAGTTGTTAAAGTACTTCCTGAACTTATTACAATATATTTTCTTGATTTTTCTTTACTTACCGAAACATTAAAAGTATCATCAACTTCATCATAAACCAAAACATCTTTTTTTGAATCTGTATTTAGTTTATGTCTAAAAATCTTATCGGCTCTTAAAGTAACTTCATCTTGTCTGGTGTAAAAAATAGTCTTATTATCATTTGCCCAAACAGATCCTCCAGTTGCATTCTCGATTTTATCTGATAATATTTCTCCTGTTTCAAGATTTTTAATCTGAATCGTGTAAATTCTTCTTCCAACAATGTCAACTCCAAAAGTGACAAATTTATTATCTGGACTTATACTTAAACCTCCTAATTTGAAATAAGCATGCCCTTTTGCTAATTCATTACAGTTGAATAAAATTTCTTCATCTGCAGAAAGACTGCCTTTTTTTCTAGCAAATATTGGATAATCCTGACCTGTTTCAAATCTTGTAATATAAAAATATCCGTTGTAAAAATAAGGAACCGATGAATCATCTTCTTTAATTCTCGCTTTCATTTCCTCATATAATGATTCTTGTAAATCCTTTGTATGAGCGGTCATTTTTTGATAAAACTCATTCTCTTTATTCAAATAATCAATGACTTCTGGGTTCTCTCGATCGTTCAGCCAAAAATAATTATCTATCCTAGATTCTTTATGTTTCTTTAATGTTTTTGGAATTTCTTTAGCCTTTGGAGCCAATATATCGTTTTGCATTATTTAATTAAGCTTTTGTTTTTAAATACGGAAAGGCAAAAATACTACAATCAGAATAGAACGGGAATTAATTTTTTCATAAAATATTCTATTGTAATCATAAAGCAATATACTAATTTTGTATGAAATAATTTAAAAATCAACAAAAAATGGATTTAATGGGAATGATGGGAAAACTTAAAGAAACCCAACAAAAAATTGAAGATACAAAGAAACGCCTAGATACTGTTTTAATTGACGAACAAAGCGCTGACGGATTATTGAAAGTAACATTAACTGCCAATAGAAAAATAAAAACAATCTCTATAGACGACTCTCTATTAGAAGACAAAGAACAGCTTGAAGATTACTTAATTGTAACTTTAAATAAGGCAATTGAAAAAGCAACAAGCGTAAACGAAAGAGAATTGGATGCTGTTGCAAAAATGGATATGCCAATGATTCCTGGAATGGATAATTTGTTTAAATAGTTTTTTTTTAAGATTCAAAGTGGCAAAGGTTCAGAGGAACAGAGGTTTTCTTTGCTTAATGTATAAAAACTTCAATTCTTTAAAACAAAAAAAAAGACGCGTTGCGTCTTTTTTTTGTTTAACGTTATTCTCTATGCCTTTGTCACTTTGAGCCTTTGCCACTTTGAACCTTTAAAATTAAATCTTCGAAAGCATTTCCACTACATAACTATGCATAACCTCTTTATAATCTAAATGCGTTACAATTCGGAGTTTATTATGTCCAAGCGAACTTATTATAATATTTTTCTGTTTTAATTTTTCAATCAAAAGCTGATCGCTGTATCCTTCTGCTAAAGAAAAAATCAAAATATTAGTTTCTACCGGTTCTACTGAAGCAACCCATGATTTTGTACTCAAAATAGCCCCAATTTCCTTAGCTCTTCTATGATCTTCTGCCAAACGTTCGATATTATTTGCCAAAGCATATAATCCTGCAGCAGCCAAATAACCAACTTGACGCATTCCACCACCCAATATCTTTCTGATTCTCAACGCCCTATGAATATCAGCTTTACTTCCAAGCAAAACAGAACCAATTGGCGCCCCTAATCCTTTTGACAAACAAACTGATATAGTGTCGAAAATCGCTCCAAATTCTTTCGGATTTTGCCTTTTTGCCACTAATGCATTCCAGATTCTGGCTCCGTCTAAGTGGAATTTTAAATTATTTGCATCACAAACTCTTTTTATTTCTCTTAAATCTTCTAATTCATAACAAGCACCACCACCCTTGTTAGTCGTGTTTTCTACACAAACCAAACTTGTTAAAGGACTGTGATAAAATTCAGGATCATTTATAGCTGCCGCAACCTGTTTTGCATTTATCATACCGCGATGACCGTCTAATAAACAGCAGGAAACACCGCTGTTAAAAGAAACTCCTCCTCCTTCATAATGATAAACGTGTGCATATTTATCAGCAATTAACTGCTCACCCGGCTGTGTATGCAGTTTTATAGCTGTTTGGTTTGCCATAGTTCCTGACGGAAAAAAAAGTCCAGCTTCCATACCAAAAAACTCAGCTACTCTTGTTTCTAATTCTATAACCGTAGGATCTTGTTTGTATACATCATCGCCAACATGAGCGTTAAACATATACTGCAGCATCTCCTGTGTAGGTTTAGTTATGGTATCGCTAATTAAATTTATTTCCATATAAAACTATATCTTTTTTTTTGGACAGCAAAATTACATATTACTGTTAGTTTTTGATCGCAAGTTTTAATAAATTTTAACTTGCCACATAACTATAGAACCAAATTAACGTAATATTTATAAAAAACATATAAATCATGTCTTAATAATTCAAAAAATAAGTTGTTATTTTTAAAACTTTTTCAACTAAACCAAAAATATATATTCCTAATTAGTATTAATCAATCTTTTTTAGACAAATAGTATTTCCTTTATATTATCCCTGATGATTTAGTATAAATTCTAAAAACTATATCTTATTTTTGTACAACGAAATTACGTTGTATTTTTTTCTATAGAAACGTAATAGCGGTAAAAAACAAACAAAAAACACTTATTAATTTATGACAACAGCCGAACAAGTAAAAGGTATTGTGGAGCGCCTTGGTGCGTTGAGGAGGTATCTTTGACGTCGATGCCAAGCTAATCGAAATTGCAAACGAAGAAGAAAAAACTTTTGCTCCAGATTTCTGGAATAATCCCAAGGAAGCCGAAAACATTGTAAAAAATCTTCGAAACAAGAAAAAATGGATTGAAGATTATGACAAAGCTGTCTCACTTACAGAAGAATTGCAGCTGGCGTATGATTTTTATAAAGAAGGAGAACTTTCTGCAGACGAACTTGACGAACAATACAACGTTACACAATCTCATATAGAAAACATCGAATTCAAAAACATGCTTTCTGATGAAGGTGACAGTTTAAGTGCGGTTCTTCAAATCACTGCTGGAGCTGGCGGAACTGAAAGCTGTGATTGGGCAGGAATGTTAATGCGTATGTACATGATGTGGGGAGAAAGTTATGGCTATAAAATAAAAGAGCTGAACTTTCAAGCTGGTGACGTTGCCGGAATCAAAACGGTTACTTTAGAATTTGAAGGCGATTATTCATTTGGGTATTTAAAAGGAGAAAACGGTGTACATCGTTTAGTTAGAATTTCACCTTTTGACAGTAATGCAAAACGCCATACCTCATTTGCTTCTGTGTATGTTTATCCGCTGGTTGATGACAGTATCGAAATTGACATTAATCCTGCTGATATCGAAATTACTACTTCTCGTTCAAGTGGAGCTGGAGGACAAAACGTAAATAAGGTAGAAACAAAAGTTCAATTGGTGCACAAACCAACCGGAATCCAAATTCAGTGTTCTGAAACAAGATCTCAGCAAGATAACAGACAACGTGCTATGCAAATGCTTCGTTCTCAGTTGTACGAAATTGAATTAAAAAAACAACAAGCACAACGTGCTGATATTGAAGCCGGAAAAATGAAAATTGAATGGGGTTCGCAAATACGTAATTATGTAATGCAACCTTATAAATTAGTAAAAGATGTTCGTACTGGTTATGAAACAAGTGACGTCGATGGCGTAATGAACGGAAATATTGACCCATTCTTGAAAGCATTTTTAATGATGATGGGACAAAAAGAAGAGGAATAGTCAAAAGTGGTCTTTGCTCGGTCTTTAGTAGTTAGTTTTAGTTTACAATAAACTTTAAAGAAAAAAATTATGATAAAATGGGCAGATGTAATTCATTTTACAAATAAAGGAAATCCAGCTCCTGAAAAAAGAGTTGAAAAAACTGAAGATGAATGGAAGCAGCTTTTAACTCCCGAAGAGTTTCAAGTAACACGTTTAAAAGAAACTGAGAGATCTTTTAGTTCTGAACTTTGCAGTTTATTTGATCCTGGAATTTATGAGTGTAAATGCTGCGGCACTTTGCTTTTTGATGCTTCAGAAAAATTCGAATCAGGAACAGGCTGGCCCTCTTTTACACAACCAATAAAAGAAAATGCAATTGCTTATCATGCTGACAAGTCATACGGAATGATTCGCGTTGAAGCAGTATGCAATGTATGTGATGCACATTTAGGACATGTTTTTCCAGACGGACCACAACCAAGCGGCTTGAGATATTGCATTAATGCAATTTCACTCTCTAAAATTAAAGACTAATAAAAAGCGATTCCTTTGCTCAAAAAAGGA
>NZ_NRQU01000106.1 GCF_004119495.1 Flavobacterium sp. YO12
ATATTCATTATCATAAGTATACACCGTTGAATCTCTTTCGATACTATAAACTTCTCCAGTTGTTCTCTTAAAAACAGTATTACTAATAACCAATGAAATGTTTTTATTTTTTAATATAATAGATGTCTTATTTTCAATGTTAGAATTAGACACATTATCTCCTAAATTTTTGGTTTCAATCAAGTCATCATTGACATACGTTATAGCATAATAATTTCCTATTAAGTTAATACGCCTTTTATCATCATATTTGAATTCTTGCTTGTCAGTCATATACGCCATATTACTACTAGTAGGAAACGTAATAGAAACCAAATTTTGTGTTGCCGGATCAATTGTTTCCGATTGATCTGATTTTGGAGAATCTTCTGATGAGCACGCAGATAAATTAAGTAAAATGATAGTTAATGATAACAATGAAAAAAAATTTAATTTCATATTTTGGTAGGTTTTAAAAGTGAAATGTTTTAATTAATTGGGCTATTATAATTTATGGCAAACTTAAAAAAATATTAAAACAATAATAAGCATTTTCTTAAAAAAAAGCAGAAATTATAAAACAACTGATTAAACAACTATTTAAAGATTAAAAAAAAGTTAGCGGGAAATAAAGAGACAAAATATCTAAGTTTTCTTTACCAATATATCTTCCGGACTTGGCATCTTGTGAGATTTTTAAATTATATCTTAAACGAACTGCTGTCTACCTATACAAAAATCATTGCCTCTTTGTAACTTTGAACCTTTTTTTAAGTCAAGAACTTAAACTAATCCCGTGAAATAATAAAAAATGAATATACGCCTTTTGTCTAAAAAAGATAGTAAAGCCTCTGTTTGGAGCGGCGGATTGACCTATGAATACATGATATATCCTAAATCAGCAAATTATGCCGATAGAGATTTTATATTCAGAATAAGCAGTGCTACAATAGAGGAATCGCCTTCAGAATTTACTAAATTTAAAGGCTACTACCGATACTTGGTCATGCTTGATAACAATCTAGATATTGAGATAAACAAAGAAAAAAAAACGTATAAGAAATATGAAATCATGGAATTTAATTCGGATGACGAAGTAACTTCTTATACAAAAGGGATTGATTTTAATTGGATGGTTTCTGAAAATATATCCCATCATAAACTGGCAATAACAAATCGCAATCAGAATTGTAATGCTCAAATACTGCTTTTATTTTCTTTACAGACAACCGTTATTGCGATTAATGAAAAGTCATATTCTCTAGAACCATATGATTTACTGGTGATTGAAAATCAAGAAAAGGAAAATGTAATACTTGATTTTTCTACTGAATGTCTTTTTGGATTATTAGATTTTTAATTCTTTTGCCGCGAAGGAACAAAGGCACTATTTTTTTGATAAAGTTCCCGCACAGTTTGTCATTTCGACGAAGGAGAAATCACACTCGTAAATCGATAAAGTTAACCTTCTTTGCGGAATTTCTAGTGCGATTTCTCGTACCTCGAAATGACAAGATTGGGGATAAATGCATTAAATAAAACCTTTGCAACTCTGAACCTCTGTGCCTTTGAACCTTCCTTAAAGAACTAACTCTTCAAACAAACGCTGAATCGTTTTCTCCAAATCCTGACACAAACCTGGATGTGGTCTTGACGTCTGGATCGCTGAACTTCTAATTGCGGTTAACCAGCGAAAACGCTCCGGAATATCAAATTCGGCAATTGGTCCGCCATCTTTGGCTCCGTTTGTGATTTTTTCTAATGAGGTTAAATTGCATTCTAATTGTTCGATATCGAAATCATCAGAAAGTGCTTGTATTTTTTCTTTATTGAGATGAAAAAGAACTTTTATAAATTTGGCTTTTTTACAAAACAAAATAATTCCGATATTCAGAAATTCTTCGCGCTCTACCCTTGGTACAACTCGAATCACGGCATATTCATATAAGTGACTATCTTGCATTTTGAGCCTGATTTACAAAGGTTTCTGAATTTTCTAATCTGGTTTTTAAAAACTGTAAATACACATTTCTTAAACCTTCGGGCGTTTCATCGGTATCTTCCCATTGCAGCCATTCTAGCGGAATTGTATTTACAATATCTTCTAAAATTTCTGTTGTTAAAAGCGCTTTAAACTCGGCATCAACTTCTTTTAAAAGTGAAGCCTGCGGCAGTAAAACGTGATCTTTTATCAATGCAAAAGGACTTTTGGCATGTTGTTCCCAATTGTTCCAAGAATGATGAAAATACAAACACGCACCATGATCTATGAGCCATAGTTCTTTATGCCAAATCAGCATATTGGTGTTTTTAAAAGTTCTGTCGACGTTTGTAATATAAGCATCCAGCCACACAATTTGCGAAGCCAATTTGGCATCGACAGTGGTTACAACAGGATCAAAAGTAATAGCACCTGATAAAAAATGAAGTGCAAGGTTTAATCCTTGACTTCCTTGCAGTAAATCTTGAATTTCTTCATCGCCTTCGGTTCTTCCAAAAGCTTCATCAAGGTTAGCAAAAACCAATTCTGGCAGCTGCAATTTTAAAGCTTTTGCAATTTGTCCGCCTACTAATTCGGCTATAAGTGCTTTTACACCGTGTCCGGCTCCTTTAAATTTTAAGACGTATTTAAAATCGTCATCGGCTTCTGCCAAAGCGGGTAAAGATCCGCCTTCACGCAAAGCTGTAATATAACGAGTAACATTTACCGTTCTAAGATCGAAGTTGTTTTTCATTTTTTAAAGATTCAAAGATGCTAAGGTACTGAGTTGCTAAATTTCTAATCTTTGACATTACAAACTTACGATTTTTGATTTTTTATTTAACCGCAAAGCACGCTAAGATTTTATTTAATAAGGATTTTACAAAATCGCAAAGTTCGCAAAGCTATATCTACAAAAACTTTGCGAACCTTACGTAAACCTTTGCGCTCTTTGCGGTTAAGCTAAACTCAAAAACGCTTTTCCAAGATATTTAATAATTGTAGAAGCTGTAAAAGACTCATAGCCCGTTTTTGGCAAAGCTAAATCGGCTGTTAATCCGTGCAGGTAAACGCCAAGTTTTGCCGCATATTTGGGTTCGTAGCCTTGTGCAAGAAGACTTGTTAGAATTCCTGTTAAGACATCGCCGCTTCCTGCAGTTGCCAGCGCTGCGTTTCCGCTCGTGTTTTCGTACACTGAAGCTCTGTTGATGATGTAGGTTGGCGCTCCTTTCATGACCACAATAACTTTGTATTTTTCTGAAAAAGCAGTCGTTTTTTGAAATTTCTCGGCTTCTGAGTTCCACTTTCCAATCAAACGTTCTAATTCTTTTGGATGAGGTGTTAGGATGGTATCTTCTGGAACTAATTCCAGCCAAGACAGGTTTTCGGCTAAAATATTCAATGCGTCCGCATCAATAACTAAAGGCGCTTTGTTTACTCTTAAAAATTCAAATAAGGCTTTTTGCATTCCCAGCTCCTTCCCTATTCCTGGTCCAATGCCAACTGCCTGCGGAATTAACGGCAAATGAATGTTAGTAATGAAATTTGTGTTTTCATCTGTAACGGTCATTACTTCGGGAATTGAGATTTGAAGAATCTGATAACCGCATTTTGGGATAAAAGTCGTTACGAGTCCGCATCCTGATTTTAAACAGGATTTTGAGGCCAGAACGGCCGCTCCCATTTTTCCATAACTTCCCGCAATAATAACGGCATGGCCTTGAAGTCCTTTGTGTGTATGAGGATTTACGGTTTTGTAGACTCTTAAAACTTCTTCTTTTGTGATTAAATACGGAGATTTCATTTGATGCTTTTTTATTTTAAACACACAGAATCATAGCTTTTCTTTGCGAATAAAGGCGTTTCACTTGTTTGAACAAACATAGCTGATTATGAAAACTTTGTATAAAGAATTCTTTTATATTTCTCGATTAAAGTTACATAAAAAATCGAATGCACGAATGTTTCTTTTAAACGGTCAGCCCTAGCCCTGATAGAAGCGGCATCCTTTTATTTTTTTCTTTAAAAAGTAAAAGATATAGCGGATAGCAGGAAATAGCTCCTAATCATTGCGAAATTTATAATTTATACCGTTCAAATTTGATATTTTTTAAATAAATTTGCGATTCAATTTTATAAAACAACACAATGAAAAATACTGCGCTTACGCACATACATGAGAGTTTGGGAGCAAAAATGCTGCCTTTTGCGGGTTACAATATGCCTATTACATACGAAGGTGTAAATGCTGAACATGAAACTGTTCGAAACAGTGTAGGTGTTTTTGACGTTTCGCATATGGGTGAATTTTTACTTACTGGTCCAAATGCTTTGTCTTTGATTCAGAAAGTAACTTCAAACGATGCTTCGACTTTGACAATTGGAAGAGCGCAATATTCTTGCCTGCCAAATAATGAAGGCGGAATTGTAGATGATTTGATTGTATATAAAATGAAAGAAGAAGAGTATTTACTTGTTGTAAATGCTTCGAATATTGAAAAAGACTGGAACTGGATTTCATCTCACAATGATTTAGGTGTTGAAATGAAAAATCTTTCTGATGATTATTCTTTATTAGCTATTCAAGGACCTAAAGCGGTTGAGGCAATGCAGCCTTTATCGTCATTAGATTTAGCTGCAATTCCTTATTACCACTTTGAAGTTGGTGATTTTGCAGGTTTTAACGATGTAATTATTTCTGCTACTGGATATACTGGTTCTGGCGGATTTGAAATTTATTGCAAAAATGCAGATGCTGAAGCAATCTGGAACAAGGTTTTTGAAGCTGGTGCAGCTTACGGAATCAAACCAATTGGTCTTGCTGCTCGTGACACTTTACGTTTAGAAATGGGATTCTGTTTGTACGGAAACGATATTAACGATACAACTTCTCCTCTTGAAGCTGGTTTAGGATGGATTACTAAGTTTACTAAAGATTTTACCAATTCTGAAAGTTTAAAAAAACAAAAAGAAGCTGGCGTTACAAAAAAATTAGTAGCTTTTGAAATGCAGGAACGTGCGGTACCAAGACACGATTACGAAATTATTGATGCTCAAGGCGAAGTAATTGGTATTGTAACTTCTGGAACAATGTCTCCGTCTATGAACAAAGGTATTGGTTTAGGATATGTTACTGTTGCAAACAGCGCTGTTGACAGTGATGTTTTTATTAGAATTAGAAAAAATGATGTTCCTGCAAAAGTGGTAAAACTGCCTTTTTACAAGAAATAATATTTTCCTAAAATAGTTAGAAAATGCATTACAAATTGTAATGCATTTTTTTTGGCCAAAAATTAAAGTATTTACAAGAAAAAGTGATTTAATCTGCGTTATTTTCAAATGCATTTACGGCTGTTAAAAACATTTATCCGAATGTAAGATTTTTTAGAAAAAACGTAATTTTTATGAAAAAATAAACGTAATTTTAGTCTAAACGAAGATTTTCGATTTATGAAAAAAATAGTATTAGTATTGATGTTAACTGCCAACGTTCTATTTAGTCAAAATAGTGACAACACCTGCGAAATACTAAACAAAATAAATGCAACAATCCAAGCAGAACATCTACGCCCAAAACCAGTCGATGACAGTTTATCGGTTTTTGTTTTCGATAATTTAATTAATGAATTAGATCCTTCTCGAAACATTTTCTTCAAAAGTGAATACGATGAAATGGCAGCAAAATATCGTTTAAACTTAGATAATTTAATTCTAGAAAACGACTGCAACTTTTTGGCTGACATTACATCAAAATACATTTCCGGATTAGAAAGAACAAAAAATATTCTTGAAAAAATTCAAGCCGCACCTTTTGATTACAGCAAAAAAGATACGATTAGATTTTACAAAAAATCATTTCCATTTTATTTGAAAAATGAAGACTTAGAAAAGGTATGGCGAAAAAAAATACGCTACCAAATTCTTGATGATATGGCAGAGACAAGTGATAATTTAGATTCTATTAAAACCAATTTTAAATCTATAGAAGCAAAATCTAGAAAATTGATTTTATCAAATGAAATCTGCCGTATTAATACGCTGCTGGAAACCAAAACAAATCAAAACGAGAATCTTTATAATTTTTTCTGCACTTATTTTGATCCGCATACAGCCTATTTTAGTGATGACTCTAAATCGAGCTTTGTTGCGTCGTTATCAAAAGAGCATTTATCATTAGGAATGACGGTAAATCTTAATGAAAAAAATGAAATTATTGTACAAGAACTTGACCCAAATGGTCCTGCCTATCAAACTGGTCAGATAAAAAAAGGCGACCAAATCGTTTCGGTTTCTAATCAAAAAGAAACACTTCAGGTTTCTTGCGCTTCACTAGAATCTATTTCGACTATGATTTTATCTGAGGCGAACAAAAGCTTAACCATAACTCTTAAAAGAAACTCTGGTAAAAGTTTTGAAGTTTACATCGAAAAGCAAGTAATGAAAGACGAAGAAAATTCGGTTTTCAGTTTTATAATTGGTAAAGACAGTAAAATTGGATACATCAAAATTCCAAGTTTCTATGCTGATCTAGATGGAAACAGTCGCAAAGGCTGTGCCGATGATGTAGCCAGAGAAATTATAAAATTAGAAAGAGACAATATCAAAGGTCTTGTTATAGATTTAATAGATAATGGCGGCGGTTCTATGGAAGAAGCCATAAAACTGGCAGGAATGTTTGTTGATTATGGTCCGCTTTCGATTGTTATCGATCATACTAAAGAAAAATCTATTATAAATGATCCTTTTAAAGGTGTAATTTACAAAGGCCCAATTGTAATACTTGTTAATAGTAATACAGCATCGGCAAGTGAATTTTTCTCGTCTATTATGCAAGATTATAATCGCGCTCTTTTATTAGGCAGCAGTACTCTTGGTAAAGCAACTATGCAGACAATCCTTTCGCTTGACGAAACAAAGAATACTGATTTTCTAAAAATTACGATTAATAAATTTTACCGAGTAACAGGAAAAAGCCATCAATACATAGGTGTTACGCCCGATGTGGTTCTTCCTGAGTTTTATGAAGATGTTTATCAAAAAGAAAGTGACTTTCCAACTGCTATTAAAAATGACAGCATTACCTCAACGCTAAAATACCGCCCGTATGTAAAACGAGCTTTAATCGATAAACTAGCCAAAAACAGCAAGACAAGGCTGGCAGATAATTTTTATTTTAATGATATTAAAAAGATCAATCTAAAAATAGATCAATTAGTAAACACTCCAAAAGCCGAAGTGCCAATGACGATCGACGCTGTCTTTAATCAAAAAAAAATAGTAAATTCTTTGTGGAAAGAAATCAATACTTTTAATGACGAAAATAATCCGCTGGACGTTTACAACTCCACAGTAAATCAGTATTTATTGAGTGCATATCCTAATGACAAAACAATAAATCAATACCAAATAGATCATTTAAAAATAAACCCATACTTAAATGAAGCGGTTAATATTATAAATGACTTTAATTCGTCAAAATAATTTTTCTTTGTTTCAGGTTTCAGTTTTTACCGTAGTAAAGTGCACTAAGTTTTACGCAATATTGTACCAACTTGAAACTTAAAACCTGAAACTTTAGGTTTAACCTCAAAACAAATCGAAAAAAACTTAAATTTTGATTTTGGAAAAATTAAGGAATAACCGTATTTTTGCATCACAAAAACTAAAAATTAGAAATGGGAAGAGCGTTCGAATTTAGAAAAGGAAGAAAAATGAAACGTTGGTCAGCAATGGCTAAAACATTTACCAGAATTGGTAAAGATATCGTTATGGCAGTTAAAGAAGGTGGTCCAAACCCTGATGCCAATTCTAGATTAAGAGCTGTTATACAAAATGCAAAAGCCGCAAACATGCCGAAAGACAATGTGGAGCGCGCGATAAAAAATGCAAGTAATAAAGATACTGCCAACTATAAAGAAATTTTATTTGAAGGATATGCGCCTCACGGAATTGCAATCTTGATTGAAACTGCATCTGATAACAATAACAGAACGGTTGCTAATATTCGCAGTTATTTTAACAAATGCAACGGAACTATGGGAACTCAAGGTTCTGTTGAGTTTATGTTTGACCATACTTGTAACTTTAGAATTGCAAACAACGGTCTTGATGCTGAAGAATTAGAGCTTGAATTAATTGATTTCGGTGCCGAAGAAGTTTTTGAAGATGAAGATGGAATCTTAATCTATGCTCCTTTTGGAAGTTTTGGTGCTTTGCAAAAAGAATTAGAAAACAGAGGTCTTGAAATTTTATCATCAGGCTTTGAGCGTATTCCGCAAATCACTAAAGAATTAACAGAAGCTCAAATCGCTGATGTTGAAAAATTAATCGAAAAAATTGAAGAAGATGATGACGTTATGAACGTTTATCATACTATGAAAGAGGAATAATCTTTTCTTTTTTTACAATACAAAACTTGAACTCCAGAGAAATCTGGAGTTTTTTTTTATTAATACGAAAACACGTAAACCAAAAACAAAATTAATGCATACGTTTGAAAAAAAAACAAAACAAGACGATAGACAGCTATACTAACAAATCATTTATTCATTAATAATACAATGAAAAAAGCTCTTGCCTATATAATAATAGTATTTGCATCACTAATGTTGATTGAAGAAATAATTCATAATTTTTCAGTTCTCAAAACTGGATATACGATCGCATTTTGCAAAGATGGCTTTGTAAAAGATACATTAATAATCACAGAATCTGGTCCGGCTACTGGTGTAGGTCGAAATACATCTTCTAATTTTGTCTATCATGGTTTTTTAGTCTCTAATAATAAAAAGGCCTCATTAACAATGAACATCAACATTTCTACATTTTCATATCGTTTTAAAGATCATCGACTAATGGTCTATCACTCTAAATACACATCTACCAATTTGTTTTATCAGAAACCTACCAGTTTTTTAGGTTTAGACTTCAAATATTTTCTAGAACCCTTTTTCTTTTTATTTGCTTTATTTTCAATAATTTATTTAATTTTTAAAAGAAATCAATAATCGAACAAAACCATTATATTTTGAATTCTGATAACTAAATAAATTATTAAACAAACACTAACAAACCGAT
>NZ_NRQU01000107.1 GCF_004119495.1 Flavobacterium sp. YO12
GCCAATAAAACTTAAGAAACATCAAATAATTAATTATCAAATTAATACCAAATAAAAATTATCATGTCATTTATAAATTCTTATCAAAATGATATGATAAGCCTTTCAAAATGAGAAACATTATTACCCTTTAAATATGAGAATACAGAAAAAAAGATGGTAAACCCAGCTCTACAAAGTATACCTAAACTAAAAGCTTTCGGGATTGCAAAAAACTTTTCAGTTGAACATTTCGAAGAGCTGGGGCGGAAGTTGAACTTATTGTTTAACATTAATTACTTAGACATTCCATACTTTGCATAAATTCTTTGCTCTGTTTTTTAGTAAAATTCTCTTCAACATAACTTTTAGAAGTCCAAATCCTAATAGTTTCAATTTCTTTAGTCTGAAACAAAAGCTGTTCTTCCTTATGTCCGAACAAATCTCCAAAGTATTGCGTATATTTTCCATCACAGTTGAATTTTCCATCATTCTTCAATTCAAGCCTTGTACCATCACGAAATAAAACATTCATATTTGCATTATCGTCAATACAGCTTCCAGCTCCTACCGCCTTTATGCTCATAATAATTGATTTATCGCTTTTTAAAAAGAAAATCCCAAAACCGTTTTTTCCTCCGTCTTTTGAAACTATTAATACATCTTTTGAGGATGTACTTGACTTACCAGTCATTTTATCAACCTTAGTGATGATTAGTTGTTCGCAACTGCCCGCCGAGACAGTAGATTCAACCTTTCCTTTTGTTAGAACCTCCTTATATTTCCAAGTTCCGTCGTTAAGCAATACTACTTCCTTTCCATCAGAGGTTTTTGCACTTACTTGTGCGAACAGTTGACAATTAAATATTATCAACAATAGTAACAGGACTGTTTTAATGTTCTTCATGTTTTTATCTTTAGATTATTTACGCAAAATTGAGTTTATAAAACAAAATAACATTACGGTTTTCCGTACCAACAAAAATCTTTTTTTATAAGAAAACAAAGAGATAGAAATACCGGATATTAATTAGAAATACAACCTCAATCGTGCGGTTTGGAAATTCTTGCCAAATTGTCGTTGCGTATATCCGAGCGATCTAACTTCGTATCTCAACAAATCAACAACAATCGATATTCACCTTCATTTTCTATTGGTGCTCTATGAATACAAGGCAGTACTTGTTGTTTTGGATGATCTACCGCCAAACGCCAAAGATGCCCTAATCCTAAATTAATTGGTTCTGCATCGGGATGTAGCTGATAATGCAAATCAAAATAATTTTCTTTTAGAAAATCTTCGAATTCTTCCTCTGTTCCATCATGCAGTTCTTTTAATTTTGCTCGGACTTCTGGAATTAGGATTTTTTGCTCTGCTTGCGAATTAGAAACAATATCACTTGCGGCTCCGTGATAGGTACATAAAAAAGTATTGGTTGCAATAGGCGAACGATCAACGTGAAACGAATACACATCTGTAGATATAAAATCAAATTCGTCGTCACGTTCGTAACACTTCAGTAAATTAAGCGAGGGCGAAGCACCAAAATCAGTTAATAACTGTAAATCATTTAAGATTATTTCTCTTGCCGTATTCCCCTTTTCGGAGAGTTGGAGCGCGATTAGATCTTCGGGAAAAACTTCGGTTACATTTTCTTTTAAAGATAATTTAGTTACAATCTCATTAAAATCGCCATCTAAATTTCTGTACCAGCAAAGCGCATTCATTTCTCCCTTGAAATGGGTATTTACAAGATCAGAGAAAGCAGTTACTACTCCTATTTGGCTGTTATTAGAAAATATAGTGCTCATGGTATGTTATTATTTTTAAACACATAGTCCCGACAGCTATCGGGACTATGTGTTAGAAACGAGTTTCTTTTAATTTTCTTTTTTTAGATAAAGAAATAACTATGTTTCTATGTGTTTAAATAATATTGGCTATACAATAATAATGCAGTAAAAACGACTTTATTTTTTTGTTTTAAAAACTTTGTAGAAAACAAAAAGAATACCCAGCCAAATAGGAATTAATTCTACAGACAATTTCATATTTGTCATCCACATGATAGATAAAATTCCCAATAAAAACACGAAACAGATGTAATTACTTAGCGGATAAAATATCGATGGAAACTTAGTTTTTGTGTTCTCCTTGTCTTTTGCAAGTCTAAATTGCAGGTGTGTATACGAAATCATAACCCAGTTAATAACCAAACAAGACACTACTAAAGACATTAAAATACTAAACGCTTCTTCTGGGATTATTTTATTTATTAAAATACAGATTGCGGCAAAGCATGACGAAATTAAAATGGCATTAACAGGCACTGATTGTTTGTTTAGCTTCTTTAAAAATTTAGGTGCACTGCCCTGATCTGCTAAACCGTATAACATTCTTGAGTTACTGTATACACTACTGTTGTATACTGATAAAGCAGCGGTTAATACAATTAAATTAAGCACATTGGCTATAAGTTTTGTAAAATATATTTTATTGCCAAACAGCTCAAATTCCATTCCGTTTAAATTTTGAAAAACCATTACAAACGGACTGCTGTCTGTAGTAATTTGTCTCCACGGTGATAAGGCAAATAAAATAACCAATGCACCAACATAAAAAATAAGGATTCTATAAATAACCTGATTGGTTGCTTTTGGAATGTTTTTTTCTGGATTCTCTGCCTCAGCAGCGGTAATTCCAATAAGTTCTAAACCTCCAAACGAGAACATAATTAGAGCCATTGCGGCTAATAAACCTTGAAAACTGCCATCAGTAGTTTTTTCAAAGAAACCTTTTGGGAAGAATCCGCCATCGTTATATAAATTATGAATCGTTGCATGTTCTCCTCCTGTACCACTTATAAGCAAATAAGTACCAAAAAGAATCATTGCAATAATTGCGACAACTTTTATGATTGAAAACCAAAATTCAGTTTCTCCGTACACTTTTACAGAGGCAAAATTCAAAGCATTAATAACCAAGAAGAAAAACAAACTGGATGCCCAAAGCGGAATTTCCGGCCACCAAAACTGCACATAAACACCAATGGCAGTAAGTTCAGCCATACTGACTAAAATATATAAAATCCAATAATTCCAACCAGATGCAAAACCCGCAAAAGAACCGCAATACTTATAAGCAAAGTGGCTAAAACTTCCTGATACAGGTTCTTCGACAACCATTTCGCCAAGTTGTCTCATAATAAAAAAAGCGATAATTCCGGCAACAGCGTATCCTAAAATAACAGATGGCCCTGCTAATACGGCCGCTGGACCGATGCCTAAAAAAAGACCTGTTCCTATTGATCCTCCTAAGGCAATTAACTGAATGTGACGGTTAGTAAGTCCGCGTTTAAGTTGATTCTCTTGTGCAGTTTCTTGTTTTTGTTTCACAAATTAAATTTTAAAATGAGTTAAATGTACTCACAAATGTATAAAGAGCGAAGATAAGTTAAAAAAGGAATCGTACAAAGGATGCACTATACTAAAAAATCCTATTCGCTTGCTGCATTCTGAAGTCTTCGGCTTCACGACAACTTTACGACACAATTCAACTTTTTTTCTCTGATTATCAATTGTATTTAAACTGTTGATTAATTCTTTTGTTGAAGATTAATAGAGAATATGGTTGCAACTTATAAGTTGCAACCATATTTGTATCTAAAAGAGTTGAAGTTTTTCGTTTAAATTCTAATTTTAAAATCAGGAAATAATTTATTTACAAACAAACTGCTTGATTATGAAAAATCTAACTGCTTTTTTAATCATTTCTCTTTTAGTATTTACTGGCTGCAAAAAAAACGCCTCAAACGATAAACAAGATAATACTGATGCAGCAGTATCATCTGATTCAATAACTGCTATTGCAAAAGAAGCATGGATTTACGGATATCCTATATTCTATAATTATAAAACTATTTATGCAAGTGCCATAAATAAAGAGGCAAAAGAATATGTAGGCTTTAACAAGTTTAAAAGTTTTGCCATGAGTGCAACTCCTGCAGACACTTTGGTAATAACAATAAATAATGACACTCCATATTCAATGGCTGCTATTGATGTTTCGAATGAACCTGTTGTTATGGAAGTTCCAAAAGTAGAAAACGACAGGTATTATGTAATGCAGTTTGTAGATTTATATACTTTCAATTATGAATATATTGGATCAAGAACTACTGGAAATAATGCAGGAAAATATCTAATTGCTGGACCAGATTGGAAAGGCGAAACTCCAAAAGGCATCAATAAAGTTTTACGCTCTGAAACAAATTTAATTTTTCTTGTTGGACGTACTCAGCTTCATGATCCATCAGATGTGTCAAATCTTAAAAAAATTCAGGCGCAATATAAATTGATCCCGCTTCATCAATTTACCCAAAGCGCAGCTCCAGAAGTAAAAAAATACAATTTACCGCTTCCAACTTGGAAAGAAAGCGATTACAGTTCACCAGAGTTTATCAATGTATTAAATTCATTATTACAATATACCAGTGAAGACAGCAGTGAAAAAGAACTTAGAGCACGTTTTGCTAAAATTGGAATTGTACCGGGAACTCCTTTTGACAGCTCTAAATATCCGCCAGAAACTATTAAAGCGATAGAAAAAGGAATTGCTGAAGCAAAACAAGAACTGGAATCTAACTTAAATAATGTAACCGATTTTGCAAATCTTTTTGGTACTCGTGCCGAACTTAAAAACAATTATCTAACCCGAGCAGTTGCTGCCGCAGCAGGAATTTATGGAAATACAAAAGAAGAAGCGGTTTACACCGGAAGCGGTAACGACAAAGACAAACAACCGCTTTTAGGGAAAAATAATTATGTGATAAAATTCAGCAAGGATCAACTGCCAAAAGCAAAATACTTTTGGAGTATAACTATGTATAATCTGCCAAAACGTTTTCTTGTTCCAAACTCGATTAACAGATATTCGATTGGGAACAAAACCAAAGGTTTAAAATATGAAGCAAATGGAGATTTGATTATTTATTTGCAGCACACTTCACCTGGAAAAGACAAAGAAAGTAACTGGCTCCCTACTCCTAAAGATGAAAACTTCATGTTTGTTATGAGAATTTACGGCCCAGAATCTGATGTGCTTAACAACATTTGGAAAATGCCTTTACCTGAAATTGTAAAAAAATAATCTAATAAAATTTATGGCAAAAGATAATTTTATTAACGAAAATGCCCCACCGCCTGCAAAAATCATAACTGCTGAACAAGGTTTGCATCAAAATATTCTTGGAGATATTCAAACAATAAAGCTTTCAGGCAAAGACACCGCAGGAAGGTTTACCATTTTTGAAAACAATAATCCGCCTGGAGTTGGAATACCTTTGCACGTGCATACAAATGAAGACGAAGTATTTAGAATACTAGAAGGCGAAATGGAATTTATTGTAGAAGGCAACACAAACCTATTAAAAGCAGGCGATACTATTTTTCTGCCAAGAAAAATACCACATTCATTTAGAGTTGTAAGAGACCAAAATGCCAAAGCCATAGTTACAATAATCCCTTCTGGAATCGAAGAGATGTTCACTCAGCTTAACCAACTGCCGCCTGGGCCGCCTGATATGGGGAAAGTCTTGAATATTTGCGGTAGTTTTGGAATTACTTTTTTATAAGAAGTTGTTTCAACAGCGTAGATTGAATCGTTTAAATATTGTCTTCCCATAAGAGACAACTTAATTACATAAAAAAAGCATGGTCAAAAAATATGATCATGCTTTTTTATTAAATTACTTTATCTGTCTATTGTTTAATTACTTGAGGAATCTTGTATTTACCACTCAAAATTTCATCACTAGGCTGATAAAGTCTTAGTATTAAATAAAAACCTCCCTTTGGTGCCGGAAGCCAATTATTAGTATCCTTTGGTTTTGCATTAGAAATCGTAATTTCAAACGTACCATCAGCTTTTTTCACAAAACCTTTTATATCATTACTAATCTTGAACCTGTTTAGTTCGTTTTTTACAAGCAATTTATTACTAGCGTCGTACATTGTAAGAGACCAGAAAGCATTAACAGGTGGTTCTTTATCAAAAGATATTTTGTAAGTATTTTTACCATCTAATGCATTATTTTCACTATCTGTGTATCTAATAGGATACAAAGCTTCTTTTTCTCCTTGTCCGCCCAAATAAGGGCCTGCAACCATAGAACGTAAAGCATAATCGTATCCAAAATTATCCAATTTATTCACCCACTGCCAGCCGTTTACAATTGAAGCAGCAGATTTTACAGATGCAATGATAGTTAAAGGTCCTTCCAATGTAGCATCATACAAACCTTTTCGCTGCATTTTATTTAATTTTGATTCATCAAACTTCCCAGGAGTAATACCAATTTTTTCAAACTGACCTACTAACGCTTTGTCTATTTCGGGAATTGGATTATTTCCCATAACAAAAGCCAGTTTTTTATAAAACCCTAGACTATCTTTATCAGCCACATTTGGAAGTGTTGGTAAACTTGAAGCCAATTTTGGAGCACCACCACCATTAAATTCGGATAAAGAAATTAGTTTAAACTGATCTTGTAAAGCATGCAGTTGTTTCATATCCTCTCCTTGTTTTACATTTAAACGCCCCCATAACCAAACCTTTTGTGTTGTTGGTGAGATTACTTTAGAAATACCTTTTGGTATATTTCCTTTCCAATTTGGAGGAACAATTAAAAATGCACCGGGTTTAGTTCCTGTTTCTCTTCGACCAATATAGCTGATAAGATTTTGATACATATCAAAAACATCAACTACATAATAACGGTCTTTTGTGTCAGGAGTTTTTAGAACCATCGGCTGTTGAAGATCAACAACGGCACTTAAATAAAAAGTATCGTTATTAGCTGTTGGCATATCTGCATCAGCATCTGTAGGCAAAGTTCTCGCCCATCCTATTTGATTTAAAGGAGCACGATAACTTGTTGCTGGTTTTGGATTTGGAACATCAATATATGATCGCATGCTTTCTTCCATCCTCAACAGTGCATAACCCCATTGATAAGCAAGTGTTCCTGCTGTTTTTGCTGCATAATAATCTCCAAGATCCTGAACTTCATTAGTTCCTGGTATTTCGATCACAGGGTCTTTTTTAGACGCTACCTGATCTAATATACTTTTTGTATCTGTTCCAACTTCTTCCTGCTTAGCTTTACCTTCTTCATTATCGCTTTTTTTACAAGATGATAATCCCAGACAAAAAACAAAAGTAAAAACCGTGATTTTAACAATTTTCTTCAGAATTTTGAATTCATTTTTCATTGATCGACTTTTTTATGATTAAATTTATTTATAAAAAAAGCTGCTTTCTAATGAGTGAAAAACAAACTCTTTCTTGCACTATTTTGAATGCAAAATAAATTTACAAAAAGCCTTTTTCGAAAGTCTATATATGATGTTGCAGATTATAATTTGCAACCAATTTAAAATCTTAGTTATTTATAAAAATTCATTTCTTCATTATAAATAGGGCTTTCAATACTTAAAAAGTTTAAAACACTGTGAAACACATGATTTTGTGTTACTGATTTATTAGGCTTAAACTGTCTAGAATGATCAGATACCCATACAATAAAAGGAATTTCATATTGCTCTTTAGGAGCAAAACTCATAGGAACTCCATGCATATATAGATTTTTTTCGCCTAAAGATTCGCCATGATCCGAAACGAAAATCATGGTGCTTTTATATTCTTTCAGTTGTTTTAAATCTTCAATTACACGGTGCAAAATATAATCTGTGTAAACAATGGTATTGTCATAAGCGTTGATAAGCTCTTCTTGAGAACATTTTCCTAATTCGACACTATTGCAAACGGGGTTAAAAGTCTCAAATTGAGACGGATATTTTTTGCTGTAAGCAGGTCCATGGCTGGTACTTGTGTGTAAGACGATCAAAATTTTATTCTTTTTACTTGCCATAATCTGCTCTTTTAATCCAGTTAAAAGAACCTCATCATAATTACACCCTGATCCTATACAATCCTTTCTTAAAACATCTCTGTTTTGATACTTTTCAATATGTACCGGAGGTTCTCCCCAATTTGTAGTTCGCCAGACAACCTCAACATTATTTCTGAACAAATAATTGGGCAATATCTCATAAAGATCATCACTATTAGTATGCTCCAAAATGCACTTTAAACCAGCAGTAGTATAAGTTGCACAAGAAACAGCGTTAAAATGAAATACATTCTGCGTTTTAGAAAGCAGCGGATTGGTGTTTTTCTTATAACCATATAAAGAGAAATTCTGACTTCTTGCTGATTCTCCTATTACTAAAACCACAACCGCTTTCTGATTGTCTTTTATTACAACATTTGGCAGTAAAATTTCCTTTTGATTCTTTTTGTATTTATGAATATAAAAAAGTGACGTATTTACAGAATATGACCAAGGCATTGCAAGACCTCCTAATTGTTTGGAGTTTTTATCAATCCACAACCAATTGCTGGCATTGACAAATATTAAAACGGCAATAAATAATAAAGTAAGAGAAGAAATAGTTAAAAATTTCTTCCATGTTTCCCTTAATATTTTGGCTTTGATTATATAAATGCTCGGAATAATCCCCAAGAAAATAATGTATAAAACTAGTTTGATAGAAAAAAAACTGCTCGATTCTTCATAATTGGTATTGAGAACGTTACCAATCATACTTTCGTCTATTATAACATGATAAGTATT
>NZ_NRQU01000108.1 GCF_004119495.1 Flavobacterium sp. YO12
AATTACAATTTTTTTAAAACGAGAATAAAAAGGGAAAGGCTGCTTGTAATGAGCAGCCTTTCCTGTTATAATAAGTTTGTTTAAACTCTAAAAATAGAAATTTAAAAAAATCTAATTTTCTTTTACCAAATAAATTCCATCTTCTTTAATCTCGATAAGTTTTTCTTTGTATAAAGCTCCAATTGCTTTCTTAAAAGTTTTTTTACTCATTTTTAAGACTGTTTTAATGTCTTCAGGGTGCGAATTATCATTTAAACGTAAAAAGCCTCTATTTGCTCTTAATTCATCTAAAATTTTCTCTGCATTTGGCTCAATACTTTGATATCCTTGAACTTGCAATGCAACATCTATTTTATTGTCAGGGCGGATATTTTTAATGTATCCGCGCATTCTGTCGCCGGTTCTTATTGAATCGTCGTAAACTTCATCTTTATACAACAAACCTTTGTGCTGCTCATTGATAATAACATTTATTCCTAATTCAGTAATATGCGAAACAATCAAATCAACCTCTTCTCCTTTTTCAACTGTAAGCTGATCGTTGTTTAAAAATTGGTTTAATTTACTTGAAGCTACTAAACGATTCGTTTTTTCATCTTTATAAAGGTAAACCAGATAACGCTTTCCTTTTTCCATAGGACGGGCTTGTTCTTTAAACGGAACAAGAATGTCTTTTTCCATTCCCCAATCCATAAAAGCGCCCACATTATTAATGTAATTTACTCTTAAAAGTGCAAATTCATTTAATAAAATATAAGGTTCCAGCGTAGTTGCAACTGGACGTTGTTCATGATCTAGATAAACAAAGACAACTAGTTCTTCGCCTATTTCGAATTCATTTGGTACGTATTTGTTGGGTAATAAAATGTCGTGAATTCCTTCAGGATCTTTTTCAGGATTTCCTAAAAAAAGTCCCACTTTGGTGTCACGTAATATAGTTAGTGTATTGTATTTTCCTATTTCAATCATATTCATAAAGTTCTAAGGTGCAAATGTACGAAGTTTGAAAATGGTAATCCGAAAAATATGCGGGATAAAAAAAGAAGCGGCCATTTTATTGTAGTTTGTTGCTTTTGGTTAAATTTGAAAACTTGTAATTAATCCCAAATCAATGAAAAAGAATCTTATTTATAGTGCTTTTGCCTTTCTTCTTTTCGCGCAGGCTTCAATCTCGCAAGTTTCCGAAGACTTGGAAATAAAAAAAATGATAGGCGAAATTAAGGCCGAAAACCTTGAAGCTACCGTTCATAAATTAGTTTCGTTTGGAACTAGACATACTTTGAGCGATGCAAAGAACAAAACAAAAGGAATTGGGGCTGCGCAGCAATGGGTGAAATCTGAGTTTGATAAATTTGCGTTGGAATCTAACGGAAGATTAACTTCTGAAATTGACTATTTTACTGTTAAAGCTGATGGTAAGCGAATTAACGTAGACAGCCAGATTGGGAATGTAATGGCAACTTTAAAAGGAACTGATCCTACAGACAATCGTGTGTTGATTATCAGCGGGCATCTTGATTCACGTGTTACAGATGTTATGAATATAAAAGCAAATGCTCCTGGAGCAAATGATGATGGTTCTGGCGTTGCGGCAGTTATTGAACTTGCGAAAGTAATGAGCAAAAGATCATTTCCTGCTACTATAATATTTGTTGCTGTAACTGGCGAAGAGCAAGGTTTGATTGGAGCTCGACATCTAGCCGAAAAAGCAAAAGCGCAAAACTGGAATATAGTAGCAATGCTTAATAATGACATGATTGGCAACAGCTTATCAAGCGGTACTAATTTAAGAGATAATACTCAAATTCGTGTTTTCAGTGAAACAATTCCGTATTTAGAAACTGAGGAAGAAGCAAAAATGCGTAAAGCTGTAAGTCGAGATAATGATAGTCCTTCAAGACTTTTAGCTCGATATATTAAAACTGTTACAGAACAATATGTAGATCAGCTGAAAGTAAAATTAGTATACCGAAATGATCGTTTTTTGCGTGGCGGTGATCATACTCCTTTTAGTCAAAATGGCTTTACCGCTGTTCGTTTTTGCGAAATGAATGAAAATTTTGATCATCAGCATCAAGATTTAAGAACCGAAAACAATATTAAATATGGCGATTTGCCAGAATTTATGGATTTTGATTATTTAAGAAAAAATACCTGTTCAAATTTAGCGACTTTGGCTAATCTTGCTTCATCGCCAAAAGCACCAGAAAATGTTGGAATTGAGGTTAAAAAACTTTCTAATTCATCAACTTTAATTTGGTCAGCACCAGCTGGAAAAGAACAATATGGTTATCAAATTTTAATGCGAGAAACTTCTTCTTCACATTGGGAAAAAACTTTTTTTGTAAAAGATACTCGAGCTGAAATTCCTTATTCTAAAGACAATTACTTTTTTGCTGTGCAAACCGTTGATGCTTTAGGACATGCAAGTTTGCCCGTTTTTCCAATTCCAATTAAATAAAATTAAATGATATAAAGAAAAAGCGCCATAAGGCGCTTTTTTTTGTCTATTTATAAACACTTTCTTTTTTAAAGTGAAGCGTTAATAAGTAATAAACAACAACTCTGTACTTGTGTTTGTTAGACTTACCATATTTTTCTAAGACGGTATTTATAGCCTCATCTAATGCCTTTGTATCTGGTAAACCCAACTTTTTGATTAAAAAGTTATTTTTTACAGTGTCTAATTCTGACTGCTGGCTTCCTGCTACAGTAGAAGCATCATCATTGTATATAGATGGACCGCAGCCTATTGTTACTTTGGTCAATAAATCCATGTTCGGAGTTACTCCGCATTTTTCTTTTAAGTCTGCGGCATACTTTGCAATTAATTCTTCTCTTTTACTCATAATTATAGTTTTAAAATTGGTAATAAGTCCAAATTTAAACTAAAAAACGGATATAAAGATTAGTTTTAGTAAAATTTAACTTACATATCAAGTCAACTCCTTAAAATATTGCTTTAGAACAATATCGTTCTCTCTTGTTGGAGTAAAAATTTCTAATATTCCAGGCGTATTATTTGCGCTATAAAGCAATTCTAGATTCTGCTCTAATGAAGCTTCATCATGAGCTTTAAAATAATTGCATTTATACATCGCTGCCAAATGTTCTGCAGTTAAATGATGTGAAGTTTCAAAATAGGTATTAAAAACAGGTTTTTCTTCATGTCCTGGCAAAATTCTAAATATTCCGCCGCCACCATTGTTAATCAAAATGATTTTAAAGTTATTAGGTATATACGAGTTCCATAAAGCGTTACTATCGTATAAAAAACTAATATCGCCTGTAATAAATACATTTTGTTTAGTATTACCAACAGCTGCACCAATTGCGGTTGAAGTGCTTCCGTCAATACCACTTGTGCCGCGATTACAGAATACTTCGATACTTGAATCAATATCAATTAATTGTGCGTATCGAATTGCAGAACTGTTACTGATTTGCAATTGGCTGTTTTTAGGAAGTGATTCAATAACTTTTTCAAAGACTTTAAAATCTGAAAAGGCAATTTTATCTAAATATTCTTGTTTTCGAACTTTTCGTAAAGCATAGATTTCGGTAATCCTAGAAGAATAGTCGCTAATTGCAAATTCTGTTTTTGGCAGCAAAGATTTAAAGAATTCATTTGGCTTCATAACAAAGTGTTTTGTTAAAGCACTAAAAGTATCATAAGCTCGAAGTGTATCTATATGCCAATGATTTTGAGGTTTGTACTTGCGTAAAAAACCTTTAATTCGTTTAGATACAATCATTCCTCCAAAAGTTATTAAAATATCTGGTTGAAATGCTTGAAAATCAGAATCGTCAAATGGAGTAATTAAAGTATCAATACTGTTGATAAAACTAGGATGATGCAAGTTTGAAGTCGTTTCTGTAAGAACTACGACCGAAGGATCAGCGGCTAAGTTCTCAAGAATTTTATTATCAATTGTATTGGCATCATTTACTCCTACAAGAACTAATTTTCGCTTCGCTGAATTCCAAATCGAAATAAATTCTGCTTCATTTTGGGTGATTTTTGCATCTTCTGCTTCTTCTATACTTGTAATTTTTGGCTGTACAGAAAGCGTTTCAACAGTTTCATATAAAGGTTCTTCAAACGGAGCATTAATATGAACTGGTCCTTTTTGAAGAATTGCAGTTTCTATGGCTTTATTTATTTTCAAATCATTTTCAACAGAAGCTTCTTCCGTTAAATTAGCATTAAAAACAGAATGATTTTTAAAAACATTTTCTTGACGAATAGTTTGTCCGTCGCCAATATCGATTTTGCTTTGCGGGCGATCTGCAGAGATTATGATCAACGGAATCTGACTGTAAAAAGCTTCGGCTACAGCTGGATAATAATTAAGCAATGCTGAACCTGACGTGCAAATAACCGCTGTAGGTTTTTTAGTTTGCTGCGCAATTCCTAATGCGAAAAATGCAGCACAGCGTTCATCGGCAATGCTGTAACATTTGAAGTTAGAATTTTGGGCAAATCCGATAGTTAATGGTGCGTTTCGTGAACCGGGAGAAATTATAATATTGTGAATTCCTTTTGCTGAACAAATTTCGATAATGCTTTGCGCAAGCTCTATTTTGGGGTAAATCATTCTAAATAGTGTATTACTTTTTTAAAGAAAATCTATTGCTTAGAATTTCTTTTACAATTACAAAGTTACAAACTTCATGCATGATTTAACTTATATTAGCAAGATATTATGACCCATTTTTAGAAAAAGGGGATATATTTGTAAATCGAACATTTTTTATAAAAACAGATCGTTTATGCGTTTCTTATATTTACTTTTTATTCTCATTTCAGTTCAGTCTATACAAGCACAAAATCAGTTTACTGTTGATGAAACGCCATATAAAACAGCGTTAGAAAGTGCTAAGACACAAAACAAACCACTGTTTGTAATGCTTTTTGCAGATTGGTGTCCGCATTGCAACAAAATGAAAAAAGAAGTTTTCAGTGATCCAAATGTGATGACTTTTTTAAATAAAAACTATATCTGTGTTTGGAAAAATGTGGATAAAGAAGAAGGAACTGCGCTGAAAAATAAATTTAGAACTACTTCACTTCCCGCTTTTCTATTTTTAGATTCAAATGAAAATCTTTTGTATGCTTTAAAAGGCGAAATGAAAACAGCCGATTTTTTAACAGAAGCGTCTAATGCTTTGAATCCAAAATTGCAATTACCTTATTTAGAAAAGCAGTTTCTAGCCGATCCAAGCAATTCTAATGCCTATTTTGCTTATTTGAATAGTTTGAAAAAAGGAAGAGATAGAAATGAAATAGCAATTCCAACACACATTTATCTTAACACACAATCAGATGCTCAATTAGTAAGTGAAACCAATTGGCGAATAATTGCAAATGGTGTAACAGATATTAATTCGAGAGAATTCCAGTACGTTTTAAAACATCAAAATGAGTTTGCAGCTGTTGCTTCTCAAAAACGTATTGATCGTAAAGTTGAAAGTATTGTGAACGAATTACTTCGTCCTTTAGTTGATAATTTAGATACTGTAAACTACTATAAACAAAGAGAAGTTGCAAAATCGATTCGATTGCAAAAAACAGATTCTCTTGTGTTTAAATTTGATTTAACATTGGCTGAACGTACCGAAAAATGGCAGTTTTATAAAAAAGTGACGCTTGAAGATACTCAAAAATTAGTGTGGAGCGATGCCAGTTTTTTGAAAGATATAGGACAAACTTATTTGAAACATATTTCTGATGCCGAAAGTTTAAAAAAATCTATTCTTTGGGTAAAACATTCTATAGAATTAAATGATTCTTATGATGGTAATTTGCTTCTTGCAAGACTTTATAATAAGATAAAAGATAAAAAAACAGCACTTAAATATGCCAAAGATGCAAAAGTAATTTGTACCGAAATGACTTGGAGCACCAAAGATGTTGATACTTTACTGGCCGAATTAAATTCTAAATAAATAAAAAAATAAAAGCAAATTTGCTTCATGAGTTTGCTTTCGCTTGAATCACAAATTAGTTTTTGTGATTTGAATTTTCAAAAAACAACCAAAACATGGCACTTATTCTT
Source organism: Flavobacterium sp. YO12 (assembly GCF_004119495.1). Lineage (GTDB taxonomy): Bacteria > Bacteroidota > Bacteroidia > Flavobacteriales > Flavobacteriaceae > Flavobacterium. Next base: position 6,060 of record NZ_NRQU01000108.1, read on the forward strand.
AGACCTGCAATAAAAAAGGATTTAGAAAAAATTCTTGAAATTGTAAATCATTCTATCCTGCATACAACAGCAAATTATAGTTACGATATTCAAACTATTGAAGTACAAACAAAATGGTTTGAAGATAAGAAAACTAAAAACCTTCCAATTGTCGTGGCTGAGTTAGACAATGAGGTTGTTGGTTTTGGAAGTTACGGACAGTTTAGGGAGAAAATTGGTTATCAATACACTGTCGAACATTCTGTATATGTAGTGGATAATGTGATTGGAAAAGGTGTAGGTTCAAAATTGCTTACAGAACTTATTCGATTGGCCAAAGAACAAGGTTTTCATGTAATGATTGGTGCAATCGACGCAGACAATGCAGGAAGTATTGCTTTTCATGAAAAATTTGGTTTTGTGGCGACCGGTACAATTCGCGAAGTTGGATATAAATTTGATCACTGGCTTGATTTGGTTTTTATGCAATTAATCTTGAAATAATTTTAAAATGAATTCAAACCTTCCAATACAAAAAGGATATCTTCAAGTTAATAATTTGCATGAAATCTATTATGAGGTTTGCGGTACTGGAGAACTCTATTTGTTTGTTCATGGAGGTCCAGGTGCTGGTTTTTCAGAAAATGATAAACGTTTTTTTGATTTTAAAAAGCATAAAGTTGTTTTCTTTGATCAAAGAGGAGCTTCAAAGAGTAAACCATTTGCGAGTATAGAAGATAATACGACTCAAGATTTGGTTAATGATATAAATGCTCTTTTATCTCATCTTAATATTGAAAAAATAAACGTTTTTGGTGGTTCATGGGGAACAGCGTTAAGTCTTGTATTTGCAATTCAGAATCCTGAAAAAGTAAAAAGTCTTTTGCTAAGAGGTGTTTTTCTAGCAGATCAAAAAACAATTCACCACTTTTTAGGAGGAGCTCTTAATAAACAGTATCCTGCAGAATGGCAAAGGTTTAAAAAAAATGTTCCTGCTGATACTTCACTAAGTATTTCAGAATATTATTTAGATCAGATGCTGAATGGAACTCTCGAAAATAGAGATTTTTATTGTTATGAATGGGCTTATTATGAAATTTCTATTTTTATAAAAGGAATTAAAGCAAATGAAATCGATGCTATTATTCAACAATTTCCATATCAGTCTTTAAGCATTATGGAGGCTCATTATTTGAGTAATAATTGTTTCTTAGAAAATGATTACATAGTTGATAATCTAAGAATTATTGAAGATATTCCAATTACTATAATACATGGAGAATATGATGCAATCTGTCCCGTTGAGTTTGCACAGGAAATTCACAGTAACTTAAAAAAATCTGTTTTATATATTGAAAATTCAGGTCATTCAGATTCTGAACCTGCCATTGAAAAAAGAATCATAAGTGTATTAAATCAATAATTTTAAGAAAGGTAAAGAAGACTCTGCTCCTATGCACCTTTGCTTCTTTGTACCTTAAAAAAAAGCTCCAAATTCGAATAATTCAAATTTGGAGCTTTTTTTTCAGAGTGTTTTTTTAACTCTTAATCCATTTAATGATTTCAGGATCAGTTGGAAGTGTTTTTGGTTTAATAACCTTTACCAATTCTCCTTTTTCATTGATCAAATATTTTTGAAAATTCCATTCTACTTCAGAATCTTGCAAACCATTTTTAGATTTTTGAGTCAGGAATTTATAAATTTCGCACATATCATCTCCTTTTACCGAAACTTTATTCATCATCGGAAAAGTTACGCCATAATTTTGCTGGCAAAACGTTTCGATTTCTTTGTTTGTTCCTGGTTCTTGTGATGCAAAATTGTTTGCTGGAAAACCTACAATTACAAATCCTTTATCTTTATATTCTTTGTAGATTGCTTCTAGATCTTTGTACTGCGGCGTTAATCCGCATTTTGAAGCTGTGTTTACAATCATGACTTTTTTGCCTTTTAAAGACGCAAAATCAAAGGTATCACCTGATAAATCTTCTACTTTAAATTGGTAAATGTTTTCTTTTGTCATGACATCTTTTTTAGGTTTATGGCTCGTTTGAGCCTGAATTTGCGGAGCTATCATAAATAAAGCGCTGCAAACTAAAATTGCTATATTTTTCATTGTTTAATTTTTTATAAAATTAGTCAAAATCTGTTTTGCAGTATATTTTTGGAGTCTTTATTTTTTATTAAACATACGTTAAATAAAAAATTGAAGCCTAGCGTTAATCAGACGCTAGGCTTCCCCCCATACAAACAAATCAAACCATGAATTTATTTTTAAATGCTTTTATATCTTTCTAAAATTATAGTTGATGCCTCGGTTATGGTAAAAATTATTTTTTCAATCTTAATCACTAAATTTTCTTTCAATGGCGTTTATATGTAGATTGTTTTATTTACTGTTTTTGTGATTACTTTTTTGCTTTAATAATTTTTGATTGGAAGTCCGAAGACATCAACTATCTTAT
>NZ_NRQU01000109.1 GCF_004119495.1 Flavobacterium sp. YO12
GATACTTGCAATAGTTGGAGCATCAATCAAACAGAAGTCTTGATCTTTATCTGTGATGTTTGGTGTACCTGGATCTGATACATTTACTACAACAGCTAATCTTACATTGCTTTCACAAGTTGTGGTGGCATCTTTTAAAGCAGCATAATACGTTCTTGTTGTCAATGCTGTTGTAGCTGTTACTAGATTTCCTCCTGTTGAGGCATCATACCAAACAATATTACCTGTCTCTGGACTTACATTTATGCTTGCAATTGTTGGTGCATTTATCAAACAGAAGTCTTGATCTTTATCTGTGATGTTTGGTGTACCTGGATCTGTAACACTTACAACGACAGCTTGTCTTACATTGCTTTCGCAAGTTGTTGCAGCATTTTTCAAAGCCGCATAGTAAGTTCCTGTAGTTAATGCTGTTGTTGCTGTTACTACATTTCCTCCTGTTAAGGCATCATACCAAACTATATTTCCTGTTTCTGGGCTTACATTAATGCTTGCAATAGTCGGCGCATTTACTAAACAGAAGTCTTGATCTTTATCTGCAATATTTGGTGTGCCTGGATCTGTAACGGTAACTGTAATTGCTAATCTATTTTTACTTTCACAATAAACCGTTGGGTTCAATTTTATAGGAACAGAAAGTACTCCATAATAAATTTTACTAGTCAATGGATCACTTGCTAATAGTGGAGTTGTACTTGTCGGCGAATCGTACCAAACAACATCAGTTTCATTAGTTTTAAGATCTGAAACTTTTGGACTGTTTATTACACAAAAATCTTGAGTATTATCATCAGTTGTTGGTGTTGCTGGATCAGTAACTGTTACCGTTACTTCTTTAAGCTCGCCAGCTTTATTTGGACAAGTATTATCACTTTTAACTGCTGCATAATAGGTCATAGGACTCACTGCTGCTGTTAAACCAGAGGCTGTTAAAACTCCTGTTGCATTATCTACTGTGTAAGTTACACCATCAATTACACCAGTTAAAATTGGCTTCGTTTTATTAGCATCCAAATACCAAAAGAATACAGGATTTACCAAAGAACTTGAAGGCGTTAAAGTCGCTGTTGTATTGTGACAAACGGAATCATTATCAACTGAAATATCCGTTGGAAGAGAAGTTGGTAAAATAGTAAATGTTACTTGTTTTCTATCGCCTGGAGCAGTTTCGCAATATTCATCAGAACTAAGTCCTACATAATAAGTATAAGTTCCAGGAGCTAATCCTGTTACGTTTAATATTGAAGCTGTTTCTCCGGCGATTAAATTACTTGTTGTTCCATCAAAACTATACCAATGATAAACTGGATTTGTAAGTGTTGGTACAGGTGTAACTAAAACTGCTTCTAAGCTTACATCTCCATTTTCAGAACAAATCACGGTACTAGATCCATTATTTATTTTTACACTAGCTATAGTTGCAGCTGGCGTGGTTGCTCTAACCACAACTGTTACAACACCTCTTGTTAAAGCGGGACAACCATAACGAATAGGTTGAATATAATATTTATAAGTACCCGCTGCCATTGCAGCTGGAAGTGTATAAGATTGACCATTAGCCAATACATTACCGCCAGTTGGAGAATCATACCAAGCGTAAGTCGAACAATTCTTAGGAGCAACCTCCAATTTTAGTTCAGAACCTGGACAGACCGTGAGCGTATTATTAATATCACTGCCTATAACCTTCGTATTGGTTACTCGATCTATACTATGAACTCTAAGCTGATCAAATACAGTTGCTACACCACCTAAACTAATTTTAACTCTATCGTAAGGCTGAGTTTGAGGTGCAAGAATTGTCATAGCCATAGTATCGCCTGAAAGTAATTTTAAACTCAACAAATTACTGTCATTCTTAATAGGTGCTCCAACCTCAATATTTCCTGAATAAAGTTGGATAACAAACCCTGTAAGCAAATTAAGATTTAAAATTGTACCAGGTTTAGAAATCACTATTCTAAGGCTATCACCAACCATTGATGGTGTTCTAAAAGCCGCTGTAAGTTCGGCTGCGGCCAAAACTCCTGCTCCACTAAACATTGTAGCATAGGTACCCACATCACCATCAGCAGCATTCCAAGGTTGAGAAACCCCTACTGTAGTAGTTAAAGCTCCAACTCCTAAATCTCTTACTCCAGAAAAAATATCTTCGATATCGCCCTGACCACATGTAATTTGTGTTACTTGTTTTTTGTAATGAGCATCATAAACATTAATACTTTGTCCCACACTTAAAACTGATCCTAATTGTACTCTGATACCGTCATAATCTTTAGTACCTGAAACATCAGAAGGAACAAAAGTGTATTCGAATGAATTTTGACCTGATAATAAATTCACTAATGATCCCGATACAGATTGCAGAGTTCCAATATCAATTGGATTTCCAAGTCCATCACGTTTTGTACCCACTACTGTAATACTTTGTCCTACCGCAATTAAACTGTTTTCTAAACCAAGTTTCACAGTTACAGGAGTTCCTTTAGAAATAGTTGTTGGCCATTGCAGGTTTTGCCATGTCGTTCCGATACCCAAAAGTCCTAAACCTGTAGTTATTGTCGAATATGTACTTGGATTACCATCTACTGCTAAAGCCTCATTTGAAACACCTCCGGTAAGAATTGATCCAAAAGATTGTGCATTAGCATAAACTCTTTCTAATAAAGTATCACAATCCAAAGGATCAATAACACTAATTGTTACCGTTTGACTATTGGTACACGTTCCGTTATTAGCAATTGCAGTATAGGTATAAACACCAACAGTGTTAAGTGCTCCTGTACTATTTGATGGCAATGCATTTCCTTGCGGATCATACCAAGTTATTGGTGCGTTTGACGTTGCATTTAATGTTACAACTTCTCCTTTGTTAACTACTCTATTAGAGGTTACATTTGTTAAAGTTGGAATTGGATTAATTGTAACAGTTACTTTCTCTTTGGCCGATAAACAGCTATTACCTGTCGTTTGAGCTTGAATCCAATAATCTCCACCTGTAGTAATATTTGCAGCCGCTTCGTCTGTAATTTGAGTATTTATTGGACTGTAGAAAGTGTAAGTTGTATTTCCTGTGTTATCAAAATTTGTAATCGCATCTTTTAGATTTACTTTCGCACAACCTGAAAAAGTTGCTAAAACTGTCAAAGTTGGAGTAGCTGAATAATTCACTACCACTTCTTTTCGGTCTCCAGCTGCATTTTCGCAAGAACCTTGATTAAATACTGAAATATAATAGTTTTTAGAAGCTGTTAATCCAGTAATCGTTAAAGCACCTGTTACACCATCTTTTGAATATGTTATACCTCCTATTGTCCCATTTGCAATTGGTGTAATGTCACTCTGATTTTCATAATAGTTAAATATCACTCCTGTTAAAGAAGATGTCGGAGATAGTACAATTCCTCCTGCACAAGAAGCTGTCAAAGGACTACTTATTAAAATATCCGCAGCTGTTGGAACTGGTACAACATTTACTGTCACTGCCTGACGAGTAGAATTTACACAAGTTCCACGCGTTTCTTCTAAATAATAAGTAGTACTTGTACTTAATGCTGGTGTAGTATAAGTTGAAAGTGCAGAAAGCTCAGTCCCTCCTGTAGGCAGATTATACCATTTGTATGTTTTTCCTGTTGTATCTGAAGTAACCGCCAAATTTGTTGATTTCCCAACACAAACAGTAGTTCCTGAAACAGTTGCTTCTTTATATCTATATGAAGCGCCATAAATATCTAAACTAGTTGCTACAGTTGCTAATCCTCCTAATGCAACTTGAATGGCTGAAAATGATCCTCCCGCAACAAAACTTGCTTTAAATCGATTTCCTCCCAACAACTGAACATTTACGAGAGCTCCAATAGTGGTCAAATCATTATTTGGAGTTACACCGTTAAAACTTCTTAATGTAACATTAGAAACAAGTCCAAGATCAACAATTCCTCCTGGCAATCCTAACTCTACATCTATAATATCTCCCGCTTGACCCGTTGTTGTAAAAATTAACTTTTGTTCTAAGGTTGATAAAATACCAAGTCCTAAAAAAAGTTTTGCTGCGGTAGTATTATCTCCATCTACTGAAAAATCTGGATCTGTTACACCACAAAAAAGAGTACACACAGCACCATTCAAACTCGTTTGTTGCGTAGTTGGTCTCAAACAAACATCAACACTGTTAATTACAGATACATTGATTGCGGCTCTTGAACTGCTTACACAATCTGAGGCTGTAGCACGGGCTTCAACATAAAATGTTTTACTCGCGGTTAAAGCAGGGACAGGTGTATAAGTGCTAGCTCCATCACTTAGATTTAAAGGAGTTCCTCCTGTTGCTGTATCAAACCATTTATAAGAAACACCAGCGACAGGATTTAAAACCTCTAAAGTAATACTTTGTCCAGACTGAATAACCACGTTCGAATTTGCAGGAACAGGTACTGAAGGTCGGGGACTTACATTAAGAGTTACCGATGAACGCGGACTTACACAATCTCCAATCACAGCTTCAACATGATAAGAAGTAGTAGTCGATAGATTTTGAGTTGTATAAGACGTTCCTGTAAAAACTAAATTTCCTCCAGTTAATGCATCATACCATTTATAAGTTGTACCCACAACCGGCGAATCGACTGTTATCGTACTTGATTGTCCTGCACAAAGATTTGACGGAGATGCCGTGATAGTAGATGTAACAGGATTATTTACAGTAACAAGAACAGCCGACCTTTCACTATTAACACATCCATTGCGAGTTACCTCGACATAATAAGTTGTATTTGCTGTTAAAGCAGGAGTTGTAAAAGCAGCCGTACTTGTTAATAAATTTCCTGCTGTTGCAGCATCATACCATTTAATCGATTCACCTAAAGCGACATCGGCTGTTAATGTTGTTGTTTGTCCACTGCAAATCGTTTTATTTCCAGTGATAGTTCTTTCCTTAAACTTATAAGAGGCTCCATAAATGTCAAGACTAGTTAATAATAAAGCCAATCCTCCCAATCTAACCTCTACTCGATCAAAAGCTGCTTTTGCCGTTAAAGTAACTCTAAAGCGTTCTCCTCCTAATAACTGAACATTCAAAAGAGAGTTTACAGCCGCGCGATCGTTATTAAATGTAGCGCCATTGTAAGTTGCAAGAGAGATATAACTTAATAAACCAACATCTGCTAAGCCGCCTGGAATTCCTAACTCAACTGTAATAACATCTCCCGCCTGACCTGCATTATTAAATTGCAAAATCTGCTGCACCCAATCATTAATGAGTCCAACAGGTACAGACAGCCTTGCTGCAGAATTATTATCGCCATCAACCGACTTATTCTGATCTGATGAACCACAAAGTAAACAAAGCCCGCTCTGAGAAGTCTGCTGGCTGTTTGCCTGCAAGCAGCTGCCTTGCGCAGCTGCAACCGTAACTGTTATAGGAACTCTTAAAGCACTAACACAACCACCAGCACTATTACGAGCCTCGACATAAAAAGTTTTTGTCGCAATTAAAATAGGTGTAGTAAAAGTATCTGAGTCTCCTAATAATTTAGTTCCTCCAGTATTTACATCGTACCAATCAAAAGTAACCCCTGATTCATTTGTAAAAGCACTTAAAGTTGCATTTTGTCCTGATAGTATCGACACACTCTGAGTCAATACCGTTGGATTTGCAGGAACTGCCGTTGATGTAACAGTTACCGTAGTTCTTGTTGTTTTACAGCTTCCAATTGCCGCCTCAACATAAAATTTTGTAACACCTATTGGAACTGTAGGAGCGTAAGTATTTCCTGTTGTCAAAAGAGTTCCTCCTGTTTCTGCATCATACCATCTGTAATCAGTACCAAATACAGGATTAATTACAGATAATGTAGTTGCCTGAGTTGCACCCGCAGAACAAATCGTTGTTCCCGTAGTACTAATAGTTGGCTGTATCGGATTAATAACATTTATAGTAACAGGTAATCGTTCACTGCTTTCACAACCAGCCACTCTCGAAGTACTAAGATAATACGTAGTTGTAGCTGTTAAACTTGGTGTAGTAAATGTACTAAGAGTCGAAAGCGGCGTGGTTGATGTTGGAGAATTATACCAAGCAATAGTTGTACCAGCAGCTGCAGTTGCAGAAAGCGCTACAGATGACCCATAACATACTGATTGAGTCTCCCCTCCCGTAATAGTAGGTTTTGCAAATTGCAATCGCACATCATAAAGAAGCAAACTATTAAGTACACCAATAGCGCCCCCAAGTTTAACTACAAGTCGATCGGCATCCTTAGTCAAAGTGTATCGTACAACACCAACCTTATTACCAGAAAGTAATGATAGATTTAGAATAGAGTTGCCTAATCCAATATCTGCTCCACTATCTGTAACACCCAAAAATGGCTGAATTGTTGCAGTTGAAAGCAGTTCTAAGTCAAGTAAATCGTTGCCGCTGCCTATGTATAATACAATTTGATCACCAGCTTTTGCCGTTTGATTAAATATCAAAGTTTCCCTAAGAGTACAACCAACCCCTAAAACAGTACTGAGAGATGTAGCTGTCGTAGGTACTGCACTTGATTCTGCATCGTAAGCAAAACCAGGATTGGTTATACCAGAACCAATGCACAATCCCGTACTATTAGTAGTATGCGAAGTGGGTCTACAAAAAGTTTGCGCGAAATTTATATTACTGAGCAGCAGTAAAAACACCAAACCAAATAATCTCTTCTTTAAGATGAGATCGTAAAAAGTAATTTTTTTCATAATTTGGAAGATTAGAAAATGGACAATAAAATACCTGTTGCGGTAAGCACGTATGCTTAGGCAATTTTAAAACTGTTAATAATCAAACATTTAGAATGAAATTTTAATTTTTAGTAATCCAAAATTAAAACTGCACTTTAATAAAAATTATGTTGTATTATGTATACCAAAGTATACTAAAGAGCACTTTTTGCTCACTTTGAACAAAAAATGTCTTGAAACTTTTTGGAAATACTGATCTAAACCAGACTTCCTCGAGGAGTGATTTGTTAGAGGGATAATTTTCATAAAAGAAAATTTAAGTTTAAGAGAACTGGGGGTAATTCTATTAAATATATTATCATTCAATTTTATAGAAAGTTGATTACTCTTTCTGTAAACTTTGTTTCATTAGAATAAATTCTAATATTAAATGCAATACGCTTAATAAATAATTAATTCTGCTTAAAAAAACAGAAAACTTCTTCCATCAACAAAATCGCCGATTGGATTTTGAAAATGAAAAAGCAACAAAATTGTAAAATTTGAAAAATAAGTTTGAAGTGGAACTAAAACTAAATTCGAAAATCAATTTAATTTTATACAAACTCATAAAAAATAAAGCTAAAATAATA
>NZ_NRQU01000110.1 GCF_004119495.1 Flavobacterium sp. YO12
AAACTTCATTGTTTTTATAATCAAATTGAGAATTTAAAGATAACCTTAAACCCATTACTAGGAGTGGAATCAAATTTAATTTCTCCTTTACAGAATTAATTCTGTTCTCTACATTGTAAAGACCATTTTTAAAAGTCATAGAATTTAAATTTATGCCTTTTCCATTGTCCGTATAAGTGACCGTAATATTTTTATTGCTTTTTTTAAAGTTAATACCAACTAGTGTAGCGTTACTATGCTTTTTCATGTTTACGAGTAATTCTTGTAGTACCCTGTAAGTGGTTATTTTTTTGTTTTTTTCAACTTCATTCCAAGGGATGTTTTCAATACCATTAAGTAGAAGATTAATTTCGGGAGTATTGAAACCTGCAATCATCTCTTTTAAAAATAAGATGTATTTTTCAGACGTTATAATTGGACTGTTTTCTTTTGATATATCTCTAGTACGAGAATATATCACATCGAGATTTTTTATTAATTGTTCTTTATTTTCAGATACAGAAAGGTTTTTGTTCTCGGCAAAAGCCATAGTATGGTAAATGTCATTTGCTAATTCATCATGCAGTTTTTTAGCAATTCTTGTTTCGCTTTTGTAGGTTGCTTCAATTTTTTCTTTATTAGCTTTAGATGTTAAATGAAAGTACAACGCTAATATTAAGCTTAAACTTAATATAATAATGATATAAGAAATTATATTTCGATTTTTTTGTCTTTCTAATTGAAGTTCGTTTTCAATTTTATCGGTTTTCAGTTTAAGGTTTTCGTTTCTCTCTTTTTTTGAGTCATACTTAATTCGAGCAAATTGATTTTTTGCTTTCTGTCGTATTTCGGTTATGCTGTCATTAAGTTTAATATATAAGAGAGAGTATTTTTTTAGCTCACTGCTTGTAGAGCAGTTTACTAATAACTTTAGAGCAGACATTCTGCTTTCGGAGTATTTTACAAGAGCCGCGTTTTCATAACTAAGCTGTGCATATTTTTTTGATAGCGAAGGATTTTTTGGCTGGTAAAATTCAGCTAAATGCAGATAAATTTTAGAAGTCGAAAGGTAATCTTTTGTTTCGGCTGCCACTTTTAGTGCTTTTTCAAAGTATGAAAGTGCTCGCGGATCCTCAATTTTAAAATAGCAAAAGCCTATATTGTCTAGTACTTTTACATAGTTTTCGGGGTTTTCAAGAATTTCTTTTTTCTCAATCAAAGAAGTAAAAATGTCTAAAGCTTCATTGTATTTGCCCTGTTCTAATAAAACGACCGCTATATTGTTTGTCGTACTTAGTTTTCTCCATTCACTTATATTTAAACTTAATGCTTTTTTATAGTAGGATAATGCATTGTTGTAATCATAAGTAAAGAGGTAGTTGTTGCCCAATTCTATATAAGTGTTCCAAATATGTTTAGGATTTTTTATGTGTTTAAGATGAGGCAAAGCTTCGGTAAGAGTTGATTCACTGCCAGTATAATCTCCTTGATATCTTTGGATTTCAGCCATAGAATTTAATGTGCTGACAAAGCTTTCTGTTTCTGTTTTTGGGTTGCAAATAAATTTCGCCTTATTGTAGTAAAAAAAAGCACTGTCAAAATTTTGATCATCATAAAAGCGATCTCCTATTGCGATCAGTTTTTCTGCTTTTTCTTTTGTGTTGGTTGCCGCAACTTTTAAAGATTCCTCTTTTTGACATGAAAACAAAATAACAAATATTAGAATTATGTATAGGGATATTATCTTGTGTTTTTGTTTCATGCGCCAAAAGTAAAAAAAATAAATCCCCTTGAAAGAGTATATATACGGTATTTTTAAAACTTAGAATAAAACTATTTTTTCTATTTCTCATTAGCAATTAGATACGAAAAAGCCCTCTAGATAGAGGGCTTCTGAATTTCGTAAGCTTGTAAAATTTATCTTTATAAAAATTAAACAGCTCTAAGTCCTGTTGTAATTGCTAATCTATTCCAAGAGTTAATTGTGATGATTGCAAGGATGATTTCTGCTAAATATTTTTCATCAAATAAGTTTGCAGCATTTTGATAAACTTCATCAGAAACATGATTTCCAATTAAAGTTACAGCTTCAGTTAAAGCCAAAATTGCTTTTTCTTCTTCAGTATAAACATCAGCTTCGCGCCAAGCGCTGGTTAAATAAATGCGTTGCTCTGTTTCGCCTTGTTTTCTTGCATCTGCAGTATGCATATTAATACAAAAGGCACAACCATTTATTTGTGAAGCACGAATTTTAATTAGTTCTTTATGAGTTGGTGTTAATGAAGTTGTTGAGATGTATTTTTCTAAATTCATTAATGCTTGATATGCTTGCGGGGCAACTTCTGGGATAACGATTCTTGATTTCATTTTATATGTTTTAAAAGTTCTATACAAAGGTCAGTAATGAATGCTTTAAAAAACTTGAACTACTTCAAGAAATGCAGCTTATACTTTTCCTGCCCTGATTTTACTCATAAATTCAGCCGAAAAATCTAAGTAAGAAGCAAGCATGTACTGAGGAACGCGTTGTACAAAGTCGGGATTTAGATTATTAAAATGATGATATCTCTCTTCTGCCGACATTGTGAACAGAAATTTAATTCTCATTTGAGCAGCTCCAAATGATTTTTGAGAAACAATTCGAAAGTATCGTTCTAACTTCGGAATCTCAATTAATAGAGATTCTAGAGTGTTTTTTTCAATTGCTATCAATTCACAGTTTTCAACTGTCTGAATATAGAAATGTGATGGAGTAGTATTGTGATAACTTAAATAATCAGTAATCCACCAATTTTCAATCGCAAATTGCAAGGTTTGTTCTGTTCCTTTCGAGTTAATTATATACTGCCTTGCGCAGCCTTTTGTTATAAAATATATTGTATTACAAACTTGTCCTTCTTGCAATAGATGTTCTTTCTTTTTTATTTTCGCGAGTTTCAAACATGATTGAAGTAAGTCAATTTCTGAAGGCTCAAGTGTTACAAATTTCTGAATGTGATCAAAAAGAGGAGTAAACATTTTGTGGTTGTTTTTTTAAAGAGTCTTAAAGGTAAAGCAGATTGTTGTAAAAACAAAAAACCATCCGAATTAACGAATGGTTTTTTTATGATAAGTAAGTAATCTAAATTGAGTTTATAAAACGTTTATTTTACTTTATTAAGTATTGCTTTGAAAGCTTCAGGGTGGTTCATAGCTAAATCTGCAAGAACTTTACGGTTCAATTCGATTCCGTTAGCTTTTACTTTCCCCATGAATTGAGAATAAGACATTCCTTCTAATCTAGCTCCAGCGTTGATACGTTGAATCCATAAAGCACGGAAATTTCTTTTGTTTTGTTTTCTATCGCGGTAAGCGTAGCACATTGCTTTCTCTACTGCATTCTTAGCAACTGTCCAAACGTTTTTACGTCTACCAAAGAAACCTTTGGCTTGCTTCATTATTTTTTTTCTTCTTGCTCTTTTAGCAACTGAATTTACCGATCTTGGCATAATTTTAATGTGTTTTTGTAGCAGGCGTCCTGAATTAAATCAAAGGAACTTAAAAGCCGTACTCCAAGGTTATATAAATAATTTTTTAACCTAAAGAATTGTTAGATAATTCTTAATTGTTGTTTGATGCTTTTCATATCTGTTGAGTGAACTAGCGCTGAGTGAGTCAAAGCTAATTTACGTTTTTTAGATTTTTTAGTCAAGATGTGACTTTTAAAAGCATGCTTTCTTTTAATCTTTCCAGAACCAGTAACTTTAAAACGTTTCTTAGCGCTAGATTTAGTTTTCATTTTAGGCATTTTTCCTAGTGTTTTAATTTATTCTTACTTACTTATATCTTGAGTCAGAAAGTTCAAAAGTCAAAAGTCAAAAGTCAGTTTATGACTTTCGACTTTAAGACTTTAAGCTTTAAGACTTATTTCTTTTTCTTAGGAGCAATGAACATAATCATTCTCTTTCCTTCAAGAACAGGCATAGCTTCAACTTTACCATGTTCTTCTAGATCTGTAGCCAAACGCAACAATAAAATTTGTCCTTGATCTTTATAGATGATTGAACGTCCTTTAAAGAAAACGAATGCTTTTAATTTAGAACCTTCTTTTAAGAATTTCTCAGCATTTTTTCTTTTAAATTCATAATCATGCTCATCTGTTTGAGGACCAAAACGAATCTCTTTTACAACAACTTGTGAAGACTTAGCTTTTAATGCTTTATCACGTTTCTTTTGTTCGTAAACAAATTTCTTGTAATCCATGATTTTACAAACCGGCGGCTCAGCATTTGGCGAAATTTCAACCAAGTCTAATTCAAACTGATCTGCTAGACGTAAAGCTTCTGCAAGCTTAAATACACCTGGTTCGATGTTCTCGCCTACTAACCTCACTTCTTGTACACCACGAATATTGTTGTTTATTCTGTGTGCATCTTTTTTTTCTACTCGAGGTTGAAAACCTCTGTTACTTTTTATTGCTATGACTTTCTAATTTAAGTTAAACTGTAAATACTTTTAATGTCTTTTTTATTTCTTCGTCTACAATCGAAGCAAATTCTTCGATAGAAACTGTGATATTGCCTTTTCCTTCTTGTCCATGGCGGCGTATAGAAATTGTGCCGTTTTTCTCTTCTTCCTCGCCTACAATCAGCATAAACGGGATTTTTTGCATTTCAGCATCTCTAATTTTCTTACCGATAGTTTCGTTTCGGTTGTCAATTAGGGCGCGAATTTCGTGATTTTCTAGCAAATCTAAAACTTTTTTAGCATAATTTTCGTATTTCTCGCTCAAAGACAAGATAATAGCCTGTTCTGGCATAAGCCAAAGCGGGAAATTTCCTGCAGTGTGTTCTAGTAAAATTGCTATAAAACGTTCCATAGATCCAAAAGGAGCTCTGTGAATCATAACTGGGCGATGTAATTCATTATCAGCGCCTTTGTATGTCAAATCAAAACGCTCAGGTAAGTTGTAATCTACCTGAATAGTTCCTAATTGCCATTGTCTTCCTAAAGCATCTTTAACCATAAAGTCAAGCTTAGGTCCATAGAATGCAGCTTCGCCATATTCAACAACAGTATTTAAACCTTTATCGGCAGCTGCATTGATGATAGCGTTTTCAGCTTTCTCCCAGTTTTCATCTGTACCAATATATTTTTCTCTGTCCTCTTGGTCTCTTAATGAGATTTGAGCAGTAAAGTTTTCAAAACCTAATGAACCAAATACGTATAATACTAAGTCTATTACCTTTTTGAATTCCTCATCTAATTGCTCTGGAGTACAAAAGATATGTGCATCATCCTGAGTAAAACCACGTACACGAGTTAAGCCGTGTAATTCGCCAGACTGCTCGTATCTATATACAGTACCAAATTCAGCATAACGCTTAGGTAGATCTTTATATGACCAAGGTCTTACATTGTAAATCTCACAGTGGTGAGGGCAGTTCATTGGTTTCAATAAAAACTCTTCACCTTCGGCAGGAGTATGTATTGGCTGAAAACTATCTGCACCATATTTAGCATAGTGACCAGAAGTAACATAAAGTTCTTTTTGTCCAATATGTGGACTCACAACTTGTTCGTAACCTGCTTTCTTTTGAGCTTTCTTTAAAAATTGCTCTAAACGTTCTCTTAACGCTGCTCCTTTTGGCAGCCATAAAGGTAAGCCTTGACCAACTTTCTGAGAGAAAGCAAACAGTTCTAATTCTTTTCCTAATTTACGGTGATCGCGACGTTTCGCTTCTTCAAGAAGTTCAAGGTACTCTGTTAAATCTTTTTGTTTAGGGAAAGAAGTTCCATAAACACGAGTTAACTGCTTGTTTTTCTCATCACCTCTCCAATAAGCACCAGCAACGCTCATTACTTTCATGGCTTTTATGATTCCAGTATTCGGAATGTGTCCACCACGACATAAGTCAGTAAAAGTAGAATGGTCGCAGAAAGTAATAGTTCCATCTTCAAGATTAGAAATCAATTCAGTCTTGTAAACGTTGTCTTTGTACATTTCTAATGCGTCAGCTTTGCTAACCGGACGCATTTTGAATTCATGCTTTCCTCTTGAAATTTCAAGAACACGATCTTCGATCTTTTTAAAATCAGCCTCAGAGATCTTTTGGTCTTCAAAATCAACATCATAATAAAAACCATTAGCAATTGCTGGTCCAAGAGTTAATTTAATTCCTGGGTACAATTCCTCTAGGGCTTGTGCCATTACGTGTGAAGTCGAATGCCAGAAAGCTTTTTTACCCTCAGCATCATTCCAAGTATATAATATAAGATTACCATCGGTCGTTAATGGAGTCTCGGTTTCAATAGTTGTACCATTAAAAGATGCAGAAATAACATTTCGTGCAAAACCTTCGCTAATGTTTTTAGCGACCTCCATTGGAGTTACGCCTTGAGCGAACTCTCTAATTGACCCATCGGGTAAAGTAATCTTGATCATTGTTTATAATTTTGTGAATGCAAATATAAGTGATTACAAAAATACATACAATATATATATGTATAAGATTGATATTATATAATAAGAAGGATGTGGTGTTGTATTGTGTAAATGGAAAGTTATACTATAATATAATAGGAGTGAAGGTTTGTTTGATTTGAGAGAGTTGAAGTTCTTTTAAGTTTAAAGTTTTAATAAGGAGCTTAATCCCACTATCCGTTACAATCTTTTTACGGCAAACCCCGCCGCAAAAAGGATTTTCACTTCTATCGGGGCTATTGCAGCAGTTTTCAGAAGAAAATATGAGGAAAAAACGAAATCGCAGAAGAAAAACCAGGCTCCTGGGGATTAAAAAGGGCGGAAGCGGTGCTTTCAGGCTTTGATTTCTCTTCAGTAAAGTGCCTTTAAGACTGAAAACTCCTCAAAATAGGAGTTGGTAAAAGGTCGAAAAATAAAGAAAGTGCAGTGAAACGAAGAAAAGC
>NZ_NRQU01000111.1 GCF_004119495.1 Flavobacterium sp. YO12
ACTTTTCTTCGTTTCACTGCACTTTCTTTATTTTTCGACCTTTTACCAACTCCTATTTTGAGGAGTTTTTAGCGGTTTTCTCTGCTTTCCTTGTTTTACAGCATGAGTTCTTAGACTCAAAAGCTGATTTTTGGTGGTTTTTAATCGTCTTCCAATACAAAGAAGCCGTGCTTTCTCTTTTTAGCTTAGCTTTTCTTCTCAAAATAGACCTCGCAATTTAAATCGAAATAGAAATCATTCTACTTATAGAGGCAAAACAAAAGATTCTTGCCTTCACCGCAAATTAATCCCTTTTCAAGATCTCAAAGCAATTCTATCTCATCCCTTTTTACTCATATATATATTATAGTATATTTCAATACATATATATGTATAAAAAAAAACAAACCCGACAGGTTTCGAAAACCTGTCGGGTTGTGATTACTATATATTATAGTATTAGTTTTTATTGACCGCTTTTGCTTTGACCTCCCAATACTCCATCAAATTATCATAATTTACAGGATTAGCTGGCGTTTGATTCAGCAAACGTCCAGATTCAAAAGCACGAACCAGAATTGTTTCTATTAGATAGTCTTCATTTACTTCATAAGGCTTATACTCGGTTTCCAAGCTTATATCAAATAAATTCGCAGTTGTATTTAACACAAATGCTTTGAAACCACTTTTTAATGTCTTTATCAGCTGATAGGTTGTTATCCCCGTTTGGAGATGAATCAATTTTACAAGAATCTGACCTTGCTTTCTGAACAACTTCTTCAACCTGTCTTCAAATTCATTATTAAGATAGTCCTCAACAATCTTAAAATACTTTTTCTTTTCGCGATTGCTATTTAAACGAGCCATACCTTTATTTCAAAACCTCAAAGCCAAAAACTAGAATCCCCCCAACAAGAAACAAACCTCATCCTTCATCCTCCCAAACACAATCACCAGAAGGCACAAATAAAAAAACCATCACAAATGCGATGGTTTTCTTTTGGAGCCGATAGAGGGACTCGAACCCACGACCTGCTGATTACAAATCAGCTGCTCTAGCCAGCTGAGCTACATCGGCCTATTTTCCGGGTGCAAAGATAAAATTGTTTTTTAATATTCCAAAAAAAATTCACACCACTCTTTATTATTAAAAAACCACCACATTTCTGTGATGGTTTTTGTTGAGCCGATAGAGGGACTCGAACCCACGACCTGCTGATTACAAATCAGCTGCTCTAGCCAGCTGAGCTACATCGGCCTCATTACGGGTGCAA
Organism: Flavobacterium sp. YO12; assembly: GCF_004119495.1. Lineage (GTDB taxonomy): Bacteria > Bacteroidota > Bacteroidia > Flavobacteriales > Flavobacteriaceae > Flavobacterium. The sequence goes on from NZ_NRQU01000111.1 coordinate 1,254, forward strand.
ATATAAAGCGGTTTTTCGTTTTACCAAAATAATTTTGCCCTTTTTTATACTTTTTTTTGATTACAATTCGTTGATTTTAGCAATCAATTGATTAGCAGTTTCTTCCAATTCAACATTTATTTGTTTGAAGTGCGCTTTTTTATTTTCAACGTTCTTTGCATTCACTTTTGTGATCAAAGTATCAAAAGCTGTGATTGCTTCATCAACTAAAGCATTCGTTTCTGGAGTAGGATTTCCTGTTGTAGACATTTCAAACAAGTAAACTGCCTCAATAATATCTCCTAATACAAAATTGATGTCTTTCTTTAAATTTTTAACGTTTGCCATTTTTATTATAATTTTAATTTGCGTCTGCAAAAATACACATAATCTTTATATTACGCGCTATGAAATGTAAATTTCTAAAATTGAAGCTTTTCCATTCAAAACAAACGATCTAACAGCGGCAGGAATTAATACTGTATCTCCTTTTATATAAGTATGCTTGAAGTCATCATATTCAATTTCAAAACTTCCATCAATACACATATAAACGGTAAATGTTTCACCAGACTTAGAAATTTCAGTATTACTTTCTAATGGAATAAAATTCGTGGTAAAATAGGGACAATCAACTACGACATTTGAAGTGTTTGCTTTTGAATCGTATTTTTTCTTCGTATTAACTTTATTGTAGTTAATTGCATCAAGCGCTAAATCTACATGAAGTTCTCTTTTATTTCCTTGTGCATCTACACGATCAAAATCATATAAACGATACGTAATATCAGATGTCTGCTGAATCTCTGCAACTACCAAACCTGCACCAATTGCATGAACAGTTCCTGTTTCTAAAAAGAAAACATCTCCAGCTTTTGTTTTTACATTGTCTAGAATAGAAACTAAAGTATTATCTTTTAAATGTTTTAAATATTCCTCTTTACTTGAGTTCTCTTTAAAACCAACAATGATTCTAGAATCAGCATCGGCCTGCATTACATACCACATTTCGGTTTTACCAAATGAATTATGACGCTCTTTTGCTAATTCATCATTTGGATGAACTTGAATTGAAAGATCTTCTCTTGCATCTAAATATTTAAAAAGCAATGGAAATTGTTTACCGAAACGCTCATGAACTTTTGTTCCTAAAAGCTCATTTGGAGCTTCAGCAATAAGCTCCATTAATGTTTTCCCTTTTAATTCTCCGTTAGACACAATACTAACATCACCTTCTACTGTAGATAATTCCCAACTTTCACCAGTTATTTTAGACGTAATGGGCTTATTTAATATTGTTTTTAATTTTTCGCCTCCCCAAATTCTTTCTTTTAAAATTGGCTCAAATTGCAAAGGGTACAAACTTGATTTCATATTTTTATTTTGAGACTAATAGCTTAAATAATAAGCTAAAAACATTTATTTCATTTATAGTACCAACTCTTTAATTATTTCTAATGCTTTTGGAATGTGCTTTGATGCATTTACACTATCAAAAATATAAATGACAACACCATTTCTATCAATAATATAAGTAACACGTCCTGGCAGAAGACCAAACAAATTGTTACGAACACCAAAAAGGTGACGCAGCTTTTTATCTTGATCTGAAAGTAGAATGAAAGGCAGCTGGTGTTTATCAGCAAATTTATGGTGCGATTTTACACTGTCACTGCTAATACCAATTACTTCTGCACCTAAAGCTGCAAAATCTTCATATTGATCTCTAAAACTGCAGGCTTCAGTTGTACAACCAGGGGTATTATCCTTTGGATAAAAATAAATCACTAACGGCTTGCGGCCTAAAACACTCTGGCTTTCAAAAACATCCCCGTGATTATCTTTTGCAGTAAAATTCGGAACTATATCTCCTATTTTTAATGACATTTATTATTCTCCTTTATAAGTTACAAAATTGCGATCTGTTTCATAAAGCACGATTTCTAAATCAAAATCAGGCTGAATTCTTTTTCTAATTTTATTCCATATCACAACAGCAATATTTTCTGCGGTTGGATTCAAATCTTGAAATTCCGGAACATCCAGATTCAGATTTTTGTGATCAAACGGCACTTCTACTTCTTCAAGTATAATGTCCGCTAATACTTTCACATCTAAAACAAAACCAGTTTCTGGATCAATTTTACCTGTAACACTTACTGTTAAACCATAATTATGACCATGAAAATTGGGATTATTACATTTTCCAAAAACAGCAGTGTTCTTTTCTAATGTCCAATCTTTTCTATGCAATCGATGTGCAGCATTAAAATGTGCTTTTCTTGATATGGTTACTCTCATTTAGGTTTGGTTAGCTTTGGTTATAATTTGTGATCTTCGAGATAATGATCAAATTCATCAAAAATTATCTTAAACCACACGGTATAAAGTTCAGGCTGTTTTTCAATATCAGCTTTAACATCTTCTATTTTCATCCATTTCCAGTCTTCTACTTCATCTGGATTTATTAAAGGCTCTTCATTATAATACCCAATCATTACATGATCAAGTTCGTGCTCTGTCAAACCGTTATCAAAAGGTGCTTTATATATAAAGTGAAATAATTCTTTCAGCTCCGCTTTAAAACCCATTTCTTCAAACAGTCGTCGACTTCCGGCTTCTATATTGGTTTCACCTTCACGCTGGTGACTGCAGCATGTATTAGTCCAGAGTAATGGAGAATGGTATTTATGATGTGCACGCTGCTGCAGCATCATTTCATTTTTATTATTTAAAATAAAAACTGAAAAAGCACGATGTAAAACAGCTTTTTCATGAGCTTCTAATTTTGGCATCAAACCAATCTGCTCATCATTTTGGTTAACTAATATTACGTTTTCTTCTGTCATATGGCGCATTAATCAAACAAAAATACGAAAAAAGAAATGGCTTAAAAATCTCAGCAGACATTGTGAAAAGTTTAACTTGTCTTCAATCCTCACAAAACACTGACTTACAATATACTGTATATTACCTTTTCTTTTAAAATCCTTTAAAAATAAGATTTAAAAACTGTATTGCTGAGTTCTACGTAGATAATAAAAAGTTAAAACATACTTAAATATATCTGAATTGTAAAATACACGACATTTGAAGGAAAAATGTAGTCGTATCTTTGAAAAAGAAACAGAATTAAAGCTTAAAAAAAATGAAAACAAAAAAACAAATTCTTAGTCTTTGCTTTTTAATTCCACTTTTTATTTTACAGGCATGCGGGCAAAATACTAAAAAACAAACTGCAAATACTGTTACTGCTATGGAAAACAAAATCAGCAAACCCGGAAATCCATATTATTCAAATACTGACACGACTAAATTAAATGTGAGTAATGCAGCATGGAAAAAAGTACTTCCTGAAGATGTTTATGCGGTTATGCGTGAAGCTGACACTGAAAGGCCTTTTACTGGAAAATACTGGAATACTGATGAAAAAGGAACTTATTACTGCGCTTCGTGCGGAAATAAACTTTTTAGATCTGGTGCAAAATTCGCAAGCAGCTGCGGCTGGCCAAGCTTTTTTGAGCAAGACAATAAAAAAAGTGTAGTTTACAAAAATGATAATTCTCTTGGAATGGAAAGAATCGAAGCGCTTTGCGGCCGCTGCGGAGGACACCTAGGTCATTTATTTGATGATGGTCCCGCACCTACTGGAAAACGTTATTGCATGAATTCGATTGCTCTGGATTTTATTCCGGACAACAAATAAACTGAAAAATGAAAAATACAATTTTAATCTCTCTTTTTGCTCTAGCCTTAAACGGATTTTCGCAAACTAAAAAAACTTCAAATCTAGATACTATTACACTTGGCGGAGGATGTTATTGGTGTGTTGAAGCTGTTTACGAGAATCTAGATGGGGTAAAATCTGTTGTTTCTGGATTTTCTGGCGGAAAAAATGCAAATCCTACTTATGAAGAAGTCTGCACAGGTACAACTGGTCATGCTGAAGTAGTTCAAATTACATTTGATAAAAATGTAACAGACATAAACGAAATCTTCAAAGTATTTTTTACTGTCCACGATCCAACTACACTAAACAGACAAGGTGCTGATGTTGGAACACAATATAGGTCTGTGATTTTTTATAAAAATGCTGAACAGAAAAAAGCTGCTGAATCTATTATTGCCGAATTAAACAAAGCAAAAGTTTACAGTAATCCTATAGTAACTAAAGTTGAACCTTTCAAAGCGTTTTATAAAGCTGAAGATTATCATCAAAATTATTATTCAAACAACAAGAATCAACCTTATTGTAAAATGGTCATTCAGCCTAAACTGGAAAAATTTGAAAAAGTTTTTAAAGACAAACTAAAGAAGAAATAAAAAAAAGGGAATAGAAAATACATTCCCTTTTTTTACTTTTGTCTCTTAAAATTATTGTTTAGCTACTTTTTTAAATCTCATCATTGGCACATCGCCTTGAATTAAATTTAATTTTCCATCTTTATCAACAGAGTAACTTGTAATTTTTCTCATTTGTTTTAAAAATTGCTGTTCACCGCCGCCTTCACAAAACATCATTGTAGTTGGTCCCGGTTCTCCAAAAGTCAACGATTTCCCATTTAAAGTATATGGTGCACTATAACCATTACATCCATCATTACCAAAAACTTTTGTTTCTTTCTGATCAAAAGTAATTTGTGGTTTTTTATTTGGATACAAACCTTCAAAAGCAATTCTAGGACCCGAAATATATTCTAATTCCCAAGTTGTATCATAAATATTTGCTGTGCTTTTACTCTCTTTTGATGCCATACATGAAGTAAGTAATAAGGTTAAAACTGAAACGACTGCAAGTGTAAGTTTTTTCATAAAGATGTTTTTTTTAGATTAATATTTTTTTGTTCTCGAAAATCAAAATTCTTCTATAAACAGTACTTTCTCAATATTCATGCCTGTTTACACAGATTGCTAAAAATTCTAAATCTTTAAAAATTTAATTTAAGCATGAAAAATGTACTCCAGCAACAAATTCCATTTCAATATAAGTCACACTTTTCTGATATCTAAATT
>NZ_NRQU01000112.1 GCF_004119495.1 Flavobacterium sp. YO12
ATATAGAAGTTTTAAAAAAATTAAAAAAATTAAAATTTTTATACTTAGGAAATAATAAGGTTTCAGATTATACCCCAATTAGATTTCTAAAAAAATTTAAAATTATTAGACTTAAGTAGAAATAACTTAAGGGATATTAGTTTTATTGAAGGTTTTGATAATTTACAAAAATTAAATTTATATGAAAATCAAATAACTGATATTTATCCATTAAAAACATTACTCAACTTAACTTCTTTGAATTTAAGTAACAATGAAATTTTAGATATATCCCCTCTAGAAGACTTAAGTAATTTGTCAGATTTAAATATAAGTTTTAATCCCCATAGAGGATTATTCAGCAATAAAAAATCTTATAAAACTTACTAATCTAGATATAAAAGGTAATAATCTTTTTGAAATTTCTTTCCTCCAAAAAATTAACAAGCTGACCTATCTTAATTTATCCAAAAATAAGATTACCGACCTTTCTCCACTAAGTAACAAAAAGAAATTAATTTCATTAGATCTAAGTCTGAATCAAATTTTAGACTTAAGGCCTTTAGAGATCCTCATCAAAAAAAACGTCGAAGTATTCTGCGATGAAAAACGTAGGAACGGCTTAGGTATACATATATACAAAAATGATACAACTGTTCCTCCTTATGAAGTTATAGAGCAAGGAAATGAAACTATACTTCAGTATTTTGAAGATGCAAGAAAATATGGTCTAAAAAAACTAAATGAATGTAAATTAATTTTTGTTGGTGATGGAGAATTAGGTAAAACTAGTTTAATGAAAAAAATAATAGGACTTCCTTTCACAAAGGAAGAGACTACTCATGGAATAAACAAAAAATCATGGAACGAAATTAAAAACAGTAACAACGAAGAAATAAAAGTTAATCTTTGGGATTTTGGGGGGCAACATATTCAACATTCACTACATCAATTTTTCTTAACAGAAAAAGTTGTGTATATTTTATTGCTAAATCCAAGAAATGATACCAATGCCATGTATTGGCTAGAACAAATAGACAAGCTCGGAAAAGATTCAGAAATTTTGATCGTATATAATTGGAAGAACGCCAAAGATAAAGAATCTCATACCAGTAAAAATTTTTATGAGCTTAGAAAAACATATCCAAAATTAAGAGAACCTTTTCTTCTTTCTTGTAAAGAAGGTGAAAATTTTGATTCTTTTAAAAAAGAGCTAATTAAAACCATTCTCAGTCAAAAAGACTTACTTGTACAATATCCTTTAAATTGGTTTGACATTAAAAAAGAACTAGAAAAGGATGTTACAGTAAACAAAAATTATATTGCATATAATGAATATGATACAATATGCAAGAATAATGAATATACAAATGAAGCAAACAAAAAAAATTTATTAAAACAATTAGATAAAATTGGTTCCATAGTTTTTTTTGACAAACCTATATTAAATGATTTACAAGTTCTGAATCCGGACTGGATAACAACTGGTGCGTATTCAATTATTACATCCGAGATAACTAATGACAAAAAGGGACACCTTAATTATAAAGATCTAAACGCAATTTTTAAGGAAGAAAAATCTCTTTTTGCAAATAAAGAAATAAAATTACAGTACAAAGAAAAAGATTTTCAATTCATTATAGCATTAATGACTGAGTATGATTTGTGTGTTGAAAATCCCTTTGAAAAAAATGAATATTTAATTCCTTGTGCATTTGAAGGGGAAAAACCTAAACAATTCGATGTATATAAAGAAAATAGCAAACAATATCGTTTTACATTTGAATCTGCATTTGAAATGCTAATTATGTATCGTTTTATGGCTCGAAACATTTCTAAATGTATAAAAGACGGATACTGGCAATCAGGTATTGTAATAAAAGATCCACACAGTGAAACTTATGCATTAGTTGAAACCAATCAATATTCTAAAATCATCAATTTTTGGATCTCAGGTGCAAATATTCGTGAACTATGGGAAGTTTTAAGGAGTCATATAAAGGATATTAATTCAAAATATTCATTAAAATATAAGGAACAAGTTTTGTATTTTTCACAAAGAGATAGTAAAACAGTTTTTTTTATCTTATGATGAAATGGTAGATAGTTTTAGAAATGGTGTAAAAACAATCGCATATCATCCTACCTTCAGAATACACAATATAGATGTTTTAAAAATTATTGATAATTTTGAGGACTCTCGAAAAATAGTAAAAGAAATGGAAAAAAATAATTTCAGTTTTCACTTTACAGGTGATAATCATGGGCAAATGCAAATCGGTGGAGAACAAAACACCCAAAACACATATATCAATAATTACAACAATAATTCTCAGATTCAAGAACTAAAAGATATTTTGGAAGAATTTGAAGATATATCTAAAAACAACAAAGAATGGCAAGATAATTTCACTAATGCTTTAACTGAATTATATAGATTGGAAGAAGCAAAGGACAATATCGAAGAGAAAAAATCAATTTCAAAATTGCAAAAGTTTTTTAATAAAGCAAAGGAAGTTAAAGATTGGGTCGCGATTAGCGTTCTTCCAGCAGAAATTGTAACAAAAGGTGAAAAAATGATTGAATTAGGAGAAAAATTATTTCATTTAATTGTTAAATAATATTCAGTACAATTATTCCACTCCTTAACATAAAAAACAATAAAAAGAGACCTCATCAAAGGTCTCTTCTCAATTTAATATATATCTTCAAACGGTTATTTCCCATTCAATAACTTCTCTAAATACTCCACTTTATCTTTTTCAGCTTGCACCAATCGTTCGTAAAGCTCTACAACTTTATCTAAAGGATTAAAAGTACAATTGCAATTGTAAACTGCACTTTGATCTTGAAAAGTATTACCAATAATATTAAAAACCGCTTCTTCCGAAAAGTTTTTAATTGCTTCAACAGAAACATCAAGAGCTTTAGCAATCTCAATTAGTTTTTGTTCGTCTACAGTTTCGCTGTTTTCAATATTCGAAATGGTCTGTTGGGTTATTCCTAAAGCAAATGCCAGTGCATCCTGTTTCATATCTTTAAGCTCCCTGATACGGCTTATATTTCTGCCGATATGTTTTGGTTTTGTTGCTGTACTCATAATTCAAAGATATTTAAAATTCTTAAACGAAAATAAATTTCGATAAAAAACAAACCTATTTTTTGTAAGATACTCTTTTCATAACCACTGTGTACAAAGTCAAGAGACATTGTATAGAATTAATAATTAATCAGCAATCGAAAAAGTTGCCAAAACCCCTTTATGATCAGACGGCCAAATACCGTTTGGTTTCAAAAACGTATCTCCATCTTGCGTCTCCACTCCTTTTCCTTTTACAATACTTGCTGTTGGTCCAACAATTACAGTATCTGTCAGCGACAGTTTTTTATTTGGATAAAAATAGATAAAATCAATACGATCTCTTTCGTCGGCGTCTTTCGCCCATAATAGTTTTGACAATTCTACATCTGTATTATATGCCGGCCAAGTAAATCCAGGATTTTTAACAGGATCAGGATACTTTACTCGGTAAGCGTCTAGAAAACCGTTATTTTTAAGCGTTACACTGTTATGCCACGGTACAATAACGCCGTTATGATCGTATAAATCTTTTGTTGCTGCAGTCCAATCTAAATGCGAAGGTTCATTAAAATCGCCTCCTAAAAGCACTAGATTTCCTTTTTCACGCTCGATTTGAGCATCTTTTACAAAAAGTGCAATTTCTTCGTCACGCTGCGAATCGATATTTTGTTTCAGAATTTTTTCGGTATCTAAAATAGGTTCTGGTAATTTTTTCCAATCAACACCATCGTAACCTCTTGGCAAATAACAAGCATAATGTGTGTAATCTAAATGTGCGGCATATACCGCAACGCTAGTTTTCTTGTTTAACCTGATCATGCATTTTATTAACGATTCTGAACTGATCGATGTCGTAGATTCGATAGGAAATTTAGACAAAATAACAGCATCTGTTTTTAGGCTTGAACCATAAAAAATCTTGTCTTTGGCTTTTAAAGCTTCTAAAATATGTGGTGTAAACAATACCTCTTTATAATTGCGTATTTCACTCAGCAAAACAATATCGGCATCAGATTGAAGAATTACGTCCACAATCGCATCAAATCCTCCTTTTACTGTAGTTCCTTCGTGCCAAGTATTTAATGACAGCACTTTTAACTCTTTCTTAAAATTATCTTCCGTCGAATACTTAACACCAAAAGCTGACACAGAACTAATTGCTGCTCCAAAAAACAGCAAAGAAACAAGGAATAGTATTTTATTTTTCATTGAATATCTTAAAAAATTAGACTGAGTTTTTCTCTCGTCTACATTATTGATTTGCTAAATTCAAATATACATTATAATACAAATCAAGAGAAATAGTTATTAAAAATTAATACAAAAATGGCTTCAATCAAAAAACGTTTGTATTTTGGCTAAAGCCAATCTTCAATATTGTAATTTTGTTTTTCGAGCTAAAGCAAATTTCATTATGATTATTAAAATTTAAAAATAAAACTATGCTAAAAAAACTTGCTTTCTTTTCATTAATTCTCTTGGTCTCTTGCCGAGAAAATGAAACCAACCGCACAAGTAATGAAGAACCAAAAGCATTTCAGGAAAAAAGTTTCGATATAGGAAGATTTAGAAAAGGCCATGATTTAGTCGAAGACTTGTATCAGGAACTTGTAGAAAAATCTTCTGAATTGAAATCTTTAGAAAAAGAGTTAAGTGAGTTGAATCCAAGAGATACAACAAATATTTTTTATAATTATAATCAAAAATCCGATGATTATTACAATTCTGCAGAAAGCCATATAACTGGCATAAGGGATAGTATAATGAAACAGAAAATTATAAACTTAATTAAGAAAAGTAACGATAAATATATCTCACAAAAAGCTGATCTGGAAAATTTAATGGATACTATCAATAAAAAACAAACTGAAATAAATAATTATCATAGAGCCTTGAAAATTATTTTAACGATTCCGCTTATTGAACAATATCAAAAGCAGCATTTGCCAGACAAATCTCCATTTAAAACATTGATTGAAAAAGAAGATCAACTACTTCAAAAAACAAAAAAGAATACTCCAAAATATTAATTGGAGAGAAATATTATATACCATGATTACCAAAGCAGCACTACAAGATATTCCCGCATTAGTAACATTAATTAACTCAGCCTACAGAGGAGAAACTTCTAAAAAAGGCTGGACAACCGAAGCGCATTTACTAGAAGGAAAAAGAACTGATGAAGAAGAAATGACCGAAATTTTGCAGGATTCTAAAAATACGATTCTGAAATTTACGGAGAATGATAAAATTATTGGTTCGGTTTTATTGGTCGAAAAAGGACATCAATTGTATCTAGGAATGTTGACCGTTTCGCCTGAACTTCAAAATAGCGGCATCGGGAAAAAGCTTTTGGCTGAAGCAGAAAATCATGCTAAAACTCTTGGTATATCCAGCATTATTATGACGGTTATTTCGGTTCGTGAAGAACTGATCGCTTGGTACAAACGGCAGGGTTATGTTGATACTGGCGAAAGAGAAGCTTTTCCTGAAAGCGGCATTCACGTTACGGTTTCTGAAGAACCTTTGGAATTTATTTTCTTAGAGAAACAGCTTTAAGAAAGTTTTATCAGAGATTCATTGAATTTTTTATATCTCGCAAAGAAGCCAAGCCGCAAAGTTTTTTTATTACTTTGTGACTTGGCTTCTTTACTAGTTTATATGTAACTTTCCCTAAATAAGCTGAAATTTATTTGTACTCGAAAATAACTTTCTCGTCGACAAAATTTGTTGCTGAATTTAGTGGATTACTTGTAACATAACTTCCAGAAATTATAATTTCGCTAATTCTTCCTGATTTATCTAAATTTCTTTTGAAGTTAACAGTTTTATATGATTTTTGAAATGGAGTTTCAGTAAAGACATTTTCCATTGAAATTACATTATTTTTGTTTCTCTTTCCAAGTTTATTGTGAGTTAAAATTTCATATCCATCAACTTTAAACAATGGTGTTTCATAAGCTATATCTCCCAAAAGGATATTTGGTTCAGAATCGTATTTATAATTACTGACTACAACATTTCCGTACTCAAGGGTTTTAACTTGTGTAATATTACCATCAGTAACTATAAAATCAAGTTGTTTATCAAGACGATATTTTCCGTCACC
>NZ_NRQU01000113.1 GCF_004119495.1 Flavobacterium sp. YO12
AAAATCACTTTCGAAAAGTATATTGCATTCAAAAAGACATTCTTCAAATCTAAATAGATGTAAGCATTCTTTTTTATACTTGTAAAATCGAATTTGTTTTCCTTTAAACTCTAAGGTTGAAAAAGTAATATATAAATTAACATTTTTTAAATCAATGTTTAGAGGAATATTAATTTCAACTACAAGATTTGAAATTTCAGTTACATCATCAGAATAAATTATTTTCTGAAATTCTTCACCACTTATTGTTCGCATAAATCCTTTTTATCAAAAATAAACAAAAAACCCAACAACTTTCGTCATTGGGTTTAATCTCTATTCTTGTCTCTTGATTCTTTTTTCTAAACTAAAAAATCTAATCATTCAATTTCAAAACAGCCATAAACGCTTCTTGTGGAATCTCAACGTTTCCTACTTGACGCATACGTTTTTTACCTTTTTTCTGTTTTTCAAGAAGTTTACGCTTACGCGAAATATCTCCACCGTAACATTTTGCGGTAACGTCTTTACGAAGTGCTTTAATGGTTTCACGAGCGATAATTTTAGCTCCAATTGCAGCCTGAATTGGAATATCAAACTGTTGTCTTGGAATCAGCTCACGTAATTTTTCGGTCATTTTCTTACCAATATTGTAAGCATTGTCTTCGTGAATTAAAGCAGAAAGAGCATCAACTGTTTGTGCATTTAAAAGTACATCCAGTTTTACCAATTTTGAAGTTCTCATTCCAATAGGAGAATAATCAAAAGAAGCATAACCTTTAGAAACTGTTTTTAAACGATCGTAAAAATCAAATACAATCTCAGCCAAAGGCATATCAAAATTCAATTCAACACGTTCTGTAGTTAAATACGTTTGATTGGTAATTACACCACGTTTCTCAATACATAAACTCATTACATTACCTACGAAATCAGATTTTGTAATAATAGTTGCTTTGATGTAGGGTTCTTCAACTCTGTCTAGTTTTGAAGGTTCCGGCAAGTCTGACGGATTGTTTACAATTAAAGCTTTTTCTGGTTCTTTTTTAGTATAAGCCAGATACGAAACGTTAGGAACAGTAGTAATTACAGTCATATCGAACTCACGCTCTAAACGTTCCTGAATAATTTCCATGTGAAGCATTCCTAAGAATCCGCAACGGAAACCAAATCCTAACGCTGCAGAACTTTCGGGAGTAAATACTAACGAAGCATCGTTTAGCTGTAATTTTTCCATAGAAGAACGTAAATCTTCGTAATCTTCAGTATCAACAGGATAAATTCCTGCAAATACCATTGGTTTTACGTCCTCAAAACCAGTAATCATATTTGTAGTAGGCACTTTTGCATCTGTAATAGTATCACCTACTTTTACTTCGCGTGCTTCTTTAATTCCTGAAATCAAATAACCAACATCTCCAGCAGAAACCACATTTTTAGGAACTTGATTTAATTTTAAAGTTCCAATTTCGTCCGCAAAATATTCATTGCCAGTAGCCATGAATTTAATTTTTTGTCCTTTTTTAATTTCACCATTTACAACTCTAAAAATAACTTCGATTCCACGAAATGGATTGTAAACCGAGTCAAAAATCAAAGCTTGTAAAGGTTCTTCAGGATTTCCTTTTGGAGCTGGAATTTTTTCGATAATTGCAGCTAAGATATTTTCAACACCAAAACCTGTTTTTCCAGAAGCATGAATAATATCTTCCAATTTACATCCCAGCAAATCGATAATATCATCGCTCACTTCTTCAGGATTTGCACTTGGTAAATCTACTTTGTTTAAAACCGGAATAATTTCTAAGTCATTTTCTAATGCTAAGTATAAATTAGAAATAGTTTGTGCTTGAATACTTTGCGCAGCATCAACAATTAAAAGTGCACCTTCGCAGGCAGCAATTGAACGTGAAACTTCGTATGAGAAATCAACGTGTCCAGGAGTGTCAATCAAATTCAAAATGTATTCTTCACCTTTGTAAGTGTATTCCATTTGAATAGCGTGACTTTTTATGGTAATACCACGTTCACGCTCCAGATCCATGTTGTCAAGCAATTGAGCTTTTTCTTCACGGGCTGTAACGGTTTGAGTAGCACCCAATAATCTATCTGCCAGTGTGCTTTTACCGTGGTCAATGTGTGCAATAATGCAAAAATTACGAATCTTCTTCATTGTAATATATAAGTTCTCTAATCGAGTTTAAGTATTTCTTTTAATGTAAATTGCGCTCTAACAATTGCTTTAGCGTATGTTACTAAGCCGCAAAGATAGCGCAAAGTTTTGGATTCTGGAATTCAGAAGCCCGATAGTTAAAAGCTAAGATTTAAAAAGTGCTTTAAAATTCAAAATTAAACCCTTTTTGAGTTAATTTCTTGTAGATTTCGTCATCAAACTTATAAAGTTTTGCAGCTCTATGCGAAACATCTTGTTCTTTTTCATCCAGTTCAAGCAGTAGTTTCATATGAAGAATTTTTCTTCTAAAATTTGATTTTTCTAATGCAACACCAAGAATTTCTTCGTAAAGATGCATCAACTGCAGTAAAGTAAATTTTTCAGGAAGAAGATTGAAACCAATAGGAGCATGGCGAACTCTGCTGCGAAGGTGCTGTAAACTGTAAGATAGGATTTCGTTATGATCGTAGATTAAATCAGGAATGTTGTTTATTTTGTACCATTTTGCATCAGATGCGGTGAAACCAACTTTAATATTATAATCTTCTCTTTTTACAAGAGCGTAATATCCTATAGTAATAACCCGCCGAAGCGGAAAACGATCTGGATCGCTAAACACTTTTAACTGTTCCAAATAGATGTTATCAAGACCTGTAAGTTCACTCAATAAACGTTGAGCAGCAGTATCAGTGCTTTCGTTTTTATTAATCCATCCGCCCGGAAGTCCCCATTTTCCTTTGCTGATTCCTTCAGCATGCTGCACTAAAAGCACTTCTAGACTTCCTTCTTCAAAACCAAACACAACACAGTCAATTGTAATTGCTTTCATTGCATTTTGTTCACTTTTTGGAACAGAGCAGGTTTCTACTTTTTTATTCATTTGCGAAGTAAATTTTTACAAATTAAATAAATAAAATGCATAACTCTTCTTGTTGATCATTTAATATTTTTAATAATTTAAAAATATGTAAATCAATGATTTAAAAAGAGAAAGAAAAGAAATTTAAAGCAGTAAGCAGATTACTGTGGTGATGTATTGCTGTTTTTTGAGGAATTCTCTGACTGATTGTCTTTAAAATTCTCGTACCATTTTTCGATTGAAGGATACACAAAAGCGGCCACTTTTTTTACCGGATTATAAAAAATAGAGTTATCCAGAGTTTCTTTTTTAGCGAAAGTATTATTGAAATTGATTTTTTCAAACAAGGTAATAAAAATACTTAAAATAAGAATTGATTTTAAAACCCTAAAAAAACCTCCGCCTAATTTATTTGCCCATCCTAAAAAAGCAAAATCAGCAATTCCCGTAAGGATTTTGGCTAAAAAATAAACACCAATTACAACTAAAACAAAAGTTAGTATAAAAGCTGTAATTTGAATTGTGCTTGGATTCCACGACACATGTTTGCTGATTATATCTTTCATTAAAGAAGAAAATTTAATCGCTAAATAAATTCCTAACAACAACGAAATAAAAGAGGCAACTTCTACAAAAAGCCCATTTTTAATGCCTTTGTATAAGCTAAAACCTAAAAGTGCACCAACAATAATATCAAAAAAACTCATGTTTTCTGTGGATTTAATAAAGGCGCAAATATAGATCTTTTTTTTAGGTTCAAAGGAGCAAAGCTTTAAAGGAGTAAAGTTTTTAATTTTCAAAATCCATAGACATTCTTGACATTTTGATCCCGTAAAACGGAAGTTTTCGTTTTTTGAGGTCTTTGGATTTGAAGTTCTTATCTTTGCAACTCTAATTTTAGAATTCAGATTGCAGATTTTAGATTTTTTAAATCAGCAATCTGGATCTAAGATCTAAAATCATAAATAAAATGTCAAGAGATACACAACTAAAAGAGCGCTGGGAAAAGCTCGTCGATATACTTTCAAATCAATTTTCGCAAGGCGAAGACTTAGACTTAGATGCAATTATTTATTTAATTGGGGTTCAGGAACTCGGAAAAGTTCATCGAGAGTTCAAGAAAGATGAAAAATTAAATTTGATGCACATTGCAATCTGCAGATTATTGGAGCCTTATGGGTTTTATGAATTTGATTTTTTCGATGGCGAAGGCTGGCCGCATTACAAAGTAAAAGAACAATTACCGGCTTTAAAAGCGGGTGAACAATCAGTTTTAATGAAAGAAGCAATCGTTAATTATTTTTTAGAAAGAGAAGTAATAGAATAGAAAATTTATCCCGATGCTTCGGGATTTGAATGTAGATTTTAGATTTTAGATTGAAATTATGATAGAAGTTTGGAAAATACTTCAAACATCTCACTCTTAACATCTCACTTTTTTACTAAATTTGTATTCTCAATTATTGAAGGAAAATGATAGACAAGATAAAAGAACATATAGAGGAAGCTAAAGCCTTTAATGACAAAAATAAAGAATCCTTAGAGCAATTCCGTATTAAATATTTAGGTAGTAAAGGATTATTGAAAGAACTTTTTACAGAGTTCAAGAACATTCCAAACGATCAGAAAAAAGATTTTGGACAGGTAATTAATACACTAAAAGCTGTTGCTGAAGAAAAAGTTCGCGTTATTCAGGAAGAACTGGAAAGCAAACAAGAAACAAAAGGAGTTTTTGGAGATTTAACACGTGCAGCAGAACCAGTAATTATTGGTTCTCGCCACCCGATTTCGATCGTTAAAAATCAGATTATTGATATTTTTGCTAATATTGGTTTCAACGTTTCTGAAGGTCCAGAAATAGAAGACGACTGGCATAATTTTACAGCATTGAACTTGCCAGAATATCATCCGGCGCGTGATATGCAGGATACGTTTTTTATCCAAACAAATCCTGATGTGTTGTTGCGTACGCATACATCATCTGTTCAGGTGCGTTATATGGAAAATCATAAACCGCCAATTCGTACAATTTCTCCAGGACGTGTATTCCGTAACGAAGCAATTTCATCTCGTTCGCACTGTATTTTTCATCAAGTAGAAGGATTGTATATTGATAAAGATGTTTCTTTTGCTGATTTGAAACAAACGTTACTTTATTTTACAAAAGAAATGTTCGGAAAATCTAAAATTCGTCTTCGTCCGTCATACTTTCCATTTACAGAACCAAGTGCTGAAATTGATATCTATTGGGGTTTAAAAACCGAAACGGATTATCGTATTACAAAAGGTACTGGATGGTTAGAAATTGGAGGTTGTGGAATGGTTGATCCTAACGTTTTGAAAAACTGTGATATAAATCCAGATGAATATAACGGTTTTGCATTTGGAATGGGAGTAGAGCGTATTGCGATGCTTTTATACCAAATTGGCGATATCCGTATGTTTTATGAAAACGATGTTCGTTTCTTAGAGCAATTCAAAGCAAATATATAATTCTAAGTCTAAAAGTCATAAAGTCGAAAGTCATAAAGTCATTACTTTGAGGTTTTCGACTTTATGACTTTCGACTTTTAAACTTTTGACTAAAATGAAAAAAGATATAATAATTCCGATAGTTGAAAACGTGTTTCTAGCGGCGGTTCAGGAATGGAGCGACGATTTTATGGAGAAAGTATGGTATGCTTATCTTGTAAATGACAGCGATTTTAATTTAGACAGCGTAATGGTGGTTTCAAAAGCATTTGGAACTATTGATGGAGAAATGAAAAAAACCTCAATTTTGCGTCATGCTTTTGTTGAAGTTCCAGCAGTTTCTGTAGTAAAAATTGAGATGATTGAGAAAAGTCTTCTGGTTATGAACAATGAATTTATGGTGACTTTTTTTCATCGGAAATACTTTGTACGATAAGAAATTTACTTTCAAATCTAATTTAATCAACGAAAATGATACTGAAGAAGTGCCAATTTTGTTTGTTGAAGGAATTATGGTGAAGTAGTTGTTCAGTGGTCAGTTTTTAGTGGCCAGTCATGGTATTCAGTTTAAAATTGAAATTAAGCGTTAAAAA
>NZ_NRQU01000114.1 GCF_004119495.1 Flavobacterium sp. YO12
GAATCTGGATTTAATTCCTAGTAGTTACATTTTATAGTTCATTTAAAAAAATCAACTGGCACAACGCCTTCAAATTTACCAAAAAGAATAATTTTTTAATCCTAAAATATATATTTGGAGTCCGTTATTATAAATCTGGAATGATTTAAAGCTTAATCAATATAGTTTTGAAGAATATTTTTAAATCATTAAAATCCAGTGTTTATGAAAAGAATCTTTTTCGCAATCTTATTTGTATTATTATCAAATTTATCTTTTTCACAATCGGAGCAGTCTCTGATTGAAAGTTGTATTCAAAACTATATTGATGGAACATCTTATAATAAGCCCGACGATATAAGTAAGGCTTTTTATACTGAAGCCAATCTTTTTTTAAGTCATAAAGAAAAGCCTTTATGGGTAGTTCCTAGTTCAGAATATGTCTCTTGGTTTCAAAAAGGAAAAAAGGAGAATTTAATGGTCGTATAGGGAGAATTATTTCTATAGAATATTTTAATGATATTGCTATTGCAAAGGCTGAAATTCTCATTCCTGAAAGAAAGCAAGAATTTATGGATATGTTTCTGCTCAAAAAAATTCAAGGCGAATGGAAAATAATAAGCAAATCGGCAAGCAGCAAAGCGAGTAATAAATCTGGAAAGAAAATATTGTTTATTGTTTCTAATGCTAATTATTATGGAAATTCTACAATTTCAACAGGAAACAGCTTTGCAGAAATTGTAAACGCTTATGATACTTTTGTAAATTCAGGTTATACTGTTGATTTTGTAAGTCCAAATGGAGGTGATATTCCTTTAGCTTATATTAATACTTCTGATGATATGCAAAAAAAGTATTTATACAATCCAGACTTTATGTACGCCATAAAGTTTACGCTGAGTCCTAAAGAAGTTGATTATAAAAATTACAAAGCTGTTCATTATATTGGCGGTGGAAGTGCAATGTATGATGTTCCTGAAAACTTAGACATTCAACGCATTTCTATGCAAGTATATGAAGATAATAACGGTATTATTTCCTCGGTTTGTCATGGAACTGCTGGTATTGTTAATTTAAAAACTAAAAATGGAGAATTCTTGGTGGAAGGAAAAAAAATAAGTGGTTATCCTGATTCTTTCGAAAAACAAGATGGCGAATATTTTAAACACTTTCCTTTTTTAATTCAGAAGACAATAGAAGAAAGAGGTGGAGATTTTAAATTTTCAAAGCGAAATGAATCTTTTGTTGAACAAGATGGTCGAATTGTTACAGGTCAAAATTTTCAATCATCAAATGGTGTAGCCTTAAAAATTATTGAATTGATTGAGAAGAATAAATAGGATGATTTATTTAGTTAATGCAAAGGTTTAATCGTTAAACTTCTTAACTTAAAATTGTATTGTAAAACCAATTAAAAACTCTTTAAGAAATTAAGGAGTTTTTAATTTAGTTTTTTTAGAAGAATTTGACAGCAATATCATTGTCTTTATTTTTGCAGTATTAAATCTTTCAAATTAATATTTCCACAATGAATTTCTCTATCGTTAATTGTATAAAAAAGATTTTGTCCTTTTAAACTGAGTCCAGTTCGCAAAGTACCATGTGCACCTTTTGTTACGCAAAGTAAAACAACATAAAAACTACTCGATTGCTTCGGATTAATAGTTCTTTTTAGTGAAGATGATTTATGAATATTTTTATCTAAGAATGAATTTAAATCTTTAAAGCCATAATTAAATAAAGGGATTTTCTCATATGTCATTTCGTTGGGAGGAAGCAAAATTTTAAAGTATTGGTCAGGTAAAGCTGGAATCTCATAAGAATCTACAGGAAAGTCCATTTTTAATTCAAGAGGATTAGCTGTTTGATTGTTTATTCGAGTCCAGAATAGAACATAAATATATTCCTTGCCATTTGGATCAGTATATCTTGATCCTCCTTTTGGCAAACTGTTTTCTATTGTAACACTTGCGCCTTTAGAATCCCTATACTCATATTTAGTGTAAATGGCTTTATTAAGAGCTGCTTGTTTTTTGTTTTCGATATTTTTTACCGAATCTAAAGTTTTTGTATCAACAGTATCTGGAGTTGACTTACTATTTTCTTTACAAGAAGATAGTGCAGCAAGCGTGAGAACTAATAGTAATATACTTTTTTTCATTTTATTGAATTGGATACAAATGATTTATAGTTGAATAGGCTTTTCTTCAAAACGAATATAAGAAATATTTTTACTACAATTTATTAATTTGTTTAAGATTACGAAGACTTTATTGCTTCTAAAACAGGGTAGTAATTTTTAACTATATTTGGCATCGATATTGTTTTATTTGACAGCTTTTGAGTTGAAAAAGAAATTAAATCATGAAACCCAAATTTTAAAAATGAAAACTAAACTGATAACTCTTTTATTTGTATTTACGGCAATAAATATATTTAGTGAAGCTAATGCCCAATCGAAGTCAGAGAAAACTAATTATTCTAATAATAAGGTTTTAACGGATAATGATATGGTTACTCATAAAGCCATAAAACCTCTTAAAAAAGTTCCATTAGACAAAGAGTCAATTTTGATTTATGATTACGATGGATCTTTGATGTCATTCAATTTAGAAAAAGAATCTTTTAATTGGACTGTAAAAGCGACAGATCTTACTATCGAAATGTGTGCAAATCAAGTAACGCTGCTTGATGGAGTTATATACATTCCGTTTGTTAACGGTGAAATTTTTGCAATTGATAGTCAAACAGGCTCTATTTTTTGGAAATCTAGACTGGGAAATATTAAGGATCAAATTGTACTCAAAAATCAAGTTCCGGTTGTTAATGATGGAAAATTGTTTATTACGACACAAAGTCCAAATAATAATATTTATGCTCTTGATATAAAAGACGGCAGTTTAATATGGAATTATAAGCTGGATAATTTATATAATGACAATCCAGTTCTATTTTTTGACAACAAAGTTTTTGTACAAAGTGCGTCTAATTTATATAGTTTTGAGGCAAATTCTGGTAAACTTCTTAACCAAAAAGGCTTTGAGGAAGCTATGACTGGAAAACCTGTAACGGATGGCGAAAATGTATTTATTGCAAATGAAAAAGATGTGGTTTTTGCTTTAAGTCCAGATAAACTAGATGTTTTATGGCAATTTAAACTAGCTGAAAATCAAAATAATATTAAGGATCGTATATTTTGCAAGGACAAAAAAGTATATTTTGCGGCTCAAGGTTCTGAGGTTTCTTCGATCTATGCTGTGGACTCAAAAACGGGAACTCAGATTTGGAAAACAGATTTTAAAGGCGACAATGTCGAATACATGATTGAGGAAAGTGATAATATTTGGGGATATACTGGTAAGGGAAAACTTTTTCAAATAGACATTACAAATGGTGAAATTGCATTTGAAGTAAAACTAATAACGAAACCTATTTCAAATCTGGAATTTGCGGTGGATGATTTCTTGTATTATTATTCAGATGCTGCTTTGATTCAATTTGAGTTTAAAACAAAAGATGAAAACGAAGTTTATCTGCGAACTTCTATTAAAGATGATGCTTATAGTGCGTATTTAAAGTTAATTCAATAAAAAAGAATCTTAATACAATCAGTATTTTAATGATTAATAAAACAGTTTTTGATTATCTAAAACTATTAATCTTGTATAAAGTATTCGATTGTAAATGCTGATTAAAACCTCCAGAATAAAATAATTCTGGAGGTTTTTCAGTTTATTTAGGCTTTTAATAATTCTCTCCAAGTGTAACTTTTATGCACAATTTTCCAAGTACCTTCATATTTAAGAATTAAGAAATAATCTGTAAAAACCCGCCAGTTTGGCACAATGATTTCTGCTTTTGCTATTGCCGCATCTTTTTCAATATCGATCGAAATAATACTCCCTTTTCTATTAGACTTTTCACCAACTTTTATATTCGAAATATACTTTTCTCCAGAACGTATCCATAAAGTATCTTTTTCAACAGTATATAAATTAAAATTTGGATTAAAGGCTTTTCGCAATCTTTCAGGTTGTCCGTTTGCAGTTCCTTCAATATAATTAAGCAGAACTTCTGTAATTTGTTCTAAATCATCTTTCTTGTTTGTATCTGAATTATTAAAATTAGTTTTTAAAATTCGGATAACTTCATTAGCCACTTTTGATGCTGAAGTAGGATCTTGTCCTGTTACAAATCTTCCGTCAACAATATAGAATGCATCACCTCCTTTATCAGAATATACAAAATTACCTTGATTATTATTAATCTCTTTATCAATCGAAAAAGGAAATGCTTTGTAATATTCGGCATTTCTATTTTCGAATTTATCTGGAAAACCAGTAATTTTTCTTCCGCTATAAAGAGGCTTTTTGTTTTCGTCTGTTAAATAAACAATTCCCGCAGTTCCGTGGCAAATAGTAGAAATAACACCATTTTTATTATAAATACTTCGTGCTATTTTTTGAATAACAGGATTTTCGGCTACACCATACATTGCGGCACCACCGCCGGTATAAAAGATCGCCGTATAATCATCTATAATAACTTCTGTTGGTTTCTTTGTGTGTTCTAATTTATCCATAAACCATCCGTTGTACAAGTATTTTTTTTGTAAGCTGTCTGAGGTATTGATATAGCCAACGGGAATTGCTCCACCTTTAGGACTTACAAAGTCGACTGTATATCCTGCTTTTATAAATACATCGTACGGTTTTATGATTTCTTCAAAATGATTGGCTGTCGCAATTGTAGTATTGCCGTAAAAATCCTGATTTGAAGTCACAAAGAGTATTTTGTTTTGAGCGTGAATATTCATCGAATACAAACCTATAAGAATAAGAAATATGAGCGCTGTGTTTTTCATCATTTAGAAATGTAGAATTAAAGAAAAAGAATACCTGATTTATTCTTATTGTTTTACAGCTGGTACTTCAACTGTTTTATGAGGTGTTCTGGTTGATATTTTGTCGACAATAAACCAGCCTTGATTGGTTTTTAAAAGATTAAAATAATCTGTAAACAAAAGCTTTGAAGTACTTATTTCGGCTTTTGCAATGGCTACATTATTTGTTACGTCGATAGAAACAATACGCCCTGACCAGTTATTTGATTTTGGATGCTTTTTATACCCTACTATATACTTTGATTTAGGGACGATAGTAAATTTGTCTTCAGCAAAATATTTTAATTGCCAAGAATCATGAAATGACTTTGCTACCATTGCAGAATCGCCTGTAGCTTGTCCGTCTAAATAAAGATTAAGTGTTTTTTGAATTAAAAGCCAATCATTTTCATCATTATTTACTTGAGCATTTGCAGTAAAAAAGAATAAACTAAAGGAAATTGCTAAAAGAATTTTTCTCATTTTTAAAAAATTAAATTGTTAATAATGAGAGCAAATATCTTAGATATGAACAGTTTAAAAGTTTTACTTTATAAAGTAGAACTCCTATTTTGTAATATTGAACTTATTTTGAATATGATTTTTGATATTCAGCAGGAGTTAAACCGGTTGTTTTTTTAAAGGCTGTAAAAAAGGTTGATTTAGAATTAAAGCCGCTGTCATAACCTAAACTTTCAAGTGTTAAGTTTTTTTCTGTCTCTAATAGTTTTTTTGCTTTTTCAATTCGATATTCTTTGATTAGGTTTGAGAAGGATTTGCCTAATACTTCATTTACATATTGAGACAATAAATGTTTCGTTATATTTAGTTCTTTTGCAGCTTCTTCAAGGTTAAAATTTGGATTAAGGAATAGTTCTTTTTCTACCATTAATGATAGTTTTTGATCTATAAGACTTAGAGTTGCTTTATCAATTTCTTTGTTTTTGTATTTTTCTCTTTCATTAAAAAATGCAGGCTCATTATTATTCCTAAATATTAGAATGAGCACAATTAAATAGAATAGAAATGTAAAGGATAAAGACGCCTATTATATAAGAAGTATAAGCTGCAAAATTATAGGCCAGCAATATAATGGTAACTCCGATGTAAATACA
>NZ_NRQU01000115.1 GCF_004119495.1 Flavobacterium sp. YO12
GCTAATTGACCTGGAGTAAAATCCTCATATTTGAAATCTTTTCCATCAATCCCATCAGCTCCGTCTTTTCCAGCTGCTCCATCAGCGCCTTTTAAACCAGCTAATTGACCTGGGGTAAAATCCTCATATTTAAAATCTTTTCCATCAATCCCATTGAGTCCTGGTAATCCTCTTGGTCCTGTCAAACCTGCTAAAGTAATTTCATGCAATTTTTCATCTTCATCTTTATACGTCAACACTTGAGTTGAAACATTATAATTTAATGATGTTAATGTTTGATAGGTTTTTACATTTTCACCTATATCTATAGTAGTTTTTTTACCATCTTCGCTTGAGTAAGTATAAGTACCGTTTCCATTGTTTAACAATGTGGTAATAGTTTCATTAAAATTGTCTATTTCATCTTTATTCACTATTCGCACCCACTTTACTCCATTCCAGTAATAAAACCCAGGCATTACATCATTAATTGTTTGTGTATTATAAACTAACAAACTCACAGCAGCTGTTCCTATCACAGGTGTTTGTAATGTAGTTTGTACCAGTTTTATGCGAGGTATAAGCATACCTTTGTTCGTAGCAGTAACATCCAACTGTGAGGATTGTTCTGGCGTAAGAGTTCCTATTCCAACCTGACTATACGAAACTGTTGAGAACAACAATAAACCCGTAAGTCCTAAAAAAGTGTTCTTTATTTTCATAACGTTAATAATTTAATTAGTAAAATGATATTTGGTTAGATTTTTCAAAATCAAAAGGTTAACATGAATTTTTTCTATTCTATCAGCAGCCAACAACAAAAAGAAAGATTCAGAACCTATTTGGTTTGAACAAACAACACGAATGATTTACATGGCAAAGGAACATATTACAACAGCCTAAAAACGTCAAAAAAACACCACTATAAGGTATATTTAGAGATTACACTGCCTATTCACTAATAAACGGTGTCCTTTTTGCCTCTTTTATAAGAATTATTCAAAGTTTTGAAGTTTTACAAAGCAATAACTATCTGAAACTATGGCAGTCACAGCATATTCTACCCCATATGAATTGAAAAGATTCACCTCAAAATTCAAAAGCCTAACAACTGAATTTATCCAGATATTAGGCCGTTGTTATCTTATTAAAAATCGCTTAGTAACTATATTAGTATCATTTTACAATTCATCATTCTTAATAGTCTTCTAAAAAAAGGATTACGACTATTATGCTTCCATATTTCTATTTTTAGTACGAACACTTAACAAAATCGTCTGATGGTTTTCTGCCATACTTTTTAAAATACAACGTGTTAAACTTGCTCACTTTACCAAAGTTTAACTCATATGCTACATCTGAAACCTTCTCAAAATTCTCACTTTTAAGCAGTTTATTTGCTAGAATCATTTTTTCTCTCACAAAAAACTGATTTGGTGTACTTACATACATTTTTTTAAACAGCGTTTTAAATTTAGTAGCCGACATTCCCGCTATTTCAGCCAAACTTTCCACACCAGGAAATCCTCTCATTAAATTATTTAGCAAATAATCCTTCGTTTGATTCAATGCTTTAGCTTCTTTTTTTGATATATGATGCAGCATCGGAGTAAGATTCGAATATCTGCTAATAAACTTAGCCAGCAATCTTAGGCTGACTCCTTTTAAATAGATTTCAAATGCGGGATCGAGAAAAGATTTATTTTTTATAGCATGCATGATTAATTTGCTGTTGCTGTCGATATGATCATAAAAAAACAGAGTGTTTTTATCACTTTTTATTTTACGTTTATGAGTGTGCTCTTTATTGGTATCTATAATCGAAGAACTTATTAATTCCTTGCTCACCAACAATCGCATGGCAAAAACACGTTCTCCAACAACGGGCTGAAATACATTCTCTATAGCATTATCAAAAACGCCTAATCCAAGATTTGCTTTATACCCAATTTTATGTTTGATTCCGTCGATATGTATTAAATTCATTTCGTCGCTAAAATCATAATGTATCACAAACAATCCGTTATCAGATTTAAGTCTTTTTAGATAAATATTTCTTTCAAATTTTAAATCTAAAAGAACAACAGAAAGTCCTTTTGTAACTGTTGTAAAGAAAAATCCGCCTTCAGCCACTTCTTTTGGTGCGATTAATAACTTATCATCAATTAATTCGGTTCCAAATTGTTCAGCAAGAGCTCTGAGCCATTTTGCCGATAACGAATAGGTATGTTCAATTTCAATCATCATTCAATTTTTATTTTATTAAAAAAAAGCAGCAAAAACTTTAACCTTTTCAGGTTAGTTATTTAAAAAGAAGTAAGATTTTTAAGGAAGGCTTTTGGGTATAGAATTCTTTTCAATAAAAAATACTATCGGGTAATAGAAGATAAATTCTCAATAAGGTATTCTCACCTCGTTCTTAATAAATAATTTACGGGGCAAATAGACGAATTTCAATAGCCTAAATACGTCATATAAATAACAGTATAAGGTATTTTTAGAATCGCTTATACAAATAAAAATGCAGTAAACTAATTCAACAAGTAGTGACAGAATTAGTTATTTTCTTTACGGGTAAAAAAATTACGAGTAAACTTAAGATTTCAAAAAAGGTTGACATCAAGAAAATAATAAGTAACGACATAATAAGACTTCCCTCCATTTTCTTTGAATAAGAACCTTTGGAGGATTAAGGAAAAAACTATAAATAAAAGTGTTTTTACAGTTTTAAAATTCTGATCTCATAAAATCATCAGAAGGCTTTTTTCCAAAATGTTGGAAATACGAGTTAGAGAACTTGCTTACTTTGCTATAGTTTAGCTTATAAGCGACATCAGATAAATCAACAAAATTTTCGCTTTTAAGAAGCTCTTGCGCGAGGATCATCTTTTGTCTTATAAAAAAATGATTTGGTGTGGTAACAAACATTTTTCTGAATAAGGATTTATATTTTGTAACAGACATTCCTGCCATTTCTGCAAGCATATCCACACCAGGAAATCCTATAAGTAAATTTTCCAGTAAATAATTTTTTGTCAAATTTAAAGCCTCAGCTTCTTTATCTGGTATATGATGAAGCAACTGTGCGAGGTTTGAATATCTATTGATAAACTTAGCTAGTAATCTTAAACTCACACCTTGCAGATAAATTTGAAATGAAGGTTCGAGAAAAGATTTATTTTTTATGTTATGTATAATCAACTTACTGTTACTATCAATATGATCGTAAAAATAGAGTGTATTTTTATCACTTTTAATTCTTCGTTTATTAGCATTTTTTAAATTTTGATCAGCAATCGATGCACTCAATATTTTTTATTTACTAATAAACGTAATGCAAAAACACGTTCTCCAACTACTGGTTGAAAAATATTCTCTATAGCATTATCAACAACACCAAGTCCTAAGTTGGCTTTATAACCAATTTTATGTTTGATTCCGTCAACGTGAATTAGATTTATCTCGTCACTAAAATCATAATGAATGATATACAAATCGCTATCTGATTTCAGTCTTCTAATGCAAATTTCTTTTTTAAACGTTAAGTCCAATAACACTACGGACAGCCCTGATGTAACTTGAGTAAAAAACACGCCGCCTTCTGCCAATTCAGGCATCAATATCACTTTACCGTCAATTACTTCCCCTCCCTCTCCAAGTTGTTCTAAATCTTGATACAACCAGTCGGGAGTTAAAGTATATATATGACGAATCTCTCTCATTACTCTAATTGTTTAATATAATCTTTTGGCGTCATTCCAAAAAACTCTTTGAATCTCGCCGCGAAATAGGAACTATTAGTGAAGCTTAGACTATCTGAAATCTGAGAAATAGTAAGTTGTCTTTCTTGCAATAGTCGTTTTGCTTTTAAGAGTTTGTTATTCAAAAAGAAAGCGTTCGGAGTCATTCCAGTTACTTTTCGAAACAGTTTTTTAAATTTTGATTCAGACATATTTGCCTGCTGTGCCAGAAATTCAATACTTGGAAATAATTCGTTCAAATTTTCAACTAAATAAGATTGTGATTTTATTATATATCTTAAATCATCTTCATTTATCTTATCAATGACTAGTTCTTCATAAGTCATTTTTTCAATATATTCTGCTAATAAATTCTGAACTGTTCCTCTTAAATAAAGATCAAAAGCGGTTCCTCCAACTTCTTGTGCACGCAAATTCGTTAATAAATTATAGCTGTCGTTACTCATTCTAGTAAACTTGACAATTGTATTTAAATTGGGATCAAAAATCTCTTCAGCATGTTCTTTTAAAGATGGATTGTCTTGAAAATACTCTTTTATCAATTCTTTTTTTATAAAAATACAAAGGGCAAAAGTTTTACTTCCTTCTTTAACAATATAATCTGAATACAAGGTACTGTCGAGTATAGCCAAATTCCAGTTCCATCTTCCTATAGGATTGGCAACATCATCTGACAACAAGAGAGCTTCTCCTTCGGTAAGGTTATAATAAAACCCCACAAAATCATCTGATTTGTTTTCTTGTCTCAAATGAATTTCTGAATTGTAAACGACATCAATGTACATAACAGAAATTCCTATGCCAAAATTTAAAAAATACCGGTCTCCAGTATGAATATGTTCAGGAACTACAATAAAATTACCTTCTACTTTTCCTTCAAGTTCTAAAGCAAATGGTTCGACCCAGTCCAACTCTACTCCGTAATGATGTGTAATTTTCTTCATTCTATAACTGACATATTTTGGTACTACTATTTTTACTAACAAAAATATAGATATTTTTATTTACTTTTTTATTCAGAGTATTATTTCAAATAAATTTTAGTTAAAAACTTGATTTTTTTAGAATAAAAACTAAATCAATACAATAAAACACTCTATTTAAGCAGTTTAAATATTTAAATTTTATAAAAACTTTTCTTATTTCGGATTGTAAAGCATAGCGGTACACAAACAGTTTTTTCGCTCTTTGCTCATTAAAATAGAACAATTGACACAAGAGTTACAATTCTCCCAGAAAGCTTCGTCGGTAGTTAGTTCAGAATAGGTGACGGGTTCAAAACCAAGTTCATGATTCATCTTCATTACAGCAAGTCCCGTCGTTAGACTGAATATTTTGGCTTTGGGATATTTTTTACGACTGAGCCAGAAAATCTTCTGTTTAATTTTTTTGGCAAGACCTGTATGCCTGAATTGCGGCGCAACTATTAACCCCGAATTAGAAACATATTCTCCATTATTCCAAGCGGAAATAAATGAAAAACCTGCCCAAGTCCCGTCTGATGCAAAAGCAATAACAGCTTCTCCTTTTTTCATTTTTTCCTCCAATAGTTCTGGCGAACGCCCCGAGATTCCAGTTCCTCGAGCTAAAGCTGATGACAGCGTCGTATTGCAAATTTCATTTAACCAAAATACATGATTAACATTGGCAATTTCGATTATAAAATTTGGTAATTCTTCTATCCCTTGATTATTGATTGATAAAATCGCTGGCTCAGAAAGTAAAAAGTCTTTGCCTATAAAGTCCAAAACAGGTTGTCGGGTTTTCATATTTTATTTAGCGTTTTTGGTTTCACTATTAATGTTAAAACAAAATAATATTTCCAAAATACGTACCAATACATACGTTACGCCACTATTGACGTGTTACAAGCTGTCTGTGTTTAGTTTACACCAATAATAAGATCTTTCTAAACGAACGATAGTCCTATCAAAATGATACTATTATATCATTTTGATATTGCCGTAAAC
>NZ_NRQU01000116.1 GCF_004119495.1 Flavobacterium sp. YO12
ATGTTGTAGGTTTATATACTATAGATCAATAAAGAAGATTTAAAATGTTACCCCAGTAGTTTAGGAATAGTGAATCTTTTTTTGTTAACATAAAGCTATTACAGTAACCAAATATTAAAATATTTTGTAAATTGCTCCCTTAAAATTATCATATTCATAAAATGGAACAACAAATACCATATATTCCTAAAAATAAAGTAAGAATTGTCACAGCTGCTTCACTTTTTGACGGACACGATGCCGCCATTAATATTATGCGTCGTATTATACAGTCAACAGGAGTTGAGGTAATACATTTAGGTCATGACCGAAGTGTTGAAGAAGTGGTTAATACCGCAATTCAGGAAGATGCTAATGCAATTGCAATGACTTCTTATCAAGGTGGCCATAATGAATATTTTAAATATATGTACGATTTGCTTCGCGAAAAAGGAGCAGGACATATCAAGATTTTTGGCGGCGGCGGCGGAGTAATTCTCCCAAGCGAAATCTCAGAATTGCATGAATATGGTATTACTAGAATTTATGCACCAGATGACGGACGTTCGTTAGGACTTCAAGGAATGATTAATGATTTGGTTCAGCAAGCTGATTTTCCTATTGGAGACAAATTAAATGGAGAAATCGATCATATCGAAAATAAAGTTCCAACAGCAATTGCCCGTTTAATTTCGGCTGCAGAGAATTTTCCTGAGATTGCAAAACCTGTTTTTGATAAAATTCACGAAAGCAACGCCGATTCTAAAATTCCGGTTTTAGGAATTACAGGAACGGGAGGAGCAGGAAAATCATCTTTGGTAGACGAATTAGTACGTCGTTTTTTAATTGATTTTCCAGAGAAAACAATCGGATTAATTTCTGTTGATCCATCAAAAAGAAAAACTGGAGGAGCACTTTTAGGGGATAGAATCCGAATGAATGCCATAAATAATCCTCGTGTATATATGCGTTCGCTGGCAACTCGTCAATCTAATTTGGCTTTATCTAAATATGTAGCAGAAGCAATTCAGGTTTTAAAAGCAGCAAAATATGATTTGATTATTCTGGAAACTTCGGGAATCGGACAATCTGATACCGAAATTATGGATCATTCTGATGTTTCTTTATATGTAATGACACCAGAATTTGGAGCTGCAACGCAATTGGAGAAAATTGACATGCTTGATTTTGCCGATTTAGTGGCTTTAAACAAATTTGATAAACGCGGCGCACTTGATGCTTTGCGCGATGTAAAAAAACAATATCAAAGAAACCATAATCTTTGGGATAAAAATCCAGACGAAATGCCTGTTTTCGGAACAATAGCTTCTCAGTTTAATGATCCTGGAATGAATACGCTTTACAAAGCGATTATGGATAAAGTGGTTGAAAAAACGGCTTCAGATTTAAAGTCGACTTTTACAATTACAAAAGAAATGAGCGAGAAAATCTTCGTGATTCCACCGCACAGAACACGTTATTTATCTGAAATTGCAGAGAATAACAGATCTTATGATGAAATTGCACTTTCGCAACAAAAAGTAGCGCAGAAATTATATGGAATTTTCAAAACCATAGAATCGGTTTCTGGTAAAGTGCCTCAAATTAATAAAGCTGGAATCGACGATTCAACTGTTTTACCAAGCGGAATTGCTGAACATGACGAAAACAGAATCTTTTTAAATCTTTTGCTAAATCAGTTCGATAAAGTAAAAATGGATTTAGATCCGTACAATTGGGAAATTATCTTGAATTGGAATGAAAAAGTAGCGAAATATAAAAATCCGGTTTACTCATTTAAAGTTCGCGATAAAGAAATCAAGATTGCAACACATTCTGAAAGTTTATCACATTTACAGATTCCGAAAATTGCTTTACCTAAATATGAAGGCTGGGGCGATATTCTGCGTTGGAATTTACAGGAAAATGTTCCTGGAGAATTTCCGTTTGCTTCGGGATTGTATCCGTTTAAGCGTGAAGGCGAAGATCCGTCAAGAATGTTTGCGGGCGAGGGAGGACCAGAAAGAACCAATAAACGTTTTCATTACGTAAGTGCAGGATTGCCTGCAAAACGACTTTCGACTGCTTTTGACAGTGTTACTTTATACGGAAATGATCCAGATTTACGTCCAGACATTTATGGAAAAATTGGAAATGCGGGAGTTTCAATCTGTTGCTTAGACGATGCTAAAAAATTGTATTCAGGTTTTGACTTGGTGCATGCTTTAACATCTGTAAGTATGACAATTAATGGGCCAGCGCCAATGTTGTTAGGCTTTTTTATGAATGCAGCAATCGATCAGCAATGTGAATTGTACATTAAAGCCAACGAATTAGAAAAAGAAGTTGAGGTAAAAATCAACAAAATATATGCAGCTAAAGGTATTGAAAGACCAAAATACCAAGGCGATTTACCAGAAGGAAATAATGGTTTAGGACTAATGCTTTTGGGCGTTACAGGAGATCAGGTTTTGCCTTTGGAGGTTTATAATGAAATAAAAGTAAAAACGTTATCACAAGTTCGTGGAACGGTTCAAGCCGATATTTTAAAAGAAGATCAGGCGCAGAATACTTGTATTTTCTCAACAGAATTTGCTTTGCGTTTAATGGGTGACGTTCAGGAATATTTTATTACTAAAAACGTTCGTAATTTCTATTCGGTTTCGATTTCAGGATATCATATTGCCGAGGCAGGAGCAAACCCAATTACGCAATTGGCATTTACGCTTTCAAATGGTTTCACTTACGTGGAATATTATTTGAGCCGCGGAATGAACATTAACGATTTTGGACCAAACTTATCGTTCTTCTTCTCAAACGGAGTTGATCCTGAATATTCAGTTATTGGTCGTGTGGCACGTAAAATTTGGGCAAAAGCCATGAAAAACAAATACGGAGCCAATGAAAGAGCACAAATGTTGAAATATCATATTCAGACTTCTGGACGTTCGTTACACGCACAGGAAATTGATTTCAATGATATTAGAACAACTTTACAAGCTTTATACGCAATTTATGACAACTGTAATTCCCTTCACACGAATGCTTACGACGAAGCGATTACAACTCCAACAGAAGAATCGGTACGTCGTGCCATGGCGATTCAGTTGATTATTAATAAAGAATTAGGTTTAGCGAAAAACGAAAATCCAATTCAAGGTTCGTTCATCATCGAAGAATTAACTGATTTGGTTGAAGCAGCCGTTTTACAAGAATTCGACAGAATTACAGAAAGAGGTGGAGTTCTTGGTGCAATGGAGACGATGTACCAACGTTCTAAAATTCAGGAAGAAAGTTTGTATTACGAAACTTTAAAACATAATGGCGATTTCCCAATTGTGGGTGTAAACACATTCTTGAGTTCAAAAGGTTCTCCAACAGTAATTCCAGCTGAGGTTATTCGTGCCACCGAAGAAGAAAAACAATATCAAATCACGATGCTGGATAATTTACACCAGTTTCACGAAGCAAAAGTAAACGAGCATTTAAGTAAACTGCAAGAAGCGGCTATTAAAAACGAAAACTTATTCGACCATTTAATGGAAGCTACAAAAGTTTGTTCTTTAGGTCAGATTACTTCGGCGTTGTTTGAAGTTGGCGGGCAGTATAGAAGGAATATGTAATTTTTTAATAGATTTATGGAAAAACCTCTCAAGATTTTTGGGAGGTTTTTTTTCTTTGAAAAAATTTTGATTACTAGAAATTTTGGCGCTTTACGGTTTTCCTCAATTTTAAAGGAATTAGTTTATATATATTAGCGTTTGTACAAAGAACATAGTTGAAAATATGAAATACGATTTATTACATACAGAAATATATCAAACTCCATGTCCAGAGTGTAAAGCTATTTCATTTCCGATTACACATGAAAATTTAGCAAACTATTTTCATGGAATAAAAATGAAATGTCCCAAATGTGATACAAATCTTGATTGGTGGACTTTATTATTAAGGCATTTTGAATGGGAAGTTCCTTCATATACCTATGCAATAGTTGGCGGTTTTACTACGAGTTTAAGAATCTTTATGAAACCAAATGAATTATTTAGTTTAGATTTAGAACAGATTGGTATTCCTAAAAAATCAAAAATTTTACAAACTAATTATACTCCAAATGGAATTGGTCTATTTCCTGTTGAGTTACATGGAAATACACCGCCTAGACATTATATTCCAAATGTCATTAATTTATACGGTCGTCCATTTGGTGAGGTAATCGAAGAAATTTCGGTTACTGAAGAAATTCCAGTCGCAGTACAGATTAACTGGGCAGAAAAATCAGATACAAGTCAAATTTGGGAAAATCTTATTAATGCAGTCGAATCTTTTACATTAATGGATTACAATAGTTGTGTAATTCCATCAAATGTTTCTGTTGAGTCTACATTAAACAATATTATGGCAAAATACTTTTCAGCATTTGCCTCTAAAGATAAAGTTGAAGATTTTTTAAGTAGCGGTGCTACTTACAGTTATCAATTAAATATTTTACTGCCTTTAATAGCTCATTATAATGGTTTTCCTAAAATTCCAGATTTTATTAGAGGTAATTTAAATAAGTTAAGAAGCCATAGAAATTCTTTGGCTCATACAGGTAAGACGAAAAAGCAAATTGACAAGAAGACTGCTTCTGAATTAGTATGTTCAGCTGCATTTGGCTTATCATATCTAAATCTACTTGAAGAAAAAATGAGAAAAAATGAGATTAAAAAAACGAAAAAATATAAAGACATAATTTTTATTAATGTAATTGCAGTTGTTGTAGCGATGTTAATTTATTATCTTCTTAAAGAAAGGCCAGAAATTCCTATTGCAGTAATAGCAACTGGAATTTCGATATCTTTTGGAATTAGACAAAGTATGATTGAAAATGATAAAATATTTAAAGAGTTATTTATATCATTTAATCAAAAGTATGATGAAAAGTTTAATAATTCATTGAATGAAATTGTTTTTAAAAATATAGAAAACAACAAATATCAATTAACATTGATTGAAGTTAAATTAATTAGGGATTATTTGAACTTTTGTGCTGAGGAATATCTTTGGTATTCAAAAGGAAGAATTGATGAATCAGTTTGGTTATCTTGGGAAAATGGTATGAAATATTATTTATGTAATTCGTCAATTTTGCCATTCGTTATTACAGAAAAAAAACAAAAAGATTC
>NZ_NRQU01000117.1 GCF_004119495.1 Flavobacterium sp. YO12
AGAAAAACTAATTCTCAAAAATCTACAATTATCAAACACTTTCCTTGATTCTCCAAAACCAAATTACCTACTCTTGTAACAAACTTTCTACTAAAGCAAATGCAATATCTAAAATACTCTAAATACCGCTCATAAAACTATGATTTTCCTAAATAAAAACCTTTTAAATTCAATTAAAGTAACCCGCTATATTTCCTAACAAACCACTCTGTCGTTAACAAAACCGCAATTAAAACCAATAACCAAACCCAGTCAATAATTGGAGTTTTTGTAGAAACATTTTTTTCAATCGATTTGTATTCTTTACTTTCTAAAAGCTCTTGAATCAAATCATCGGCTTGATCTTCAAAGAATGCTTTTCCGTTGGTTTGCAGTACTAATTGTTTCAATTTTGCAACATCAGGATTTACAAATTGTTTTTCGATGTCAAAATCTAAAATTTCAAAATGACTTGAATAAGATGTATTTGAATTTAACTCTTTTACTGTAAAATTATACTTTCCTGCGGTTAATCCTTCTAAGTTTACGGAGAAAGAATTGTTTCCTTTTAATAAATCGTAGTTTTTTACTTGTTTGGTTTCGGCATTTTTAACAGTGATTGTTAATCTTGCTTTTTCGTCAAACTCATAGTTTTTATTAAAATACTGTGCATTAATTATAATTTCTTCACCCGAATTATAAAAACTTTCATGTGCTACAACGAGTGATTTCTTTGATGTTGATGTGGCTAAATACTGAATTATTTTATCTATAAATACATCATATTTTTCAAACGACTGATTGTCTATATGACTTTGTAAACGCCATTTCCAGCTATTTTCACCTAAAAGAAAGGCTGTTCTTTTTCCCTGATTTTCGGCGAAAGCCAACAAAGGAGCATTTGTAGAAACGTTTCTAATTTTTGAAGAAAGTAAAACAGACACATTTCCGTTTGTTGAAATTGTTCCGAATAAGTTTTGCAATGGCGGAAAATTCTCGAAACCAATATTATCAACCGCAAATAAATTGAACTGCGATTGAAATTCAGATAAATAATCTTCGATTTGTCCACTCATTTTAAAAACCAAATTATTTTGCTGCTGGTTTAGAAAATTAAAATCGGTGTTGTTTCCTGTAATGATAAATGTGTTTCTTCCGGCTTGTTTGTTATTGTCAAAAACTGCTTTGAAAGCTGATGTCGGCTGATATAAAACTAAAACTGATGCTTCTTGCAGCTGGCTGATATCATTTGGTTTAACTAAAATTACTTTGCGTTGTGCATTAACTTCGATTGAGCGTTTTAATGCAGCAATATCTGGATGGTTTATAGCTGAAACAATTGCTATTGTCGATTTTTGATCGATTACTTCTACTGCAAAGTTCTTGATATTATTATAGCTGTTCTTTTCTTTTGCGGTTGACGAAATACTGGCTTTAAATATTTGCAGCCCTACTTTATCAGCTGGTAAAAGCAAATTTAATGCTGCTGTTTTTCTGGATGGTGAGAAAGAAACTTTCTCTTTTGCAACAACGGTATTTCCCTGCGAAATTGTAAAATCGGCAGTTGTAGATTTATCGCCTGCATACTGAAGAAAAACTTCTACAGGAAATTTATTTTTATGAAATGCGTATTTATTTACGTTTAACTGATTTATTTTTAAATCAAGAAAAGTGGTTGTATCTCCCACAACCAAAGGATAAACTTTATTAACAGGATCAAATCGGTATACGTAATCGTTTCCTGTAGTTTGATTTCCGTCAGTAATAATTACGGTTGGGAAAATCAGATTTTTATTGATGCTTTTTAAATTCTTTGCTGCTTCGTCTAGATTGGTTTGTTTGCCGCTAAAATCAAATTTATCTGAAATTTTAAAATCGGCATCGAATTGGTAGGATTGAATATCAAATTTTTCCTTTAATGCGGGATTTGAAATTAGCTTTTGATATAATTCAACTGCTTTTTTGTCTGCTTTTAATGCGGTTATCGAACTTGAATTATCAACAGCAATTGCCAAAGGTGTTTTGGTAATTTCCAACGAGCTTTTTGAAATTACTGGGTTTATAAGTAACACCAATAATCCAAAAATGGCTAGAAAACGTAAAAAAGCCAAAAACCAAATCAGATTCGATTTGTTTTTGGCTTTAAAAAAATATTGAAAATACGATAACCCACCCGCTATTACTAAAGAAAGCAATAATAATAAAATCGTGTTTGTAGTCATATATATCTAGTATTCAGTAATCAATTTTTAGTGATCAAATTAAAAAAATTAGTGTTCAGAGTCAGATAAAAACTGAAAACTAAAGTCTGAACACTGAAAACTATTAAGTAAGCATTCCTCCGCAAACATTAAGCACTTGTCCTGTAACGTATGCACTCATATCTGATGCTAAGAAAAGACAAGCGTTTGCTACATCTTCTGTAGTTCCGCCACGTTTCAACGGAATTCCGTCTCTCCATCCTTTTACTACATCTTCTGGTAGTTTTGCAGTCATTTCTGTTTCAATAAAACCTGGAGCGATTGCATTACAACGAATGTTACGTGATCCTAATTCTAAAGCTACTGATTTTGTAAAACCAATTGCACCTGCTTTTGATGCTGCGTAATTTGTTTGTCCTGCATTTCCAGAAACTCCTACAACAGAGCTAATATTAATGATAGAACCTGCACGCTGCTTCAAGAACGTTTTTTGAATTGCTTTTGTCATATTAAAAACTGATTTCAAGTTTACATCAATTACTTGATCAAAATCAGCTTCAGACATACGCATTAACAAGTTATCTTTTGTAATTCCTGCGTTGTTAATCAAAATATCTACTGTACCAAAATCAGCCAAAACTGCATCAACAAAAGTTTGTGCTTCATTAAAATCGGCTGCGTTAGACTTGTAACCTTTTGCTTTAACACCTAAACCATTTAACTCCGCTTCTAAAGCTTGAGCAGATTCTACAGATGAGCTATATGTAAATGCTACGTTTGCTCCGTGTTTAGCAAAAACTTCTGCAATTCCTTTTCCAATTCCTCGGCTCGCGCCAGTAATGATTGCTACTTTTCCTTCTAGTAATTTCATATTGAAGTATTCGTTTTTATTTTTTGAAATACAAATATAGATTATTTGGGCGTTTAATAAAATTTGTGCCATAAAAATTGGTCCTGAAATTATTTATTCTAATCTAATTGGGCGTAGAAACATTAAACACATAGAAACACCTTTTTTAAAGTTATTTATATATCTCTATATAACTGTATGCTGCGGGTTAATCTAATAAAAAAGCGATTCAAAATTGAACCGCTTTTCTCCTTAATAATTAAACTTAGAATTAACCTATATGCTCTTGCTTAGTAATGTAAAAAATAATGATAAGCACTACGGCCATTATCAGCATTCTATAGATAGATGATTGAAACTCTCTTGTTCCATTAATTTTGTCCTTTTTTTTCTGTTTTATCAAATTCCAAATCATAATAGGAATAATGACAGCTATTGAGGCATACAAATAATACCTCACATATTCATAATACCATTCTGTTATGGCGATAAGTATAAGTCCCCACAAAGAAATAATACTTATCGGTGCAGCAATTTTCTTTTTCATCAGATTAAATTTTAATCATTAATGCATTTTAGTTTTAAAAAAGCGACTCAAATTGAGTCGCTTTTTCTCCAAAATTAAAAACAAAACTAAAATTATTAGTTAAGCCTCCAAGTTGTCATTCTAAATGGACTTGAAGAACTTGTAAACGTATAAACTGGATCACTGTAAAATACTCTAAAGCTCTCTTTTTTCACATAAATTCCGTTTGGATCCATCAGATACTTATCAAAACTAGCAAGGAATGCCGGCGTCGCTACTGTTGTATTTCCGTTCCAAGATTTATGTTTTAAAATCACTTTTTTACCAACTGCATCTTCTGTAATAGTAACATGATGCTGTAAAGCTCCTCTTCCTACGAAAGTGTAATAAATAAATGTTCCAATAGCATGATTACTATATATTTCAACAGTTGCAATGCTTTGTCCTTTAGGTAAAGCCGCATTAATTTTAGCTATTTCAGCATTAAACAATACTGAATTACTTGGAGCATTTACAGTGTGATCATTAGTATAATATCCAAATGCAGTAAATGGCTGCCCAGGAAGCAATATCTTATAATCATCTGTAAGTGATAAAGGTTTGTCTGTATATTTAATAACAGCACTTACGCCGCCTGTTCCTGTTGCTGTAAAACTTCCATCAGTATCATTATATACAAAATTAGTCAGGTTTTGTCCGCCCACTACTACTGCAGGACTCACAACAATACCGGTTGGGGTATATCCTACTCCCATATTGTAGCTTACAGAATAACCTGCTTCGATAGAATTTGACTCTGCAAAACGAGTTACGGCAGAAAATGAAAAATCAAACTGATGTTTTGTTGTTCCATCATTTGTTTCTAATAATCTAAACAGTGGTCTGGTCGGAGCCCCAATTACATTAGGAATCATATCGATATTTTTATGCAAATCTGCCCAGTCCTGAGCGGTTGCTTTTACGAAACGTAATTCACGATTATTTCTATTGGTTCTAAAAATAATCTCTCCTTTTTCCTGACCGTAATACAAAAACTGAAAATCTCCTAAATATCCTTTCGCTCTTAAGGCTGGAATTGGGAAATTATCTGATTCTGATAAAAGGTGAATTCTATTTTTTGTTGTAAAAGTCACACTTACTGTACTTCCAAGCTGAATAGCGTACTCGCTTTTATAAACATCTGTATCTGCATCAAAATCTGATGCCATTTCTACACTTCCGTCTTTTGCAAACTTAAATAAATGTGTATAACCTCCTAAAACAGTATTATCTGTAAAATAGACTGCTTTCCATCCAAATTCTGATGAAAGTAATGCATCGTTTAGTTCAGATTTTTGATTATTTAAACGCGTTGTAGGCGTTTCTTCAAAAAATTGCTCAGCATCTGTATTATTATTACAGGCGGTTAATTGCAGTATTAAAACAGCTGCAAATAAGTATTTATATAGGTTTTTTATTTTCATAATACTTTTATTA
This sequence comes from Flavobacterium sp. YO12, assembly GCF_004119495.1. Taxonomy (GTDB): domain Bacteria; phylum Bacteroidota; class Bacteroidia; order Flavobacteriales; family Flavobacteriaceae; genus Flavobacterium. The sequence continues at coordinate 5,033 of NZ_NRQU01000117.1, forward strand.
ATTGTTTATTACTGCACTTGTATTTTTCTCTGCCTCATCTCT
>NZ_NRQU01000118.1 GCF_004119495.1 Flavobacterium sp. YO12
ATCAAAATATTTAGCATTATTCGATATTCTTTTGTCTCGTAATATATCAGAAAAATCTATAAATTTACCAGTAATTTTTTTATTATAAACTAATGCATTTAAGCAAAATGCAAATGTAATATCAAATAGACTTTTCTTTAGTCTCAAGTCTAATTCATTAGACACTAATTGATTTTTTATAATAGATTTTCAATTCTTTCGTTCATAGCGAAATATCTTTTCGTAAAATCTTTTCTATAAGATATCATAGTGCTTCCATGTCGGATAACATAGTGATAAAAAACCTCAGAAACATAAGAAAAATTTGGCTTTGCGACTAATAAGGATAAATTGAAAAATTTATCCTCGTAAAGAAAAACTCGCTCACTTTCAAATCGAAGCTCTAATTTATCTATAAATTCTTTTTTATAAATTTTATCACAAGGCGAATTAGGAGAAAACAATTTATCCGATGGAAAAATAGCTTCGTTAATCAAAAATTCTAGAGATAGTGATTCAATTGGAGGGATAACTGGAGACTGTGAAGTACCATTCGGAAAATCATGTACAATATTACAACAAACCAAATCGTAGTTATGTTCTATAGCTCTTGTATAGAGACTTTCATACATATTACTTTCTATCCAATCATCACAATCAACAAAGGCAATATATTTACCAGATGCTAAATCAATTCCTTTATTTCTTGTTAATCCTTGACCAATATTTTTTTCATTTTTAAAATATTTTAAACGAGTATCTTTAGATGCATATTCTTTTAAAATTTCTAATGAGTTATCAGAAGAAAAATCATCAATACATATCACTTCAATATCCGAAAGAGTCTGCTCAAGGATGCTGTTCAAACACCTCTCTAGAAAAAGACTTGCATTATATACTGGTATAATTACCGAAATTTTTATTTCCAAGAAAAACTAGTTTTTATATTAATTGTCTTTTCAAAGCTTCTAAATATTTTAAGCCCCATTTTAAATCTGGCTCCATATAATTTCCCTCCGCCCATTCATTCCATGATTTTATAAAAATAATTTTATGCTCTTCATCCTTTTCTTTTACGAGGTCTACAGCTTCTTTCACGTGGGTCTCAAAATATTCTGGTTTTGAATTCGTTAGTACCATACCTTCACGCCCACTTCTCGCAGTATGATCCCAACCAGGAATAATACTTGGATAAACAAATTCTTGCCTGTCTTCTTTTGGAACCAGAAAATATTTAGACATAAGTCTATATGGAATAGCATACGCTGCAGCAGTCCCTAAAAATATTTTTTTTATTCGACTAAATAGTTTTTCTCTAATTGAACGATGATTTATTAAATAATTATTTAATCTAGTTGTATTTACAGCATCTACACCAGTTCTCTGTATATCTTCAATCTTATTTGTCAAGTCATTATGATGTCCAACAAAATGAATGCCGATCAAACCATTTTCAATCGCTAGCTTTCGCCAAACATCTATAAAAACTAGTACCTCCGAACTAGCTAATGGTTTATAAATCATAAACAATGGTTTTCCATCAACTTTTATATAGCGTTTATCTTTTAAAGCTGGAAGAACTTCATAAAAATGAGCTTTATAATCTTCAACACCTGGATATAATTGTTCAATTAAAACATTTCTATTTTTCAGCCCATGATCAAAACCTTTCCATGTTTCATTTGCCCACGCAAGGCAAAAAGGAAAATCAGGCTCACCAGAAGCAATTACTTCATTGAAAGGTCTTTCTATTAATCTTTTCCCATTACCAAACCAATAATGCCAATAACAAAATCCTTCAACACCATATTCCTTAGCCATCTCTGCTTGAGCTATACGGGTTTCTGAAACTCTAAGATCATAATATCCTAAATCGGCAGGTATTCTAGGTTGATAATGTCCTCTGAATAAAGCTTTTGCTTTTCCAACATTAGTCCATTCTGTAAAACCTTTACCCCACCATTTATCGTTTTCTGGAATGGGGTGATATTGTGGTAAATATAATGCTATAACTCTTGCTTCTTTTTTCATCATTATAATTCTCTAATTACTCTTGCTGGATTTCCTCCAACGACACTATTTTTAAGTATTGATTTTGTAACAACCGCATTAGCTCCTACAATTGTATTTTCACCAATAGTTACTCCTGGTAAGACAACAACTCCTTCCCCAATCCAAACATTATCCTCAATAATTACAGAACCTTTACTAAATAGTTTTCTTCTAGAAGGTGGTAGAAGAATAGAGTTTTTATTGATTTCACCATGTGAATGGTCACTTATATAGACCTTACTTGCTAACAAAACATTATTACCAATAACTATGCGATTGATTGCTCCTATATGACAATCTTTTTGAATTGAAACATTATTACCAATAATTATTTCTGGAGAAAATTTTTCTCCTAAAAATTCATCAATCGCATCTAATCTTAATCTTTGGTCGCAATCAAAGTTTTCTCCAACTGTTATATATTTCGCTCCTTTCAAATAAATAGGATAGCTAATGTTTAAATTTTCAGCCTTCTTAAAATTCTTTTTAATCCAGAATGAATATAATAAATTAAACCTATTAACTAATTTAATCGAGGTTGAAAATGAGAAAAAGAACGAAATTACGTTAATGAATATTGTTACAATTTTATTTTTCATTTAAACTATAAAATATATTTTAATAACCATACAAATTGTAATATTAAAATTTGTAGAACTTAAATTTATCTCTAAAATGGTAGATTTGATTTAACGTCAGTAAACTCCTAATACCAACTACTAAAATGAAAATAAGGCTTAAAACATATTGAGTACAACTTTCTACAAAAGTTACATTTATAATCATAAGCACTGCAAAAAGACCATAAATCAAAATATTCTTTACGTTTTTAACGGAAAATTTAAAATTCCCTATTTTACGCACCAAAAAATAAACAAGAAATAATTTGCTAAATATTGCAATAGCATCACCAATTCCTAAAATTTTAAAACCAAAATATGACCACCCAAAATATACTATAGCTAAAAAAAGTGAAGACCAAACTCCATCGATAATTATGCAAAAAATACCTTTATTTTTGGCCAAAAATAAAACAGATAGAGGCCACGAAATTAAAGTGAAAAAAGCACCAAAAAGTTGCCATTGCAATATTGTCGTTGTGCTTAAAAAAGAAGAACTATATAAAACTTTAATCAATATCTCAGTTGTTGCAATTAAAGTTAAAATCATTGGAGTACCTAAGACTAAAGCAATCTCCAATTGTTCATTTATCAATTTATTTGACATTTCATTATCAGAATTAATTGCACTCAGTCTAGGAAAAAAATCAGATAGCATCGAATTTATAATTATTCCAACATAAGTAGTACTAATCATCCAAGAAGCTTGAAAAAAGCCTACAGCTTCTATATTCATTTTATCAACAATAATTACACGAATAATGTATAGCGTCAAGGTTGCCATAAAGCCAGTAACAACAATAAAAAAACCTAATTTTGCCATCCCAAATCCTTTGGATATAGTATCCTTGAATGAGATTCTTTGAGATTCAAATTTAATTTTTCTAGAATAATACCACGAAAATATGAGCGGAATTAAAGATGTTAGAATTAAAACTGGCACAATTCCTTGGATACCAAATATGTAATAAACAACTATACTTATAGCCGTAGAATATATTGCCCCATATAAAGTTGCTTTTGCCATCAGTTTTATTTCGCGTTTTCCTTGAAGCAAAGCTATCTGTCCTCCAGTTACACTTGTAAGCAAAAGAGTTATTGACAAATAAACAACGCTTAAAACGTAATCAGAGTTCCCAAAAGTAAAATTACTTAATGGTTTAGCTAAAATAATTGTTAGGAAAGTACCTAATAGACCTGTCCAAAATACAAGATTTCTTAAAACAGTAATTGTTTCATTTAATTTTTTAATATTATTGGATGCATCTGATTCTGCAACATCTTTAACTGCGCTAAAATTCAATCCGAAACCCGTGATATTTCTAACAAGATCAATTATTGATTGCAACATTCCAGCAACTCCTACCCCAAAAGGCCCTAATAGAACAGCTAGAATCTTAGTCCTTACTATTCCAATTAAAATTGTAATAAATTGAGTGCCACCAATTATACTAGTAGCTTTTAAGATTTGTTTCTTAGAGTCGTTGCTCATATTTTATTTTTCCTTTTTTACTTTTATTTTCATTTTATTATAACCACTCAGAAGTTTCGATTTAAAAAAATATAAATATGAAAACAATTGTAGTTTGTAAAATCCAGTTTTACCATAATAAACGCACAAACTTTCTCCAATTTTATCAAGACTAAAAGTATAATTGTTTTTACAAATCTTAGTATTACAATACCAACTAACTAAAAAATCAGAAAATAAATCTTGTTTGATTTTTTCAAAAGTAATCTCAGATATAATTTTATTAGATTCGGCTAATTTCATAATATTTAAATAATCAACGGCAAAAACTCTAAATAAATTATATCCTCCTTTTTTAGAAACTTCTTGATTTACAAAATACATCTTATCAACTATTGCAAACTTTTGCTTTGAGTGTTGCATCATTAATAAAGATGTATGAGGAAACATTTTGTCAACTTTTTGATCAGTTATTGCAGAAAAATCTTCATTCCAAATTGCAAATCCAGTACTCCAAGAATTCCAAAAAGATAAATTTGCACAAAAAGAATCAAAAGAATCATAACTTGAGATTTCATATTGTCCAGAATTTTTAAAAATATAAAGGCTTACGAATCTTTTCCTTTTTATAATGAGATTAGCTCGTATAAACTATTTTCAGCAAACATTGTATAATTATTGTGCAATTTCAAAAACAATCCTTTACCCA
>NZ_NRQU01000119.1 GCF_004119495.1 Flavobacterium sp. YO12
CTAACTAACTAACTAACTAACTAACTAACTAACTAACTAACTAACTAACTAACTAACTAACTAACTAACTAACTAACTAACTAACTAACTAACTAACTAACTAACTAACTAACTAACTAACTAACTAACTAACTAACTAACTAACTAACTAACTAACTAACTAACTAACTAACTAACTAACTAACTAACTAACTAACTAACTAACTAACTAACTAACTAACTAACTAACTAACAAAGAATTTACTCCTCTTTAAATAAACGATTCAGTCCAGTAGTCTGCCCTTTCACTTACCGGAATAAAAAAAAATCTAAAACGAACAAACAAACTGCTTACAAAAGAAACATTATAAAATAACAAACAGTCTTTGGGCTGTTTGTTATTTTATCGATAGTATAAATCTCTGACTATGTTCTAATGTTAGATTCAATTATAGACCACCAACACATCTGATATTTGCCAAAAAAGAAAGAGACAATCAGCAGGTAGTCTCTCTTTTTATTCAATAACTAAAATTTATATTCTTTTTGAGGTCGTTACGTCATTATTTTATAAAAACACCTAATCGGTAACCCGACCCGATATCAGTGTTAATAGTGAGAAAAAAAAAGCATTTAGTTTTTATTTTCCATAATGGGCCATAGAAGTCACATCCAATGTAAAAAACTAGTGTTTAAAAAGATCTCTAAATTGATACAGCAAACGTTCCAAAAGTCTTAAATCTTCAGTAACTATATCGGCTTTGCCAATCATTTCCTGCTGGAATTTTATTCTCTTATTATAAGACGTTAATAATCCCTTAGGAAGTAAAACATCAATTAATAAATTTCCATCTTTATCCGGAATGAGTGAAATATTATGTACAATTCCCCTCACCATTCCAAATTCTCTGTCTGGATAATTAAGAAGCCGTATATTAACTTCTTGTCCAATTTTTATTTTCCCTGAATTTTGAGCAGCAGCTTTCAATTTCCCAATATATTCATTTTTTTTTGCAGGAAGAACAGTAAAAACATTATCTCGCGCATTTACCACTTGATTTTTGGACCAAAATTCCAAAAAAGAGATTTTCCCATTAAATGAAGAATAAAAAACATGATTTAATTCCCAATTCTTGATTTCATTTTTAAGATGATAAAAAGATTGAATTAAACTGCGTTCTAAATTCACAACTTCTTTCTCTCCCTCTATTTTAGTAGTTTTTGAATTCTTATTAAGTTCATTAACTGATGATTTTGTTTGAGAAATTGTACTAAGAATACTTTTGTGGCCTCTATAAGCTTGAAGATATTCCAATTTATGTCTATCTAATTCTTGTAAAGAGATAATACCTTTACTGAATAAACTTTCATATCTTTTCAAGTCTTCTTTTAATAAAAATATTTCATTCTGATTAATACTCTCCTGTATTTCTAATAATTTAAGACGCTCCCTTAGTTGTATTAATTCATTATCCTGCGCTTCGCCAAGTACTTTAAACGGATGTAATTTTTTATTTAATTCGTTTGACGTATATTCTTTCTGAAATACTGCAAAAGAAGATTCGATATCCCCCAGCTGTGTTAACTTTACTTTTTCAAATGGAAATCTTTCTACACTGATGTCTATAGTGTCTAAAATACTTTTAAGCAAAAACACATCTGAATAATTTGCTGAGCTTTCAATCACTGCGATTGGCTGTCCTTTGTATACATTACTATTATTACTTACTAGTATAGCTTCAATTTTTCCAGAAATACGGGCAGCTATTTTTTCTGGAGGAATATTGGTTGTAATAATTATTTGCGTTGTAATTATATCCGGATACCTTACTAACCAAGAGATAAATAATAATAACAATAAAGTCATAAACACAATAAAGGATCCATAACGAATAGTCCAATTTGGCATTCGTTGTAATACTTCTTGTATTTCTTCACTTCTAAGTTCGATTTCTTTGTTATCAATCATTTTGTATTTCAAACTTTATATTTTTTAGAAAAATTAATTTCCTAATTCTAATTGATTTTTTACTAATTTGTAATAGCTTCCTTGCTGGCAAACCAACTCATTGTGAGTTCCCATTTCTATAATTTTGCCCTTTTCCAGGACAACAATTTTATCTGCGTTTATAACTGTACTTAATCGATGCGCAATTACAACAACAGTTTTATTTTTAAAAAAGAAGTTTAGTTTTTTCATAATTTCTTTTTCATTATTAGCATCTAATGCAGAAGTGGCTTCATCAAAAAACAGCATTTCAGGATTTTTATAAACTGCTCTTGCAATTAATAATCGCTGTTTTTGGCCGGTACTCATACCGATTCCTTCCATTCCGATTTTGGTATTGAATCCAAGAGGAAATTCATCGATAAAATCTTTGATATTAGCGACATCAGCAGCATAAAGCAGGCGTTTTTTATCAACTATATCAACACCGACTGCTATATTGTTCGCTATTGTATCATTAAATATGTATCCTTCCTGCATTACTGTACCAATGTGGGATCTCCATGTTTTCTGCGCTATTTTTTCAAATGAAATTTTGTTTAAAAAAATATTTCCTGAGTTTGGATTATAAAACTTAAGGAGAAGTTTTATTAATGTTGTTTTTCCACTACCGCTGGTTCCCACGATTGCCGTAATTTTATTAGCTGGAATTATAAGATTCAAGTCCTCTAAAACGTAATTATCCGAACCAGCATATTTAAAGGATAAATCTTTAATGATTATATCTTCATCTTCTGGTATTTCTGTAATTTGTTGTTCACTATCCTGTATCTCATCATCTTTTTCGTGAATTTCAGATAATCTTGCAAGAGATATTTTTGCATCCTGTACTTCTCGTATAAAATTTATCAACTGAACAACAGGACCATTTAGATTACCTACAATACTGCTGATGGCCATCATTATACCAAGAGTAATGCTTCCGTCAATAACTAATTTAGCTGAGAGAAAAATTATTAAAATATTTTTTAGCTCATTAATGAAATTCGATCCTATATTTTGTGTCTGTTCAAGTACTAAACCTTTCAAGGACACTTTAAATAGTCTTGCCTGAATAAACTCCCATCCCCATCTCTTTTGTCTTTCTGCATTATGAAGCTTAATTTCCTGCATTCCATTTATTAATTCTATGACTTTACTCTGTTCTTGAGAAACTTCTGAAAACTTTTTATAATCTAATGTCTTCCGTTTCTTTAAAAACAATATTATCCATAGAAAATACAGCAGACTTCCTGTAAAAAATACAACAAAAATTGTTAAATTGTAATACGCTAATATTGCTCCCATTATTAACATATTGATTGCTGAGAAAAGGACATCCAATGATGATGTTGTCAAAATTTTTTCAATTCTGCGATGATCATTTATCCTTTGCATAATATCTCCTGTCATTCGTACATCAAAGAATGAAATAGGAAGATTCATTAATTTTATAAAGAAATCTGAAATTAAAGAAATATTGACTCTTGCAGAAATATGAAGCAGTATCCAGCTTCGGATTAACTCAAGTACAGTTTTGCCTACAAATAAAAATAACTGGGCAATCAAAATAAGATATATGAAATGTATATTTTGGTTTTGAATCCCGACGTCTACTACGCTTTGAGTCAAAAAAGGAATAATTAACTGCAGAAGACTCCCCGCACTTAAACCTAATATAAGCTGTATTACATAAGATTTATAAGGAATTATGTATTGAAATAAAAAAGAAAAACCGAAAGTTTTATTCTTATCTCCTTCTTGATTGTTCTGATAAAATTTTGGAGATGCCTCAAGTAATAAAGCAATGCCTTCATCAGTTTCATCGTCGGCTTTCTCGTTAATCCAAAATTTTAAAAACTCTTTTTTTGAATATTCTATAATTCCATGTGCCGGATCTGAAATATAATAGATATTGTTTTTTATTTCGTACAAAACGACATAATGATTTGCATTCCAATGAAGTATACAGGGCAATGGGAATTCATCCAGCTTTTTTAATGAAACTTTTACACCTAAAGATCTAAACCCCAATTTTTCAGCTCCATCACTCAATGACATTAGATTACTTCCCTCTCTGTTAGTATCACAAAAATCTCGTAATATCTGGACATTAATAATTCTGCCGTAATGCTTAGAAATTATTTTTAAGCACGTTGGACCGCAGTCTTTGAAATCTGCTTGCTGGTAATGTGGAAATTTTCTCAAGGCTGCAGGGGGTCTTCAAGTAAATCATTAATAAAAAATTCAATATTTTCCATATCGTAAAGATTTGGATACTTATAGCCCGCAATAAAAACTGACGGAGTGTGCACTATATTTGAGTGGAAGCACCAATTGTAATGTGATTTTAATAAATCCATGAAATTGTCATCCAGATCAACATCACCATACTTTTCTAACCATTTATCTGTGTCATTTATTTCAAACCAGCTTTCCAGGGCTTTTTTAAATTCATGCTGTCCTTTTTTGAAGTAAATATTAAACAATGCTAAGTATATCATTCTAATATCCTGCTCTTCATTGTCCCAATCACACTTAAAGATTTATGGTGATTTTTAATGATTCATATTTAGCTGAGTTCATTTTTTAAATATTTTTATAGTACTTGTTT
>NZ_NRQU01000120.1 GCF_004119495.1 Flavobacterium sp. YO12
ATCACACACGTATATTGACAAAGATTGTCGACTCGCTTTGTGGAGCTTCTAGTGAGATTTCTCCTTCCAGTCGAAATGACAAGATTGTGTCAAATCATACAGTATGTCAATACTCACAGTTTGTCATTTCGACCAAAGGGAGAAATCACACACGTATATCGACAAAGATTGGCGGTTTAGATTGCGGAATTTCTAGTGTGATTTCTCCTGCCAGTCGAAATGACAAAAATGTGATAAATGTTTGCTGAAATTTAGATTTCATATCTTTGATAAAAGAAATATACTAATTGAAAGAAAAATCTTTCTTTTTAAAATGTTTTTCTCTACATTTGAAGTTCCTAAAAAATTACGACTTTAAATTAGAGCAAGATTTGCCCTTGCATTATGTGTACGGTATCGGAAACGACTGTAAACGCCGTCGTAAGCGTTAGGAACACTAAGATGCAAGGGTTTTTATATTCCTAATATTACGACATTATGAAAACAAGAACCCTTTCTAAAGAAGCCGAAACAAGGCTGATTGATTTTTTTAACCATGTTATAGATCTCGAAGATATGGCTAAAGCATTACGACAAGTAAATTATATTTTAGCTTTAGGCGTATTGCGAGAACACGAAACCCTCCAAACCAGAATAAATGAGTTAGAAAACGGCTTTTTTTGGTTGAATGAATTGGCTGAAGTTTTGAATCCTTATTTGAGTGAGGAATAAGATTTACAAAATAAAACCTCGGTTTTTTTAAGATTGAGGTTTTATTATTTGTATTGTTGTTGAGATTTTGATGCGTTTACAAGACTCATCTTTAAGTTAAAAACAGATTTTTGTTAGAGATTTCAGGTTGTAATCTTTGTTATATTTAATTCAAATGAAAAATTTAAAAAATACTATAATTCATATTCTTTGTTTACTAACAATTCTTGTTGTATCGAATGGTTGTTCTTCCAAGCACATTAAAAAGGTAAATCAAGATATAAAAACAGACTTTGGTATAACGGTGACTTCGCCTTCACAAGGAATATTTTTTGTTGAAAATCAAAAAGTTGCAGCCTCAGAAGAAGAAATTGAGATTCATAAAAAAACGGCAGATTCCATTTATAATACATATGGCCCGGCAACAGATAACAGATTTGTAGGCAGAACAAACGCCAGAGAATTAAAATTTATTACTGCTAAAAAAACATACCTTATCGATATTACGATGCTTAACAAAAGAACAGCAATGGTTTTGTTTGATGGTAAAAATAAACCTGTTATAAAGTACAGCCCTAAAAAATATAAAAGTATTGTTGAAAAGTATTTTATTGCCAATTCTAACTAAAATAGCACCCATGCAAAAAAGCAAATACAGTATTATTTGTATCCTTTTTTTCTTTAGCCTATATTCTTTTTCACAAGAAAAAGCGACCGATAGTCTAACTTACAATTTTTCATCTTATGTAAAAGGAGCAGACAAAACCAAGGACAACACTTATATCCGAAAAGTAAATATTTATAAATCAGATATATCAGATCAAATCATCAAATATACTTTTTTGTGTATGGATTTTAAATTTGAAGGTCCAAATAATGTTTCTTACATTCGAAGAGTTGCTTATGTTTTTGATGAAATTACAGTTTTGGTCAATCCAAACGGAAAGATAATTGATGTTATAAAACCTGAGGATATGGATAAAAGATGGCAGGAAACAAAGGAAAAGATACTGCTTAGTTATTCCGGTTCGGCAATAACAAAATATTTAGAACAAGTAGAAGAAACTATAAATAACAAGCAAAAGCTAACTGATTTTTTGCAGTCAGACGCCATGTACGGACTCCTTTTAAAAGGGCTTTCGCAAATAAATAATCCTGATCAATTATCGAAGATAAAAGTTAATAAAAAAGAGGATTTAAAAACAATTACACCAAAATCGTTATCAAAAGATGGTAAGGAACAGTTTGTCATCAAAAAAAATACCCTTATAAAAGCTGTTAAAACTAGTGAATCCGTTAGATACGAAATTGATTTATTGCCATACCAAGAGTAATAATTTTTAAAATACATACATAGGCAACACATCCTATTGGGGAGTTGTTTTATCTTTATTTTGTGTTTACAAGCGGGATTTTTTGTGTTTGCGCTGTCCTTCTTTTTTCGATTGTTTATTCAATTTCTATATATTCAGATTTTCCTTTTTCGTTTCCATTTGTCAGCCATTCCCAATCCAAAGACAATTTTATTTTATCATTCTCTGTCAAACTAATTTGTGCCAATGCTTTGCCCGCTTTTAGCTCATTATCTGTAGTCAAGCATTGATAAAGCATATTTAATTCGTTGTCTTTTAATTCTGCAATAATCTTTCCGTATTTTATTGTTCCTCCAAAATAGTCTGCAGTCACAAGATATCCGTCCTGATTATAATTAAAAACAGTTTCTGTATTTACTTGTCCATTATTTGAATTTTGAATTAGGGCAAACTTTTTATTCTTGAAATTAAATTTACTCATATTGTTTTGCAGTTTTACTTCAGTTGCTTTAAGTTACGATTTAGTTCTTAATTTGAACTCTCAGCTAAGTTAACACATTCAAAGTTGAATAGGTAAAAATTATTCGATATTGTGTTTATGTTTTTCGAAGTATTCTACTGCCATTTCCAGAATTTCTTCTTTTGTGGTGAAGTTGTATTTTATTCCATCATTAGCGACGTACAATTCGCCGAGTTTAGGCGTGTAATGTTTTCCATTTGAAGGAAATGATTGTACAAGTGTCATCCAATGATTTCGGTGTTGATCTTTGAAAGAAAATAAAGTATTTTCGGATATTATAAAAGTAGTTCCGTTATCGTGATCTAGAATTGAAGCACTTTTACTGCTGTCATAATTGCCAAAAATAGTTACATTGGGGTTGTATTTTTTAGACAATAATTCCGTTATTTTTGGTGTTAGCGGCATGATAAGTGGTTTTAGTTTTTTGAGTAGGTCTCGTAAAATTAAGACTACGGTTTTCAGTTATTTTACTAATATACGACTTTTTTGTGTCACAATACGTCTTTTTTTAGTCAAAAAGAACAAGCAGTTTCGATTATGAAATTTATAAAAGAAGGCAAAGTTGAGAGACTTTATGTAGTGTGGGTGAGGATTGCATTTTAATTTTATCTGTAATGCAACAACAAGAAACCTTTCAAATTGGGCTTACAAATTTTGAAGACAATTAGTATTGGCTCAATGAATTGGTGGAGATTTTGAATTTTCATTTGAGTGAGCAATAAGATTTTTAAAATGGAAAAACCTCGACTTTTTTAAGATCGAAGATTTGGTTCTTAGAGATGCAATGTGCTCATTACTTTGCGGGCACGGATTGCAAATCCGCGCTATCGTTGCGGAGATATATCTGTGCGATCGGGTTTTTTTGAATTATAAATTAAAAGATTGTCAATTCATTAAGCTAAAAAATATAACAATTGGAAAAATTATTGCAACACAATATAAGAGATAATAAGAAAGAAAATACATGACATATGTTTTAAAATAAAACCATGTAGGAAATTTTTCAAAATAGTCTTTATAATTTGAACATTTGAAAACAGAAAAATCGAGTGTAGAATGATTTATATCGTAGTTTTTTAATATTAGATTATATTCATCTATTAGTTCTTTTATTTGATCGTGATTTACCGTTTCAGGATTATTCTTCCAATAACATACTTTATCATACAAAATATTTATGTCTCTCCCGCACGAATGAAATTTATGAGAAATATCTCCGTATTTTCTGGAAGGTACATGTAAAGAAATAACCAATAAAATTATTGAAGCGCAAATTGAAAAGAAATTTATATTATCATTTGAAAGTATATTTGGTCGATTAGGAAGTAGAACTAATAAATTGACAC
>NZ_NRQU01000121.1 GCF_004119495.1 Flavobacterium sp. YO12
ATGGTATACTTTGCAAAAGAGTGATTAAGATTTTGCAATATTGATCGAACATAAAAATATAATAAAGGACCATTAAAAAACATGCTGACAAACCTATCTGCAAATACGTTTTTGACAATTGCGGATTAAAATTATAAAATACCGATTTCCCAATCCTTAAACTTAAAGACAACAATAAAAGTCCAAGAAATAAATCCGATTTAGCTTTGTTCTGTTTGAAGAATAAAAAATAAAAACTCAAAACAACACTATTAAAAACACCTAAAGCGCTTAGAAAAAATAATATTTGATTGTCAACATTCATTAATCAGGAAATGTGCTTTCTTTTTAGAATTGTTTACTGCTAACTTAAATATACCCGCTAAAAACGGTCGAGCAAGTTTTTTACAATACTACATAAAAATATCAAAACAGTATGTACGTTTTTCATAAATGGAATATTATTTTTAAGTATTGACTTAATCAGTTTTTTTGCTAGTTTTGCGATTGATAAATAAAGAATATGAACAGAAAGAGTTGTCTTCCACCACCAAGATTTTAATATTTCTTAGAAATTTTAAAAGCGCTGCACGAATATTTTATTCGCTGTTTTATTGTGCTTAAAATTCTCAATTAAATTTTAATTTAAAAATCTTGTCTCGAAAGGGATCGGTAGATAATTTTTTATGAAAAAATCATATTTATTATTACACTTCGCTGTAATACTTGCCGGCTTTACCGGTGTTTTTGGGAAACTCATTTCTCTTAATGAAGGTTTATTAACTTGGTACAGAGTCTTTTTTTCTGCTGTCATTTTATTTTTAATGCTAAAGTTTTTTAAAGTACTAGACCAAACTACATCAAAAGAAAAGTTTGATATTGCTAAAATAGGTTTGCTAATTACCATACATTGGGTTTTCTTTTATGCAAGTATTAAATATTCTAATATCTCTATTGGTGTTATTTGCTATTGTTTGACCAGTTTTTTTACTGCGGTTTTCAAACCTTTAATAGATAGATCTAGGTTTAAATTTTCTGAACTATTATTAAGCATGCTGACTTTATTAGGTATCAGTCTGATTTTTCATTTTGACAGTTCCTATCAGCTGGCTATAATCCTAGGCGTAATTTCATCGGCTTTTGCGGCGCTTTACACTATTTACAACGAAAGACTCGTAAAAGTTTACGACAGTAAAATTATCAACTACTATCAGATGATAGGCGGAACAATTGGTTTAGGAATTTTGCTTCCTGCTTACCTTTATTTTTTTCCTGCGGAAAACCTTATTCCTGATTTCAAAGATACTTTTTACCTGATCCTATTATCACTTTTCTGTACAGTTGGATTATATGTTGCCTTTGCCGAAGTATTGAAAAAAATCCCTGCCTTTACAGTTAATCTAAGTTTTAATCTTGAACCTATTTATGCCATTATATTAGCATTTATGTTTTTCGATGAAAGCAAAGAAGTAAATACTTCATTTTATATCGGATTATTTTTTGTTATGATTTCGGTTGCTCTGCAATCGATAATTTCTTTAAGAAAAAGCAAATAAACCTACGATAGAATAAACACAAAAGGCACAAGAAATTATACTTGTGCCTTTTATTTATTTGATTCTTGAAGAGTCTTTTTGATTTTTCTAAATCTGTTTTTCCAAAATACTTTTTTTATTTTTTATATAAAAAAAACTCCTTAATTTCTTAAGGAGTTTCTTGGTGGGCGATGAGGGGTTCGAACCCCCGACCCCCTCGGTGTAAACGAGGTGCTCTGAACCAGCTGAGCTAATCGCCCTATTTTACTAGGCTGCTATCATTTCGTGATTGCGAGTGCAAATATACAGCTAGATTTCGTATTTGCAAGCATATTTTAAAAAAAAATGAAATATTTTTTCGATTTTATATTTACCACTCTATTTTTCAGCTCCTTAAATAAAACATAAAAAGCACTGTTTTCTTACTATTTAGTTAAAAAACAAAATCTGAATGTCTAATTTATAATAACACTTTGTATTCGCTTGCCAGAATCATACATTTGCATTACTTTAATTGTATATACAAATGGCAAGATTTCAAGAAAACGATTTACCTAAAGCTAAATTAGACTCTAATTCTCTTCAAAAAGCACTCAGAATTTTTAAATACGGTAAAAACCATAAATGGAAATTTTTTCTAGGCTTAATTTTTCTACTACTAACCAGCGCTACTGCCCTTGCCTTTCCTAAATTAATGGGAATGCTCGTAGATTGTGTAACTAATAAAAACCTAAGCAGAGCCAATGAAATTGCTGTAGGATTAATGGTTATTTTAACATTACAGGCAATATTCTCTTTCTTCAGGATTTCACTTTTCGTAAACTTTACTGAAAACTCATTATCTAACATTCGTTTTGCCTTATATGAAAATTTGGTTAAACTGCCAATGTCATTCTATTCACAAAAACGCGTAGGAGAACTAAACAGCCGAATAAGTGCTGATATATCGCAATTGCAAGATACTTTCACCACAACAATTGCTGAATTTTTACGTCAGCTGATATTGATTATTGGAGGTTTTGTAATATTAGGAAGCATTAGCCCGAAATTAACTCTTATGATGCTTGCAATTGTACCAATTGTTGCGGTAGCAGCAGTTGTATTTGGAAGGTTTATTCGTAAGTACGGAAAGAAAACTCAGGATAAAGTAGCCGAAAGCCAAGTAATCGTTGAAGAAACATTACAGGGAATAAGCAATGTAAAAGCTTTTGCCAACGAATGGTATGAAATTCAGCGTTACAAAAATAAGATCAAAGAAATTGTAAAAATTGCTATTAAAGGAGGTCAATATAGAGGTTACTTTGCTTCTTTTATTATATTATGCCTTTTTGGATGCGTAGTTGCCGTAGTTTGGTACGGTATTACATTAACTATTAAAGGAGAAGTTGAAGGAGTTGGAGATTTAATTTCTTTTGTACTTTATACTACTTTTATTGGTGCTTCTTTTGGAGGAATTGCCGAAATGTATGCACAAATTCAAAAAGCAGTTGGAGCAACCGAGCGTGTTTTTGAATTACTAGAAGAAAAACCAGAAGAAATTAATGCAAAACCAAATGCATCAACTTTAGAAAAAATAAAAGGAAATGTTACTTTTAAAAATGTAGCATTCAGTTACCCTTCCCGTAAGGAAGTTCAAGTTCTTAAAGATGTCAATTTTTCTGCTGCTTTTGGGCAAAAAATTGCAATTGTAGGTCCGAGCGGTGCCGGAAAATCAACAATCTCCTCTTTACTTCTTCGTTTTTACGATATTACTTCGGGAGAAATTATAGTTGACGAAAAAAACATTTATGACTACGATTTAGAAAACCTTCGCGGTAATATGAGTATAGTTCCTCAGGATGTTATATTATTTGGAGGAACTATAAGGGAAAACATTGCCTATGGTAAACCTAATGCTTCTGAGGACGAAATTGTAGCGGCTGCAAAACAAGCAAACGCGTTCAATTTTATTGATGGTTTCCCTGAGAAATTTGAGACTTTAGTTGGAGAACGCGGCGTTAAATTATCGGGAGGACAACGTCAGCGAATAGCAATTGCACGAGCATTACTTAAAAACCCAAGTATTTTAATCTTAGACGAAGCAACTTCATCATTAGACAGCGAAAGCGAAAAACTAGTTCAAGAAGCTTTAGAAGTTTTAATGGAAGGAAGAACAAGTATCATCATCGCTCACCGACTTTCGACAATCAGAAATGCAGATAAAATTTTGGTATTAGACAATGGTATAATTACTGAAGAAGGTACACATCAGGAATTGATAAACTTAGAAAACGGAATTTACAAAAACCTTAGTAATCTTCAATTTAGCAATTCTTAATTTATAAAATTCAATAAAAAAATAAGCCGTCTCAA
>NZ_NRQU01000122.1 GCF_004119495.1 Flavobacterium sp. YO12
TTCAAAATAAAGAACACTGCTATTTCACTTGAAATTTTTTACATGTTATAATAGCATTTACGTAATTGGTTCACTTTTGGTTTTAAAAAAGTGAAAAAAAATTACATTTTTTTTGAAACCCCTTATTTTTCTAGGTTTAAGACTGTTAAAAAAAATAAAATTTTGACAAAAAAATAAATTATCTTTATCTCAGGTTACAGATAATATTTACTAATTTTTTGTTTAAACTTTAAAAATCCAAATCTATGAGTCAAGAAGAATTATTAGTTTTAATTTATAAGAAAGACGAAAGAGCTTTTACACATTTGTACGATATGTACGCTAAAAGTTTGTTCTCGGTCATACATGTTTTAATAAAAAACCGTGAAGAAGCAGAAGATGTCTTGCAGGAAGTCTTTGTGAAAATCTGGAAAAACATCGATTCTTACAGTGAAAGTAAAGGTCGATTTTATACGTGGATTCTTAATATTGCCAGAAATGCATCTGTAGATCAGCTTCGTTCAAAGAATTTTAACAACACACAAAAAAACCTTTCATCCGATAATTTCGTAAATCTGTTAGACGACAGTAATAAACTCCTTGACAAAATTGACACAATTGGAATTCAGGAATTTGTCAAAAAACTGAAACCAAAGTGTATTGCAATCATCGATTTATTATTTTTTAAAGGATATACCCAACAAGAAGCTTCTGAAGAATTGGCATTGCCGCTGGGAACTATCAAAACTCAAAACAGAAACTGTATTAACGACTTACGTAATTATCTAAAAATCTAATGGAAGCACAAGAATATATAGACTCAGGAATTCTAGAACTTTATGTTTATGGTTTATTAACCGAAACGGAGAATTTAGAAATAGCCGAAATGGCTAAAAAAAGCCCAGAAGTTGAACAGGAAATTATCTCGATAGAAAAAGCGATTGTTGCTTTATCTTCAAGCTTCTCTCCTTTCCACTCTGTTGCTAATTTCGAAAAAATAAAAGCACGTTTAGAGCTTAAACACGGCAAAGTAGTCGAAATGAAACCTGCTTCAAACTGGACACAATATGTGGGCTGGGCTGCTGCTGCATTGTTATTGTTAGGCTTTGGTTATCAGACTTTAGAGCTTACAAAAACAAAAGAAGCGATTACTACTGTTGGAACAGAGAAAAGTAAAATCGAGAAAGAGTATGCTTTCTTAGGTGAGCAAAATAAAGAGATCACCAAGAGTTTAACCATTGTGAGAGATATTAAAAATACGGGAGTAACACTTGGAGGTCAAGCTGTTTCGCCAACATCTTTTGCAAAAGTATATTGGAATAAAGACACTAAAACGACTTATATTGATGCCGCTGGATTACCAGAACCGCCTAAAGGAATGGTGTATCAAGTTTGGGCATTAAAACTAAGTCCGGTACTTACGCCAACGAGTATTGGTTTATTGAGTGATTTTGAAGGAAATTCACAAAAAATATTTGCTGTTGATCGTACAAATGAAGCCGAAGCTTTTGGAATTACTCTTGAGCCTGCCGGCGGAAGCTTAACTCCAACAATGACACAATTGTATACTTTAGGAAAAGTTTAAAATTTAACTTGTCATAAAACTCAAAACGCATATTACTATAATATGCGTTTTTTTATTATTTTTAAATGAAGTAAAACCAAAATTAAATTTTATGAAAGGACTAATGCTTCTTAGAATTGCTGTTGCTGTTATACTTTTAACCCATTCTGTTTTTGGGATATTTAACAACGGAATTAATGACTTTGGAAATTTGTATTTAAATCAAATTGGCTTCGCTCCTTTTGGTGTTTTTCTAGCTTGGTCAATTAAACTATCACATATTGCTGCGGCTGTATTACTACTGTTTAATAAATATGTAAAACCTGCTGGTTTTGTCACCATATTTATTTTGGTAATGGGAATTATTCTGGTTCATTTTCAAGAGGGCTGGTTTGTTGTTGGCGGTGGAAGAAATGGTGTCGAATATAATTTCTTGTTGATATTCTTTTGGCAATTATGTTTCCAAATGGTTTGCAAAAGAAAATTTAGTACTTTTTTAAAAAATTTCTCTAAGAACTATTTTTTATGATGATAGTATTTTTTTTTAAATGTTAAAAAAACGACTTCACCACGATCACCTTGTTGATTTATTTTTTATTTTTCGAACATTGTTACCTATTTTGTTTTTTTGTTCGTAAAATCGCCTTAAAATAAGTTAAGTATTATTTTTTAGTTAAAATATACGTTGAACTCGAAATATTTAGTTTTATATCGTAATATTGCAATATAGATATATAGAAATATAATTATGGGTACTACAAAATCAGATCACTTTACAGAAAGTCAGAACGAATTAGCAACTTTAACAAAAGCTTTAGGTCATCCGGCACGAATTGCTATTTTAGAATATCTTCTAAAAGTTAATACTTGCATTTGTGGTGATATTGTAAATGAATTGCCTCTTTCGCAGCCAACAGTATCACAGCATTTAAAAGAACTTAAAAATGCAGGCTTAATTAAAGGAAGTATTGAAGGCAATACAATTTGTTACTGTATAAACGAAGTTGGATTTGAAAAAGTAAAAGCATTTCTTGATGTTATTACAGCACACTTAGACAAAAGAAAAAACGAATGTTGTTAATCTAAAAAACACAAATTATTATGAAACTTTCAGAAATTAAAACAATCTTAAAAACTGTTGACACAGTAAATTTTCAATTACCTAACGGAAATTTTGTTCCTGAGCATTTTCATGTTACCGAAGTTGGTTTAATCACTAAAAACTTTATAGACTGCGGCGGAGTTGTACGTAATGAAACTGTAGTAAATTTTCAGCTGTGGGATGCGAACGATTTTGAACATAGATTAAAACCCGGAAAACTTATTCATATTATTGAACTTTCGGAAAAAGTTTTAAATATTCCAGATTTTGAAATTGAAGTAGAATATCAAGATACTACAATTGGAAAATATGATTTAGGTTTTAACGGGAAAGATTTTTTACTGCTCAATAAACAAACTGCTTGTTTAGCGCAAGATCAATGCGGAATTCCAGCAGAAAAAACGAAGTTAAGTTTTACTCAATTAAGTCCTGATAATTCAAATTCTTGTACTCCAGGAAATGGATGCTGCTAAAAAAGGATCGATATGAATATATTATTTCCAGAAATTGGAAAGCTGGTTTTATCTTTTGACTTTCGATCTATTACAGATGAACGTAAGATTGTTTTGCAGCCGTTAATTGACTTTGTTGATTTTAAAAATAAAAATAATCTTGAGATTAGATTAAACTTTATTTGTACGCACAATTCAAGAAGAAGTCATTTATCTCAGGTTTGGGCACAGACGGCGGCTTACTATTATAATATTAAGAATGTAAGTTGTTATTCTGGCGGAACTGAAGCAACGGCTGTGTTTCCTAAAATTGCTGAAACGCTTACAAATTCAGGGGTTAAGATTAAGAAATTATCTGAAGATATTAATCCAATTTATGCGATAAAGTTTGCGCAGAATGAAAATCCAATAATTGGTTTTTCTAAAAAATTCGATGATGATTTTAATCCAACTGATAGTTTTGTTGCCATAATGACTTGTTCGCAGGCAGACGGAGATTGTCCGTATGTAGCGGGAGCCGAAAAACGTTTTCCTATTACTTTTGAAGACCCTAAAATTTTTGACAATACATTACAGCAGGATGAAAAGTATATGGAAAGAAGTCTTCAAATCGCAACTGAAATGTTTTATGTTTTTTCTCAAATAAAAACATAGATTCTACTGTTATTTTATGTCAAAAAAAAAGT
>NZ_NRQU01000123.1 GCF_004119495.1 Flavobacterium sp. YO12
AAAAGAAAGGCGACGACATACTCTCCCACAAAATTGCAGTACCATCTGCGCAGGCGGGCTTAACTACTCTGTTCGGGATGGGAAGAGGTGAGCCCCGCCGCAATAACCACCTTAAGGTTGTTAGTAATTAGTTATTAGTGTTTAGTAATTAGTCCTTAGACTCTTTACTAGTTACTTTTCACTAGTTACTGCTCGCGTCGAGCTAATATTTTAACATACTGAGATAAAGAAAAGTACTTTTATTTACTATTTTTAGAAAGTTTCTCCCCCGATTTGGCATCGGGGAAAAGGGTGTACATAAGCTTACGGATTATTAGTACTACTCGACTATGACATTACTGCCTTTACATCTATAGCCTATCAACGTGGTCATCTTCCACGATCCTTAAAAGAAATCTCATCTTGTGGTGGGTTTCGCGCTTATATGCTTTCAGCGCTTATCCCTTCCCAACGTAGCTACTCTGCGGTGCCCCTGGCGGGACAACAGATACACTAGAGGTTAGTCCAATTCGGTCCTCTCGTACTAGAATCAGATCCACTCAAATTTCTAACGCCCACAGTAGATAGAGACCGAACTGTCTCACGACGTTCTGAACCCAGCTCGCGTGCCACTTTAATGGGCGAACAGCCCAACCCTTGGGACCTTCTCCAGCCCCAGGATGTGACGAGCCGACATCGAGGTGCCAAACCCCCCCGTCGATATGAGCTCTTGGGGGAGATCAGCCTGTTATCCCCGGCGTACCTTTTATCCTTTGAGCGATGGCCCTTCCATGCGGAACCACCGGATCACTATGCTCTACTTTCGTACCTGATCGACCTGTATGTCTCTCAGTCAAGCTCCCTTATGCCATTGCACTCTACGCACGGTTACCAAGCGTACTGAGGGAACCTTTAGAAGCCTCCGTTACTCTTTTGGAGGCGACCACCCCAGTCAAACTACCCACCAAGCACTGTCCTCTTCATCGAAGAGTTAGGCCTCAGATAAACAAAGGGTTGTATTTCAACAATGACTCCACAACGCCTGGCGACGCCGCTTCATAGTCTCCAACCTATCCTACACATCATTTATCCAAGGTCAATACTAAGCTATAGTAAAGGTGCACAGGGTCTTTTCGTCCCACTGCGGGTAAACGGCATCTTCACCGTTACTACAATTTCACCGAGCTCATGGCTGAGACAGTGTCCAGATCGTTACACCATTCGTGCAGGTCGGAACTTACCCGACAAGGAATTTCGCTACCTTAGGACCGTTATAGTTACGGCCGCCGTTTACTGGGGCTTCAATTCAATGCTTCTCCGAAGATAACATCTCCTCTTAACCTTCCAGCACCGGGCAGGTGTCAGGCCCTATACTTCATCTTACGATTTTGCAGAGCCCTGTGTTTTTGATAAACAGTCGCCTGGACCTCTTCACTGCGGCCAGCATTGCTGCTGGCGACCTTTCTCCCGAAGTTACAGGTCTATTTTGCCTAATTCCTTAGCCATGAATCTCTCGAGCACCTTAGGATTCTCTCCTCAACTACCTGTGTCGGTTTACGGTACTGGTACTAATTACCTGAAGTTTAGAGGTTTTTCTTGGAAGCCCTTAGGCGCACTATCTCTTTGTCCGAAGACTCCGAGTACTATCGTATTTCACCAAAATCTACGGATTTGCCTATAGATCTTATAGCTAGGTACTTTAACGAACTATTCCGTCAGTTCGCGGCGCTTTCATCACTCCGTCACCCCATCACAGTAATTAGTAGTACGGGAATATTAACCCGTTAGCCATCGACTGTCCCTTTCGGGTTCGCCTTAGGACCAGACTAACCCACAGCTGATTAGCATAGCTGTGGAAACCTTAGTTTTTCGGTGTGCGGGTTTCTCGCCCGCATTATCGTTACTTATGCCTACATTTTCTTTTCTAACCAGTCCAGCATACCTGACGATACACCTTCAACCCTGTTAGAATGCTCCCCTACCACTTAGAGTAAACTCTAAATCCATAGCTTCGGTAATATGCTTATGCCCGATTATTATCCATGCTCGTCCGCTCGACTAGTGAGCTGTTACGCACTCTTTAAATGAATGGCTGCTTCCAAGCCAACATCCTAGCTGTCTGGGCAGACAAACCTCGTTCTTTCAACTTAGCATATATTTGGGGACCTTAGCTGATGGTCTGGGTTCTTTCCCTCTCGGACTTGGACCTTAGCACCCAAGCCCTCACTGCTGTGAAACATTATATAGCATTCGGAGTTTGTCAGGAATTGGTAGGCGGTGAAGCCCCCGCATCCAATCAGTAGCTCTACCTCTATATAACTATCATCAGCGCTGCACCTAAATGCATTTCGGGGAGTACGAGCTATTTCCGAGTTTGATTGGCCTTTCACCCCTACCCACAGGTCATCCGAAGACTTTTCAACGTCAACCGGTTCGGTCCTCCACTGTGTGTTACCACAGCTTCAACCTGCCCATGGGTAGATCACACGGTTTCGCGTCTAACACTACTGACTAAAGCGCCCTATTCAGACTCGCTTTCGCTACGGATCCGTGACTTAATCACTTAACCTTGCCAGCAACGTTAACTCGTAGGCTCATTATGCAAAAGGCACGCCGTCACCCCACGAAAGGGCTCCGACCGCTTGTAAGCGTATGGTTTCAGGATCTATTTCACTCCGTTATTCACGGTTCTTTTCACCTTTCCCTCACGGTACTGGTTCACTATCGGTCTCTCAGGAGTATTTAGCCTTAGCGGATGGTCCCGCCAAATTCAGACAGGGTTTCACGTGCCCCGCCCTACTCAGGATACCACTATCTATTATACTTGTTACCCATACGAGGCTATCACTCTCTATGGCGTCACTTTCCAGTAACTTCCGGTTCCTTGTACATAAAATGTCGTGGTCCTACAACCCCAACATTGCCGTAACAACATTGGTTTGGGCTAATCCGCGTTCGCTCGCCACTACTTACGGAATCACTTTTGTTTTCTTCTCCTCCGCCTACTTAGATGTTTCAGTTCAGCGGGTTTGCCCACCTATCGGTGTACTATGTCTTCAACATAGTGGGTTGCCCCATTCAGGTATCTGCGGATCAATCGGTGTGTGCCCGTCCCCGCAGCTTTTCGCAGCTTATCACGCCTTTCATCGCCTCTGAGAGCCTAGGCATCCCCCATACGCCCTTATTTTGCTTATTGTACCAATCATAAAGTTAATTATGACCGTTTTTTTTTGTTTTTACAATAAAATTGTAAAAAACGCTTTCTACTTTTTATTATTTTCTTATCTCAATATGTCAATGAACTTTTATCCTTTCGGATCAGTGGAGAATAACGGAGTCGAACCGTTGACCTCCTGCGTGCAAGGCAGGCGCTCTAGCCAGCTGAGCTAATCCCCCAA
>NZ_NRQU01000124.1 GCF_004119495.1 Flavobacterium sp. YO12
TAAGTACTGCAGGTTTGAATTTGATATATTGTAATTTATCAAGATCAAATACATAACCGGCCATTAAATAATAATTGATTTTGTCTTTGTAAATGGCCACATCATTATCATCATAACGATTGGTTTCGATGAAATTGGGAACCGATAAGCCAATATAAGCTTTATCTGAATGCCAGTAAACACCTGCTCCAATATTTGGTGAAAATTTGTTTCTTAAATCTTGAAATTGTGGATCGCCTTGATCTTCAGGATTTAGTTTGTTAACATCTAAATTGAATAAATTAGCTGTTCCTTTAATTCCAAAAGAGAGTTTAAAATCTGGTGAAGTTTGGATTGAATATGATAAATCAGCAGAGATATTGTTCTCATTTGTTGGACCTATTTTATCATTTACCAGCGAGAGTCCTATACCCAAATTACTATTGTTTATTGGTGTGTTGATAGAGAAACTGCTGGTTTCTGGTGCTCCGTCTAATCCAACCCATTGGGTACGGTACAGACCAAAAACACTTAGAGCTCCGCGAGATCCCGCATAAGCAGGATTTATATTTATCGCATTGTACATATACTGTGTATACTGTGCATCCTGCTGTGCATAACCTGTTAAGGCTATAGACATAATGACGAAGAAAAATAATTTTGTTCTCATAGTAGATGTGTATTATTTAGTTATTACCTACTAACTTTTTAACTCTGTAAAAAGGTTCAAAAAGTTGGTATGAATCTTTATTCAAAAATAAGTATTTTTTTTACAAATTATTATTTAATGCGCTATATATTAATTGTTTATATAGCGCATTTTTTTGTTTTATTTTGAAAGATACAGGTATCCGTCTTTCTTATTATTTTGAACTTCATTATTTCCATTCAATGATTTGTAGTTCAAAATGTAGAAGTACGTTCCAGTTGGTAATCCATCTGATTGTTTGACAGTTGTTCTACCTCTAGATGTTCCATCAAATGCATTGGTTTCATTATTGTAATTTGTAGTTTCAAATACCAATATTCCCCAACGATTATAGATTTCTACAGTGTTTCCTGGATAACAGGTCAAATCATCAATACTATCAATTACGAAAACATCATTTTTTCCATCTCCATTAGGAGAGAAAGCATTATGTACAACTATATTTCCACATGGCAGTACTTTACAATCGTCGTTAATTTCCATGTTAAGGGCAATTGTTCTAGGACATTTATCGTCTTTTATTCTATATTCGAATATGTAAGTGCCAAGTGCTAAACCTAACGCGTTAAGCGTACTTCCTTGTAAGGCATTGGTGTTATTTGTGTCTACCCAAGTTCCTGTTGTTGGTGTGCCCTCTGGCAGTAAATTAGCTAAGTTTAATAATGTTGAATCATCATTACAAGCTTGGCTGGCGATATTAGTTACACCATTTGGCAGAACTATTATTGTTACTGTTGCTGTATCACAATTTTCAGAACTTAGTTTGTCGCAAATACGATAGCTGTAAGTGTACGTTCCAGCTGGAGTTAAACTTGACACATTTACATTTCCTAATGCATCAAATGTTATATTAGGATCTGTTTTTACATTGTTATTACTTCCAGTCAATAATGTAAAGGTTACAAGTTCTAGATTGGCTCTAGTTATACCTTTAAAATCATTACTTAAAACATTTCCAACTAATCCAAAAGTGTTACATCCAATGTTACTGTAAGTATCATCGACAGCGTCAACTGGTGTTGGCGGTGCAGGATCGATAACAGTTATAGTTACAATCGCAGTATCGCAATTTCCATTGTCAGCATTTTCACAAATTTGATACGTTAATGTATAAGTTCCGCCTGTTGTACCCACTTTTACATCTATAGATCCGTTAGGATTTAGTGTTAGTGCTCCAGTTGGATCTGTTGTTACAGTTGTAAGTGTAACATCTGCTGGATTAATTGCATTACCATTCAAGGTGTCATTTGTGTATACATTGACAACATTTGTGGCTCCTGTACCTCCAGAAATTGGGCCTCCATTATCATCATTAGCAACAATTGCAAATGTTGGTCTGGCAGTACAGAACGGTTCAGATGGAGGATAATTTACAGTTATTGTTTCACTAGGATTAAGAGATACTGTAATGTTCGCAGTTGGGCGTAATCCTTCAAAACCATCAGCAGCTTGAATCCATTGGTTGTTTTGGAATATCCATCCAGGCCAGTCAGTACCTTTTCCGTTTGCATCAACTGTAGCTCCAGGCCATAAAACACGACCGCTTAGTGGTAAGTCAGTCATTGTAGTTACCACTTTGTTTGTGGCATCTGCCCAAGTTATTGATACACCATTTGCAGGAGTAAAGTTAACTGGAGTTACTGTGTAATCAAGGTATGGAACATCGTTTACACAAATTGGTGATGCAGTGACAGTCATTACTGGTGCTTCAATAGTTACTGTTACTGTTGCAGTATCGCAATTTGAAGTCGCATCGGCTTCACAAATTTGGTATACCAATGTAAGTGTACCTACTGGTGCATTCGGTAAAACATCTACAGAGCCATCTGAATTTAATTGTAAAAACTCATTTGGTGTTACGGTAGTTATTATTACATCAGAAGCAGTTACGACCACGCCTTCAAGTGTATCATTTGGTAAAACATTCAAGACATTTTTTGTAATATGATTAACACCTGCAATTGGACCGGCACTATCATCATTGGCAACTATATCTTTAAATTCTTTACAATTTACACCAAAGTCAGCATCTAAATGAACTAAGTCTTCAGGAGTAACATTTACAATTATACCACTTTGGCTGGTAGTTTGACATACCGTATGCATTTGCAGTTTGGCAGGTTTTGATGTTGCTTTTTTATCTGTTGAACTTGAGCTTGGAAGAACTTTTACAAGTCCAGTCTCTCCTAAAGCTGCAGCGACAGCATCTAAATTTGCTTCTCTAACTAGTTTGATGTTATATTCTCCATATGGATTTGCTTGCTCTGGTCTATCTCTCCAGAATCCTTGAATTCCAATGATTACTTCAGAATGGTATCCATTTGGACCATCAATTATAATATTTGC
>NZ_NRQU01000125.1 GCF_004119495.1 Flavobacterium sp. YO12
TGTTATGGTACAGACATAATCGCCTTTTACTAGATTTTGTGCAGTTGGACCAGTACTGTCAGAGTTACTCCATTTATAAGAATATGGCGCAATTCCTCCTGAAATTGTAACAGCTGCCTCTCCGTTATCGCCGTTATAACAAGTAACATTTTTTTGAGTACTTGTAACTTTTAATGCTGCAGGTTCTCCAATTGTAAAACTTTGTTTTGCAGTACAATTGTTTGCATCAGTTACGGTTGCTGTATAAGTTCCCGGACTAAGCCCTGTTGCAGTTGCAGCAGTGCCGCCAGATGGTGACCATAAGTATGTATAGGTGCCAAAACCTCCTGATACAGCTACAGTTGCCGTTCCGTTTTTAGATCCATTGCAAGACGCATCGGTTTGAGCTTCAATCGAAGCAACTAATACATTTGGTTCTGTTATTAACACACTTTCTGTTGTTGAGCAATTACTAGCATCAGTAACTTTTACAGTATAATTTCCTGGACTAAGTCCTGATGCAGTTGCCGCAGTGCCGCCAGATGGTGACCATGCATAAGTATAGGTGCCAGTTCCTCCAACTACAGTTGCTGTTGCAGATCCGTTAGATCCGCCATTACAACTAATATTTTTAGAATTAATAGTTATCTTAATAGGGTCAGGTTCTGTAATTGTAAATGATTGTGAGGTTTTACATGAATTACGATCTGTAATAGTTACCGTATAAGTACCAGCGGTAAGTCCTGTTGCTGTCTTAGCAGAGCCTCCAGTAGGAGCCCATTGATACGTATAAGAACCAGTACCGCCTGTAACATTTACAGAGGCAGATCCTGTAGCTGCACCGTGGCATAATAAATTAGTTTGAGATGGTGTAACTGCTAAAGCAGAAGGTTCTGTAATAGTAAAGGTTTTTATAATAGAACAACCATTTGAAGAAGTTATTGTTACACTATAATTACCTGCTGTAAGGTTACTTGCAGTATCTCTAGAACCACCATATGGCGCCCAAATGTAAGTAAATGGACCTGGTGCCCCAGCTGGAATTACCGAAGCAGAACCTGTATTGGCACCATTACATAAAATATTAGTTTGAGATGTAGCAGCAACTAAAGTGTTGCTTGTATTCACAAGAAAGTTTCTAGTAAGTGTGCATCCGTTACCATCTGTAATTGTGCAAGTATAGCTTCCAGCAGATAAACCTGTTACAATTTGTGTAGTGGCGCCATTTGACCATGCAAAAGAATAAGGAGTTGTACCGCCAACAACATTTACAGCTGCTTGGCCGCCTGTTGAACAGGTTGCATTTATTTGACTTGTTGTAGCCGATAAAGCTGCTGGCTCCGTGATATCAAAAGTTTTTGTAATAGAACAACCGTTACCATCTGTAATTAAACAGCTGTATTTTCCAATAGCAAGTCCAGTAGCTGTAGCTGCAGTTCCACCAGTTGGAGACCATATATAAGTATATGAGTTTGGTTTTCCTCCTGAAGCTGTTACTGTTGCTGTACCAGTTGCGCCTCCATTACAAAGAACATTAGTTTGTGATGTAGTTGCATCTAAAAGGCTTGGCTGATTTATTTCTACAGTAACAGGATAAACACATGTGTTTGCATCTTGGATAAGAACAGTGTAAGTTCCTGCTGCTAATCCAGTTGCCGTTTTGCCCGATCCGCCAGTTGACAACCAAGTATAAGAATATGGTTCAGTTGCTCCTGTGGCATTTATTGTTGCAGACCCATTAGTTCCTCCGTTGCACGAAACATCTGTTTTTGTATATGTTGCTGAGAATGCTGCAGGACTACTTATCGTAACAGTTTTAACTAATGTACAACGATTACCATCTGTAATTGTACACGTATAATCTCCGGCAGGCCTGCCCGAAATAGATGATGTTACACCGCCTAATGGCTCCCATGAATACGAGTATCCAAGGCTTCCTCCTGATACAGTTACACTTGCTGTACCATTGCTTCCGCCAAAACAACTTACTCCAGTTGATGCTGTAGTGGCTGAAAGGGCAGAAGGCTGTGTAATGGTAATACTTTCTTTGGTTTCACCACATGTGTTTCCATCGGTAACTGTTACAGTATAAGTTCCAGCAGCTAATCCAGATGCTGTAGCAGTAGTTCCTCCCGAAGGTGACCAAGAATAGGTATAGGATCCAGTTCCATTAGTGGCAGTTGCTGTTGCTTGTCCAGTTAAATCGCCATAACATTTTACGTCAACTTTTGTAAGTGCTACATTAATATGATTAACAGTTAATGCAGCAATATTAGAAGTAGCAGCGGGGGTGCATAATCCTGTTGCCACAGCTCTATAAATATATCCATTCATTGCGGCTGTTGCTCCAGTAATAGTTAGAGTAGCTGTAGTAGCACCAGAATAAGGTGCACCATTTGAGACGTTGGTAAACCCCGAACCAGTATTT
>NZ_NRQU01000126.1 GCF_004119495.1 Flavobacterium sp. YO12
TTAATACAGCAGGTTTGAATTTGATGTATTGTAATTTATCAAGATCAAATACATAACCGGCCATTAAATAATAATTGATTTTGTCTTTGTAAATGGCTACATCATTATCATCATAACGATTGGTTTCGATGAAATTGGGAACTGATAAACCAATATATGCTTTATCTGAATGCCAGTAAACACCGGCTCCAATATTTGGCGAAAATTTGTTTCTTAAATCTTGAAATTGTGGATCGCCTTGATCTTCAGGATTTAGTTTGTTAACATCTAAATTGAATAAATTGGCTGTTCCTTTAATTCCAAAAGAGAGTTTAAAATCTGGTGAAGTTTGGATTGAATATGATAAATCAGCAGAGATATTGTTCTCATT
This sequence comes from Flavobacterium sp. YO12, assembly GCF_004119495.1. Lineage (GTDB taxonomy): Bacteria > Bacteroidota > Bacteroidia > Flavobacteriales > Flavobacteriaceae > Flavobacterium. The sequence continues at coordinate 371 of NZ_NRQU01000126.1, forward strand.
TGTTGGACCTATTTTATCATTTACCAGCGAGAGTCCTATACCCAAATTACTATTGTTTATTGGTGTGTTGATAGAGAAACTGCTGGTTTCTGGTGCTCCGTCTAATCCAACCCATTGGGTGCGGTACAGACCAAAAACACTTAGAGCTCCGCGAGATCCCGCATAAGCAGGATTTATATTTATCGCATTGTACATATACTGTGTATACTGTGCATCCTGCTGTGCATAACCTGTTAAGGCTATAGACATAATGACGAAGAAAAATAATTTTGTTCTCATAGTAGATGTGTATTATTTAGTTATTACCTATTAGCTTTTCAAATTTAGTTACATCAAAAAAGCCCATATGAATCTTAAATTAAAAATAAGTTTTTCATCAACACCTGTTTAATGCGCTGTATTATAAAATATGATACAGCGCATTTTTTGTTTTATTTTGAAAGATACAGGTATCCGTCTTTCTTATTATTTTGAACTTCATTATTTCCATTCAATGATTTGTAGTTCAAAATGTAGAAGTACGTTCCAGTTGGTAATCCTTCTGATTTTTTAACCGTTGTTCTACCTCTAGATGTTCCATCAAATGCATTGGTTTCATTATTATAATTTGTAGTTTCAAATACCAATATTCCCCAACGATTATAGATTTCTACAGTGTTTCCTGGATAACAGGTCAAATCATCAATACTATCAATTACGAAAACATCATTTTTTCCATCTCCATTAGGAGAGAAAGCATTATGTACAACTATATTTCCACATGGCAGTACTTTACAATCGTCGTTAATTTCCATGTTAAGGGCAATTGTTCTAGGACATTTATCGTCTTTTATTCTATATTCGAATATGTAAGTGCCAAGTGCTAAACCTAACGCGTTAAGCGTACTTCCTTGTAAGGCATTAGTGTTGTTTGTGTCTACCCAAGTTCCTGTTGTTGGTGTGCCCTCTGGCAGTAAACTAGCTAAGTTTAATAATGTTGAATCATCATTACAAGCCTGGCTGGCGATATTAGTTACACCATTTGGCAGAACTATTATTGTTACTGTTGCTGTATCACAATTTTCAGAACTTAGTTTGTCGCAAATACGATAGCTGTAAGTGTAAGTTCCAGCTGGAGTTAAACTTGAAACATTTACATTTCCTAATGCATCAAATGTTATATTAGGATCTGTTTTTACATTGTTGTTACTTCCAGTTAATAATGTAAAGGTTACAAGTTCTAGATTGGCTCTAGTTATACCTTTAAAATCATTACTTAAAACATTTCCAACTAATCCAAAAGTGTTACATCCAATATTACTGTAAGTATCATCGACCGCATCAACTGGTGTCGGCGGCGCTGCCGGCGGCGCAACAACTACAATTGTTACCGTTGCGGTATCGCAATTTGAAGTTGCATCGGCTTCACAAATTTGGTATACCAATGTAAGTGTACCTACTGGTGCATTCGGTAAAACATCTACAGAGCCATCTGAATTTAATTGTAAAAACTCATTTGGTGTTACAGTAGTTATTATTACATCAGAAGCAGTTACGACCACGCCTTCGAGTGTATCATTTGGTAAAACATTCAAGACATTTTTTGTAATATGATCGGTACCTATTACTGGACCAGTATTATCATCATTAGCAACTATATCTTTAAATTCTTTACAATTTACACCAAAGTCAGCATCTAAATGAACTAAGTCTTCAGGAGTAACATTTACAATTATACCACTTTGGCTGGTAGTTTGACATACCGTATGCATTTGCAGTTTGGCAGGTTTTGATGTTGCTTTTTTATCTGTTGAACTTGAGTTTGGAAGAACTTTTACAAGTCCAGTCTCTCCTAAAGCTGCAGCGACAGCATCTAAATTGGCTTCTCTAACTAGTTTGATGTTATATTCTCCATATGGATTTGCTTGCTCTGGTCTATCTCTCCAGAATCCTTGAATTCCAATGATTACTTCAGAATGGTATCCATTTGGACCATCAATTATAATATTAGG
>NZ_NRQU01000127.1 GCF_004119495.1 Flavobacterium sp. YO12
TCTAGAATTTCCTTTTTTTAAGTTAAATAGTAGTCCCGGGCAGACTCGAACTGCCGACCCCTACATTATCAGTGTAGTACTCTAACCAGCTGAGCTACGAGACTCTGTTTTACTTAATTTTTCATTATGTTTTAAATTAACAGCAAGAGTAATACAATCTCCAATTCAGAATCCTATAAATAATCATCTTCTTTCCTCAACGTGTGCAAGCACTAACATTTGAGGCTCTAGAAAGGAGGTGTTCCAGCCGCACCTTCCGGTACGGCTACCTTGTTACGACTTAGCCCTAGTTACCAGTTTTACCCTAGGCAGCTCCTTGCGGTCACCGACTTCAGGCACCCCCAGCTTCCATGGCTTGACGGGCGGTGTGTACAAGGCCCGGGAACGTATTCACCGGATCATGGCTGATATCCGATTACTAGCGATTCCAGCTTCACGGAGTCGAGTTGCAGACTCCGATCCGAACTGTGACCGGTTTTATAGATTCGCTCCTGGTCGCCCAGTGGCTGCTCTCTGTACCGGCCATTGTAGCACGTGTGTAGCCCAAGGCGTAAGGGCCGTGATGATTTGACGTCATCCCCACCTTCCTCACAGTTTGCACTGGCAGTCTTGTTAGAGTTCCCGACTTGACTCGCTGGCAACTAACAACAGGGGTTGCGCTCGTTATAGGACTTAACCTGACACCTCACGGCACGAGCTGACGACAACCATGCAGCACCTTGTAAATTGTCTTGCGAAAGATCTGTTTCCAAACCGGTCAATCTACATTTAAGCCTTGGTAAGGTTCCTCGCGTATCATCGAATTAAACCACATGCTCCACCGCTTGTGCGGGCCCCCGTCAATTCCTTTGAGTTTCATTCTTGCGAACGTACTCCCCAGGTGGGATACTTATCACTTTCGCTTAGCCACTGAGATTGCTCCCAACAGCTAGTATCCATCGTTTACGGCGTGGACTACCAGGGTATCTAATCCTGTTCGCTCCCCACGCTTTCGTCCATCAGCGTCAATCAATTAGTAGTAACCTGCCTTCGCAATTGGTATTCCATGTAATCTCTAAGCATTTCACCGCTACACTACATATTCTAGTTACTTCCTAATAATTCAAGTTCAGCAGTATCAATGGCCGTTCCACCGTTGAGCGATGGGCTTTCACCACTGACTTACTAAACCGCCTACGGACCCTTTAAACCCAATGATTCCGGATAACGCTTGGATCCTCCGTATTACCGCGGCTGCTGGCACGGAGTTAGCCGATCCTTATTCTTACGATACCGTCAAGCTGCTTCACGAAGCAGTGTTTCTTCTCGTACAAAAGCAGTTTACAATCCATAGGACCGTCATCCTGCACGCGGCATGGCTGGATCAGGCTTGCGCCCATTGTCCAATATTCCTCACTGCTGCCTCCCGTAGGAGTCTGGTCCGTGTCTCAGTACCAGTGTGGGGGATCTCCCTCTCAGGACCCCTACCCATCGTTGCCTTGGTAAGCCGTTACCTTACCAACTAGCTAATGGGACGCATGCTCATCTTTTACCGTTGTGACTTTAATTATTAAGTGATGCCACTCAATAATACTATGAGGTATTAATCCAAATTTCTCTGGGCTATCCCTCTGTAAAAGGTAGATTGCATACGCGTTACGCACCCGTGCGCCGGTCTCTATATCCGAAGACATATACCCCTCGACTTGCATGTGTTAAGCCTGCCGCTAGCGTTCATCCTGAGCCAGGATCAAACTCTTCATCGTATATTTTAATATTATATTGCGATGATTTATCTATCGGTTCTTTTCGAATCTTACGATTCTATTACTCTTATTTTATTTGTTTTGAAATCTCTTTCAAAACGGCTGTCAATTCAATATGTCTACGAACGTGTATTTCTTTATTTTCTCCGCCTTAATTTGTTCCTCAAAGCGGGTGCAAAACTAAAAATTTATTTTGTTTCTCGCAAGAAAAATTTAAAAAATTTTGAAACTTTTTTTTCGTTCCCTTTTTCTCATTTCTCTTACCAATCTTTCAAATAACTTTCCACGTTTTGCGGGGTGCAAATGTAATATCCGTTTTCCATTCTCACAAGCTTTTTCTAATCTTTTTTTTTGAAAATTTCTTCTCTCAATAATTAAAACTCTTGTCAGTATTTCGGTGAACGTTTATCGCTGTTGCGGGTGCAAAAGTACCACCTTTATTCAGTTAAACAAGCTTTTTAACCGCCTTTTTTTACTCTTTTTTCAATCTTTTTCTTAAC
>NZ_NRQU01000128.1 GCF_004119495.1 Flavobacterium sp. YO12
TCCGCCTTTCATTAAATAAAAAAGGGATTTGATAATGTAAATTGGCTGAAAAAAAGATTCACTCCAGCAAGATTTTAAATTCAATATGAAATGTTTTAAAGCATATTTGATTGTGCTTTCTTCAGGTCGAACGAAGTAAATATTTGAGCCTTTAAATTTTTTAACCAGTTTTGAAATAGTATTAGGAAAAATAACAAATCTTCCTCCTTGTTGTACCAATACATTTATTTCAAACGTTGTTAGTCCTTCGGTATTATTTGTTTTCATAATCAATTTACTTAAAATAGATATAACATTAAATATTTTGCAAATTTCAGATTAATTATTTTGGTTTTGTGTTTGTAAAAGTTTTAAAAATAGCAGTTTAAGGTTTTTTTTAATGAAAAAATCGGAAACTCAACTTAATGAATTTCCGATTGATTTTTAATTTTGAACTAAATTTAGTTTACAGCAACAGATGATTTTTCAGGAGCTAAATCAGCATCTTTTTCATAAACATCTTGAAAAAAACCAACTTCTCCGTTTTGATTTACAAGCGAAGTAAAATAGCAGATATAAATTGGAACTTTTTTAGAAAGTTTGAAACTGTTTTCTGCTTTTCCAGCCATCGCATTGTCAATTTTTTCTTTAGTCCATTCAGGATAATCTTTCAACATGGCAATGGCTAATTCTTTGGCTAATTTTACATTAATACATCCGTGACTGAAAGTTCTTTTTTCAAAATCGAATAAAGTTTTAGACGGCGTGTCGTGCATATAAATATCGTCTGGATTTGGAAACATGAATTTAACTAAACCTAAAGAATTTTCTGGTCCAGGTTTTTGTCGTATCTGACCGTTTATCATTTCCATATTATGCTCCGCAAGATAATTTTTATTGGCAGCTATTTTTAATTTTAACTCATTTTCAACTATACTTTGCGGCACTGTCCAGTAAGGACTAAAAACAATTCTTTCGATTTGACCGTTAAAAATGGTAGTTTTAGTCAAAGGAGAGCCTACAAATACACTTGAAGTTAATTCAATTTTTCCGTTTTAACATAAATCAATTCGTAGGACGGAACATTTACCATAATATATTCGTCATTGTTTACCAAGTCAGCCGAAATAGAACGAACTCTTTCCATATTAAGTACCAAGGTTTTTACTTTATCAGAAATTGGAATATTCATTTCTTTAATATGTTCTTCTGCCAAAATGTAATTTGGTTTAAAACCATTACGAACTTTATATTTCATAACAGCATCCATTAGTTCACGATCATAAACATCACTTTTAGAATCCTGTTTTAAATCGCCCAATAAATACAAACGTGTTCTAACTTGAGCAATTGTATTTGAAACTGCATCTGGACGTAAATCTTTGTATGGAGTTTCTGTTGTAATAGGTTTCCATTTGTTAGATTTTTCTATTTTTTTATATTGTTTTAAAACGCCTTGCAGTTTATAGTATTGGTCATAAAGATTTCCATCATCCGCAGTTTTTGCTGTTGCTTTTTCGATTGTATTATAGTTTAGAAAATCTTTCAGCATCGCATCATAAGACAATTTTTTATTTGTATCGGAATTGCTTTTTTGAGCATATACAATATATAAAGAACTTAAAAGCATATCAGCATCGATTGTAGAGAGATTGGTTTCTGATGAAGAATCAAAAAGCTGATCTATTTCTTTTTGGTAAGGAATAACTAAATCGTTTGTTTTTTTTGCTTTGTCATATAAAATGGTGCCAAACTGATTGATTTCATTCTCGTCGTACCAAATAGTTCCAAGAGATCTGTTTTTGTATAAGGACATGACATCAGATTTATACTTTTTTAAATCAGTATATTTCTTGAAGAATTCGTTTGAAACATTGTCTTTTACATCATCATTATTTGAATTATTGTAAAAAGCCAAAACGTTAGATTTATAATTCTTAGATTCAACGTTCTCGTACTTATTAAAAGATATGATAGTAAAAGTAAGAGCAATAATTATACTTAGGTGATATGTAGTTTTCATTTTTTTAAATTTTTACGTTATTACTTAGATTTAAGTTTGGTAAAATTTGGGGCTTTTCTACC
>NZ_NRQU01000129.1 GCF_004119495.1 Flavobacterium sp. YO12
GTTCGCTGTGCGAACGCTTTTTTTTATATAGCAGATTTCGAAATCTAAAATCTAAAATCTAAAATCTAAAATCTAAAATCTAAAATCTAAAATCTAAAATTAGATTGCTGTAACGATAGCTAAGAAATCATCAGCTTTTAAAGCTGCACCTCCAATTAAACCACCATCTACATCTGGTTTAGAGAAGATTTCTTTTGCGTTGTCTGGTTTTACAGAACCACCGTATAAAATAGAAACTTCGTCAGCTATTTCAGCTCCAAAAGCTTTACGGATCGTTTCTCTAATAAATTCGTGCATTTCTTGAGCTTGTTCTGGCGAAGCAGTTTCTCCAGTTCCGATAGCCCAAACTGGCTCATAAGCTAAAACAACTTTTGCCCAAGATTCTTTTGCAATGTGGAATAATCCGTCACGCAATTGATTTTCAACAATATTAAAGTGATTTCCAGTTTGACGGTCTTTTAATTCTTCACCAAAACAGAAAATTACTGTCATGTCGTGTTTTAGTGCTGTATCAACTTTATTTGCAATTAAAGCGTCAGTTTCGTGAAAAATAGCTCTACGCTCAGAGTGACCTAAAATCACAGTGTTAACTCCAACGCTTGTTAGCATATCTGCAGAAATTTCTCCTGTAAAAGCACCGCCTTCAGCTTGGTGAACATTTTGAGCAGAAACGCCAATAGTTGTATTTTTTAATTTTGCAGCAGCAGCTTGTAAGTTTACAAATGTTGGTGCAACAATTACTTGTGCAGTTGTTTGTGCTGGTATTTTTGCAATTAATTCATTCAATAATTCTTCAGTTTGCTCTGCATTTTTATGCATTTTCCAGTTTCCTGCAACAATTTTTTTTCTCATTGTGGTAGTTTTTATTATTCTTTTAATTTTTTGTTTTTATTGAAGTTTTATTAAATCAATTTCGATTTTTGAAATTGATATTTTAAAGGAGGTTATTTTAAACCTTTTAAAGTTTCATTAATTTTATCAAAATCAGTTTCAATTGCGCGATATAAAACAATTTTTCCTGTTTTGTCAACGATAATGTATCTCGGAATCCAATCTAGATCGATAGCTTTTCCAAAAACACCTTTCATACCGTCATTCATCATATAATGATCTCCTTTTATTTCGTGTTTTTCGATTCCAGCTTTCCATTTCTCAGCAGTTTTGTCAGCTGAAAGGAATAAATAAGAAACATCTGGATTATTAGCTTGCAGCTCTTTTACTTTTGGCATCGCTTTTACACAGTCACCGCACCATGAAGCCCAAACTTCGATAACTAAAGTTTTTCCTTTATATTTTTTTAAAATGCTTTTAAAAGCAGCTTGACCTCCATCAGTAGTTAATAATTTTTCAGATAAAGCTTCTTTAGAAAAACTTGTTTTTTGTGCTTGCGAGCAAGAGAACGTAATAAATGCAATAACGACAAGAGCTAATTGTTTCATATAAGATTTATATTTTTTAATGTAATTGACATATCGTTGTTCAAACTTTGAATTCCGATAATTTCATAAATTAATGTTTCCGAACAAAGTTAAACAAACAATTTGAAAGCCAAATGCAGATTAACAAATTTTGAATACTCGCTTATTTTGTAACAAAACGACAATTTTAGGTTAAAAAATGCGAATGAAATCGTAATAGTTGGCTCCAAAATTCACTATTTTTTTGAAAAGCCTTTTCAAAAGATCATAGAATTGTTAAAACTTTATTTTGTAGAATATTT
>NZ_NRQU01000130.1 GCF_004119495.1 Flavobacterium sp. YO12
AAAGCTGACTTCGATTTCCTTCTACAAATCTAAATTCAGGAAAGTCATCATTTTTCCAATATTTTTTAATAGTATCTGGAGAATATTTCGAATATAGTTTCCGCCAATGTTTTTCATTAAATAATTTACTTGTATAATCTGTTTTATTTGGATATACATTATGTTTATCCCCTTCTCCTCTATTAAAAATTCTTAAAATCTGACTACTACTTTCCTTCATCCTTAGTATATAGTTTTTCTTACTAGAAACATTCTCTAATTCTAAAAAAGTATTTATCGGTTCATTACTTTTAAAATGTGAGGAGGCACAGGATAGAAGAAAAAACGAAAAAACTAGAAACATTATTTTTTTTAAATTTTCCATAAAACTTTTATTTTACGCATGGGATTCCTGTCGGAGTTAAAACACCTCTTAATTCAGCATTTTTTTCTGAATAAAATCTATTTATTATTCTCTCTCTATCATTATAACATACTGAACTCGGATCATTTGGATATAATCTATTAAACTCACTAGTACCAAAAAGACCAGACCACGCCAAATCTGTATATATCTCAGAGGCAAAACCTAAAGGCACACTTTTTTTTGTATGAAATTCTTGAATCGTTGCTGCTATTACTGCTACATATTTTTTCGCAATTACTTCATGATGCTCACTTGGCATTTTGCTTTTATCTTTATCAATTTGCTGCTGAACATAAGCTTCATAAATGGTTGGAAAGTCACAAATCTCCAAATCTCCACAAGTTTTATAATCTTCTAATAAACTAATTAAGTAAGCATGAATAATTTCATGAGCCATTGTTGTAGCTACTGACAAATCTGTTGGTCGACTACTTTGATTCTTACCCTTAATATAATTTTCATTAAAAATCAAATTGATATCTGTACTAGAACCTGTAACACTATTAGTTTGTGCCAAAACATTAGAATCCTTCACTGGACCAGTAATCATATTGAGATTATAAATACTTCCTGGTGGACTGAACCTTTTTAGCATTTCTGCAATATCACCTCCTCCTAAATTTTTGAGTTGATCTAAAATATCTTTAGTACAAGGATCAAGACCTATATCATTTATCTGATCTTCAATAACTTCAGCGTCATCTAATGGAGCTGATCCTCCTCCTCCTCCTCCTCCTCCTCCATCCGGAGGCAATTGTTCATCATCATCTGCACCCCAATCACATTCCCACCAATCATATACAAGCCAGTCTTGCCCTGTTTCATTGTTAGTGAGAAAATACCCCCAATGAACACAAGTAGTTTTACTTGTTATTAAAGATTTCGATTGTTTCTTCTCTGGCTTTTTCCCATTATCAGAAACCAATATATCTTCCATATTATATAAATGATATCTATCCAGTATTAAATCATTTCTATTTGAGTAAAAAGAGACCCTCATTTTATAATCTAACTTATCTTTATTTTTAGTTATTATAAGATAAGATTTTAGATACCTAGGCACTTTATCTCTATTCAGATTTTTTACAAATGCAGGTTGATCTGTAAAAAAGAGGGACTAATAATGTATCCTTTTTTAAAATCCCTTGTTCCCAATCTGGGTTTCCTAAATAATAAATATTTTTCTTTAATTCTATTGAGTTAGCATTAAAAAAATCTTTTGCTTCTTTAACATTGATTGAACTTATTTGATTCTCATTTACTAAATCTTCTGTCGCACAAGAATTGAATAAAAAAAA
>NZ_NRQU01000131.1 GCF_004119495.1 Flavobacterium sp. YO12
GGTCAAAATTAATAGTTCCATTTATTGTTTTAATACGGTTTTCCACATTTTGCACTGTATTTTTTAAAAATGTTTTTTTGTTTTCAGTTCCAACCCTGTTGTCACTATAGGTGACAGTGATATTTTTTTGAACTATTTTGAAAGAAACTATTACTAGAGAGGCATTGCTGGCATTTTTCATAATTTGAAATAATTCTTGCAGTACTCGATAGACAATTATTTTTTGTTTTTATCTATTTTATTCCAGTGAATATCATTCAGGCCGTTTGTTAAAATACTTACTTGTGCTGTTTTAAAACCTGAAATCATTTCTTTAAGACCAGATTCGTATCTTTCATTTATGTCAATACTGCTGTTTTCTCTCGAAATAGTACGTGTTTGAGAATAAATTTTTTCAAGATTATTTAATAGTTCAGTTTTGTTTTCGACAGTTTCTAGATCGTTTCTTTTAACAAAAGACAAAGCATTGTATACTTGAAGAGTAAGCTCATTGTGTAGTTTTCCTGAAATTCTTTTTTCACTTTCAAATACAGCTTCTTTTTTTTCTTTTTCCCCTTTAGAGATAAGTAAAATAATAGAATTATAAAAAATCCAATTATGAAAATGATTATAATATATGAAATGATATTTCGATTTTTATGTCGTTCTAATTGCAGTTCATTTTCTATCTTTTCTGCTTTGAGCTGTAGATTTTGCTCTTTATCTACCTTAGACTCGTATCTCATTGTAGAAAATTGATTCTTACTCATTTTTCCTGCTTTTGCAATACTGTCTGTAAGATGAATGTACCTTTCAGTTTGTTTTTTAAGTTCATTTCCTTCACTAGATTCGATCACGACATAAAGGCTGAGAATAATTTCTGTTGCAGATTTCATTTTTTCAGCTGTTTTTAGTGCTTCTGCGGCATATTTTTTTGCTAATCTAGGATCTCTTTTTTGAAAATATGTAGATAGATGGCGGTAACTGTTTACTAAACCTTCGCTGCTTTGTGGCTGCAGACGAATTTCTAGAGCTTTGTAATAACATTTTAAAGCTTCATCATAATTTCCTTTTTGATAATAGCAGTATCCCATATTGTCTAGTACAAAAGCATAATTGCTATCGTCTAAATGTTTATGCTTAGAAGCGTGGACATTAGAAGCAAGGATTTGATAAATCTCTATTGCTTTGTCATATTCATTTTTGTTTTTATAAGTAGCCGCGATATTATTTAAAGCAACACGTTTTCTCCATAAACTTGTTTTTAGTCTTAGCGCCTTTTTAAAATAAAGTTCCGCATTAGTAAAGTCATAAGTACTTAAGTAATTTTGTCCTTGTACATTGTAAATAAGCCAAGAATATCTAGGGTTCTTAATTAACTTTAAATACGGTAATGCTTTTGTAGCTGCAATTTCGCTGGAAATATAATCCGAGCTTGAGTAGTGTAGATCTGCGATACAATACAGTGCATATACATAATCTGTTGTATTGATTTCTGGATCACAAAGTTTTATAGCCTTATTATATGTTAGAATTGCCAGTTCTCTATTGTCATCGTCAAAGTACAGATCTGCTTTATCTATTAATCTTTTAATTTCGATAGAGTTATCCTTAGCCTTTTGCTGTATTATTGCGTTTTTATTTCTCTGAAATTGTAACAGAAATATTGCCCCAACTGTTAATATTGTTAAGAATATT
>NZ_NRQU01000132.1 GCF_004119495.1 Flavobacterium sp. YO12
GTGCCATCTCTATATATCAAATAATAGATCTAAACATTCTCGAATTTAGTAAGATCTGATAAATAAAAACTCCTAATTAGTTAATAAAAAAAAGACTTATACTGTTAGTTATAAGTCTTTTACAGGTAATTTGAAAATTAAAATCTGCGGAAATTTGCCATATCCATAAAACATAATTTAATTAACAAATTATAATTTCATCATGGCGAAAAATAATAATCAAATAGCCTTATTAATTGCAATTGTATTTACCATCTATTCCTGTTCTAATGACACACTTAACAGCAATCCGACAGAATCTGTTCCAGAAAGAATCGTAGATTACAATTATAGTAATGCTGAACTGGAAACAATGGACTTAATAAATGAATACAGAGTTAGTAATGGTTTAAACATTTTAGGAAAAATAAATTACATCTCTGTTAAGTCTGAAGAACACAATATTTATATGATTACCAATGATATTGTAACCCATGATAATTTTGTAGCCCGATCAGAAGATATCATTAAAGTTCTTGGCGTTAAAAAAGTAAGTGAGAACATTGCTTATAACTATAATAGTCCTCAGGCAGCTTTAAATGCCTGGCTAGACAGTCCTGAACACAAAAAAATATTCTGGGAGATTATACTAATTTTGGAATTTCGATTACGCAAAATCCTATTAATGGTAAAAAATATTACACTAATATCTTCGTAAAATAGTAATATTCAAAACTCGATTAATAGAAAATATGTAACTGACTGTTTTTGGATGTTCTATATTTTAGAGACGTTTTTTTAGTAAATAGCTATCAGCTAGTATTTATAGTAATAAGATTTAGCAAAAATTTGTAAATCAACGATGTATAGAATATTCGACTTCACGCCAATAAAATTTTCATCTATTTAGGTGAGATTATTATTAACTTGTGTATTTTGTCATTTACTAATGTAATTGACAAGTGTGAATTGTGCAGCCACGCAAAGGCGAAAACTATTGAAAGTAAAATTGTATGAGAGTCTATGAGTCGTTTTCTGCAATACCTATTTTAATTTTAAAACGCAATAACTGTTATATTCATGTAAAATATTGCCCAAGATTGAGCTATAGCCCATTTTTCAGCTTGTTCTTCTGGTTTGGAACTTATTTCAGTGATTAAAAATAAACTCAATTCCCCAGCCATTTAATATTTCCTATTGAAAGTTCGAAGTTGGATTTTAATATTTCTTTGGCAGATTTTAAACTCTTACCATGAAATCCTCTTAATTTATTTAAATAATAGGTAGAAATCAAATATAGAAAAAAATAACTAATACAAGAGGTTTGGGTATTAGCTTAGTGAGAACAAAATTTATAGAGTAAGATTAATGAATATGTACTGAGAATAACTTATAAAGCTCACAAAATTAGGTAGCTTTTATGTTATATTTCATATCTAAAGTGAAAATTATCAGCAAGCATTAAACGGCAACTTAAAATAAAAAAGCCTGTAAACAAAGAGTTTACAGGCTTTTTTGTGGGCTTGATGGGATTACAATCGAACACTTAATTCCTATATTAATGTTCATCGATAAGCTGGGAAAAAAAACTTGAAATCCTTTATATAAGGGTTTTTATTATTGTAGTATTTTTTAAAAGTCTCAATTATCTTTTTTCTTTTTGTAGT
>NZ_NRQU01000133.1 GCF_004119495.1 Flavobacterium sp. YO12
CTTTGATTATTATAGAATATATAAATGGAGTTTCAAAGTATTTTATTTCTGTTCAGCCTACTATTTTTTTGATTATAAAAATTTACTGCCACAATAAAAACACGTAGAACTACCTGCTAATTAAGAATTTATTTACAATAATTTAGCTTATCATTAAAACTAAACCTGATTTTTAATTTAAACTAAATCTTTAATCACTAACACAAACTGATTTTAATAATAAAACATGAAAACCCCAAACACCGTTATAATATGAAAAAAAATTACTTCCTACTCTTTTTATTATTATTTACGAAGCTGCTTTTTGCACAAACATCAACAGAAACATTTGAAACAGAATTAGATGGCTCTACCAACTTTACAGATAATGGAGTTACTTTTAACATCATTTCTAATAGTGGTACATTTGATATACAAGCAAATTACCCTGGAACTGGCTGGAGTGGAACCGCAAACGACAACAAATATATAGACAATAGCTCATCTATAAGCTCAAGCCCCTCTTTTAGCATTAAAACAACTTCAAATCTATTTAAAGCAAATCGATTTTGGATTTATCTATCAACTACCTCCTTAGATTTAAACGTCGCAGGCAGTCTAATTATAACTGGAAAATTGAATGGTATAACTAAATTTACTCAGGCTAAAAGCACTGGTTTTGCTACTTCACTTGGCACTACAAATGGCTATACTTTAATAGATTTAACCAATTTAAATGGTCAAAATTATTCTAATATTGTAATAGATGAGCTTCAAATTACAACTGGAGGAGCATATACTTATGCAGGATTAGATGCTTTTACTTGGGTAAAAGATAGCGGCGTGATATTACAATGTTTGACCTTTTCAGGTCAGCCTTCTAACAGTAGAATTTGTGCTGGCTCTAATGCCTCTTTTTCTGCTTCAGTAATTAATGCCGATAGCTATCAATGGCAAGTAGATCAAGGAGCTGGATTTACAAATGTTCCAAATGTCGCACCTTATTCTGGTGCTGCAACACAAACACTTACCATAAGTGGTGCAATTCCTGAAATGAACGGATATCAATATCGGGTGGTTGCATCGGGATCATGCGGACCAAGTGCAACATCGAGTACAGCAGCTTTAAATGTTGATTCTGCTCCTGCAATAACGGCACAACCAAACTTGAGTACAATTTGCGCAGGAGCCAATACTACTTTTTCAGTCGCTGCATCAAATGCAACAGCATATCAATGGCAAGTAGATCAAGGAGCTGGATTTACCAACGTCTCAAATGGTGCACCTTATTCTGGTGCTACTACGGCTACTCTAACTATTACTGGCGCAACAGCCGCAATGAATGGATATGTTTATAGAGTTGTGGCAACAGGATTATGCAGCCCTGCTGCTACTTCTAATCCTGCTCCATTAACTTTTTATTCTGCTCCTGCAATAACGGCACAACCAAACTTGAGTACAATTTGCACAGGAGCCAATACTACTTTTTCAGTCTCTGCATCAAATGCAACAGCATATCAATGGCAGGTAGATCAAGGAGCTGGATTTATCAACGTCTCAAATGGCGCGACCTTATTCTGGTGCTACTACAGCTACTCTAACTATTATTGGCGCAACAGCCGGAATG
>NZ_NRQU01000134.1 GCF_004119495.1 Flavobacterium sp. YO12
GTCCAAATGATCTTTTAGAAGTTAAAAATCTATTAAAATTACCAAATAACGAGTCAATTTATTATGATGCGGAAAAGGCATATATAAATTTTTTCTCAAAATCAAATGACGGTAGTTTAGAAAATAAAGATATTTATAATTCTTATCCCAAGGGAAAAAATGGATTATTTGACGAAAAATATGAAAATATTATTTACAGTATAAAGGATGATATCATATTAAAACATGGAAATCAACAGTTGACGAATAAAGACGTAATTTATGTCAACCGAAAAATGAAAACAGTAGAAAAAAAGTAAAAAAAACTAATGCACAACAGTTACCACATAGATTTAGGTACTTAGCTTAACGCAAGTGGGTTTTGTATTTTAGATGATTATTGCAATTACATCTATAAAGAACATATTAGGAATTCGTTACTTATTTCAGATTTTTCAGAGATAATCAAAGTTGTAAAAGCGCTTATAAAGCGCCTTCATCAGCAAAGGAGTAATATGATTCTGTAGTTATAATTAATGAATCTAGTAATGTTATATCAAGAAGTCTTCCGGCTTCTTTTACTTTTCGGGTAATCTGTTTATCGGCTTCAGAGGCTGTTAGGTTTCCTGAAGGATGGTTGTGAATCATCATTAAAGATGTAGCATTTGCCTTAAGAGCTGACGAGAATATTAGTCTAATATCTACAACAGTCCCTGCAATTCCTCCGGAAGAGATTTCGTAAATTCCAAGTGCCTTGTTAGCTTGATTCAATAATAATACTTTGAACTGCTCGAAGAATTCTATTTTATTATGATCCCAAGCTGAAAGAACAAGCTTATATGCATCTTTTGAAGATTTGATTTGTGGTCTTTCAGAATTTTTTACTTTTGTTTTATAGATCAGTTCAATTTCAGATACATTCTGCCAGTTTTGATTTAAAGTTTCCATAATTTCTATATTTTAAATTAATTATGGAACATTCACCGGGAATCGCCTAGCAAGCGCAAAAAGCAACGCAATAAAGCAGGATTTTTTTCCTGCATTTATGGGGGAATTTTTTGCAAGCGCCCGCAGGAGATTCTCGAACTTTGTGACGAAATTAAATAAGATATTATAAGAAGTATGGATTCGTTAGCATGGGTTGGAAAAGATTCAATGTAGCGAGTATGTAAAAAAAAGTAAGGTTCGAACCCCTCATCGCTCGCTATTTATTAATAATTTCCGTGGGCTGTCAGGGACTGCAATCGAACACTTAATCCCTATTTTGGCTTTTTTTGAAAATGTAAGATGAGATGGCAATATTGTAGTTCCGCTTAGCTGTTGCTTTTTGTCTCTTTAAAAATTAATCTCACCCTCATTTTTAATATATTCATTCAGGAAGCTTTCGAAATTTTGGTGCAAATGAATCCATGAAATTTGATCATCATCTATTTCTTTAGCTAAAAGTACAACTGAATTTTCTGTAAAAGCTAATAATTCTTGTTGTTTGGTTTTAAAAAAAGGTATAAGCCTTTTTGAGTTTAAGTCTTCCTCGTGTTTAAAATTTATTGCATTTTCTTCCTCTAAATTATAGTAATAAATAATGTCTTCAAGATGCAGAAATGCATTACTTTCCCATTTC
>NZ_NRQU01000135.1 GCF_004119495.1 Flavobacterium sp. YO12
CCTAATTATATTACGATGCATAATAGTTTAGAAATGACAGTAATTGTAAAAAAATATGAAAAGCAGAGTTATTCTTTCAGATATACATTTAAAGTGTGAAACAAAGGGATATTGTAGGCTTTTTGGTAGAAATGGTAGCTGGAAAAACAACTTTGTTAAAAATTATTTTTGGGATTGAACAGGCAGATTATAAGCATTTAAAAATTAATGAAAAGATTTACAATAATGCATACCTGATAAAGGAGTGCATAGGGTACTTGCCGCAATTTAGCTTTGTTCCAAAATACTTTACAGTTAAAAAAATTGCGAAAATTTTTTTAAAAATAGATGAAGACAATTCTTTTTTTAACGATAAGAATATTTTTAAAATTTTAAACACGAAAGTAAAAAATCTCTCCTGTGGAGAACTTCGATATCTTGAAATAAAACTGATTTTGTCGCAGGAGAAAAAATTTGTAATACTTGATGAGCCATTTTCAGGTCTTTCCCCTATAATAATTGAAGACGTCAAACAATTAATTATTAAAGCATCTGAAACTACTGGAATCATTATTACAGATCATAATTATTTTGACGTTCTTGATATATGTACAAAAAAATATCTGATAAGAGATTGCAGCTGTATGTTAATATCAAGCGAAGAGGATTTAAAAAAGAATGGTTACCTGTAGCCGATAAATAAAAAGAAGATTACCCCTAAAAACAATATGCATAATACTACCCCAAGGAAAAATTTTGATTCTATTTTTCAATATTTACAAAAGGAAGAAATTACTTTTTCAAAATCTGATTTTTTATTTGAGTTTGAATCCCACAGCGAATTTCCTTCTCTGCTGGCAGTAAGCGATACTCTCAACTTTTTTGAAATAAAGAATGCCGCACTAAAGGTCAATAATTCAGAAATTACGGATTTGCCTGAATGTTTTTTAACTGTTTTAAAAGATGTAAACAATATTCCAAAGTATCATTTTATCGAGAGAATTGAAAATGAGTATTTTTCTTTATCTGAGAATGAAGAATCAAAAATGTCTCTTTCTGATTTAGAAAGCAAATGGCTTAAAGTAGTATTACTTGCCGAAAAAAATAATTTAAAAAAAGAGAAAAAGAGAAAAAATCTATTCAATCCATTTTTAATTATAATGATTGGAATTTTTATCAGTATTTTTTGTTTTAAATCAAATATTGAAATTTTTCAGTTGTTTTTTATTTTTCTTCCTGCAGCAGGGACTATTTTTTCAGTTATTAGCTTCAAAAATTTATTTGAATTAAAAAATAGTTTTATCAATCGATTTTGCAGTGCTGGAGCAACTACAGATTGTGAAACAGTTTCAACAGCTGATAAATGGGAAATCTTCAAAATTTTAGATTTTGGCATTTTGAGCATCGTTTTTTTTCATTTCAATTGTTAACATTTATTACCCTTTTGATTATAGATCAAATTGATTCTTTCTTTTCAATTCAAAAGATTCTTCTTTTTTTGTGCAATCCCCT
>NZ_NRQU01000136.1 GCF_004119495.1 Flavobacterium sp. YO12
GAAACATCTTGATCACAAGTATCCGTTGCTGTAGGGAATAAAGCTTGCGCAGCTGTTAAGGCTTGTGCATTGCTGCATTCAATTGTTCTATTTAAAGAACCTGTTTGTGTTACCCAAGTTGGCGCAGCAGTATCTTGAATTGTAATTACTTGTGTAAAAGTTTCAGAAATGTTTCCACAATCATCTTTTACTGTCCAAATATTAGTGTAGGTTCCTGCATTTCCGCATCCTGTAGAAGCTTTAAACTCACCGCTTACTTTATCAATATTGGAAACATCTTGATCGCAAGTATCAGCTGCCAAAGGAAATAAAGCTTGAGCTGCTGTTAAAGCTTGAGCATCGCTGCATTCTACTGTTCTGTCTAAAGAAGCTGCTTCAGTTGACCACGTTGGTTTTGTTTTGTCCTCAATAGTAAAAGTGCCTGAAGTTGTCGATTTGTTTCCACATTTATCGGTAGCGGTAAACAATACGGTAACTGCAGCAGAACAGTCTTTTGTAATTGTATCGAAATTATTTGTCCAGGTTACATCAGAACAATTATCAGAAGCAACAGCTCCCGCATGTCCTGATAACCAATTAGTCAATGCTGCATTATTTCCTTGTCCATCACACTCTATAATAACATTAGATGCATTTTGCGTAATTATAGGAGCTATATTATCTTCTACTGTAATAACCTGTACTTGATCATCAGCTCTATTTCCGCAATTATCAACAAGAGTCCAAGTTCTGGTTATAATGTGAGCCCCCTTACAATTGCCGCTGATAACTTGATCAACGTAGGAAGCTTGAATGTTTTTGGAACAATTATCCTGATCATCGGTTACATCACCTGTTTTTTCAGGAGAAGCATCGTATTGGCAAGAAGCATCTGTAAAAATTGTGATATCTGCTGGTCTTGTAAAAGTTGGTTTCGTAGTATCTTCAATACTAATTATTCTAGTGCATGTTGACTCACATCCATTGCTGTCTCTTATCGTTAATGTAAGTGTAGACGAAATACCACAATTAACTCCAGCATTCACCAAAACTGTTTGTGATGAAGAATCGCCTTCTATAGTTGCATTTCCTGAAATAGACCAGCTATAATTACTCATTCCTTCAGGAGCCGAATAAATATTGCCACTAGAAGATGGACAAATTGGATCATCTGAACCTGCAATAGAACAAATTGGTAATGGACTTACCGTAATAGTTACGGTTCCTGTTTGTTCTTGTGAACAAGTGGTTGTGCTTGAATCTTGTACACTTACTAAATTATAAATAAATGAACCAGTAGCTCCGGTTGGTACGACCAATGTTACAGAATTCCCCACAATTGTGGTGATACTCAAATTACCTTGTCCGCTAATATTATAAATAAAGGTGTAAGGAGCCGTCCCGTTCATTCCAGTAAAAGTTACCTCTGGCGCTGCTGCGTCTTTACATACTCCTGTAGTACCAGTAATTATCGCTGTTGGT
>NZ_NRQU01000137.1 GCF_004119495.1 Flavobacterium sp. YO12
TATAAATCAGCCCTGTTTTACTGCTGTTTCACACACAAAAAAAGATTTAATCATAGGTTATTATAGAATATCCTAAGGGACTCTTTTATTCAATTTTTTAGAAGTAAGCAGATATTAGTTTCAATGTTTTCACTATTGAGATTACTTTAATCAATTTGTTTTTTGATGCTGTAGACAATGCTCAAATGTGAATTTTATCATCTACAATAGTATTATTTTCTAACGATTAAAATTAGATCTATATGAAATCAATTTTTACTCATTCGCTAAAATTATTTACTTTTATTTTAATTAGCATTTTAAGTACATTTACAACAGTTGCGCAAACAGCATATGTTTGTAATAACTGTAGTTCTAGTGATGTAACAATTAAAAGTGTGGAGTTACTCTCGACTACTCCAAATCCAGCATATAATGCAGTTTCTAATCCCAATGTTGATAAATATCTGCCCTTAAGTGCGTCATGCAGTGAAGGAACTCTGGTTCAAGGCTATTTGAAAATAACAATAGATCAGAATGCAGGTACACGTTACGGACTGTGGGTTGAAGGTGATATTTATGTTGATGGATCAGCAACACCAAGCAGCTCTTTCTCGGAATGTGATAATCGTCAATTTCAAAAAAATGGTGTTGATAAATTTTATGTAGATAATAATACCATAATGTGGACTTGCGGGACGACATTAGCATTAAAGAAAATTTTTATAGGCTGGGGAAACTCTTCGGGACAAAATGCCTGTAACAATATTTGCGGAATAGGACCTCATTGCAGCAAACCAGATGCAAATTTTTCATTTGTTGTAATCACACCTTTAAGTGTTAATTTTGGTTATACCAGTAGTTGTCCATCAGGAAAAACGGCTCAAAAAATTGATTTTAACGCTCTTGATCCTATAAATGGAACATCTGGAGGTGTACAGCCCTACTCTTATAGCTGGAAAATATTTAAAACTAGTGATTTAGTAACACCAATAGCAACTTTATCAGGAGTGACGCCCAGCTATGATTTTTCTCAAGCTGTTGCTGGTCCAGGAGAATATAAAGTTACATTAACGGTAGTTGACAGTAATTCTCCTGCAACTACAGCTTCTTTTTCTAAAACGATAACGGTAGCTTCGTGTTGTATATCGCCAACATTAACTTCTCAACCCACTAACCAAACCAAATGTTCAGGTGAAAATGCGACATTTACGGTTGCAAGTTCTGGAGGTTTTCCTTCTCCAACAATACAATGGCAGGTTAGTATTAATAATGGTGGAGCTTGGACGGATCTTGCTGGTCAATCTAATACTTCATTAACGTTAAACTCCGTAAGTACTTCAATGAACAATTATTGGTATCGTGCAATTTTAACAAGCGGTACTTGTACACCAACTATTTCTAGTGTAGCCAAATTGTTTGTGAATCCTT
>NZ_NRQU01000138.1 GCF_004119495.1 Flavobacterium sp. YO12
TTTTTTTGTTATTTTAATCAAAACTACATTTTAAACTCTAAGGAACTTACAATTGCCTTTTCTTCATCTGTGGCTGTTAATCCTGAAATATCCCAGTAATTGGTTAGGATTTTATTCTTTTTATTAAAAAGCGATTTCTCTTTAAAAACGTCACTTTCCTTATAAGTGAAATTTTGTTTATTAAAACTTGTTGTTGTAAAGCTATTACGCACTTGAATCTTTTTAACTGCGTCTTTTAAAATAAGATTATAAGCTATTTCTTCGTTTGAGCTCAACAAATAATAATTCTTGCCATCAAATCTATAATCCACTTTTACAAAAGACTTTGTAATATTTTTTGAATTTACAGTCGTCTTTTCTTCTATTTTATCAATATTTTTCGGAGTTGCATCAATTGTAAACTCTAGAATAAGTTTCTTTTCTGGATCGTAAATAATTTCAAAACTATCAATTGCTTCTTTTGCTTTCTCCAAAGGTGTAATTGTCATTACATAGTAATCTTTATTTTTGGAATGACCTTTTATAATAAAATCGTATTCTTTTTTTGCTTTTGAGCTTAAAAGCGGTTCAAAATATTTTAAGTTCGAATAATTCTCCATGATATTATTCAAATTATAACCTTTTAAATCTGCACTTACGTCTGTTTCTAATATCCCGTAAGATCTGTTTTGTTCTACCAAAAGTGTTGTTTCTGCTTTTTTCTGATTTCCAACAAACTGAAAATTTACAAGCCCGTCATTATAATAAGAATATTGATTATCGAGCATAAAAAACTCTCTTACATACACTTTCAGCCTATAAGATGCGGCCAACATATGCACAGAGTTAGAAACTATTTTTTGAAGTACTTTTTGAGGTGATTGTTTAGACAAAACAACTTCATCTAGTTTATTGTTCTTACTGCTTAGATAAACTACAAAATTACTCTCTTTTAAAGAAGTCCATCGAATGGTTAAACTCTCATAATTAGTTTCAGAAACCTGTATATTAGATCCTCCGTTTAACACAAAAACAGCTTTACCATCTTTATTAGTTAATAAAATCTGTTTGGTTTTCAAAACAACAATCGTAGCATTTTCAATAGGCAACTGCGTTTCTATATCTTTTACAACTATAGAATGCTCCTCGTTTTGTGCAGAAATACTAGTACCGAATAACACAATACATAGAAGTATAATTTTCCTCATAGGCAATCTTAAATTTTCAACTAAAGTATTAATTTTATTCTTACAATTTCAAAAAATTAAAAATCAAAAACATTAAAAACCAACAAAATAGCCTATTTACAAAAAGCAAAAA
>NZ_NRQU01000139.1 GCF_004119495.1 Flavobacterium sp. YO12
ATCGCTGCATTCTATTGTTCTGTCTAAAGAAGCTGTTTCAGTGGACCAAGTTGGTGCAGTAGTGTCTTGAATTGTAATTACTTGTGTAAAAGTTTCAGAAGTGTTTCCACAAGCATCTGTCACTGTCCAAGTATTAGTGTAAGTTCCTGCATTTCCGCATTCTGTAGAAGCTTTAAACTCACCGCTTACTTTATTAAGATCTGAAACATCTTGATCACAAGTATCCGTTGCTGTAGGGAATAAAGCTTGCGCAGCTGTTAAGGCTTGTGCATTGCTGCATTCAATTGTTCTATTTAAAGAACCTGTTTGTGTTACCCAAGTTGGTTTTGTTTTATCCTGTACATTAATTGTTTGGCTTACAGGAAGTGAAATGTTTCCACACTCATCTTTTGCTGTCCAAGTTCTTGTAACTGAATAAGAACCGGCACAGTTACCTTGAGTAGTAACATCTTCGTAAGTTAAAACCGGAGTATTACCACCATTATCAGTTGCAGTTGCCTGTGTAAATACAGGTAATGCTGGACAATTAATAGTAGAAGTTTCTGGCAATGGATCTATTATTGGTTTAATAGAATCTCCATCTATAATAGTTACCGTTTTTGTAATTGTACATAAGTTAGCGTCTTTAACAGTAACGATATATGTTCCTGCTTGAAGTCCTGTAGCTGTAGCTCCTGTTTGAACAGGAGTTGTATTCCAAGAATAAGTGTAAGGGCTTGTTCCTCCAGCTGGAATTACAGTTGCAGAACCTGTTGTACCTCCACCACAAGCTACATTAACTTGAGTTGTAGTTGCACTTAAAGGATTTTGCGGCTGACCAATTGTAACTTCACATTTTGTAGTGTAACCTAATTTATCTGTAACTGTAACTGAGTGCAATCCGGCAGTTAAAGCAGTTGCAGTTGCAGTTGTTTCTCCATTATCCCATTCATAAATGTATTCACCATTTCCTCCAACAGCTGTTACAGTTGCTTTACCAGTATTACCACCGTAACATTTTACGGTTGCGTCTTGTTGTATACTGCAGGATAGTACATTTGGTTGTGTAATTTGTACTGTACATTCTGTAAAGCAACCATTTGCATCAGTAACTTTTACGCTATGTATTCCTGCGTTTAATGTTGTGGCTTTTTGTGTAGTTTCACCATTATCCCATAAGTAAGTATAACCAGGAGTACCACCAAGTACAGATACAGTTGCTTCACCATTACTTAAACCATTTGCAGTTACGGGTTTGTTTTGAACTACAGAACATGAAAGAGCTTGAGCAGGTTGTCCAAC
>NZ_NRQU01000140.1 GCF_004119495.1 Flavobacterium sp. YO12
CTCTTAAATTTAAGATGGTTTAGTTATTAATATAGATGAATTTTTACTTGTTTCCGACAAATAAAAACCTTCACTGTAACCCTTTTTCGTCAATACCTAAATGATTTAAAACATAATCTTTTAGATTCGTTTGAAATCTATTTGTAACATTTAATTTTTTTATCAAATGATTGAGCCTATTTCCTCCTAAAAGATTAGACCTCCAAATGGTATCATCTTCTAAAATTTGATTTTTTGATAGTTCATAAAAATCATAGTAATCAAATTCAAATGATAATCCTTCTATGGTATTTTTCAATAATCTTGAAATAATATGCAATGTATTGTAATCTTCTACTTTTTCTTTTTTGTAAAAAATCGCACATGATTCTACAGCTGTCGATGCCGTTTTTTTAAGTTTCCCATTTTCATAAACGGGTTTTCCTAAATCATCTACTCTTGTTTTACTTTTAGATTTATATAAATGATTTTTTAACAGTGTAAAATCAATTATTTGATGCACATAAAATTTATTAAAAAGATTATCTCTAAATTCTTTAACACCTTTATTAAAAAGTAAGGCGGTAGATTTTTGGATTAGGCACAACTCTGCTTTGGGTTTTAGAAGAACACTGCTAGCTTCTAAAAACATCAATGCTAATTGATTATCAGGAATTTTAACAGAAAATTCAAAACTTATTTTTTTTAATTTTTTTGTTATAGTAGAATATTCGGGTTTTTCTTTATTTTCTGTTAGAGGAAAAAATGGAGGATTTCCTATAATTAAATCAAAATTTTCATGAAAATGATGGTATTTTTCTTCGGTAAGAAAATCAAAAAAATCTTCTTGAAAGATATTTTCATTTTCTAAATTTTTAAAAACCCTATCTTCATTCCATGTCCATAATTCATGATTTGGAACTAATTGACAAAGAGCTAATTGTAAACTAAACTTTGTTAACTTTACTGCTGTAGAATGTAAATCTACCCCATAAATATTTTTAGTTAATATTTCCTTTACTTCTTTTAATGAAGGATTAGGTAACTTGTTAGGTCTTCCCGCTTCTATCCATTTTTTTTACTCTTAATCTTTGAACTAAACGTTTAAAAGCAGTAGTGATAAATATACCACTTCCACAACTTACATCCGCTAATTTAACGTCGGTTTTTAAGTCTTCTTGATTTGTAGATATAGGTAAAACACTCATCTATTT
>NZ_NRQU01000141.1 GCF_004119495.1 Flavobacterium sp. YO12
ATTTGTTGAGTACTTTTCTATTCTTTAGAGCTAAAAAGAAAAAAATTATTTTGATTTTGATACAATTTTCTTGTTTGCTTTTTTTTTCGTAATGTTCTTTTATCCGGTTTTTATATATCCAAATGACCCAACAAAGTATTTTGCATTTCAATATGAATTTAACGAAAATGTAATTTCTCGATCCACTGCCCTTTCTTTATTAGGAATTCAGTCCTATTTTTTAGGTAGTATTTCCTATCGAAAGTCACTAGACGAAAACAAAAAGAGTATGGATGTGAAATCTGATACTAATATCATTTTACTCTCTATTATTTCAGTGTTTACTTTTATTTTATATATTTTATCTGGTGGATACGCTAAATTAAAAGGAGAGTATTCGGGAGAAGAAGCTGAAGCTTCTGGAGCAGCGGCCTATTTGTATGTCTTTTTTCCAGTTTTTCTTCTCTGCGCAATATCTTTTCAATTTAATAAATTGTTAGCCTTGAACAACAAGAATTTAAAATTAAAGAACATTAATAAAATTTTAATTATTTGTTTTTCTCTAATATTTATTATGTTGATTATGGCAGGCAGTAGAACTATTCCTCTTCAATTATTATTACTTTGCGGAGGTGTTTATACATTATTTTATAAACAAATTGGTTTTTTTAAATTCTTTCCTTTAGTAATAGCTGGAGTTTTAGCAATGTTTGCTGTTAATGTAATGAGAGGAGGGGCGGAAGGTATAAATGATTTAGCAGATATAGTTATGGATTTGATAATATGTAATAGGAATACATATTTATCTGTGGATTATGTAGATATTCACGGTGTTACATACGGTAAGTCAATGTTAAGTCCAGTTTTAGCTTCAATTCCTTTTTTACAAAATATTGTTTTTCTATTTTTTCTATTAATCCATCTGATGCAGGATCTGCTGTTTTTTACGAAATTGACATTAGGAGAAAATAGTTCTTTGGGCTTAGGGACCAATATTATTGCTGACTTATATTTAGCTTTTGGAGTTTATGGTGTAATTTTTTATGTTTTATTAGGAAGAGGAATTCAAAGTTATTTCAATCTTCAACAAGCATTT
>NZ_NRQU01000142.1 GCF_004119495.1 Flavobacterium sp. YO12
GCGCAAGCTTTAGCAACTGCTCAAGCTTTATTCCCAACTGCTATTGATGCCTGCGATACAAGTGTTGCCGATATTGATAAAATAAGTGGTGAATTTAAAGCTTCTACAGGATGCGGAAATGCAGGAACTTATACTAATACTTGGACGGTTACAGATGCTTGTGGAAACATTTCTGAAAAATTCACTCAAATAATTACAATTCAAGATACTACAAAACCAACGTGGTCAACTGAAGCTGATTCTTTAAACAGAACAGTAGAATGCAGCAATACACAAGCTTTAGCAGCAGCTCAAGCCTTATTCCCTGTTGCAACTGATGCATGTGATACTAATGTAACTAATCTTGATAAAGTAAGCGGAGAGTTTAAAGCTTCTGAAGAATGTGGAAATGCAGGTACTTACACCAATACTTGGACTGTAAAAGATGATTGCGGAAATATCTCTGAAACATTTACTCAAATAATTACAATTCAGGATACTACAAAACCAACTTTTGTTGGCAACCTTCCATCAGATAGTACTGTTTCTTGTGACGCTGTTCCAGAACCATTTAACATGGAAGCTTCTGACAATTGTAATGGAGATTTACCAATTGTTTTCAAAGAAGTTAAAAGCGATGTTAAAAACGAATGCGGTACAGAATATACCTTAACTCGCACTTGGACAACAAGTGATTGTGGTGGAAATTCAATTTCGTATACTCAAGTTATAACAGTAAGAGATACTACACCTCCAACTGGTACCGCACCATCAGATGTTGCTAATCTACAAAGTGCTGCAGACATTCCAGCAGGAAGTCCAGCGGACATAAAAGATGCGGCAGACAACTGCGCAGGAGCTGTAAACATTACAGTAAGCGACACTAATAATGGAGGAACTGGATGTAATGGTGAATCTTATATTTTAACTAGAACTTATACTTTAACAGACTGTGCAGGTAATAAAACAGAATTAGTTCAAACCTTTACAGTTGAAAATAAAGTTTCTGTAAGCGGTATTGCAACAAATGTAAGCTGCCAAGGAAAAAGCGACGGTTCAATTGCAGTTACCAGCAGTCCAGGATCTACT
>NZ_NRQU01000143.1 GCF_004119495.1 Flavobacterium sp. YO12
TCGCAAGCTTTAGCAACTGCTCAAGCTTTATTCCCAACTGCTATTGATGCCTGCGATACAAGTGTTGCCAATATTGATAAAATAAGTGGTGAATTTAAAGCATCTACAGAATGCAAAAATGCAGGTACTTATACTAATACTTGGACGGTTACAGATGCTTGCGGAAACATTTCTGAAAAATTCACTCAAATAATTACAATTCAAGATACTACAAAACCAACTTGGTCAACTGAAGCTGATTCTTTAAACAGAACAGTAGAATGCAGCAATACACAAGCTTTAGCAGCAGCTCAAGCCTTATTCCCTGTTGCAACTGATGCATGTGATACTAATGTAACTAATCTTGATAAAGTAAGCGGTGAGTTTAAAGCTTCTGAAGAATGCGGAAATGCAGGTACTTACACCAATACTTGGACTGTAAAAGATGATTGTGGAAATATCTCTGAAACATTTACTCAAATAATTACAATTCAGGATACTACAAAACCAACTTTTGTTGGCAACCTTCCATCAGATAGTACTGTTTCTTGTGATGCTGTTCCAGAACCATTTAACATGGAAGCTTCTGACAATTGTAATGGAGATTTACCAATTGTTTTCAAAGAAGTTAAAAGCGATGTTAAAAACGAATGCGGTACAGAATATACCTTAACTCGCACTTGGACAACAAGTGATTGTGGTGGAAATTCAATTTCGTATACTCAAGTTATAACAGTAAGAGATACTACACCTCCAACCGGTACTGCACCATCAGATGTTGCTAATCTACAAAGTGCTGCAGACATTCCAGCAGGAAGTCCAGCAGATATAAAAGATGCGGCAGACAACTGCGCAGGAGCTGTAAACATTGCAGTAAACGACACTAACAATGGAGGAACTGGATGTAATGGTGAATCTTATATTTTAACCAGAACTTATACTTTAACAGACTGTGCAGGTAATAAAACAGAATTAGTTCAAACCTTTACAGTTGAAAATAAAGTTTCTGTAAGCGGTATTGCAACAAATGTAAGCTGCCAAGGAAAAAGCGACGGTTCAATTGCAGTTACCAGCAGTCCAGGATCTACG
>NZ_NRQU01000144.1 GCF_004119495.1 Flavobacterium sp. YO12
CCATTCTTGTTTCTGCATTTGTTTGATAACGCAAGATATAAAAATAGGTTCCAGCAGGTACAACATTCCCTTTTGAACAGTCGTTCTTCCATCAGATGTACCACGAAATACATTTCCATTAGATCCATATCCGCTGGTTTCAAAAATTTTAACTCCCCAACGATTATATATTTCGACTGAATTTTCAGAATAACGATCCAATCCCTCTATTTTGAAATAATCGTTTATTCCGTCACCATTAGCCGAAACAGCATTATATATTACTATTCCTGTAGGTGTAACAGCTGCTTCTGCCCTATTGTTATCCAAATTAGGATCTGCAGGTGTCGAAGCGTTAAGGTTAGCAATATTAAGATAATCTCCTGTTCCTTTTACCTTTGCTGTCAGCGTTAATGTTTCGGTTGTTCCTGCGGCTAACACGGGTAAATCCCAAACTCCATTTGAACTATTGTAGTTCCCTGAAGTTGTTGTTGATATTACATAACTATATCCCGATGGCAGCATTTCGTCTATACTTACATGCTGAAAATCACTTGTTCCAATATTTGTTGCTGTTATTGTAAATATAACATTTTCTCCAATGGTTGGTGTTGGATTGTTTACCGTTTTTCCTATCGCAATATCGGAGCAAACAGTTACTGATACTGGAAAATGAATCGCTACAATCGGATTACAATTAGAAGAATCTATAAACTCAACCTGTACAGCGCCATTTCCTGCTGTTGTCCAGATAACAGTTACAAAATCATCCATTAATTGTCCTCCTGCTTTAATTGAACCTCCTGTAACCATCCAATTGTAATCGGACATTGCAGATGTCGTTTTATAGGTTACTTCTTCGGCAATGCATGCTGTCGCTTTCCAGCCAATGGTTTCTCCTGGTAAATCGTTTTTTATAATTACTGTTACCGCTAAACGTGTGATGCTTTCGCAGGTTCCCGTTGTTAATGAACCATAATAAACGGTTCCGTTTACAAGTGTTGTTCCTGCCGAAACTACATTTCCGCCATTTTCGGCATCATACCATGTTACATTATTTT
>NZ_NRQU01000145.1 GCF_004119495.1 Flavobacterium sp. YO12
TTAAATTGATCTCTTAGTATTTTATACGATTGGCTTTTTAGTGTTTTGACCGTTTGAAGTTGTATTCCTAATTCTTCTGCTATATCAGCATTTTTAAGTCCCTTAAGACTTAGTTTTATAATTTCTTTTTTTCTATCAGGTAAAATCTCAATTGCCTTATACAGTTGGCATACTATATCTTCTTCAAGAATCTGTTTTAAGAACAAATCATCATCTTCTAAAGACTTAATAGTATTTTCAGCATATTTATTTTTTACCAGATTATGCTTAATAACATTATAACATTTATTGCGAACGGCCTTGTATAGAAAAACCTTCAGATGCAGTTCGTCTTGAAATGCATTCTCTTTTTCCCATATACCTATAAAAATATCCTGAACCAGATCTTCGCATTCATCAATGCTCAGAAAGCGATTTGCAAACTGAACAAGTGATCTATAGTACTGATCAAATATTTTCCTAATAAAAAGTTCGCTGGTATTATTTTCTTCTGTAACCAATGCTTATTCTTCAATAATTGATTATAATTAGGCAAATTAAATAAATTTAATTTAATTTTTCCTAATTAAATAACGTAATCATATCACGTGAAGACATTGATTAATATTGATTAGAATGAAACCGATATATTTATCTTACAATTAATTTAGAGTTGAAAAATGATAGCCGAGACTAGTGAGGCAATAATAAATCCTTTCTTTTTATTTTTTTACCCGAAAACCATATTATGAGTGTTAAATTTCAATACTATAATAGAACTTTTACAAAATACTAAAAAGAGAGATAAAACTAAAAAAGCAGGCTCTCTTTGTCAAGCGCTGTAT
>NZ_NRQU01000146.1 GCF_004119495.1 Flavobacterium sp. YO12
GAACCTACAAATTGTGTAAGTTCTGTTGCGAACTTAGAATCGTTTATAATTGTACTTGCATTGTTGATTACATCCGCTACAACATCGATTGTAGTTTCTGTATCATTTTCGCTTTTATAAACATATTTTCCATCGTTGGCTGCGTTTTTCTCTAAGGTTGTCAGCGTTTCTGCATCTCCAACCATATCAACAAGTTTTATTACTGTTGCAGATCCGCTTTCTGGCTGATACGTTAATGTTTTTCCTGTCGCATCATAAGCAAGTGATGTTAAAGTTTCGTTTCCTTTTACAATTTCATTAATGTTTACCACTTGTGTTGCACCTGAAGCATCTGTATAAGTAAACTCATTAGTTGTAGAATTGAACGACACTGTACCTTCTGATTTAGTAACAAAATTGTTTAAAACATTAGTTACTGCAGGATTGTTTATGATTGTTTCAAAATTAGTTGCAACATCGCCTACTACATCAATAGTAACATTGTCTCCTGCCTCATTTGCATAAGTATAGGTTCCGTTATTGTTGTTTGTTATTGTTGTAACCGTTTCTTTTGCGTCTACAAATTGAGTCAATTCAGTTACAAACTTAGGATCGCTTAAAATTGTGCTTGCATTGTTGATTACATCCGCTACAACATCAATTGTAGTTTCTGTATCATTTTCGCTTTTATAAACATATTTTCCGTCGTTGGCTGCGTTTTTCTCTAAGGTTGTCAGCGTTTCTGCATCTCCAACCATATCAACAAGTTTTATTACTGTTGCAGATCCGCTTTCTGGCTGATACGTTAATGTTTTTCCTGTC
>NZ_NRQU01000147.1 GCF_004119495.1 Flavobacterium sp. YO12
CCCTTTTACAATTTCATTAATGTTTACCACTTGTGTTGCGCCTGAAGCATCTGTATAAGTAAACTCATTAGTTGTAGAATTGAATGAAACTGTACCTTCTAACTTAGTAACAAAATTGTTTAAAACATTTGTTACTGCTGGATTGTTTATGATTGTTTCAAAATTAGTTGCAACATCGCCTACTACATCAATAGTAACATTGTCTCCTGCCTCATTTGCATAAGTATAGGTTCCGTTATTGTTGTTTGTTATTGTTGTAACCGTTTCTTTTGCGTCTACAAATTGAGTCAATTCAGTTACAAACTTAGGATCGCTTAAAATTGTGCTGGAGTTATTGATTACATCGGCTACAACATCGATTGTAGTTTCTGTATCATTTTCACTCTTATAAACATATTTTCCATCGTTGGCTGCGTTTTTCTCTAAGGTTGTCAGCGTTTCGTTTCCTTTTACAATTTCGTTGATATTTACCACTTTTGTTGCACCTGACGCATCTGTATAAGTAAATTCGTTAGTGGTAGAATTGAATGATACCGTACCTTCTGACTTAGTAACAAAATTGTTAAGTACATTCGTTACTGCAGGATTGTTTATGATTGATTCAAAATTGTTTGCAACGTCTCCTACTACATTAATAGTTACTGGATTTTCTCCTGTCTCATTTAGATAAGTATATGTACCATCGTTATTGTTAGTTAATGTGGTAATCGTTTCGTTTCCTTTTACAATTTTCACTAATATTTCACCACTTTTTGTTGCGCCTGACGCATCTGTGTAAAGTAAACTCATTTAGTAGTAGAA
>NZ_NRQU01000148.1 GCF_004119495.1 Flavobacterium sp. YO12
GAATATATTTACTATTTACAAATATCTAAAGCCGTAATTTATCAAATCGATTTTGTATTTTACGGAAAGCTATTTTTCTCAAAAAAATAAATATCTTTGAATTATGAGCACAGAAACCAGACCCAGAAATATTGGCCGAAATATCAGCAGAATAAGAGAGCTTCGCGGCATGAAACAAGGAGCACTTGCTGACGCTATTGGCACAACCCAACAAACTATTTCGAACATTGAAACCAGCGAAACTGTCGAATTTGATAAATTAGTGCAAATTGCAAAAGCGCTTGGCGTAACCGTAGAAGCAATTGAAAATTTTACAGAAGAATCTGTTTTTAATTTCTTTAATAACTTTTACGATAATAGTGCTAATAATGGTTATTTAAATAACACTAATAATAATTGCACATTCAATCCTCTTGATAAAGTCGTCGAGCTTTACGAACGTTTGGTTCAGGCAGAAAAAGAAAAAGCTGAGTATTTAGAAAAATTGATGAAATTGAAATAAGCGATTTTTCTTTTTATATACAATTAAAAAAAGCGCAAAACTTATGGTTTGCGCTTTTTATTAAATATCAATTATAATTTAGAATCTAGAATATTACTTTAAATTTCAGATAAATATTTCTGAATCTCAAATTGAAATAAAACAGGTTGTTAATTCTAAATATTTTTGAAATTACTGTTTTATTTTTAATACTTAAATTACCATTATCATCTAAAATTAAATTATCAGCCTGATTATCCTCTTGAAGTTTAGTAACGATAGATATATAGTCG
>NZ_NRQU01000149.1 GCF_004119495.1 Flavobacterium sp. YO12
ATAATAAGATGTTAAATACAAAGCTTACAGAATACAAATATTTTTTTGACAAATTATTATTATAATAGAAATAAAAAATATTTTTACTATAATATTCTTTATACAGCACAACTGTCAAGAAACCAAATGTGCAGAAAACAAAGCAAAATGATGAAATATTAAAATTAAATAAAAGAGAGAGTGCGGCAATACTTATATTTATTAATAATGTGCTTTTGTAAAATTCTAAAACTAATTGAAAACCTTTCATTTTTATACTATGTAAAAATTAAAAAAACCTTCGATTTTTATCTCAAAGGTTTTAATTGCTTTTTAACAGCCATATGATAAATCACACCACCATTCCCACATTTGTTTATAACAAACAGTACAAACGTGTTCTGCTGGGTAACCACCTCCGTTTACTCTTTTCATCTCTGCTCTTGATAATTTTTCCTTAACACTGCTAAGGTTAATTTTAGATTTTTTCATGTTTAATAATTTTTTATTATTTAATAGTATAATATTTAAAAAAATTAGCATTTAAAATACCGATTTATCACTAGTGCACTTAGTTTTTTATCAATACTTAAATGTTATTTTTTTTCAAAAGTAAAATTAATTATTAAAAAAACAATATTTATTTTAAGAAAAAACTTAGAAAAAAGCAGGTAAAATAAATTTTTTATCAAAATTAACATGTAATATCTTAATAATTAATAAATTATACTAATTTATATTATTCTATTTTTTTTAGATTTTCTG
>NZ_NRQU01000150.1 GCF_004119495.1 Flavobacterium sp. YO12
AATTTGAAAAATAATAAAGCCTACAATTGAATTACTCCCATTTTTATCAATTAATAAAGTAAAGTTTGTCTTTTTATCTTCAGGTGGAACAATTTATGGAATTAATGACATTGGCATTTTTTCTGAGGATGACAATAAAAGACCCATCTCTTATTACGGACAATCAAAATTGTTTTTGGAGGAATCAATAATATTAGAGCATAGAAAATCGGGATTAGATTTTTTCATTTTCAGACCATCAAATCCATATGGTATTGGGCAGAATATATATGGTAAACAAGGCTTCATTGCTGCATCAATTGGAAATATACTGAGGCAAGAGAAAATTACAGTTTGGGGCGATGGAAGTGTTGTAAGAGATTATATCCATATAGATGATTTGTCTACAGGAATAATAAATGTAATCCAAAGTGGAGTTATCAATGAAATTTATAATATTGGAAGTGGTAAAGGATATTCAATAAATGAGATAATTGAAATATTAAAAAAATGTATAAACGTTGATTTGGAAATCGAATATGTTGAAGGACGTGCAGTTGATATACCTTTCATGG
The DNA here is from genome assembly GCF_004119495.1 of Flavobacterium sp. YO12. Classification (GTDB taxonomy): domain Bacteria; phylum Bacteroidota; class Bacteroidia; order Flavobacteriales; family Flavobacteriaceae; genus Flavobacterium. The sequence goes on from NZ_NRQU01000150.1 coordinate 555, forward strand.
TGCTAAATGTAGCAAAGATCCAAAACATTATTGGTAGGTCTAAAATTTCGGTTGAAAAAGGGATAGAAGATTTTTATAATTATGAATTATTTAAAAGGGAAAGATTAAATTATATGGAGAATTTGTAGTTTATCTATTTGTATACCAACTAATGGAAGGATTGAAATAGTCAAAAATACATT
>NZ_NRQU01000151.1 GCF_004119495.1 Flavobacterium sp. YO12
TATACTTGCAATTGTTGGAGCATAAATCAAACAGAAGTCTTGATCTTTATCTGTGATGTTTGGTGTACCTGGATCTGATACATTTATTGCAACTGCTAATCTTACATTGCTTTCGCAAGTTGTTGTAGCATCTTTTAGAGCAGCGTAGTAAGTTTTTGTAGTTAATGCTGTTGCTGCTGTTACTATATTTCCTCCTGTTGAGGCATCATACCAAACTATATTTCCTGTTTCTGGACTTACATTGATGCTTGCAATTGTTGGCGCATTTATTAAACAGAAGTCTTGATCTTTATCTGCGATGTTTGGTGTACCTGGATCTGTAACATTTACAACTACAGCTTGTCTTACTTTGCTTTCACAAGTTGTTGTCCCATCTTTTAAGGCAGCATAATACGTTCTTGTAGTTAATGCTGTTGCTGCTGTTACTACATTACCTCCTATTAAGGCATCATACCAAACTACATTTCCTGTTACTGGGCTTACATTTATACTTGCAATTGTAGGTGCATTTACCAAACAGAAATCTTGATCGGTATCTGCAATGTTTGGTGTGCCTGGATCTGTAACATCTACCACTATTGCCAACCTTACATTACTTTCGCAAGTTGTTGTAGCATCTTTTAAAGCAGCATAGTAAGTTCTTGTGGTCAATGCTGTTGTTGACGTTACTACGTTTCCTCCTGTTGAGGCATCATACCAAACAATATTTCCTGTTTCTGGACTTACATT
>NZ_NRQU01000152.1 GCF_004119495.1 Flavobacterium sp. YO12
CTGGAAAATCAGATTCAGAAAAGATTGACACAACATCTCATTCACTGCAATAATGAATAAATGTTCATCATGTTGATCAACTATCCTTTTTGTTTTTACATTATTTAAAATTTCCATAGCCCCCTTATTAATAACAGTAACAACAGGTACTTTTAAAGCAAGAGCTTCAACATAAACTAAAGGCATGGCTTCTGATAAAGAGGTATGAATAAATAATTTTGCTCGTTTTATTATAGGTAATGGATTATTAAAAGCCCCTGCTAAATGAACCGTATCCGTGAGGCCAAATTCTTTAATCTTACTTAATAAATTTAATCTTTCAGGTCCCTCTCCTAGAATTACTAAATCATAATTAAAGTCAGGATTATTTTGTTTAAGAAGGCCATAAGCTTTTAACATAAATAAATAGTTCTTCACTATCGATAACCTTCCAACTGCTACTAAATAAGGTCTATTAGGAAATATGAATTCACTTTTTTCTTTCTCTTTTATATAAAATTGTTCGTCTAAAACCGCATTATAAATTGTCGCAATTTTATTATCTCTAACATTGTAATTCTTAATCATATCGTTTCTAACTCCATTAGACACAGCAATTACTTTATGAGCATAATTGTAGAATAGTTTAATAAAAGACGGAGCCATTTTTCCTATAATTCCCATACTTTCAATCTCTAT
>NZ_NRQU01000153.1 GCF_004119495.1 Flavobacterium sp. YO12
GTAGTTATTACAAATCAAAATAACGAAGTAGTTGGAAACACAAATTTACCAGCTGGAACTTATACTCTTACTGCAACATCTGTAGTAAATAATGAAAATGAAACTTGTACAGCAACTGCAACCGTTGTTATTACTGAACCAAATTATAAAGTTAAAATATCTGGACAAATTATCAATGTAGATACTAACACTCCTATTGCAAATGTTCCAGTAACATTAATTCCTCAAGGTACAACTACAGGACCAATCTTACTGCGCGTAACTGGAGCCGATGGTATGTACAGCTTCACAGGAATGCCTGCAGGAAGTTATTTAGTTCAAGTTCAAGATGCCAATTTAAATAGTGCATATCAACTTTACCCTGTCGACTCGAGCTTGTTCTTTACTACTCTTAAAGAATGTGAATTCCAAGTTCATAACTTCGAATACGGAAAATCAAACCTTCCTGTTTTAGGAGATTATGTTTGGTATGATGTTAATGGAAATGGTGTACAAGACGAATGGTACGATGCAAATAATGATGGTGTTGTAACTAAAAACATACCAGATGCAGAAGGCGCCATAGATTACAGTCTTTGGGAATGGATCGATTTTAATGGTGACGGAAGTTATGCTGGTCCATCAAATGCAGGCGAATTAAATGCCGGTGGTTTTGGAAACGCATCAAAT
>NZ_NRQU01000154.1 GCF_004119495.1 Flavobacterium sp. YO12
CCAAAATGGTCGAAGGAGCACCTCTACAAGTTGATATTTCTGCTAACTTTATGTTTTTTGAAAAATTTGTAGTTGGAGCAGCTTATAGATGGAGTGCCTCTTTAAGTGCAATGGTTGGATTTCAAATCACAGACGGACTTTATTTAGGTTACGGTTACGACCGAGAAACAACAAACTTAAATAATTACAACTCAGGATCTCATGAGATATTCCTGCGATATGAATTCTTCAAGAAAAATGGTAAAATGACAACTCCTCGTTTCTTCTAAAACTTATTATTATGAAAAATTATACGCTCCTTTGCTTAATACTATTAAATATTTTTTACGGCTATTCACAGCAGTCAAAGGTTAATTCAGGTGATAAAAAATACGATGGATATGCTTATGTTGACGCCATTAAGACCTATGAAAGGGTAGCCGAAAAAGGATATAAGTCTGAGGATTTATTTAAAAAACTCGGAAACTCATATTACTTCAATTCTGAATTTGAAGGTGCCGCCAAATGGTACGGAGAACTCTTTG
>NZ_NRQU01000155.1 GCF_004119495.1 Flavobacterium sp. YO12
TTACAACTACAGTTGATAATGGAAACGGAACATTTACAATTACCTATACTGACGGTACGACTTTTACCACTTCTAATTTAACAGGACCAAAAGGAGCAACTGGAGCAACAGGACCTCAAGGAATTGCAGGAACTGCTGGCGCAAAAGGAGATACAGGAGCACAAGGTCCTCAAGGAGCAATAGGAAATAACGGAAAAGGAATTACAACTACAGTTGATAATGGAAACGGAACTTTTACAATTACTTATACTGATGGTACAACTTTTACAACGTCTAACTTAACAGGACCAAAAGGAGCAACTGGAGCAACAGGACCTCAAGGAATTGCAGGAACTGCAGGAGCAAAGGAGATACAGGAGCACAAGGTCCTCAAGGAACTGCAGGAGTAAAGGAGATACAGGAGCAACAGGACCACAAGGAACTGCAGGAATAAAAGGTGAT
>NZ_NRQU01000156.1 GCF_004119495.1 Flavobacterium sp. YO12
CTTAAGCGATAATAATGTTTTTGATATTTCTCCTTTGGCTCATTTATCAATTAAAGCACTGGATATTTCAAACAATCCATTGGAAAATATTCATGATCTATTTGAAAATGAAAGTCATCTTGAGCACTTGCAAGTAAATGATACAGGTTTTTCAAGAAATAACAATCTTATTCTATCAGTTAGAGAGAATCACTTAGAAATTGCAAAGAATCGAGTTTTTATACTAAATAGCGAAGGAAAAATTATAAAAGGTTACTACCCTGTTAAAATTCTATTGCTGGGTAATCATGGAAGTGGGAAATCTCAATTTTTGAATTATTTTCTAAGTGGCAAACTAAAAGAAAAATCTGAAACAACAGATATTTTGCAAATTGAATTTTTCAAAGAAAATACAAGCTCAATCCTTCCAAATGCC
>NZ_NRQU01000157.1 GCF_004119495.1 Flavobacterium sp. YO12
ATATATATATGTATAGAATTAATCAAATTCTAATTTTCTGTAGAGACGCACCGCAGTGCGTCTAATGCATAAGATAGATAAAACTGAAAATTTGATTTAAACGATCAGAATTGGGATTTGGAATTTTAGTATGTATTAGGAGCTAAATCCCGCTATCCGCTGCAATCTTTTGCTTTTTAAAGGAAAAAGCAAAAGGATTTCCGCTGCTATCGGGGCTAGGGCATTTGTTTTCATAAGAGATAAAATTAAAAACTAAGCATCTTGGGGACTCTGTGAGGTCAAAACGAGCAGAAAATAAGACTTTTCGGCTTGGCACCTTCGCGGCAAAATAAAGAAAGTGCAGTGAAATGAAGAAAAACCCCACAAGAAGCAGAAAAAACTTCAATTGTAAATCACCTGTTATGAGAGT
>NZ_NRQU01000158.1 GCF_004119495.1 Flavobacterium sp. YO12
AACAGTTTATTATGGTTCATTAACAGCAGGAACTTGCGAAAGCATCACACGTTTAGCCGTAACAGCAATTATAAATGATGCAGGAACACCAACAGGAAGTGCAATACAAGAGTTTTGTTTAACATCAAATGCTTTAATTTCTGATTTAGTTACAAACGAAAGTAATGTGAGTTGGTACGATGCTGCAAATGGCGGAAATGTAGTTTCGGCAGGAACAACTCTTGTAAACGGCACAATTTATTATGGTTCATTAACAGCAGGAACTTGCGAAAGCATCACACGTTTAGCCGTAACAGCAATTATAAATAATGTAGGAACACCAACAGGAAGTGCGACACAAGAGTTTTGTTCAACATCAAATGCTTTGGTTTCTGATTTAGTTACTAATG
>NZ_NRQU01000159.1 GCF_004119495.1 Flavobacterium sp. YO12
ACCACTACAGTTGATAACGGTAACGGAACTTTTACTTTTACATATACTGACGGTACAACTTTTACCACTTCTAATTTAACAGGACCAAAATGAACTGACGGGGCAAAAGGAGAAACTGGAGCGCAAGGAGCTACAGGAAATAATGGAAAAGGAATTACAACGACAGTTGATAACGGAAACGGAACATTTACAATTACCTATACTGACGGTACAACTTTTACCACTTCTAATTTAACAGGACCAAAAGGAACTGACGGAGCAAAAGGAGAAACTGGAGCAACAGGTCCTCAAGGAATTGCAGGAGTAAAAGGAGATACAGGAGCGCAAGGTCCTCAAGGAGCAACAGGAAATAACGGAAAGGAATTACAACTACAGTTGATAATGGAAAC
>NZ_NRQU01000160.1 GCF_004119495.1 Flavobacterium sp. YO12
ATTTGCGCAGCAGGGAAATTTGTATATTATGAATAAAAATAGGTTTTTAAAACTTTTAATAGCTTGTATTGCTTCTGTAGGAATTCGATACGTTTTTAATTCTAGTAATTTTGACACAAGTGATTTTGTGTTCTCAATTATCTTCGGAATTATAATTTGGATTATTTTAATAATTCAAAGAAAAATATAAAGTTTTGCGGTAGTGTAGCCCGCTCCGCGAAGAGTTCCCCTGCTCCGTGAAGAGTTCTCATAAAAAGCTGGGCAAATGTCTCTGACTTTGCGCAATTTTTTTATTCCTTAGAAATTATAATGTTGCTAAAAGTCTCCCGACTTTTTACGATTACCCGCTCTCCGAAGTGTTCCTAATG
>NZ_NRQU01000161.1 GCF_004119495.1 Flavobacterium sp. YO12
CCGTTTGTTCCTGCGATACCTTGTAATCCTTGTGGTCCAACAGCTCCATCAATTCCATCTTTTCCGTCTTTTCCATCAGCACCGTTTGTTCCAGCAATTCCTTGTAAACCTTGCGGTCCTACTGCACCGTCAACTCCATCTTTTCCATCAATCCCATTAGATCCGTCTTTTCCATTAGTTCCATCAGCACCTTTTAAACCAGCTAATTGACCTGGGGTAAAATCCTCATATTTGAAATCTTTTCCATCAGTCCCATCAGCTCCGTCTTTTCCAACTGCTCCATCAGCACCTTTTAAACCAGCTAATTGACCTGGAGTAAAATACCTCATATTTAG
>NZ_NRQU01000162.1 GCF_004119495.1 Flavobacterium sp. YO12
ATTCCTTTTCCATTATTTCCTGTGGCTCCTTGTGCTCCAGTTTCTCCTTTTGGTCCTGTTAAGTTAGAAGTGGTAAAAGTTGTACCGTCAGTATAAGTAATTGTAAAAGTTCCGTTTCCATTATCAACTGTAGTTGTGATTCCTTTTCCAGCAGTTCCTTGTGGACCTTGAGCTCCAGTATCTCCTTTTATAGCCGCTAAATAATCTGTATTAGTTGCTGTTGTATTATTGGTTGTTTCCTTCCAAATTTCAAAAGCTGACTTTCCAGCAATTCCTTGTGCTCCTGTTAAATCAGAAGTCGTGAAAGTTGAT
>NZ_NRQU01000163.1 GCF_004119495.1 Flavobacterium sp. YO12
GTCTTTTTTCCAAGAATAAGTGTATGTTCCAGTTCCGCCGGTTACAGTCAAATCGATAGCTCCAGTTAATTGTCCGAAACATTTTACATCTGTTTTAGAATTTTCTGTAATGTTTATCGCAGCAGCAGGCTGTCCGATTGTAATTGTTTTAACAGCAGTACATCCGTTAGCATCCGTAACCGTTACTTCGTAAGTTCCAGCGCCAATTCCAGTTAAATCCTGAGAAGTTGCTGCAATTGCATTGGTGTCTTTTTTCCAAGAATAAGTGTATGTTCCAGTTCCGCCGTA
>NZ_NRQU01000164.1 GCF_004119495.1 Flavobacterium sp. YO12
CCACAATAAAAAAATGGCCGACTACAGCATAACGTTAGTATTCGTCCCACTTTTTTATTGCGGTCGGGCTATTCGCGCTACTTCGGTAGCTTGCTGCTATCCCTCACGCGAAAGATAAAAAACAAACTAATCATTGCGATGAGTCAAGAAATCTAACGTATAACACAATCTTGTCATTTCGACGAAGGAGAAATCTTCGTTAGTAGCTCCTCAAAGTAAATGCCAATCTTTGTAGAGTTTCTTGCGAAGATTTCTCCCCTCGGTCGAAATGACAAACTGGACGA
>NZ_NRQU01000165.1 GCF_004119495.1 Flavobacterium sp. YO12
TTGTGGTCCTACAGCTCCATCAACTCCGTCTTTTCCATCTGCTCCGTTTGCTCCAGCGATTCCTTGTAATCCTTGTAAACCTTGCGGTCCTACAGCTCCGTCAATTCCGTCTTTTCCGTCAGCACCGTTAGTTCCAGCGATTCCTTGTAAACCTTGTGGTCCAACTGCTCCGTCAACTCCGTCTTTTCCATCTGCTCCATTAGTTCCAGCGATTCCTTGCAAACCTTGTGGTCCAACTGCTCCGTCAATTCCGTTTGCTTCCGTCTTTTCCATCTG
>NZ_NRQU01000166.1 GCF_004119495.1 Flavobacterium sp. YO12
AAGGATTCACCGTTACTACTCTATCCGCTGTTGTGGTGCCGCATAAACCAGTAGAAGTCGCTGTTATGGTTGCCGTTCCGCTGAAAGCAGCGTCCCAGTTCATAACTCCTGTATTAGGATCTATAGTACCCGCTGCTGGAGGTGATACAGAATATACAATGGAAGTGCTGTTGGATGCTGTTGCAGTATACGTTTCATTTGGCGCATTCTGACACACGGTTACTGCTCCGCCAGTAAAACTGGTTGCACCTGTTG
>NZ_NRQU01000167.1 GCF_004119495.1 Flavobacterium sp. YO12
TGGAACAGTTTATTATGGTTCATTAACAGCGGGAACTTGCGAAAGCATTAGACGTTTAGCTGTGACTGCAATACTAAACAATGCAGGAGCACCAACAGGAAGTGCAACACAAGAGTTTTGTTCAGCATCAAATGCTTTGGTTTCTGATTTAGTTACAAACGAAAGTAATGTAACTTGGTATGATGCCGCAAATGACGGAAATGTAGTTTCGGCAGGAACAGCACTTGTAAATGG
>NZ_NRQU01000168.1 GCF_004119495.1 Flavobacterium sp. YO12
AAATCTAATAAGAATTCTCTGCGTAAGTATCAGCAAATTCGTTTACAACATATTGATCTTTAAAGCAACTGACTGTAAAATGCTGTAGCACTTTTTTCATGGCGCGCATTACATATTCACGACCTTTTGGATCTGACATTCTAAGCGAAACAGATTGGTGCCCGCCGCCTTCTCGAATAGGTTTTAATCCTCCCATTAAAGTATCAACTGTAGCCGTTTTTAACACTACATCTC
>NZ_NRQU01000169.1 GCF_004119495.1 Flavobacterium sp. YO12
AAAATCTGCGAAGTAACCAATCCAGGAAACTGTGATGAAGTAACTTCAGTTATAGTAGTTAGCCAGCCTACAATCGATGCAGTAGCAGAAACGACATCTTCGATCAATGGTTACACAGGCGGAACAACACCAGCCTTAACGTTAAATGATAAATTAAACGGAGCAGCAGTAGTAGTGGGTACTAACCCAGGTGAGGTAAAAGTTACCCCGGTAACAGTACCAACAGGCTTAA
>NZ_NRQU01000170.1 GCF_004119495.1 Flavobacterium sp. YO12
CATTAGTAACTAAATCTGAAACCAAAGCATTTGATATTGAACAAAACTCTTGTGCTGCATTTCCTGTTGGTGTTCCTGCATTGTTTAGTATTGCAGTTACAGCTAAACGTGTAATGCTTTCGCAAGTTCCCACTGTTAATGAACCATAATAAACGGTTCCGTTTACAAGTGCTGTTCCTGCCGAAATTACATTTCCGCCATTTGCAGTATCATACCAAGTTACATTACTTT
>NZ_NRQU01000171.1 GCF_004119495.1 Flavobacterium sp. YO12
CGCTGCAGGCTGTATTTCAGAATCTTCTGGCAATATTGTTGTGTCGAATTTTATTTGTGCCGTTACAGAAACGACATCTTCGATCAATGGTTACACAGGCGGAACAACACCAGCCTTAACGTTGAATGATAAATTAAACGGAGCAGCAGTAGTAGTGGGTACTAACCCAGGTGAGGTAAAAGTTACCCCGGTAACAGTACCAACAGGCTTAAC
>NZ_NRQU01000172.1 GCF_004119495.1 Flavobacterium sp. YO12
TACCGTCCGTATATGTAAAAGTAAAAGTTCCGTTTACCATTATCAACTGTAGTTGTTATTCCTTTTCCAGCAATTCCTTGAGGACCTTGCGCTCCTGTATCTCCTTTTATAGCCGCTAAATAATCTGTAATTGTTGCTGTTGTATTATTGGTTGTTTCCTTCCAAACTTTCAAAAGACTGACTTTCCAGCAACTCCTTAG